>CBFHWI010000001.1:0-84769 GCA_965659475.1 Methylophaga sp.
CGAGGGTGGTTAAGTCCAATAAAAACACCTACCCCATCAAAAAAAGAAATGCCGACCAGCTTAACTGACCGGCATTACGCTTAACGCGCCTTTTTATCATTATCTATCGCGCAACTTATTAGAGTTTACATTCCTGATAAGCGGCTTTAATGACGACATCGTATTTATCCATAGTCTCATTCAGCAGATCATCATCACGGAATTGTGCACCTCTATCTGCTGGCAGGTTTTTGTACATATAACCTGTGCTCAGATCTTCGAATTCAGTTTGCGTAAAAGCGGCATCAATTTGATCAACGACACATGAGCATTTGTGAACGCTTTCATAAACATTCATATCGCCGTTGGCAGTCATACAATCCTGCACGTACTGTACTTTAGTAACCGTAGAGAAATCTTGTTCACTATGGTCATCGGCCATCGCCAAGCCCGGTAAAAAAGCCATACCGGCGACAAGCATCGTTAAACTAGTTTTAGTCATTCATTACTCCCTTCTTCTCTTGTTATGGTGGCTCTTAGTAATTCATTTAGCAAGTTAAGTTCCTAAACGCCAAAAATGCTAAGCAAACGGCCATGTTAATTTTCCTGATCATGCCAAGATAAGGTAAAATTTAATGTTTAATCATGCAACTATTCGGCGCTGAACAGGAGAACCCGATGAAAAAATTGTTGTTGCACCTTGACACCGATCCGGTGGCAAGCACTTTTGATCAAGTAGTTGCTTATGATTCCGGCGTTGATAATATTATCACCCATGCTGAGACAACACCGGATAATGTCACATCACATGTACATGGCATGATTTTTACCCGCGGCGGCAAAAACCTGAAAAACAGTGCTATCTTCATCGGTGGCTCCAACGTACCTGCCAGCGAACTGGTCGGTCAGGCGGTTAAAAAAGCCTTTTTTGGCCCGGTGCGAGTTTCGGTGATGCTGGATCCGAATGGCTCAAACACCACTGCTGCGGCCATTGCTCGAAAAGTCATGAACAACTATGACATTACCGGCAAAAAAGTCGTCATTTTGGGCGCCGGCCCGGTCGGTCAACGCACTGCATTATATTTAATTAAAGAAGGTGCCGGTCAAATCATACTGACTTCCCGTAGTCTACAACGCAGTAAAGCCACTACCGACCAAATGAAAAAAGCCTATGGCGTTGATATCATTCCCGGTGAAACCCGGAGCGATGAATCGGTGGCCAAATTATTGAAAGATGCCCATGTCGCCATCGCCGCAGGTCCTGCTGGCGTCTGTATTGTTTCTGAAACAAGCTGGACCAGTAGCAAGACACTGGAAGTCATTGCCGACGTTAATGCCGTGCCACCGCTGGGCGTTGAAGGTCTGGAAGTCATGGATGATGGCGTTGAAAAGCAAGGTGTTCATTTTTATGGTGCTATCGCCATCGGAAACTTCAAAATGAAAGTACACCGCGGGGCGGTATCGTCATTATTTGATAGCAATGAACTGTTCCTTGATGAAACCACGCTTTACGATATTGCCTGCAAAATTGACAACGGTTAGTGAAGACAACGGCCAATCTCTCTTTTAATCCGGCGGCGCTGATTGAAGTCAGCACGCCGGCCCGACTGCATCTGGGCTTTCTGGATCTGGGCGCTAGCCTGGGACGTCGTTTTGGCAGCATCGGCCTTGCTATTAACAGTCATCAAACGGTTATTCAGGTTACCGGTGCAGAGACCATCACGGTTGGCGGTATTGATGACCTAGCAGTGGTCAGCAAAATCACCGATCTGGTTGAGCGCTTTATCAGCCATTGCCGGCCCGATTTACAGCATATCGTCACTAAGCCAGCACTAACGGTGCATGAGTTAATCCCGGAGCATGCCGGCCTCGGTTCGGGTACCCAATTAGCATTAACGATTGGTCGCGCATTGGCTGAGTTTTATAAACTACCAATGAGTACTGCTGAAATTGCCATAATTATGGCGCGTGGTCAGCGATCCGGTATTGGCATCAATACCTTTGATCACGGCGGTTTTGTGGTCGATGGTGGTCTTGGTGAAAATAGTTTGCTGCCGCCAATGCTTATTAATATGCCTTTTCCGGCTGAATGGCGGGTATTGTTGATTTTTGATCCTCAATATCAGGGCGTGCATGGCGAAGCTGAACGTCAGGCATTCAGCCAATTACCCGATTTTCCAAAAGCCAATAGTCAGGCAATTTGTCAGTTAACGCTGATGCAATTATTACCAGCCCTGGCTGAGCAGAATATTGATGCTTTTGGCAGCGCTGTTACTGAGATACAGGAACTGATTGGCGCGCATTTTGCGCCCATTCAGGGTGGCTTATTTACCAGCCCAAATGTTGCACAATTAGTTGAACTAGCAAGGCAAGCCGGTCATCAAGGCATAGCCCAGAGTTCCTGGGGACCGACAGGCTGTGTTTTTGTCGACAGTGATGCCGCGGCGCAACAACTACAACAGCATTTACAGGCTTCTTGCGCGCAGCAACCTGCACTTGAAAATATTGTAATTAATATCAGCGAGGCGGCCCAGCAGGGTGCCCGTATCAAGCATTTGGCAGCGCCACCGACAATTTCTCAATTAAGGAGTCATCATGGCTAGACGTTCGATCATTCACATGATTAACCCGATGAAACATAACAGTCCGTTTGATATCAATATGGCGCTGGATGCCGGCTACGATGTGTTGATGCCCTACAACAATGTCGAGCTGAAAGAAGTCGCGGGCTTAGTACAAGATGCGATTTTTTCGCGTGGTCCGGCCGGCGTCAAAATGACCGGCATGTTTATCGGTGGCCGCGATATCGGTGTGGCTATGGATATGCTTGAAGCAGCCAAAAATGCCATGTCGCCACCGTTTGAAATTTCGGTATTTGCCGATCCCAGTGGTGCTTTCACCACGGCTGCAGCACTGGTTGCCTGCGTTGAACGCGAACTGAAGAAAAACTTTAAACAGGATTTCAAAGGCTGCCGTGCTGTTGTTTTCGGTGGTACCGGTCCGGTCGGTCTGGCCACAGCGGTCATTGCCGCCCAACAAGGCGCTGACACAACGATCGTTGATCACTTCTCAATCGATACGGCGCTGGAATTCGCTGATGAAGCCAAAAAACGCTACGGGGTAACATTGCGAGGCACCACCGCCGCCTCCGATGCTGATAAAGCCCGTTTATTATCCAATGCTGATGTGGTTTTCTGCGCCGCCAAAGCGGGTATTCAAGTGCTCAATGCTTCCGTTCTAGGTGATGCGCAACAGTTAAAAGTCGCCGGTGATGTCAATGCGGTTGCGCCGCTCGGTATTGAAGGTGTTGAACTGATGGATAATGGCACACCGTTAAAACTGGCAACAAATTGCCCGAATGCCGTCGGCATTGGTGCATTGGCCATCGGTAATGTTAAATACAAGCTTCAGCAGGCGTTACTTAAAGAAACGCTGGCCAGCGACAAACCGGTATACCTGGACTTCCGTAATGCCTTTGATGGTGCCCGTAAACTGGTCTGAACAATATCCAAAACCACTGATCCTGATTATCGCCCAAAGCGGGCGATTCTTGGCACAAATGGCGCACCGGGCCGGTTATCCAGTCCGGGTTGCCGATCAGTTTGCCGATATTGATACCCTTGCGATTACCGAACAACATCTGCTGTTGACTGACCTCGATCAGCTCAGCGACCATCAGTTTCTGCAAACGATTCAAGAACTGGCGAACAAGCAACCAGCCATTTTGATTATTGGCACCGGACTTGAGCGGTTTTTTAATTGCCTGGCACTTCTACCGGCCAATATTCAATCAGCTAATAATGGCTTGTCAGCTTTGCAAACCTGTCTGACACCGTCTCGCTGGTTTGCACTGTTATCAGATTTGTCAGTCCGTTATCCGCCGAGTCAATTTTCCCGTCCAGCCAACTCCGATAACTTTTTACAAAAGCAGTCTCAGCACTGGGGGGGAGGTCATATTCAGCGTCCCGATCTACCTGCGCCATCCGGCGTTTATTACCAGCAAAAAATCAACGGTCGCAGCGGTTCCGTGTTGTTTATCGCTGCAGCTGGCGCGGTCCGGCTAATCAGTCTTAATCGGCAATATTGTCGGGCGCCCGAACAAGATGATTATCAACTATTGGCAGTTACCAACAGCCTTGAGATAAGCGACTCGCAGCGATTATGGCTGTTACAAATCTGTGAAAAGCTCAGCCAGGCATTAGACTTACGCGGCTATCAATCGCTGGATGTCATCATTGATGATCAGGCGCACATTTGGCTATTGGAGTTAAATCCTCGGCCAAGCGCTTCGCTACAGTGTTTACCGGCCGATTGGCCACTGATCGACTGGCATTTACAAGCCTGTCAGGGGCAATTGCCTGATATTGAAAATTTACCTGTCGCCCCGCACCGCGTTTGGTATTGCTGTTATGCCAGTCAGTACTTAACGATTCCGGGACCGTTTGACTGGCCTGAATATGCTTGTGATTTGCCGGCAGCAGGAACTGTATTCGATAGAAATCAGGTGATCTGTAGCCTGCTGTTTGATCAGAAAGCAGAGGATGCCTTGCAACAGGGTCAAGATCTGGCAACAAAGTTGCAATTACAATTACAAAATACGCTTGAAAAGCCATTAAACAGCGCCATATAAAGCGTCAGTCAAACACGGAGATCCATTAATGAAACGCATCATGTTATATCTCGGCACCAATATCGCGGTTTTAGCTGTCCTCAGTTTCACCATGCGACTGTTGGGTATTGATGGCATGCTCAACGAGCAGGGTGGTCTGGACATGAATGCGCTGCTGATTATGGCAGCGGTGATTGGTTTCAGTGGTTCGTTTATTTCACTGATGATTTCTAAATGGACCGCCAAACGCATGACTGGTGCAGAAGTTATTACTGAGCCGCGCAATAATACTGAGCGCTGGCTGGTGGAAACAGTCGCCCGTCAGGCACAAAAAGCCGGTATCGGTATGCCGGAAGTTGCTATTTACAATGCACCGCAGCCCAATGCTTTTGCTACTGGTGCCAATAAGAATAATGCGCTGGTCGCCGTCAGCACCGGTTTAATGCAATCCATGACCGAAGATGAAGTGGAAGCCGTACTGGCGCATGAAGTCAGTCACATTGCGAATGGCGATATGGTGACCATGGCTTTGATTCAGGGTGTCGTAAACACTTTTGTCATTGTACTGTCGCGGATACTTGGTCATCTGGTAGATCGGATGGTATTCAAAACCGAAAATGGTCATGGTCCGGCCTTTTGGATCACATCGATTGTTGCTGAGTTAGTTTTGGGGATTCTGGCCAGTATTATTGTTATGTGGTTTAGTCGTCAGCGTGAATTCCGGGCTGATGCCGGCGCTGCTAATTTGGTAGGCGCACCCAAAATGATTGCTGCTTTAAGACGTCTGGCAGGCACATCCACCGAACCATTACCGGATCAATTACACGCTCTGGGTATTTCCGGTGGTAAAAAAGGCGGATTAAGTGCGTTATTTATGACCCATCCGCCACTTGAATCGCGGATTGCAGCGTTGCAACAGCGCTAAAAGTACAAAAAACCAATAAAAACGGGGCTTTTATCAGGGTTTGTTTAGATTCTCTCTACGCTTCTTCATCGAAATTGTAGTCAAGTTCCGGTGATGGCTCATGAATATAAAAACCCTGCGCGTAATCAACGCCCAAGCGCCATAACAATGCCAAACTATTGGCATCAGTAACAAATTCTGCAATACAACGTTTCTCGGCTTGTTTGGCCATATCAATAATGGCTTTGACCGCTGCCTGATTTTCCAGATCATGGGCCATATTTTCGACAAAATTACCGTTAATTTTCAGATAGTCAACATCCAACTCATGCAAGCTGTGTGAGAAATCGATACCACTACCAAAATGCTCCAGGCCAAATTCACAGCCAATTTTTTTCAACTTGGCAATGGTCTCTTTGCTTTGTACTAGGTTATCCAGCGCAGCTGTTTCACTTATTTCAAACACCAGCGAGTCACCTTTCAGATTTTGCGCTTGCAAGCTGACTGACAACCAATCAACAAAATCTTTCTCATGCAGCGTTTGCTCGGACAGCTTGATAAAGAACCGGGTACTGGCCCGCTGTTTGTGATGTTCACTGAGCATTGCCAATGCTCTGCGAATCACCCACTTATCAATTTCTGTCATCATCTGCAGGCGATTTGCAGTATCAATGAATTCTTCAGCTTTCAGCGTTTTGCCCGAATCCAGCTTCAAACGCAACAAGACTTCATATAACTCTTGCTCAGGACCATGCAAACTAACAATCGGCTGGAAATGCAAAAAGAAATCATCATTTTGCATCGCCGTTTCGAGAATGTGCTGCCACTGCTGACTATTCGGCTGTGGCTGTGTTTGTTCCACCGGTTGATAACGGGCAATTTGATTACCGCCAGCTTTCTGCGCGCAGGTGCAGGCACGATCGGCATTTTCCAGAGCCACAGAGGCTGAAGCGACATTTTCACTTATCCGGCTGATACCGACACTACAATGCAAATCTATAATTTTGCCATTGGCTTGCGACACATACTCATCAATCGCCTTACGATAAGCTTCGGCACGATTGTCGACTTCCCGTTCATTAGCGCTCGGCACAATAACAGCAAATGCCTGATCCGCGAAACGCCCCAGGATTTCGCCATCTGTTAAGGTCCGGCGTAATAAATCACCGACACTTTTAATAACCATATCGCTGGTACTCAGGCCAACCTGTTCTTTGATAGCCTGAAAATCATCCAGCACGATAAACAGCAATTCAGCATCACCCAGCCCTTCGGCTGCTGAATTAATGGCTTTTTCCAACTCATCGCTAAATCGGCTACGGTTATAAAGGCCAGTCAATAAATCATGATCGCGCAGTAAACTTAGTTTGGAATTATTGCCATTAAAGATATTATCATCACGAATGACCACCTGCGTGCAGTCTTCGCCCTCAACATTGGCATGGGAAAACTCAATATTGGCATCAAATACCTCACCATCTGCCTTCAGGCATTGCACAGTAACGGTTTGTGGTAACGCATCAGTGGTTTCTGCAAACTGCCGGAAGACTATTTTAAATTTCGGGTGATCTTCAACGGCAATCAGATCCAGAATCGGTAAACCATCGACATCCTCTGCTTCTTCATAGCCAAATAGCGTCAGATAAGTTCGGTTAACATAAATATGCATGCCTTCATGCATGTAGGCGACAGCATCACGCGAACTTTCCAACAGTGCCTGTGAGCGTTTTTCACTTTCCCATAATGCCCGTTCATTACGGCGTGCCAAACGTCTGACATTCAAATTCGCCAACTCACGCTCAGCAGCAAATTGCAACCGATCAATATCGCCCTGAAGCACCACATCTTGAGCACCACAGCGGAATAATTCTTTTTCAGCATGGCTATCACCGCAAATGACCAGGCAAGGCAGATCTTTACCCAGTCGCTGCAATAAATTAATGATTTCTAAAGGCGTTAAGTTCGGCAGATGATCGCGACAAACCAGTAAATCCCATGTCTGATTGCTGAGTAGCTCTTCCAACGCATGAAAATTATCTTCGCGCGTGGCACGTACGGCATGACCGGCACTGCGCAATATATTAACGGCCTCATCGGTATCAGTCAGCGAATCATCGACAATTAATAAACGCAGTATGCCTTCAGCTCTTGCCACGTTAGCCACCTTCGCTAAGTTTTGCCGGTTTTACTGGACGGCTGCCCTCGAGTCGCGTCATTACTTCGGCCATCCACGATTCAACTTGTTGATTGATGCTGACGGCTGACTGACCTTGCGAAATTATCTTAGCGCCAATTTGCATTTTAATCACACCCGGTTTTTTCAAAAAACCACGTTTCGGCCAAAAACTCCCAGCATTATGGGCAACCGGGACCACGGGCACCCCAGCCTCCACTGCCAAACGCGCACCACCAATACCAAATCTGCCTAAGCGACCCACCGGCATCCGCGTGCCTTCCGGAAACACCACCACCCAAGCACCCGAAGCCAAACGATCTTTACCCTGCTCAATGATCTGCGCCAGCGCTTTACGACCTGCTTTACGGTCGATGGCAATTGGATTCAACGAAGCCAAACCCCAGCCAAAAAACGGCAGCCAAAGTAGTTCACGTTTCAACACCCAGACCTGGGGCGGAAACACCGCCTGCAACGCCAGCGTTTCCCAGGCAGATTGATGTTTGCAGAGGATCACGCAAGGCTCATTTGGAATCAACTCACGGCCTTCAACTTCCAGTTTAATGCCACAAATAATTTTCAGCAGCCAGATATTCCAGACGGCCCAGCGACTAATAATCCGGTAGCGAAATTTAAACGGTAATGGCCAGAGCAGAACGCCAAGACAGGAAAACAGTACTGCGCTAACACTATAGACAATAAAAAACAGCGTGGAACGAAGCCAAATCATCAAGCTGCCGGCTCCAGCAATGCATCAGCAACAGTTGCTAAATCATCATAAACCGTCACCCCCTCGGGAATACCCGCCGCTTCAGTTTTCGCACCATTACCAGTTCGTACCAGAATCGGCCGGGCACCCGCCGTTTGCGCTGCTTGAATATCGCGGATCGAATCACCCACTGCCGGCACATGATCCAAACTGATACGCAGCCGATGGGCTAAATCGTTATACGATCCAGGTTTGGGTTTACGACAACTGCAATTATCCTCAGGGCCATGCGGACAAAACATGATTGCCTCAATCCGCCCCCCCACTTGCGATAACATACGGCGCATTTTGCTGTGAATGCGGTTGAGCATTTCTACATCCAGCAAACCGCGAGCAATCCCTGACTGGTTGGTGATCACCACCACCCGGAAGCCAGAATAATTGAGGCGGGCAATTGCTTCCAGACTGCCTTCAATAGGCTCCCATTCGGCCGGCGATTTAATAAAATCCTCCGAATCGTGATTAATCACACCATCGCGGTCCAGAATAATCAACGACATGGCAGCCTCCGTTTATTGTTGCAGACAGGAAATATCGGCAACACCGATAAATAATGCCCGGGTTTGATTGAGTAGCGCCAAACGATTATCGCGCACAGCCGGATCATCGGCCATCACCATGACATCATCAAAAAATTTATCAATGCTGTCACGCATCGTCGCCAAACGCTTTAATACACCAGAATAATCAGCCTGCAGCATTAATGGCGCCACCGTTTGCTGTACTTGCATCACCAGCGCTGCCAAATCCTGTTCCGCCTGATCATTGAGTAAGTCGGCTTTGAGGCCTAATTGCTGATCATAAGCGCCATTTTTCCGCAGTATATTATCGATCCGCTTATTAGCGGCCGCCAGCGCATCAGCTTCCGGTAAAGCCCGAAAACCACTGACCGCTTCCAATCGCTGCATAAAATCCAGGGGCCGGCTCGGCGCTACTGCCAGCACCGCTTCAAACGTGTCACCGGTAAAGCCGTTATCCAGAATATAACCGCGCAGCCGATCAAACATATAATTCTGGACTTGAACGGCAACGGCTTTTTCAGTGAGCTTATCAGCAAAATTATCGACTGCGATTTGCAACAATTCAGCGAGATCCAGATCCAGCTGCTTTTCGATAATAATCCGTAACGCGCCCAAGGCCGCACGCCGCAAAGCAAAAGGATCTTTGGCACCAGTTGGTGGTTGACCGATGCCAAATAAACCTACCATCGTATCCAGCTTTTCGGCCAAACTCAGCGCCTGCCCGATACCACCAGCAGGTAAATCATCACCGGCAAAACGTGGCATATATTGCTCATCCAGCGCATTGGCAACCGCAGCTGGCTCGCCATCAAGCGTCGCATAATTGCGACCCATAATGCCCTGTAATTCCGGGAACTCACCAACCATTTCGGTCAATAAATCGCACTTTGCCAGTTCACCGGCACGCTGAGCTTGCGCGGCATCGACGCCGATTTTTTCAGCAATCACCGCTGCCAGTTTGGCCACCCGCTGCGATTTATCGTAAACCGTGCCCAGCTTGTTCTGAAAGATGATAGTTTTTAACGGTTCTTGTCTTGCCGATAAAGGTTGCTTACGATCGGTATCCCAGAAAAATGCCGCATCACTGAGCCGTGGCCGAATGACCCGCTCATTACCGGCAATCACCTGTGCCATATCGCGGCTTTCAATATTACAAACCGTAATAAAATTCGCTAACAGCTGACCGGGGTTAGCTTGTACCGGAAAATATTTCTGATGGCCTTGCATCGACGAAATCAATGCTTGTGGTGGCAGCTCAAGAAAGCGTTTATCAAAACTGCCGGCAATGGCCACCGGCCATTCAACAAGACCGGTGACTTCATCAAGCAAATCTTTATCAATAATCGCTTCACCACCCAGCGTGCTGGCTAATTCCGTTACCTGACCCAGAATGGCTTCACGACGGGCAGCAAAGTCAGCCATCACATGACCTTCGGTTTCCAACTGCGGTGCATAACTGCGGGCACTGTTAATACGAATCGGCTGAGGATGATGAAAACGGTGACCGTAAGAAATACGATCGGATTGGGTGTCGAGTATCTTTGCCGGTACCACTTCCTCACCGAGCAGCATCACCAGCCAGTGTACCGGCCGGACAAATTCGGCACTGGAATTACCCCAACGCATACGTTTGGCAATTGGTAAAGCGTCCAGTGCCTGCTGAATGATCTGCGGCAATAATTCTGCTGCGGACTGACCTTTTTGTTGCTGGCGATATACCAGCCATTTACCTTTATCAGTCTCCAGCGTTTCCAGCGCATCCACTTCTACGCCACAGGATCTGGCAAAGCCCTGCAACGCTTTGCTGGGATTGCCTTCATCATCAAACGCCGCACTCACGGCCGGACCGCGTTTTTCAACTTGCCGATCGGCTTGCTGGGTTTGCAAATCATAAACGGTGACTGCCAAGCGTCTTGGGGCCGCATACACCGTCGTACTGGAAAAACTCAATTCTGCCGATTTCAGCCCCTGCTCAATACCGGCTAATAATGCACAACTTAAAGTGCCCAGTGCCGTGGGTGGTAATTCTTCGGTACCCAGTTCAAATAAAAAATCCTGCTGGCTCATGCGCTGACCTCCTGCTTGGCCAACATCGGAAAGCCCAATGATTCACGGCGATCAAAATAAGCTTGTGCCACTGCACGTGCCAACGTACGCACCCGTAAAATAAACCGTTGTCGCTCGGTGACCGAAATTGCTTTCCGCGCATCAAGTAAATTAAAGGTATGTGATGCTTTGAGCACCATTTCATAAGCAGGCAATGGCAAGCCAGCCGCAATCATGCGTTCACTCTCGGTTTCACAGGTATCAAACAAGTTAAATAAATGCTCGGTATTGGCGTGTTCGAAGTTATAGGCCGACATTTCCACTTCATTTTGCAAAAACACATCGCCATAGGTGACTTTGCCGAGCGGGCCATCGGCCCAGACTAAATCATAAACACTTTCAACACCCTGCAAATACATGGCGATGCGTTCCAGACCGTAAGTGATTTCACCAGTGACAGGCCTGCATTCCAGACCACCGACCTGCTGAAAATAGGTGAACTGGGTGACCTCCATGCCATTCAGCCAGACCTCCCAGCCCAGCCCCCAAGCGCCCAGTGTTGGTGATTCCCAGTTATCTTCAACAAAACGAATATCGTGAATGGTGGTATCCAGCCCCAGCATACGCAGCGAGCCTAAATATAAATCCTGAATATCAAGCGGCGACGGTTTGATCACAACCTGAAACTGATAATAGTGCTGCAAGCGGTTGGGATTATCGCCATAACGGCCATCTGTCGGCCGGCGCGATGGCTGCACATAAGCGGCGCTCCACGGCTCAGGGCCAATAGCACGTAAAAAAGTTGCGGGATGAAAGGTCCCAGCACCAACTTCCATATCATAAGGCTGGAGTAACACACAGCCCTGCTCTGCCCAGTATTGTTGTAAGCGCAGAATCAGTTCCTGAAAGGTTTTTGGCGTAGCTGCCGGCACCGCAGGCTCAGTCATGAAGGTTCTCTTTTCGGTCGAATTTTAGAATGTATTGATTATAGCGAATATGCGCCCTGCTTGTAGAGTTGCCGATCACTCACAGGCATTGTGGTAACAACAATTTGCCGTGAACGATACGGTACAATAACAGCTGAATTTGACAGGAATCAGTAGCCCATGACCCGACGTATTGGCATCGTGATGGATCCGATTGCGGCCATTAATACTAAAAAAGACAGCAGCCTTGCCATGTTGTTAGCTGCGCAGGCCCGTGGCTGGCAAATTTTTTATATGCAGCAGTCAGATGTGTTTTTGCGTGACGGGCAGGTATTGGCATCAATGGCAGCATTAACAGTGCAAGATGATCCTTATGATTGGTTCCAGCTCGGTGATGCGCAAATTGCGCCGCTGCATTCGCTGGATGCCATATTGATGCGCAAAGATCCGCCATTCGATATGGAATATATTTATAGCACCTACTTGCTCGAACAAGCTCAGACAAAAGGTGTATTAATTGTGAATGACCCGCAAAGCCTGCGGGACGCCAATGAAAAATTGTTTACTGCCTGGTTCCCGGAATGCTGCCCACCGACACTGGTAACCCGGCAAAAATCACTGATGCGTGAATTTCAGGCGCAGCATGGTGACATCATTATTAAACCGCTGGATGGCATGGGTGGCGCCTCAATATTTCGGGTAATGCAGGGCGATCCGAATTTTTCAGTGATTGTCGAAACCCTGACTGAAAACGGCACCAAATCAGTGATGGTGCAGCAGTATTTACCGGCTATCAAAGATGGCGATAAACGCATTTTGCTTATCAACGGCGAACCGGTGCCCTATGCGTTGGCGCGAATCCCAGCCGATGGCGAAACCCGCGGTAATTTAGCGGCCGGCGGCCGTGCAGAGGGTCGTGAACTGACTGAGCGGGATCACTGGATTTGCAGTCAGGTGGGCCCCAAACTACGTGAAAAAGGCCTGCTCTTTGTCGGTCTTGATGTCATTGGTGATTATCTGACTGAAATCAACGTCACCAGCCCGACCTGTATTCGTGAATTGGATCGTTTATATGATCTGAATATTGCCGATGATTTAATGACTGCGATTGAGGCTCAACTATGCGCTTGATGCGTTTTATTTTGCTCAGTCTATTCTTGCTCACAGCCTGCGGTGAACAGCCGGTGCGAACTACTAAAATCTATGCTTTTGGCACTGAAATTGATGTCAGCATTTATGGTGAAGACGAAGCGACGTTTGAGCGTGCCGTTGGCCAGCTGGAAGACACATTTTCTGATGTTAATAATTTATGGCATGCCTGGCATCCCAGTGTTTTGACCGGCATTAATGATGCCATCGCAGCCGGTGACAGTATTGCCGTCGATGATAACGTCATCGGTGTTATCAGCCAGGCGCAACAACTGGCACGTGACAGTAATCATTTATTTAACCCTGCGGCCGGGCAATTATTTACCTTGTGGGGTTATGAGCAGGATGACTGGTTTGAATCACGACCACCGCCTGAGCAATCAGACATTGATAAGTGGCTGGCAGCTAATCCAACTATGGACGACATTATTATCGACAACGGTCAATTGCACAGCATTAATCCGATAGCCAAATTGGGGTTTGGTGGTTTTGCCAAAGGCTATGCCGTTGATGCGGCGATTAAAGTCCTGAAAGCTGAAGCTATAGATAATGCCATTATTAATATTGGTGGTGATTTACGGGCGATTGGCCAACATGGCAAACGACCGTGGAATATCGGCATTCGTCATCCCCGCCAGGATGGTGTGCTAGCTTCGGTCACCGTTAATGATGATGAGAGCGTGTTTAGCTCTGGGGATTACGAGCGCTATTTTGAATACCAGGGCAAACGTTATTCGCATATTATGGATCCACGCACCGGTTATCCCGCTGATCATGCGATGTCGGTCACGGTCATTGATGATAATGCTGCACGCGCCGATGCCTCGGCGACAGCCTTATTTGTCGCCGGCGATGACTGGCCGCAACTGGCTGCCAAAATGGGCCTAAAACATGTCATGTTAATGACCCATGACGGTCGGCTGGAAATGAGCCCATCGATGGCCGAAAGGGTCAAACTCATCAGTTATCAGGATGAGCCAGTATTACGCAATATTCCTTGATTTGAGCTGATTTCATGGATAACTACAGCAACGATCGTCTGATTTTCACCCTGCTTTTCTCGGTGATCATTCACGTTGCCGTGATCCTTGGTGTCAGCTTTGATGTGTTTTCATCACCGACCAACGCGCCGGTTAATAATCTGGATATCACGCTGGTCAAACAGCAAACCTTAAAAGCACCTGAAGAAGCTGATTTTCTAGCCCAGGCCGATAATGAAGGTGGCGGCGAAATGGATACGCCCACGCCAGATCCAACACCCGATTTACCAGTTCCGTTAGCAGAAGACACTCCAACCTCGCCACCGCCGGTCGAAATGACCGAAGTCGAACCGCTGGAAACCGTGCCACTAATAACGCCGCCAGCCGATATTCCCGAACCCGAACCGGTTGCTGAACCAACACCTGAGCCCCAACCGGAACCGACACCCGAACCCGAGCCGAAACCGGAAACCAAGCCAGAACCAGAAATTGCTGATGAGAAAATCACCCGTAAAGTAGCTGAACGACAGGTAGAAAGCGCTGAAGCCGAGACTGAAACACTTGAATCGGCTGAAAAAGTTGCCGAACCGGCCGCACAACGAGCCAGCGCCCGCGAAATGATGGCGCAGGCACGTAGCGAAATCAGCAACCTGCAAGAACAACTGGCCAAAAGCAGCAAAACGCTAAGCGAAAGACCGAAAAAACGGCGTATTTCCGCCGCGACAAAAGAGTTTGCCGCGGCGGCTTATATGCGTGCCTGGGAAATGAAAGTCGAACGTATCGGCAATATGAATTACCCGCAGGAAGCCCGCGATAAAGGCATTAATGGCAGCCTGATGTTATCGGTCGATATTCGTCCTGACGGCAGTGTGCCGGTCGATGGTATCGTCGTTTCCCGATCATCCGGTCACAAAGTACTCGATGATGCCGCCATCAAAATTGTCCGGCTGGGCGCGCCCTATGCCAATATTCCAGACGATGTCCTTAAGGACAACGATATGCTGACCATTATCCGCACCTGGAAATTTGAAAGTCACCGGGGTTTATCAGCCCGCTGAGCAAAGTTGTTAAGCGTAAATATAGTCTCTAATCTGCGCTTCTGATTTTTGAATAAGGTTTTTAGTCAATGTATGACTGATGAGTTTCTGCGTGGTATGGCTGATCTGCTGACGCAATAACCCCATAAACCCTGACGGTGCCACAATCACTAAATCGTTAAAATCGCCACCGACCCGGCCAACTTCCAGACGGTCGCTAAGTAACTGAGCAAAACGCTGGGCCTGTAATTTTTGAGGATCGCTGTGCGGTTCCAACGCATGCTGACTGGCACCCCGGGCATTACGCCCAGGACGGTCGGCAACCAAGTCATGATTTTGTACACGGCTGGCCGGATTCACCAGATCATCGATTTCAATTAACGGCTGATGCTTACTGTCAACGACAAAGATTCTTGCCCGGCTGCTTTCAGCGACCACAATCCATTTCTGCTTCATCTTGCCACTCCTTAAAAAGGGTTAACTTAATGAACGGTAAGGCTTATTACGATTTGATTATGCGCCGGATTTTTGGTCGCTGCATTAATCCGTTTTCAATAATTCATAACCCAATTGCGCTTTATTAACCGGATTATCCTGCAAAGGCAGGTGCTGCTTTAATTCCCGGGCAAATCGTTTTAAAACTTCCAAATCACCGTGCCGCAATTCCAGCTCAATTTCATGAATCGGTGTTTCGGCATCGGCGGTTTTAACCCGGCCCTGATCGTAGGCCAGCTCAATATGGGTACCATCAATATCCAGATCCCAGGTGACACGCGTAAATTCAGTGCTAAAAATACAGCGTAATTGATTCCACAGACCCGAGTCATCAACGATAGGAGCCAGTGGCGTTTGTCTGAGCAGCGCTTGATCAAACTCGCCACTCAATAAAGGCTGATCCCACTCTTCGCGCTGGTGCAGACCGTCTTTGACCTGACCGGCATTTTTAACCGTTTGCAGCCATTGACCTTCGACTTTACGCAGCCGCAACGCGATACGCATGTCACGTAATGTGAAATGGGGTGTATCAAAATAATCGGTGCGCAGCGATTGGGTTTTGCGGCTGGTCACTTTGTCCTGCAACCAATCCAGCGCATGTAAATCCAGCGGCGCACCACTGACCGATAATTTAATTTCCTGTTCCAGACTCATTTCAGTAATTGCTTCAGGTAGTGACCGGTATGCGAATGTTTATCTTGCGCCACTTGTTCCGGCGTGCCAACCGCAATGATCTGACCACCGCCCGATCCTCCTTCCGGACCCATATCAATAATCCAGTCTGCCGTTTTAACAACATCCAGATTGTGTTCGATGACCACGATAGTGTTACCACGGTCTCGTAGATGATGCAGTACTTTCAGCAATTGTTCGATATCAAAAAAGTGCAGGCCCGTAGTAGGTTCATCGAGGATGTATAAGGTCTTGCCGGTATCACGTTTCGACAGTTCTTTGGCCAGTTTAACCCGTTGCGCTTCACCACCAGAAAGCGTCGTTGCATTCTGGCCTAGCTTGATATAAGTCAGGCCGACATCAATCAGTGTTTGCAGCTTTTTGGCGACCACCGGAATATTTTCAAAAAACACATTGGCATCTTCAATGGTCATATCCAGCACTTCGGTGATAGTTTTACCTTTGTAGCGAATATCCAGCGTTTCCCGATTGTAACGCTGGCCTTTGCAGACATCACACGGCACATAAATATCGGGCAGAAAGTGCATTTCAACTTTAATCAGGCCGTCACCCTGGCAAGCTTCACAGCGACCGCCTCTAACATTAAAGCTAAACCGGCCCGGCCCATAACCACGGGAGCGAGCTTCCGGCGTGCCGGCAAATAATTCACGGATAGGTGTGAATAAGCCGGTGTAGGTAGCGGGGTTAGAACGCGGCGTACGGCCAATCGGACTTTGGTTAATCGCCACGACTTTATCAAGCTGATCCAGACCTAAAATTTCGGTATGCGGTGCCGGCTCATCGGAGGCGCCATTCAACGTTTTTGACGTTAATTTTAATAGCGTTTCGTTAATCAATGTCGATTTACCACTACCCGAGACACCGGTGACGCAGGTCATCAGACCAATCGGAATATCCACATCAACATGTTGAAGATTATTGCCACAAGCACCGCGCAGGCCAATCACTTTGCCAGCATGGGCTTTTTGGCGTTTTTCCGGGACGGCAATCTTAAGACGGCCGGATAAATATTTGCCGGTCAGCGAGTTTTCATTGCTCATGATATCCGCGGGCGTACCCTGGGCAACGATTTCGCCGCCATGAACGCCGGCACCGGGGCCAATATCCAATACATAGTCGGCGCTGCGAATAGCGTCTTCATCATGCTCGACGACAATCACGGTATTGCCCAAATCGCGAAGCCGGGTCAACGTTCCCAGCAGCCGATCATTATCACGTTGATGCAGACCAATCGATGGCTCATCAAGAATGTACATGACCCCGACCAGACCAGCACCGATTTGACTGGCGAGGCGAATCCGCTGTGCTTCACCGCCGGATAAAGTTTCAGCACTGCGTGCTAGGTTCAGATAATCCAGACCAACATTAACCAGAAAACTTAAGCGCGCACCAATTTCACTGACAATTTTGTCAGCAATTTCACCTTGTTTCCCCGGTAACTGCAGCTCATCAAAAAAGCGTTTAGCTTCGCCAATTGGTAGGCTAGTGATCTCCGGCAAATTTGCTTGTTGAATAAATACATTACGGGCAGCTTCGGTCAACCGGGCGCCATGACATTCCGGGCAGGCGCGTACTGAATGAAATTTAGCCAGTTCATCGCGGACACTGCCCGATTCGGTTTCGTGATAACGGCGCTGTAAATTAGGCACGATGCCTTCAAAGACATGCTTGCGGCTGACCCGCTTACCGCGGTCACTGAAATAACTGAAATCAATCTCAGTGCGACCACTGCCATAAAGAATTACTTCCCGGACATTTTCCGGCAGGTCCTCAAACGGTGTATCCAGATCAAATTGATAATGCGCCGACAGAGACAGCAGCATCTGATAGTAGTAGGCATTACGACGATCCCAGCCGCGAATCGCCCCGGCCGCCATACTCAATTCCGGATGGGCCACTACACGCGCCGGATCGACAAACTGTTTCATACCCAGACCATCACATGTTGGGCAGGCACCCGCTGGATTATTAAACGAAAACATCCGTGGCTCAAGTTCAGCGATCGAATAACCACATTGGCTACAGGCAAAACGCGCCGAAAACAGCGTGACATCAGCCTCATCATCCATCGCCACTACTTTGGCGACGCCATCGGCGAGTTTTAACGCTGTTTCAAACGATTCTGCCAAGCGTTGCTGAATATCAGCACGGACCTTAAAGCGATCGACCACTGCTTCAATGGTATGTTTTTTGCGCAGTTCCAGTTCTGGTGGACTATCTAATTCAATGACTTCGCCATTGACTCGCGCCCTAACAAACCCCTGCGCCCGCAGGCCTTCCAAAACATCGCGATGTTCACCTTTACGATCCTGGATCACTGGCGCCAGCAAGATTAGTCGCTTGCCTTCCGGCATTGCCAATACGGTATCAACCATTTGACTGACGGTTTGCGCGGCCAGCGGCAGATTATGCTGTGGACAACGCGGCTCACCGGCGCGGGCAAACAGCAAACGCAGGTAATCGTATATTTCGGTAATGGTGCCAACGGTGGAACGCGGATTATGCGATGTCGATTTCTGTTCGATAGAAATCGCCGGTGATAAACCTTCGATATGATCGACATCGGGCTTTTCCATCATCGACAAAAATTGCCGCGCATAAGCCGACAGCGATTCCACATAACGGCGCTGGCCTTCGGCATACAAGGTATCAAAGGCTAATGAAGACTTGCCCGACCCTGACAGGCCGGTAATGACAATCAGTGAGTCACGCGGCAGGTCGACGTCGATGTTCTTCAAATTATGGGTACGGGCGCCGCGAATGCTGATTTTTTTCATGCAAGTTCCGTAGTAAAATCAAACGGATCAATATACTCTGTCTCGCTATCATGACGCAAAAACAAACCGTAACGGCCGCACTAAGCGGGTCAGAAAAACGCACTATTTCAGGCTTATCGCTGATATTCGCACTGCGAATGCTTGGCTTATTTATGATCTTGCCGGTATTCTCTTTATCTGCACAGCAATACAGTCACAGCACACCTTTATTAATCGGACTGGCCATCGGCGCATACGGTCTGACACAAGCCTTGTTGCAAATTCCATTTGGCATGCTCTCTGACCGTATCGGCCGCAAAAAAGTCATTTTTTTCGGACTGATTTTATTCGCATTGGGCAGTGTCTTGGCGGCTATGGCCGATTCTATTTATACCGTCATTGCTGGACGGCTTTTACAGGGCAGTGGCGCGATTGCCGCGGTGGTAATGGCCTTAACAGCAGATTTAACACGCGATCAACACCGCACCAAAGCCATGGCAGCCATCGGGATCAGCATTGGCTTATCGTTTTCGGTCGCTTTAGCCAGCGGTGCGGCTTTGGAAAGCTGGTTGGGTCTGGCCGGTATTTTCTGGGCCACGGCGATCATGGCGATTCTGGGCATGCTGGTATTGAAATGGTGGGTGCCAACACCACATCGCCGGCAGGTGCATCATGAAATGAAACCGGCCAGAGCCCAACTTAAAGCTGTTCTCGCCAACGGGCCAATCATGCGCATGGTGTTGAGTATTCTGATTTTGCATTTGCTGCTGACCTTAAGCTTTTTTGCGCTGCCCATTGCTTTGCAAGATTTTGCCGGTATCGCCAAAGATGATTTAGCGCAAACCTATTTACCGATTTTGCTGTTGGCCTTTATCGCCATGGTGCCATTTATTCTTATCGCCGAAAAACAGCGGCGGATGAAATCCGTGTTTCTTGGCGCCATTATTGTATTGGCCGTTGCCCAATTAGGCTGGGCGCTTCAACCAGCCTCGTTACCGTTATTGCTGCTTTGTTTATGGCTATTTTTTACCGCGTTTAACGTACTGGAAGCCGGCCTGCCATCAATGATGTCCAAACTCAGTCCTTTGCAGCACAAAGGCACGGCAATGGGCGTTTACTCCAGCGCACAGTTTATTGGCGCCTTCCTCGGTGGCGTGCTCGGCGGGGTGATTTATAGTGTTGGTGATATCAGCTGGATCTTTTTTTCGGCGTTCACTTTGTGTTTATTATGGCTCTTGGTGATGTGGCCAATGCAGGCATTGACGCATTTCAGTAATCGGATCATTCCGCTGGCCGGTTTAACAGCCGCCAATGCGGATCAATATCAGCGCAGGCTGGAAGCCGTTCCCGGCGTGGTGGAAACCATTTTGGTGGTCGATGATCAGCTTGCTTATGTGAAATTTCTCGCCGATGATATCGACCTGAGCGAATTAGAATCTGTCGCATGAAATCTGCGTAAAATGATGCAAACTCAAGAACAAAGGAAAAAATCATGTCAGTAAACAAAGTTATTTTGGTCGGTCGACTGGGCGTGGATCCGGAAAGCCGCGCTTTTCCAAACGGTGGCTCTATCTGCAATCTGCGCATCGCCACCTCAGAAACCTGGCGTGACAAACAATCCGGTGAGCGTCAGGAACGCACCGAATGGCACCGTGTCGTACTGCGCAACAAACTGGGTGAAATCGCTCAGCAATATTTGCGCAAAGGCTCGCAGGTTTATATCGAAGGTCGCATCCAAACCCGCAAATGGCAAAACCAGCAAGGTCAGGATCAATACACCACTGAAATCGTCGGTAATGAAATGACCATGCTCGACAGTAAAGGTGGCAGTGGCAGTGGCGGCGGTGACAGCAGCTATGACCAAGGCCAGAACCGGCCACCACAACAAAAATCCAATAACAATAGTGCTCAACCGGCCTCAGCATCTGCCGGCCCTGACTACGGTGGCGGAGATGCCGACTATTACGATGATGACATTCCGTTCTGAGCCTGTCATCACGGCACCATATTAAGCCTCGCATTGCGGGGCTTTTTTATGGGCAAAGCCTTGCTGTCAGGCCAATTCAGTGGGACGATACAGTCATAATAACCAGAGTAGTTTATGCAACACAAAATCAAACAAACCTCCGTCAGACCGCTACGCACGCTGAACCTGTTATCCCAGGAAGAAATCCGCCGTCTCAGTCATCCCGGCGAGGATCTGCACCGCTTGTTCCGCGACTGTGCACTGGCGATCCTAAATACCGACAGCCACGAAGATGATGCCGAGGAGATTTTTAATAAATTTGCCGATTTTGATATCCGGCTGATCCCGCAAGAACGCGGCATTTTGCTACAAATAGACAATGCCCCGGCACAATCCTTTGTCGGTGACACGTTGATTCGTGGTATTCAGGAACATTTATCATCGGCCCTGCGCGATATTGTTTATACCGACTTCAAAATTCTCTCACAGCACCCTGAAACCCCCGAGCAAATCACTGACAGTGTCTTTATGATTTTACGTAATGCCAATGCGGTGCGGCCTGATATGCCGCCCAATATGGTGGTCTGCTGGGGAGGGCATTCGATTCCGCGCGTTGAATACGATTACGCCAAGCATGTGGGTTATGAATTGGGCCTGCGCGGGCTGGATATTATTACTGGTTGCGGTATTGGCGCTATGAAAGGTCCGATGAAAGGCGCTGCTGTGGGCCATGCCAAACAACAAATCAAAACCGGCCGCTATATCGGTATCAGCGAGCCAGGTATTATCGCCTCAGAGTCACCGAATGCCATTGTTAATGAGCTGGTGATCATGCCGGATATTGAAAAACGTCTGGAAGCGTTTGTCCGGCTCGGCCATAGTTTTATTGTCTTTCCTGGCGGCGTAGGCACCGTTGAAGAAATTTTCTATCTGCTGAGTATTTTGCTGCACCCGGATAATCAGCAAGGCATTCCATTGATTTTTGCTGGCCCGAACAGTTGCGAAGAGTACTTTGCAACGCTGGATAAGTTTCTGAAAAGTTGTCTCGGTGACGAGATCAGCGAGCTATATGAAATCATTGTCGGAGACCCGGATAAAGTCGCTCAGCGTAGCCGCGAGGGTGTCACCAGTGTGCAAAAGTCCCGCCGGAAAAATGAAGATGCTTATTACTACAACTGGCAGCTATATATTGACCCGATGTTACAACAGCCATTTATCCCCACCCATGGCAATATGGCGCAATTAAGGCTGTTTCCGGATATGCCCAAGCATGAATTGGCATCACAATTGCGCGCAGCATTTTCGGGCATCGTTGCCGGTAATGTTAAAGCCTTTGGCATCAGACAAGTGGCCAAGCATGGCCCTTATCAAATCAACGGCGACCCGGCTTTAATGCGGGCCATTGATGGTTTACTACGCCAGTTTGTTCGCGATCAGCGGATGAAACTCGGTCAGGACGCTAGCCGCTATCGGCCTTGTTACCAAATTATCAATCACTGATGCAGGTGAAATACCTTATTCATAATCTGCCAGCGGCCATCGGTTTTGAGCAGATTAAATAAATCGGTAAAGCGTAAACCGGTCCAGTTATCCGATTCCAAACGCACGGTGGCGACCGTGCCGTAAATATCAATGCTGGCTATCACGCTTTGGATATCAGGGGCCGGGCCATTTGCATCATTCCAGTCGTACAAGCCTTGGATGGGACCGGCAAATAAATCGTCACCAACATAACCATAAATGGTCGCATCCTGATGAAATCCCGGACGCATCAATTCGCCGACACCGGCGCGGGCACCATCGATGTAATGCTGAATAACCGCGCGAATCGCCTGATAATCGTCAATATTTGCTGCATGCATGGCAATGTCTCCCAAGTAAAATCTTGGGATCAGCCTAGCATAAACTTATTGGGAAAAATGCCTGCTGAGCCGCCAGCAAACAAGCCTATTCGGCGAGTTTAAAATGCCGCCGAGACAGCCAAATCAGTAACAATACCGGCATGCCCAGCAACGCTGTAATCAGGAAAAATTGCTGATACCCCATTGACTCGACCATGGTGCCGGAATAACCACCGAGAATTTTTGGCAGCAAGGTCATCAGCGAACTGAAAATCGCATATTGCACAGCAGTAAACGAAATATTGGTCAGGCTCGACAAAAAGGCGATAAACGCCGCACTGGCCAAACCAGCCGATAAATTATCCGCAGAAATCACGATATACAACATGGTCAAATCATTGCCCATCGACGCCAGCATCATAAACAGCAAATTGGTCAGCGCCGATAATACGGCACCCAGAAACAAAATCCGCATCACGCCATAACGCATCGCCAGAATACCGCCGACAAAGCCACCGAAGATGGTCATAAACAGGCCAAAGGTTTTGACCACCGTGGCAATTTCCGGCTTGGTAAAGCCCATATCCTGATAAAACACATTGGCAATCACGCCAAGCACAATATCGGAGATCCGATACAAACCGACCAACGCCAGCAATAACAATGCAGCTGATAAACCATAACGCCGGAAGAAATCGGCCACTGGCTCAACATAACTGCGTTTTAATATCGTTCGCTGCACCAGTCCCAATGCAATTAAGCCGCGGCCAATCGACACCGCAACGACTGTCGCCAGCAATAATCGCATTAACTCTATAACAACGGTGGTCAGCGGACTATTCAGCAAAACCGGCAGCAATTGACCATGCATTTCTGCCGCCCACTCACGGGTCAGATAAAAACAGCCGATAAAACCGGCCAGCGACAGCGCAAACGCCAGTAATAAACCCAGATAATCTTGTCTGCTATCAACAACTTTTAACGGATCAACATCCGGCTCGCGGCACACTAAAGTTGTGACCACACCAATCAGCATCAGCGAGGCCATAACAAAATAACTATGCCGCCAAGCCAGGTAATCATAAGCAAAAACTTCAGAACCAAAATAACTGGCTAAATACAACGCACCCGCCCCCGCCATCAGCATGCCGATCCGATAACCGGCGATATAACTGGCTGACATCAGTGCCTGCAAACGCGGCTCAGCCAATTCGATCCGATAAGCATCAATCACCACATCCTGCGTCGCCGCAGAAAATCCCAGCAATACCGCGGCAACCGCCATCAAGGTCAAAGAATGGGTCGCCGGATCCACCATTGCCATCAATAAGATTGAGCCGATGATCATAAACTGCGATAACAATAACCAACTGCGCCGCCGGCCCAGCAATTTATGCAGTATCGGCAGCGGCAACACGTCCAATAATGGTGCCCAGACAAACTTAAAGGAATAACCGAGCGCTGCCCAACTGAAATAAGTGACCGCGCTGCGCTCAATCCCCGCTTCACGCAGCCATAAACTCAGCGACGAAAAAATCAGCAATAGCGGCAAACCGGCGGCAACGCCTAAAAACAGCATGGTCAGGACTTCGCGGGTAAAAAAACCTTGCCAACTGTCCTGCCAGGAGCGGATACGATCAATCAAACTACAGTCTCAGATTAAGTTCAATCCGCTAAAGTACCATTGACGCATCCGGCAATCCACTCTGCAATCCGGCTGGCAGAGGTTCACAATCATTGTCGTGCCTTTGCTGCTTGTTGATAATGCAACATAACACTGACCCGCATCGCTAAAATGGCCAAACAACGAAAAATCATTCATGTCGATATGGACGCCTTTTATGCGTCGGTAGAGCAACGCGATTTTCCCGAGCTCAAGGGCAAACCGCTCATCGTTGGCGGCCAGCCCGACAGCCGCGGTGTGGTCGCCGCCTGCAGTTATGAAGCCCGCAAATTCGGTATTCATTCTGCTATGGCCTCATCCAGAGCGTATCGTTTATGCCCACAAGCGATTTTTGTCCGGCCACGGTTTGAAGCCTATCGCGAAGCTTCCGAAAAAATCCGCGACATCTTCTGGCGCTATGCCTCACAAGTTGAACCGCTATCACTCGACGAAGCCTATCTGGATGTCACTTTTACCGAATCATTTAATGGTTCAGCGACACTGATCGCCAAAGCCATCAAACGCGAAATCCTGGCCGAAACCGGTCTCACTGCCTCCGCCGGTGTTTCCTATAATAAATTTCTCGCCAAAATCGCCTCTGATATGGACAAACCCGACGGCCTGTATCTGATCCGCCCCGAACAAGGTCAGGCGTTTATCAATGAACTGCCCATCGGCAAATTTCATGGCATCGGCCCCGCCACCGAAGCCAAAATGAAAAACCTCGGCATCCACACCGGCAATGATTTACGGCAAAAAACCTTAACCGAACTCACCAAACGCTTCGGCAAATCCGGCCAGTATTATTTCAATATCGCCAGAGCCATTGATGAGCGCCCGGTGCGCAGCCAGCGCATCCGCAAATCGCTGGGCAAAGAAACCACTTTTGCTGAAGATATTCTGTCCGTGCCCAAATTAACCGACATTCTGCTAGACCTCGCCGAACAAGTGCTCGACAGCCTTAATAAGCACAATATGCAGGGTAGAACGGTTACCGTTAAAGTGAAATACGCTGACTTTCAGCAAGTCACCCGGGCTCAAACACTGGATCACAGCATTGAATTTGCTGATTTAAAGGAATGGTTACCGAAGTTGTTGGCCCGGACGGAAGCTGGGCATAAACCAGTCAGGTTGGTGGGGTTGAGTTTGAGTGGGTTTGATTTGCCTATGGTTGATGAGAAGGGGCAGGCACAGTTGGCCTTGGTATTAAATGATATCTTTTAGAAAGATAAGTCAGGATGAATCACCTCACCCAACTTGGTTTGAGTGTTTTTTATTTACAATCAATATGAAATATTCATACTTCACGTTTAGTTAATTTATCATTTTATATTAAATGGGTTCTGAATTATGAGTGACGAAGATCTCTATCTAGAGGCAACTAATGAAGTTAACGGTCCGATGAAAGATCCTGCTTTATGGGCGAAAGTTATGGCCTTAACTGATGGCGATCAAAACAAAGCAAAGTATCAATATATAAAGCTTCGTGTGAAACAGCTTTCTAACAACCCTATAGAACAACTCAGTGAGCCAGCTGAATATATTGATAAAGAAGTTGAATCAACTCAATCTGTTAGGTATTTAGATGAGGAATTTATTCCCATCGATCAGTTTTCAAAAAATAACGACTTAGACTCAGAGGTAGTTATCTCAATGATTCGAGAAGGTACGTATAAAGGCCGTATAATAGACGGCAACTGGTTTATATCTACCGAAGAAACCAAAAGAAAACCCCAACAATGTGATTTTGATAATAATATTGGATTTACATGGTGGAAGGTTTGGGCCTGGCTTGGATTAACAATAGGCAATATTTATATATTGCTAGCACTAACAGATATTCCGGAACTCGGAATAATATTATTTATTATAAACACGTCATTGATGGTTATGATATTGAAATATAATAAATACGTTTTTTTACTTGCAACCATTTTAAGTCTCAACCCATTACTTTGGGTAATTAATGGAATTTATCTAAAAAACAGATGGAATCATCCATTGGTAAACAGTAAGAAGCCTTAGCTCGTGGGTTCGACCGAGGCTCAAGCTCCAACAATCTGAATCATATCTCCCAAATTGTCGCTGCCGCTAGGCGTTCATTTATTTTGGGCAAACAAAAGAAATGAACTCACCCTTAGGCGAAATAAAACTCGGAACAAATTACTTTATGACAACCACTGGATTCCCGCCTGCGCGGGAATGACAGCTTTCTATTGGGCTTCATTGCATTCAACCCAATCTAACAGACTATTAAGGTCTATCTTAAGACTTTGATTTGAAGCGATTTTTCAATATTTTAAAACGGCTAAGCGCACATTTCACAATATTGCCGTCTTGGTGTTTGAACTGCTTCTTAAGTGCTTTTTTCACTTCCCAGTTGCCTTTATAACCATTCGGGAATACCACTAAATCACCGGCTTTAAATATCGTTGATGGGCCACCATCTTCAGGTGTCATTTCACATTCACCTTCAACGATATAAGCGACTTCTGTGGTCACAAACGACCATGGGAATACCGATACCTCTTTTTGCCATGTTGGCCAGTGGGCAACGCCCAGTTGTTTTAAACGAGCTTCGCTGGGGTTGCTATCAACGGTAATTTCTTTCATGAGCCTTCCTAAAAACTTAATGATTTGGGATTTGCTGTCGTATTTTACGTGACCTATTCTGCCTACATCCGAACGATAATCCGAATTTATCGTTCAAAGCTCTTGTGAGATCATGGGGATCTCGTATTTTGGGTTGAGGTACAAAACCCAACACGCTATGAAATATTGTGAGTGAATTGTTGGGTTTCTTTGCATTCAACCCAACCTACCGATCGGCTTATCGCCTGTAAAAAATTGCACAACCATCAACAGCGTTTTGTTTTAGCTGTGAAGCACACAAAAAAGCAGCCATTCGCTTATGCGAATAACTGCTTTTTTTCATAATCTTACTGTTGGAATCAATAGTAGGCGGGGTGGAACCTATTAATCATTTCCCCAGAACTTCCACCATGGTCTGCGGGTTTCACCTCTATAGTCATCATCCTCAAAATTCGACCATTTCTGGCTATGTTCTTCTCTGGATTCCTGACCCTGTTCTGAGCCTTTGCCCAGCTCCTTGCGCTCGTGATCCATTTTCTTGTCATGGTGCTTGTCCATGTGTTTTGAATCATGCTCGTATTTATGATGTCTTTCATCATCGCTGTTGTGTTTCTGACCGTGCTGTTCATGATGTTTATTGCTCTTATCGTGAGCATTGTCTTGGCCGCCGGAAAAGCTGTTTGCCGAAAAGATAGCTAAGGCCGCTATGGAGAGGATGGTAATGAACTTATTCATAATGTTGTCTCTCTCGAAAAGATGAAATATCCATGAAAATTGACTGTCTGCTCATGGTTAATCTTCAGTATACGCCTGAGGCAAAAAAGTTATGTTGCAGCATTAAAGTGGTTGGGTTTTATTGTATTCAGCCCGATCAATGATCAAAGTATTTTTCCCTAATCCCGCAATGCGAAGTCTTGGCCGATTTGCCATAATGCCCCTTTATTTTTAGCACTGAATTTCTTATGCAGCATGTCGGGCAATCCGCGCTGGACGTTTTACAAAGCGTTTTTGGTTTCAACGCTTTTCGCCACAATCAGCAAACCATTGTTGATCATGTGATTAACGGCGGTGATGCCCTGGTGTTAATGCCCACTGGTGGCGGCAAATCGTTGTGTTATCAAATTCCGGCGCTGATTCGGCCGGGTACGGGCGTGGTGGTGTCACCGCTGATTGCCCTGATGCAAGATCAGGTGGTGGCCTTAAAGGAGCTGGGCGTTAACGCAGCTTTTTTAAATTCCAGTTTATCGGCCGCTGAAGCCCGCGATGTCGAAGCGCAGCTTGAAGCTGGCGAAATCGATTTACTGTATGCCGCCCCCGAGCGCTTGTTAAATGAGCGCACTTTGGCGATGTTGTCGCGGATTCAGGTGGCGCTGTTTGCCATTGATGAAGCGCATTGTGTCTCGCAATGGGGCCATGACTTCCGACCGGAATATCAGCAACTGCGCATGCTGCATGAACGCTTTCCGGCTATTCCGCGGATCGCCCTGACCGCCACCGCCGATAAACGCACCCGCATTGAAATCATCGAGCAGCTTAATCTGCATGATGCTGAGGTCTACTTAAACAGTTTTGACCGCAGCAATATTTTTTATGCGATTGCCGAGGCCAATCAGGCCAAACAGCAGCTCTGGCAGTTTATTGAAAGTCAGCATGCCAATGACGCTGGCATTGTCTATTGCCTGTCGCGTAAAAAAGTCGAGGCCATTGCCGAGTGGCTGCAACAACAAGGCCGGACGGCATTGCCCTATCACGCTGGCTTACCGGCACAATTACGCGCCCACACCCAGCAGCGGTTTTTACGCGAAGAGGGAGTGATTATTGTTGCGACCATCGCCTTTGGTATGGGCATTGATAAACCCGATGTGCGCTTTGTGGCGCATTTGAATTTACCGAAAAATATCGAAGCTTATTATCAGGAAACCGGCCGCGCTGGGCGCGATGGGTTACCGGCCAATGCCTGGATGGCCTATGGCCTGCAGGATGTCATTACCCTAAGACAGTTTATGCAGGACTCTGATGCACCGGATCTGATCAAACGGGTTGAGCATCATAAATTGGATGCCATGCTGGGCTTATGCGAATCCATCAGCTGCCGGCGGCATGCCTTGCTGGCCTATTTTGATGAAAACTCGCCGGAAAAATGCGGCCACTGTGATAATTGCCAGAACCCGCCCGAACATTTTGATGCCACCGAAATCGCCCAAAAAGCCTTGTCTTGCGTATATCGCACCGAACAACGCTTTGGCGTTAATTACCTGATTGATGTGTTGGTTGGCAGTGATGATGACCGCATCAAAACCAATCAGCATGACCAGCTGAGTACTTTCGGCATCGGCGCCGATCTGAATGCCACGCAGTGGCGCGGTATCTTTCGGCAATTGATTGCCACCGGCTATCTGGATATTGATATCAATCGCTATGGCGCGCTGCGCTTAACCGAAAAATGCCGGAGCATTCTGCGCGGTGAACAAAACCTGCTGCTGCGTAAAAACCAGCCCAAACAAGCAGTCAGTAAAACCGCCAAGAAACAATCATTGGTGCGGCCTCAGGATCAGGCACTTTGGGATGCATTACGTGAGCTGCGTACCGAAATCGCCAAAGAAAATGGCATGCCGCCCTATGTAATTTTTCATGACACCACTTTGCAGGAAATGTGTCAGACTCGGCCAATGGAGTTGGCGGCGATGCAGCGGATTTCCGGCGTTGGCGCCCAAAAGCTGGAACGATATGGTGAGGCATTTTTAAAGGTGATCCAGCAACATCCGTTATCTGAATTATTGAATAATGGCTTGCGCGATACTGTTAACCAAACTCTGATGTTACATGAGCAAGGTTTGAGTCCTGAGCAAATTGCGACCAACCGCGAGTTGAAAATCAGCACGGTTTATAGCCATTTATCAGATGGCATTGAAGCTGGTTTGCTGGATGTAAAAAATGTGCTGGATCTGGAAGATAGCGCCTTTAATGAAATTATTACCACCATTGAATCACTTGGTGATGAAGCCGATAGTCTGAAAGCGGTTTATCAGGCGCTGGATGAAGCCTATGACTATGGCGTCATCCGCTGTGTCAGGGCGTCAGTATATTAATCTCACTGTAAGCCCTCAGACTATCGTTGCTCTAATTCCAGCTGTTGAATCTGTTTCATTAACAGGTCAGATTCTTCAGTGATGGCCGCAAACTTTCGCAAATCGCCACTGCGCTGGGCCAGCATGGCTTGCTCTTGTTTTTGCGCCAGCTGCTTTTTTAATTTCTTGACGGGATCTGACTTAAAGATTGAAAACATCGCTTGATTCTCTGATGACTAAAGCTAATCAGAGCAGCTTAAGCCTTTAAAGTTCATCCGTTAGATAGCGAGTCATCGTAATCAACAGTCAACGGCGCATGATCTGAAAAGCGTTCATCACGATAAATATCGGTGGCTTTAACCTTACCTTTGAGATTGGGACTGAGTATGTGGTAGTCGATACGCCAACCGGTATTATTGGCCCAAGCCTGACCGCGATTAGACCACCACGTGTATTCATGCTCGTCCTGCGGCAATTCACGAAAGGCATCGACAAATTTCATGTCATAAAATAGTTTATCCAGCCAGGCACGTTCTTCCGGCAGGAAACCAGAGTTTTTCTGGTTGCCTTTCCAGTTACGGATATCTTCATTTTTATGGGCGATATTCCAGTCACCACAAACAATAAACTCACGGCCATCATTTAAAATTTGTTGCAGGCGTGCTTCGATAAATGCCATACAACGGTATTTCACTTCCTGACGGACATCACCAGAGGTGCCCGAGGGAAGATACAAAGAGACCACACTTAACTTGCCAAATTGGGCTTCGATGTAACGGCCTTCATTATCAAATTCATTATTACCCATGCCGACAATGACCACATCAGGCTGTTGCCGGCAATATAAAGCGACGCCGCTATAGCCGGGCTTTTGCGCATCATGGTAATAACAGTGATACCCTTCGGGGTGAAATTGCGGATCAGTGAGCTGATGAATCTGCGCTTTGGTTTCCTGAATACACACGACATCGGCATTTTGCTTAGCCAGCCAGTCGAAAAAACCCTTGCGCGCTGCGGCCCGGATACCATTTACATTCACTGTGATGATCCGCATTTGTCCCTGCCCCCAAAAATTTGCCAATGATACCATTTACAAATGGGTTAAAAATCAGGATAATACCCGGTTCATAAACAAAACAGCTGATTTTTAGGAGAAGCACTTTGGCAAACTCAGCACAAGCAAAAAAACGCGCTCGTCAGGCGGAGAAACACCGTCAGCTGAATACCAGTCAGCGTTCTGCTATGCGTACAACAATTAAAGCCATCAGAAAAGCGATCATCGCTGGTGACAAACCACAAGCTACTGCTGCTTTCCAAGCTGCCGTGCCTGTTCTGGATCGTATGGCACGTAAAGGCCTGATTCACAAAAATACTGCCGCACGTGGCAAAAGCCGTTTGAATAACGCCGTTCGCGCGATGTAATTTAAACAAACGTGTTGCAAAGAAAACCGGCTTTCGCCGGTTTTTTTATGTCTGTTATTTAGGCTGTGAGCACCAGGTTGTCGCGGTGGATTAACTCTGGCTCGTCAATATAACCCAATAAAGCTTCTATTGCCTGACTGGGTTGGCCCATAATTTTTAAAGCTTCCTGCGCATTGTAATTGACCAGGCCTCTTGCGACTTCCTGGCCTTGCAAATCACAGCAAAGCACCAATTCGCCACGCGAAAATTGGCCCTGTACCGCGCGCACGCCGACCGGTAATAAGCTTTTACCCTGCTTGGAAATCACATTCACAGCGCCGTCATCAAGCACGATCCGGCCTTTGGGAATTAAATGTCCCACCAGCCATTGCTGACGCGCTTTTATTGGTTTTATATCTGGCCACAACAAAGTGCCAACACCATGACCTGCGGCCAAATGCCGTAAATTATCGGGTTGTTTGCCAGATAAAATCACCGTGGTAGCACCGGAACGTGCTGCCCGTCTGGCAGCCAATAATTTGGTCGCCATACCGCCACGGCCGAGTTCACCTTTACTGTCACCGGCCATTTGATCCAAATTTGGATTACTGGCCGCTGATGCCGCCAGCATTCGGGCATCAGGATTTATCCGTGGATCACTGTCAAAAAAACCATCTTGATCAGTGAGGATCACCAGCACATCGGCTTCAATCAGATTGGCAGTCATTGCCGCTAAGGTGTCGTTATCACCAAAGCGGATTTCTTCGGTGGCTATGGTATCGTTTTCATTAACAACTGGCAGCACGCCCATTTCCAGCAGCGTTTGCAAGGCGCTACGGGCATTTAAATGCCGGCCCCGATCCGATAAATCAGAATGGGTAAGCAAGATCTGCGCGGTATGTATGCCGTAGTACTGGCAGGCGGTCGCATAAGCGTGAATCAAATTCATCTGACCAACACTGGCCGCTGCTTGTAATTGGTTCAGGGCATGGGGCCGTTTGCGCCAGCCCAGTTGTTGCATACCCGCCGCAACCGATCCTGAGGTGACCAGTACGACTTCTTTACCCTGACGGCGTAATTCAGCAATTTCACCACTGAGCCAGCGGATCCGGTCAATATCCAGCCCTTCACCGGGCTTGGTTAGAAGCGCGCTGCCAATTTTAATGACCCAGCGACGGGTCGACACCAATTGTTGATGCGGGTTTTCCAAGCTTAGTCCTCAGCTTCAAGATCCTCTGGTGCGGCAGATTCCCGCTGCGAATCCAGAAATTCCATAACATCGTCACATAAAGCAGCACAACCTTCACCACTTTTGCCACTGACCCGGTAAACCGGGCCTTGCCAGTTTAAGCGGCTCAGCACTTCCTGACACAATTCTTCACGAATATCTTCTGGCACCAGGTCCATTTTATTAAGCACCAACCACTGCGGCTGTTTACCCAGCGCGTCGCTGTAGCGTTTTAATTCATTGGTAATGATATTAACGCTATTGACCGGATCTTGCTTGACGTCGACCGGTGCCATATCCACCAGATGCAATAATAATCGGGTACGAGTTAAATGCCGTAGAAACTGAATACCTAAACCGGCCCCTTCAGAAGCACCCTCAACCAGTCCCGGAATATCGGCTATCACAAAACTGCGCACATCTTTCAGCGTCACAACGCCGAGATTCGGATGCAAAGTGGTAAATGGATAGTCTGCAACTTTGGGTTGTGCTGCCGAGACCTGGGTAATAAACGTTGATTTACCGGCATTAGGCAAACCCAGCAAGCCAACATCAGCCAGCAGCTTCATTTCCAAACGTAAATGACGTTCTTCACCGGGCGTACCGTCCGACGTTTGCCGAGGCGCACGGTTAATACTGGATTTGTAACGTAAATTACCCAAACCATGCCAGCCGCCTTTAGCGACCATTAATTTATCGCCGGATTTAACCAGGTCACCGATTAACTCATCAGTATCGTCATCCCAGGCTTCGGTACCTACCGGCACTTTGATAATTAAATCATCACCGCGTGCACCACTGCATTGCCGGCCACGACCTGGCTCACCTTTTTGTGCTTTAAAATGTCGCTGATAGCGGAAATCGATCAGGGTATTAACTTGTTCGTCAGCGATTAAATAGATATCGCCACCATCGCCACCATCACCGCCGTCCGGTCCGCCAAAGGGAATATATTTTTCGCGGCGAAAACTGAGGCAGCCATGGCCACCATCACCCGCTTTAACAGTGATTCTCGCCTCATCTACAAACTTCATTTACGGACCTTTATCTTCCTCTGAAAAACCCAGAGGCTAAATACAAAAAACCCCGCATCAGCGGGGCTTTTGGCTGTCTGCCCCGACAGGGCTTACAGAAAATTTACTCAGCAACAACGCTGACAAACGTGCGGTTATTTGCACCTTTGGTTTCAAACAATACTTTACCCGTTGCTGTCGCGAACAAGGTATGGTCTTTACCAATACCAACGTTACGACCGGCATGGAATTTCGTGCCGCGTTGACGTACCAAGATGTTGCCACCCAATACAGTTTCACCACCGAAGCGTTTTACACCAAGGCGTTTCGACTCGGAGTCGCGACCGTTACGTGTACTACCACCCGCTTTCTTATGAGCCATGTTTAAATCCTCTTCTTAAATCTATTCAGCAATTCGAAATCAGGCACTGATGCCGGTGATTTCGATTTCGGTAAACGATTGACGGTGACCCATCTGTTTACGGCTGTGCTTACGACGGCGGAACTTAACGATCTTAACTTTATCAGCACGACCATTGGCAGCCACTTTCGCAGTCACTTTGGCGCCTTCAAGGTACGGCGCGCCGATTTTAATGTCGTCGCCTTCGCCAACCAAAAGCACTTTATCCAATTCAACTGTTTCACCAGCTTCTGCGAACAGTTTTTCTACGCGGAGGGTTTCGCCCTCTTTAACACGGTATTGCTTACCACCAGTCGCGACAATAGCGTACATCGCTGTCTCCAAAATAAGTAATTATTGCCGGTAACCCAACAAAAGACCGGCAATTGTAGCCCGTTTGCCATAACAGATCAAATGCAAATTGAAATATTTGCGCATCCCCCGCCTGCATGCCAAAGTAAGCGTTTTAGCTGACAATAGGCACGCAAGCTTCGTGGATATTCAATCCATTTACGCGCTCATCCGCCAGGATATAGATGAAGTTAACGCTATGATACAAAAGCGTTTGCATTCTGAAGTAGTTCTGATCAACCAATTAGGGCATTACATCATCAATAGTGGCGGCAAACGCTTGCGGCCAGCTATCGCTTTATTAAGTGCCCGCGCTTGTGGTTATCAGGGTGATGCGCATATTAACCTGGCGACCATTATCGAATTCATTCATACCGCCACTTTGTTACATGACGATGTTGTCGATCACTCAAAAATGCGCAGGGGCCAGGAAACCGCCAATAGCGTTTGGGGCAATGAAGCCAGCGTGTTAGTCGGTGACTTTTTGTACACTCGCGCTTTTGAAATGATGGTCGAATTGGACTCGATGCAGCTGATGCGCATCTTGTCTCACACCACTAACATCATCGCTGAAGGTGAAGTGTTGCAATTGCTCAATGTCCATGATGCCGATACCACTGAGCAGCGTTACTTGCAGGTCATTCATCATAAAACGGCCAAATTGTTTGAAGCGGCCGGCCAGCTCGGCGCGGTATTAAGCAAAACCGATATCGACTCTGAAAAAGCGTTGGGCCAATATGCCATGCATTTGGGTAGTGCTTTTCAGCTGGTTGATGATTTACTCGATTACAGTGCGCAAAGCGACACGCTGGGCAAAAATATCGGCGATGATTTGGCTGAGGGAAAACCCACTTTGCCGTTGATTTATGCCATGCGCCACGGTGACAAAACCCAGTCAGCACTGATCCGTGAAGCCATTGAAAATGGCGAGCGAAACCGGATAGACGACATTATTGCCATTATTCAAAGTACCGGCGCCATTGATTACACCGCGCAAACCGCCCGCAAGGAAGCTGACGCGGCTAAATCTGCGCTGCAAAGGCTAGCGGATTCTGAATATAAAACTGCATTACTGTCGTTGGCAGATTTTGCTGTTTCCCGGGAATTTTAAAGTGTTGGTTTTTGCTGTGATTGAACATCAACAGGTAAACTGCTGGCATGGCTGACTTTTACAAATATCACGTATTTTTTTGCACGCATCAGCGTGACGATGCCGAGGGTAAAGCGTATTGCATGCAGCATGATGCCCAGGGTTTGCGTGACCATGCTAAACAACGGGTCAAGGACCTGAAGCTGAAAAAAGTCCGTATTAATAATGCCGGTTGTCTGAACCGATGCGCTCAGGGCCCAATGATGGTGGTTTACCCTCAAGGTGTTTGGTATCAGTACCACAATCAGGCCGATGTTGATGAAATCATTGAACAGCATTTGGTTCAGGGTCAGATTGTCGAGCGACTGCAAAAATGACCCCGCAAGAATACTGCCGTGATAAAGCCGCACGCAGTGGCTCCAGTTTTTATTACAGTTTCTTGTTTCTGCCGCAACCACAACGCGATGCCATCATGGCTTTATATGCTTTTTGCCGTGAAGTCGATGATGCTGTAGATGAAATTACTGATCCGCAAGTTGCGGCGCAAACACTGCAATGGTGGCGCGGCGAAATTAGTAATACCTTTGCTGGCAGACCCAGTCATCCGGTCGGGCAGGCACTGGCTGAATCGCTCAAGCAATTTAATCTCAATGAAGAATATTTCATGGAGATCATTGATGGTATGGCCATGGATTTGCACACTAAACGCTATGCGGCTTTTAAAAATCTGGCCTTATATTGTTATCGCGCGGCCAGTGTTGTGGGTCTGCTATCTGCAGAAATCTTTGGTTACAGCGATCGTAAAACGCTGAAATTTGCCGAAAAACTGGGCCTCGCCCTGCAGCTAACCAACATTATCCGGGATGTCCGTGAAGATGCTGAGCGCGGTCGGATTTATCTGCCAGAAGATGAGATGGCTCAGTTTCGGGTCAGTGAGCAGCAAGTTTTGTCATTGCAAAGCTCCATTGAACTAACCGAATTATTGGCGTTTCAGACGCGTCGTGCCCAGCAGACTTATGACGAAGCGCTGACATTACTGCCTGATACGGATCGCAGCCAGCAAAAAACCGCGCTGATTATGGCAGCCATTTACCGCTGCACACTGGATGAAATTGCCGATGATGGTTATCGGGTTATGCATCACCGTGTTGCCTTAACACCGCTGCGCAAACTCTGGTTGGCGTGGCGAACATCGCGGCAAGCCGGTAAATATAAGTCCTGACGATGCGGGTAGTTATTGTTGGTGGTGGCTGGAGCGGTCTTGCCGCCGCCGTTGAACTGAGCCAACAGCCATGTGAACTGCAAATTTTTGAAGCCAATGCCGTTCTCGGCGGTCGCGCGCGCAGTGTACATTGGCGCGGCATCGACGTTGATAATGGCCAGCATTTAATGCTCGGCGCATACCGACAAATGCTGGCTTTAATGCAACAACTCGGTATTGATGCCGATGCGGTTTTTTGCAGGCAACCCATCGATTTATCGATTTTAGACCCACACAATAATTTACTGAAAATCAGTAGCCGCGGTGTTTTGCCGGCCACTTTAAACCGGTTGTTTCACTTGTGGCGAAGCAGTGACTTTAATAGCGTGCTGGCCGTAAGACGCCTGCAAACCCAATTAAACAATTTCCCTGTTTTGCAAGATCTCAGTGTCGATGATTTGTTACAACGAACAAAACAACCGCAACGCTTAATCCGCCAATTATGGGAACCACTGACACTGGCGATGTTGAATACGCCGATTGCTGAGGCGTCAGCCGCCGTATTTGCCAATGTCTTGAAGGCGACTTTGTTTGCCGGTGGCAATGCAACTGAGTTATTGATCCCCAAAGTACCGCTTGGTGAGGTATTACCGATCTCAGCTGCAGCATTTTTAAAACGACGCGATGCTGAAATTGCGCTTAATAATCGGGTTCAGTCATTGCTGTTCGATAATAGCCGTGTCATTGGCGTTGTTGACCAGCATGGTCAGCAACATTTTGCCGATGCGGTAATTTTGGCTTTACCCCCCTCAGCACAGGCGAAACTTCTGCCCGGCAACACCAACCCGACGACTGAGTATCCAATTTGTACGGTGTATTTACAGTACGCCGCTTCTTTGCGAGCGCCCAAAGCCATGACCGGTTTCAGTGGCACCGTATCACAGTGGTTATTTGACCGCAGCATTCAGCAACCGGGACTAATGGCTGTGGTTATCAGTGGACCCGGCTCGCATATGCAGTTAACAAAAGCTGAACTTATCAGCGTTGTCAGTCAGGAATTAACCGACTTGCTGCCAGACTGGCCACAATCAGCTGATGATGCATTAGTGATTCGGGAAAAACGCGCCACATTTGCCTGCACGCCAGAGACCCAAAAAATGCGTCCAAACACTGCGACAAACATCGAAAATTTATGGCTTGCTGGTGATTTTGTCCAGAACCCGTTTCCAGCAACATTGGAAACAGCGATCAGCAATGGACAGCGTTGCGCCCAACAGATTTTGCAGAGTGTTGGCTAAACGTGTTACAACGCACAAACACAATAATTTATTGTGTGATCCATTTATCGAATTCATTGAGTTTGCTTGCTATACTCAGTTACTAATTAACCTAAAGAAGGGAATGTCATGTTAAGTCGTTTGCGTTTATTGTTAACCAGTTTATTTTTGAGCTTCGCGCTAATCGCTTGTGGAGATGACGCAGCCAACACGAATGAAGCTGCTGACACGGCTGCCCCAGAAATGGAAACTGCTGCCTCTGCTGACACAAATCCAGAAGGTGACATGACAGAAGCAGATCTCATCGAAAAATATGGTCAGCCTGATTTAACACAGGAAAGCGCTATTGATGATCTGAAAATTGTTCATCATGAGTGGTACACCGACGAAGGTACCGTCAGTGTACAAATTCACAATGGTGAGGTTGCATTTAGCCAGTTCACGCCAAAACAGTAAGTTTTATGCAGTTTACGGCTGAAGCGAGTCTGCTTCAGGAGCATGTCATTATCGTTACCGGTGCCGCTGGCGGCATCGGTAGCGAAGTGGCAAAAGCCTATGCCAGACAGGGTGCCACTGTGGTATTGCTGGATAAACAACTACCAGCACTGGAACAAGTCTACGATGCTATCGTTGCGGATGGCTGCCCACAACCCGCTCTGTATCCACTTGATTTGAAAGGCGCTAGCGCACAGGATTATCAACAACTAGTTGAGCGAGTGACCGATAATTTTGGTCGACTTGATGGCTTGGTGCATTGTGCTGCCTCGTTGGGACAACTGGCGCCAGCAGTTCATCAAGATCTAAAAATCTGGGGTGAAACGCTGCACATTAATTTAACGGCAGTCTTTTTACTGACACAGGCATGTTTGCCGTTATTACAAAAAACCACCGCGCAAAGCTTTATCGTTTTCACAACAGACAGTAATCAAAACAAAGCCTATTGGGGTGCCTACGGTATCAGTAAAGCAGGGCTTGAAAATCTTTGCCAACAACTGTCGAAAGAACTCGAAGCTGAAAACAAAGTCCGTGTTTGCTGTCTGGATCCGGGTCAAACCCGTACAGCACTGCATACCCGAGCTTATCCGGCCAAAGATCCCAAACAACTCCCAGAACCGGCAGCCGTAGTTCCCGCCTATTTATATCTAGCCAGTCCGCACAGTGTGCATCTGAACGGTCAATGTGTTAATGCCTTGTCAATTCTTTGATAGACCATAATAACCCTCTGTTTTATAATGTCTTTTATCTGATGGCATAAAAATCGCTAGTAAAATGGCACACAACCTCTATTGAGTGCCATTTATGATACAGTCAGTCACCACAGAGCATAGTAATTTACGACTGTTTTCGGGTGAACATCAGTCCACTATTCAGGAAAACAATACTGACAGCGAGCTATTGTTACAGCGTTTACCAATGCTGTTACAAACCACGCTGGATCTGCGTCAATTGTTGCAATTATTTCATCGTCAAATTCAGTCAATCCTGCAGCTTGATGGTTTACATTTACAACATCCGCCATTGCATCAGGATCTGAAATTCGGCAGTACCGCTCATCATAATTGTCATTATCAGCTGGAAATTGATAAACAATCTTTGGGCAAACTGACCTTAAGTCGTAGTCGGCGTTTTAGCGACGATGAGATTCTGCTTATTGAAGATCTGCTCTGTAAGCTGGTTTATCCGCTGCGTAATTGTCAGCAATATCAACAAGCGCTGGATGCAGCAATGACCGATAAACTCACTAGCATGCCGAATCGTGAGGCATTTGACCGGCATTTTGATCGGGAAATTGATCTTGCCAAACGGTTAAATTTACCGCTGAGTTTATTAGTCGTTGATGTTGATAACTTCAAAGCCATCAATGATGCCTATGGCCATAGTAGTGGTGACCGGGCGCTGACACTGATCGGCCAAACGTTGATTAATTGCCTGCGCCGAAGTGATATTGCCTTTCGATACGGCGGCGAAGAGTTCACCGTAGTACTCAGCCATTGTGATAATCATACGGCGATACAAGTCGCAGAAAGACTGCGTCAAACAGTCAGCCAACTGACCTGCCATGATGGCAGCCGCAGTTTTTCGCTGACCGTCAGTATTGGACTCGCACAAATGAAAGCCGACGAAAACAGTTATCAGATATTTGACAGGGCTGATAAGGCCTTGTATCGAGCAAAAACGGATGGCCGAAACCGGATTACTTATGCAGGTGGCGACAACTAATCACGCCCCCGGATCCGCGGTGCTTTTCGGGGATTAAATTTTTCTGGCCGGGCTTTCTTAGCACCACCCCGTTTTGGCTTTTCCTCGCTATCGACAGACTTTTTCGACGGCCATTTGCTGGTGGGTTTAACCATTTTTTCTGCTGGTTTACTGGTTTTGATTGCGCCCCGGCCAGTTTTTTGCGCTGCTGCCGCTTGGCTTTTCAGACCCGCTTCTTCGTAAAGATTATCCAGATCCTTGCCTTCCAGCGCCATCCAGCGACCCGGTTTAAGCTTATTGGGCATAATTACTGGTCCGTAACGCAATCGCATCAATCGGCTGACTTGTACACCTATCGCTTCCCATAAGCGCCGCACTTCCCGATTACGGCCCTCCTGAATGACTACGTGATACCAATGATTGGCACCTTCACCGCCTGACTCCTGAATATCGGCAAACTTGGCTTCACCATCTTCCAGCATGACGCCATCACGCAGTTGTTGCATCATTTCCGGTGTGACTTCGCCCAACACCCTAACGGCATACTCACGATCCATTTCACTGGAAGGATGCATTAACTGATTGGCCAATTCACCATCGGTGGTCAGAATAATCAAGCCACTGGTATTTAAATCCAGTCGGCCAACACTGACCCAGCGACCTTGTTCGGGTGCCGGCAGTGATTGAAAAATTGTCCGCCGACCTTCTGGATCATTCCGCGTACATACCTCACCAACCGGTTTGTGATAAAGCAATACTTGTTGTGGCTGTTGCCAAACTCGTTTGGGTGAACAGGGCTTGCCATCTAATTTAATGGTGTCGCCTTCTTTGATCTGATCGCCAAGGCTCGCCACTTCACCATTAACGGTGACTTTGCCTTCCTGGATCCAGGTTTCCAGTTGCCGGCGCGAGCCGTAACCAGCGCGGGCCAATACTTTTTGAATACGTTCTGCTGCCATAGTTTCCCCCCGGCTGACTATTTGTAAGCCAGCCCCATTGCGGCGCGGACCTCATTTAAGGTTTCTTGTGCGACTTCACGTGCCGCAGCGCTGCCATCATCGATAATACGACGCACATCTTCCGGATGCTGACTAAATTCAGCCGCTCGCTCGCGAATAGGTTTAATTTCGGCGCTAACAGCATCAATCAAAGGGCCTTTACAATCCAGACAACCAATACTGGCACTACGGCACCCTTCCTGAACCCATTGCTTTGTAGCATCATCGGAATACACTTCATGTAATTGCCAGACCGGGCATTTATCAGGCTCACCGGGATCAGTGCGACGCACCCGATTTGGATCGGTCGGCATGCGTTTTAATTTTTCAGCGATATTTTGATCAGATTCACGCAGCGAAATGGTGTTGTTATAAGACTTGGACATTTTTTGGCCGTCCAGTCCCGGCATTTTCGATGCCGGTGTTAGCAGCGCTTTGGGTTCTGGCAAAATGACCTTACCACCACCTTCTAAATAACCAAATAAACGTTCCATATCGCCGAGCGCTAAGTTTTGTTGGTTTTTCAGTAATTCCCTTGCGGTTTCCAACGCGTTGGCATCACCTTGTTCTTGGTAGGCTTTACGCAAATTGTTATACAGCTTGGCATTTTTCTTACCCATTTTTTTGACAGCGGCTTCAGCTTTTTCTTCGAAATCAACTTCCCGGCCATACAAATGATTAAAACGCCGGGCCACTTCCCGGGTCAGTTCAACATGTACCACCTGATCTTCACCGACCGGCACTTGTCCGGCACGGTAGATCAGTATATCGGCGCTTTGTAGCAGCGGATAACCCAAAAAGCCGTATGTCGATAAATCTTTTTCTTTGAGCTTTTCCTGCTGATCTTTATAGGTAGGCACCCGTTCCAGCCAAGATAAAGGCGTCACCATCGAGAGTAATAAATGCAGCTCGGCATGTTCCGGTACCCGTGACTGCAAAAACAGCGATGCTGCGGACGGCTCAATACCAGCCGCCAGCCAGTCAATAACCATTTCCCAGACACTGTCTTCAATCACACGGCTGTCTTCGTAATGAGTTGTCAGCGCATGCCAGTCAGCCACAAAGAAGAAGCAGTCAAATTCATGTTGTAATTTGATCCAGTTTTTGAGCACGCCATGATAATGACCGAGATGCAATTGCCCAGTGGGGCGCATACCGGAAACGATCCGACGTGACTGAAAAGCAACTGTGTCCACTTTAACTCCAAAAATACGGTTGGCTAAAACAGGCCATTAAGCAAACCTGCTGCCTGGCTAAAGCTAATGCCCAGCCAGAATGATAAAACCTGCACTGTCGCGTTCAACATCGGCGATAAAATCACACCAAGCAAACCCAACGCCAGTAACCCTAATAATATGAAAAAACCGAACGGTTCAATACGACTGACCTGCCAGCTTAACTTATTCGGTAATAAGCTCACTAAAACCCGGCCACCATCCAATGGCGGCAATGGCAATAAATTCAGAAACATCAAAATAGCATTGATCCAAATACCAGCAAGGCCCATGTACAACATCGGCTCACCCATCGTATTGCCCGACTGCGCCAGCATAAAACCAATTTTAGCAACAATTGCCCAGCCAATGCCCATAGCCAAGTTGGCCATGGGTCCGGCTAAAGCTACCCAAGCCATATCGGCTTTGGGTCTGCGTAAGTTTTGATAAGAAACAGGGACAGGTTTGGCCCAGCCAAAAATAAAGCCACCGATAAACAACAAAATTCCCGGCACCACAATCGTACCCACCGGATCAATATGTTTAACCGGATTCAACGTTAACCGGCCCAGCATTTGCGCGGTGCGGTCTCCCAGTTTTAAGGCCATCCAGCCGTGGGCGACCTCATGCAAGGTAATGGCAAATAACACCGGAATGGCCCAGATAATAATTTTCTGGAGCAGACTAAACTCATCCATTAAGTTGTTCAGCTCCGCCTATATACGGTCGCAATGCTGCTGGAATGCTAATACTGCCATCGGCTTGCTGATGATTTTCCATCAGTGCCAGTAAGGTTCTGCCAACCGCTAGGCCTGAGCCGTTCAAGGTATGTACCAGTTCCGGCTTACCCGTTTCCGGGTTACGCCAGCGCGCTTGCAGACGCCGTGCCTGAAAATCGCCAAAATTACTGCATGAGGAGATTTCCCGATAGGTTTCCTGACTGGGCAGCCAGACTTCCAGATCGTAGGTTTTTTGTGATGCAAAGCCCATATCGCCGGTACACAGCAACATTTTCCGGTACGGCAATTCCAGCAATTGCAGGATTTTTTCGGCATCAGCGGTCAGTGCTTCATGCGCTGCTTTTGATTGCTCAGGTGCGACAATTTGCACCAATTCGACTTTTTCAAACTGATGTTGACGGATCAAGCCGCGCACATCCCGACCATGCGAACCGGCTTCACTGCGAAAACAAGGGGTGTGAGCAACCCATTTCAAAGGCATTTTGTCGGCGTCGACAATGACATCGCGGACTAAATTGGTCACCGGTACTTCAGCAGTCGGGATCAAGTAAAATTCACCATCATCGACTTTAAATAAATCGGCTTCAAATTTTGGTAACTGACCGGTGCCACGCAGTGAATCGGCATTCACCAGATACGGCACATAGGTCTCAGTATAACCATGCTGATTACTGTGGGTATCCAGCATAAACTGGGTCAGAGCACGTTGCAGTCGCGCCAGTGGCCCACTTAAAGTCACAAACCGGGCCGCACTGATTTTGGCGGCTGCTTCAAAGTCCATGGCACCCAATTGCGCGCCTAAATCGACATGATCTTTGGGCGTAAAATCAAACTGCCGCGGTGTGCCCCATTTACTGACTTCAACATTGTCGTTTTCGTCTTTGCCTTGCGGCACATCATCCAGTGGCACATTGGGCGTTTCCATAGCCAGCGCATTGAGCCTGTCTAACACCTCAGCAAGGCGAGTCTCTGCTGCTTTATGTTTGTCGCCTAAATCGTCAACTTCTGCCAGCAGTGGCTTAATATCTTCACCGGCCGCTTTGGCTTTACCAATCAGTTTAGAACGAGTGTTTCGCTCAGTTTGTAGCGCCTGGGCATCAAGTTGCGCTTGTTTGCGCTCCTGCTCCAACTGCGCGAGCAACTCGACATCGAGCTGAAAGCCACGTTTGGCTAATTGTGCTGCCAATTCGGCGGTATCCTGACGTAATAATTTAGGGTCTAGCATAACTATCTTAAATTCCGGTTTGCGCCGTCCAGCTGACAATATGGTCGGGTTTGACAAAAGTCCGTAGCGTCGGCATTAATTCTGCGATGCGCTCTGGCGTATCAAAAAATTCTATAACCATCGGCAACTCTGATGATAAATCCAACAGTGAGGCCTTATGCACAAGACCATCACTACCTAGGCCAGCGATACCACGAAATGCGGTAAAACCACGTATTTTGTTAGTTTCCAGCCATTTATGTACATTGCGAATATCGTCGCGCCCCTCAGCGAGATATAAGCGCACCATTAACACTTCAGTAGTCATAACTGTCGGCCCGTTGCCATGCCAATCCAAGTGGCACCCAAACATAAAAACACACTGAGCAGTACATTGAGAATGCTTTTCAGCACTTCACCTTCTTCCAGTAAAGCCAGCGTTTCCAGTGAAAAGGTTGAAAACGTCGTAAAGGCGCCAAGAACACCAACCAATATGCCAGCTCGCCATTCAGGCGACAGACTGAGCCGCTCAACCAGCAACACAAACAACACGCCAATACACAGGGAACCGACAACATTCACCGCCAGCGTGCCATAAGGAAAATCACGGCCCATAACCCGATACACGCCATTGGACATCAAAAACCGTAGTACCGCTCCGATGGCGCCGCCAGCAGCAATTGCTAATAATTGTGTCACGACTATTTCCTGAATAAGCGGCAAACAGCCGCGTAGTTTACCTGATTCACTGCCAGCACTCACGGTTTAACTCAGGCATAGCGTTTAACCATGGCGCTTAACGGTAATGGTTTTATTTTGCTGGCATGGCCGGCACTGCCAAAAGCCTGATAACGGGCCTGACAAATGGTTTGCATCGCTTCGGTGGCGGCCTTCAGAAATTTGCGCGGATCAAACACCGCCGCATTTTTTTCATCATATAAAAACTGGCGGATAGCACCGGTCGCCGCCATGCGTAAATCGGTATCTATATTGACCTTGCGGACACCATATTGAATGCCTTCAACAATTTCCGGCACCGGCACACCATAAGTTTCAGCAATATCACCGCCATATTGATTAATCACGGCCAGCCAGTCCTGCGGCACCGAACTCGATCCATGCATAACAAAATGGGTATTTGGTAAACGCTGTTGCAGTGTTTTTAAATGGCTGATGGCCAGTACTTCACCAGTGGGCGGTTTAGAAAATTTATAAGCGCCATGGCTGGTACCAATAGCCACAGCCAGCGCATCAACTTTGGTTAACCGAACAAACTCAACGGCCTCACCCGGATCAGTCAATAATTGGCTTGGGTCCAGTTTGCCGTCAGCGCCATGTCCATCTTCTTCGCCCATTTCACCGGTTTCCAGAGAACCCAGACAACCCAACTCACCTTCAACTGAAACCCCACAGGCATGGGCAAAATCAGTCACCTCCCGGGTGACACGGACGTTGTAGTCAAATTCCGATGGCGTTTTCATGTCTTCGTGCAGAGAGCCATCCATCATCACGGAGCTGAAGCCGGATTGAATGGCTCTGACGCAAACGGCTGGGTTAGCGCCATGATCCTGATGCATGACCAGCGGAATATGGGGATATTGCTCCAACGCTGCCTGCACCAGATGTCGCAGAAATGACTCACCGGCATAATCACGCGCACCAACACTGGCTTGCATTATTACCGGACTGTCGACGGCATCAGCCGCCTGCATAATGGCCTGTACCTGTTCCAGGTTACTGACATTAAAGGCCGGTACTGCAAACTGATGTTCTGCGGCATAATCAAGTAATTGCCTTAAGGCGATTAACGCCATATTAACTCCCGTTATTTGCTGTTATTCGCAGCTGCCCTGGTCACCCGGCACGACCATTTCCCCGACTCTGACCAGCTTCATCGCATTGGTGCCGCCCGGTTTTTCCAGGTCACCTTTGGTGATAATCACTATATCACCATCATGAACCACGCCGCGACGCTGCAACTCATCAATGACTTCCTTATTGAGCGCGGCATGATCAGTGTGCTCTATTTTAAAGGCCAAAGGATAAACGCCGCGATACAAGGTCATTCGGCGCTGACTGGCCAAATGCGGTGTCAACGCAAAAATCGGTATGCCGGAGCTTATCCGTGACATCCACAATGGCGTTGAGCCTGACTCAGTTAGGGCGGCAATGACTTTGACGTCCATATGATTGGCCAGATACATCGCGCCCATAGCAATCGCTTCATCCATGCATTCAAATTGCGAATCAATACGATGGCGTGAGACACGAATTTCCCGTTGTTGCTCGGCTTGAAGGCAAACCCGATCCACCGCTTCAATAACTCTAACCGGATATTTGCCTACCGCGGTTTCACCCGACAGCATCACTGCATCCGTACCATCCAATACCGCATTGGCAACATCAAACACCTCGGCGCGGGTCGGGATAGCATTTTGGATCATCGATTCCATCATTTGTGTCGCGGTGATCACCACCTTATTCATGCGTCGCGCTTTGGCAATCAGCATTTTCTGAATCGGTGGCAAAGCCGCATCACCCACTTCAACGCCCAAATCACCACGCGCCACCATAATGCCCTCTGCCGTTAGCAAAATAGCGTCTATTTCGTCTAAGGCTTCAGCACGTTCTATTTTGGCAATAATACCGCCATAACCGCCGGCGTCACGCAATAATTGCCGGGCCCATTCGATATCGGCAGCATTGCGGGGAAACGAAACAGCAATATAGTCTGCCTGCATCCCGGCAGCGATTTTGATATCTGCCATATCTTTATCGGTCAGCGCTTTGGCTGATAAGCCACCACCTTGACGATTGATACCTTTGTTATCCGATAACCGGCCACCGACCACTACTTTGCAGTGGATCTGCGTGTCATGCACTTTTTCCACCCACAAGACGACGCGACCATCATCAAGTAGAAGGGTATCACCGCGTTTCACATCGTACGGCAGGGCTTTGTAATCAATACCGACCCGGAAGATATCGCCTTCTTCATTACCCAGTGCAGCATCCAATACAAAATTTGCACCTTCTACCAGCTCAATACCACCATGTTTAAAGCGGGCAATGCGGATTTTTGGCCCCTGTAAGTCGGCTAAAATACCAACCTGCCGGCCATAAGCCTCGGCCCGGTGACGAACTGTTTCAGCCAACCGGACGTGATCCGCGGGATCACCATGGGAAAAATTTAACCGAACCAGATCGACGCCAGCTTCAATCATGGCATCCAAAACTTTCGTATCGGAACTGGCCGGGCCGAGCGTTGCTACGATTTTGGTTCTGCGCCTCGCAGCCACAATGGCCTCCTTGGATTATTCCGCGGCGCGTTGCTCCAGAATTTCCACTGCGGGGAGAGTTTTGCCTTCCAGAAATTCCAGAAACGCACCACCACCGGTTGAAATATAAGACACATCATCGCAGATTTTGTATTTGCTGACTGCTGCCAGCGTGTCGCCACCACCAGCGATGGAAAACGCCTTGGACTCGGCAATCGCCATCGCGATTTCCTTGGTACCTTCACCGAACTGGTTGAATTCGAACACGCCTATCGGGCCGTTCCAAACAATGGTGCCGGCGTTCATCAAGATATCGGTCAGCTGCGCTGCTGATTTAGGACCGATATCAAAAATCATATCATCATCTTGCACCGCGGTAACGGCTTTCAATTCAGCTTCAGCATTTTCGGCAAAACGTTTACCACAAACCACATCCACCGGCACTGGAATCGCAGTGCCACGTTGCCGTGCTGCATCGTTGAGTTTATGACAGGTCTCCAGCAAGTCCGGTTCATACAATGACTGACCGACGTTATAACCGGCAGCCGCAATAAACGTATTGGCAATTCCGCCGCCGACAATCAGCTGGTCAACTTTTTTTGACAAGGCCTCTAACACGTTCAGTTTGGTCGATACTTTGGAGCCGCCAACAATTGCCACCATTGGCCGCGCCGGATTATCCAGTGCTTTGGACAATGCTTCGAGTTCAGCGGTTAACAACGGACCGGCGCAAGCAATCGTTGCATATTTAGCAATGCCATGGGTGGATGCCTGAGCACGATGCGCGGTACCAAAAGCATCCATAACAAACACGTCACACATTTGCGCCATGCGTTTGGCCAGCGCGTCATCATTGGCTTTTTCGCCCAGATTAAACCGGACGTTTTCACAAACCACCAGTTCGCCGCGCTCAACTGGAACAAACTCTGGCTCCAACCAGTTCTGCTCAAGTCGCACTGGCTGTTGCAGTAATGCTGTCAGGTAATTGGCGACTGGCGCCAGTGAATATTTATGCTCGTACTCACCTTCGGTAGGCCGGCCCAGATGCGACATCACCATGACTTTGGCACCTTTTTCCAAAGCCATTTTAATCGTCGGTAAAGAGGAAATAATACGCGTAGCGTCTGCAACCACACCGGATTTCAGTGGCACATTGAGGTCCTGGCGGATCAGGACACGTTTATCAGTCAGATCCAGATCAGCCATTTTGATAACCGACATTAGTATTCCTCTCTGTATGTTTTTATCTTTATGTGATGCGCTTCTGATTATAACGATTACCGACCACAAAAAAAGGACCACCTTGCCGGTGGCCCTGTTTATTTTTAGCGGTAAATCATGTTGTTAACCAGCGATATGCGCAACCAGCCGCATCATATTGCAGGTATAACCGTACTCATTGTCATACCAGGCCACTACTTTGACAAAGGTGCTGTCCAGCGCAATACCAGCGCCTGCATCAAAATTAGACGGCGCCGTATGACCCCGAAAATCAGTCGATACCACATTGTCTTCGGTATACCCCAACACGCCTTTAAGCTCATCTTCAGCTGCCGTTTTCATCGCTGCACATATATCGGCGTAGCTGGCATCGTTTTCCAGCTCAACAGTTAAATCAACAACCGACACATCAGAGGTTGGCACGCGGAAGGCCATACCGGTTAATTTGCCATTTAATGCTGGCAATACCTTGCCCACTGCTTTGGCTGCACCCGTTGATGATGGAATAATGTTTTCGAGAATACCGCGACCACCACGCCAGTCTTTCATTGACGGGCCATCAACGGTTTTTTGGGTGGCAGTGGCCGCATGCACAGTCGTCATCAGGCCGCGTTTAATACCAAATTTGTCATGCAGTACTTTGGCAACCGGTGCTAAAGCATTAGTCGTGCAAGAGGCCGCGGATACAATCGCTTCGCCTTTGTAGGCATCATGGTTAACACCATAAACAAACATCGGTGTGTGATCTTTAGACGGTGCGGATTGCACGACTTTTTTGGCACCGGCGGTAATATGCGCCTGGCAGGATGCTTCGGTCAGGAAAAAACCCGTGCATTCAATAATCAGGTCGGCGCCTACTTCAGACCATTTTAAATCGGCTGGATCGCGCTCAGCAGTCACCCGAATAGTTTTACCATTAACAATTAAATGGCCATCTTTAACGCTGACTTCACCATCAAACCGACCATGCACTGAGTCATATTTCAGCATATAGGCGAGATAATCCGGATCCAGCAAATCGTTAATGGCGACCACTTCGATTTCCGAAAAATCTTTTACTGCCGCCCGAAACGCCATACGGCCGATTCGGCCAAAGCCGTTGATACCTACTTTAATGGTCATCTTTGTTCCTTAAAATATCTGTTTGTCCGTGCTCTCATCGCTGTTATCGCTTCAGGGCTTGTTTATCTTTCAATAACACAAATCAGAACACCAGCATTATTTGCAAAAAAAATAGCCAGCCGATTCTCACCGGCTGGCTATTTCGATTTAGCCTGTCATTTCAACGCACTGAATTACAGCACTGATTTGACAGTTTTAACAACATTTTCGACCGTAAAGCCAAAGTGTTTCATCAAATCACCGCCTGGCGCTGATTCACCGAAGGTATCAATACCAACCGTGCCGCCTTCCAGACCAACGTATTTACGCCAGAAGTCAGTCACACCGGCTTCGACAGAAACACGCTTAACGCCTGGTGTCAGGACGCTGTCTTTATAAGCTTGATCCTGACGATCAAAGACATTGGTTGATGGCATTGACACAACACGTGCATTCACACCGTCGCCTTTCAGGGCTTCTTGTGCTTTAACGGCCAGATCCACTTCTGAACCAGTCGCGATCAGAATCACGTCGGCTTTGCCGCCTTCAGCTTCTGACAACACATAAGCACCTTTGCGAATTGCATCAAAAGCAGCTGCGTCGTGTTTGCGACCCGGAATACCCTGACGGCTCAGCACCAGACTGGTTGGGCCATCCATACGTTCAACGGCAGCAGTCCAGGCAATCGCCACTTCGGTTTCATCAGCAGGACGCCAAACATCCATATTCGGGATGTAACGCAGACCCGCTGTGTTTTCGATTGGCTGATGCGTCGGACCATCTTCACCCTGACCGATAGAGTCATGGGTCAATACCGCAACGGTACGGATTTTCATCAAAGCAGCCATACGCAGTGCTGACTTGGCATAGTCAGAGAACATATGGAAAGTACCGCCGTAAGGCAGCAGACCGCCGTGTAACGCCATACCATTCATGATGGCAAACATACCAAACTCACGAACACCGTATGAAATGTAGTTACCCATCTCTTTACCAGACACATGTTTAAAGCTTGAACAGCTGGTCAGGTTAGAACCGGTTAAGTCAGCAGAGCCACCCAGGAATTCTGGCAGGGTTGGTGCCAAAGCAGCGATAACGTTTTGTGACGCTTTACGTGATGCAACGCTTTCTGCTTTGTCATTCAAATCAGCAATGACTTTAGCTGATGCTTGTTTCCAGTCGGCAGGTAATTCACCAGCCATACGGCGTTTAAATTCTGCTGCCAGTTCTGGGTACTCTTTGGCGTAAGCGTCGAATTTTTTGTTCCACTCAGCTTCAGCGGCATCGCCCTTCGCTTTGGCATCCCAACCGGCATAAACATCTTCAGGGATAACAAAAGGCTCGTATTCCCAGCCCAGTTCTTTACGGGTCAGTGCAACCTCTTCTTCACCCAACGCTGCACCGTGGCAGTCGTGGCTTGCAGATTTGTTTGGTGAACCAAAACCGATAATGGTTTTGCAGCAAATCAATGAAGGTTTATCAGTGACTTTTTTTGCCGCTTCAATCGCTTTATTGATGGCATCTGAATCATGACCATCAACAGATACAACGTGCCAGCCGTAAGCTTCAAAACGCTTAACAGTGTCATCGGTGTACCATCCGTCGATGTGACCGTCGATAGAAATGTTATTGTCATCCCAGAATGCGATTAAGTTACCCAGACCCCAGGTACCGGCCAATGCACAGGCTTCGTGAGAAACACCTTCCATCAAACAACCATCGCCCATAAATACATAGGTGTGATGGTTAACAATGTCATGGCCTGGTTTATTGAACTGATCAGCCATTAATTTTTCAGCCATCGCAAAACCAACACCGTTGGTAATACCCTGGCCTAATGGGCCTGTTGTCGTTTCAACACCTGGTGCGTAACCATATTCAGGGTGACCAGCACATTGAGAATGCAGTTGACGGAATGTTTTCAGAGACTCCATTGGCAGCTCATAACCGCTCAAGTGCAGCAATGAGTAAATCAGCATAGAACCGTGGCCATTCGACAGAATGAAACGGTCACGATCAGCCCATTTTGGATTGTTCGGGTTGTGCTTCATGTGGTCGTTCCACAACACTTCGGCGATATCCGCCATACCCATTGGCGCGCCCGGGTGACCCGAGTTCGCCTTTTGCACTGCGTCCATGCTGAGCGCACGGATCGCATTTGCTAAATGTCTGCGTGTAGCCATTATCTAAGTTCTCCTATTAAAAAATTATGCCGCTCGCCATTTGATCGAGCAGCCCATACTAGGGATTTGCGCGGCCGGGCCCTGCCCGGTTAGAGCCACTTGTTGCATAGCTTCAAACAAATCACGACGCGCATCCGCTGGCGCAGCTTCTTTGCGGCTGGCGTCCAGACGGCCCCTATATTGCAGTTGTAAATCCTGGTTATAACCGAAAAAATCCGGTGTGCAAACCGCGCCATAGGCTTTGGCAACGTCTTGCGATTCATCATATAAATACGGGAATGGAAACTGATTTTCTGCTGCAATGCGTTGCATATTATCTAAAGAATCTTCCGGATAATCTGTCACATCATTGGCAGAAATAGCCACGGCATTGATGCCCAACGCTTTTAAATCGCGGGTATCACGCACCAGCCTGTCCAAAACCGCTTGTACATACGGGCAATGGTTGCAGATAAACATCACCAACAAGCCTTTTTCACCACGGCATTTGTCCAACGTCCAAATGTCACCGTCGGTGCCCGGCAAGGCAAAATCAATTGCCGGTTTACCAAACTCGCAAATTGGCGTCTGTGTACTGACCATTAGCTTCCGCTCGAGTTATTTAACCCGCTCTCCCGCTAAAAAATTGCTACAGAAAAGCGCTTGTTTGAATCCACTTGCAACGCGGGATAGTACCAGAAAAATGATTTTTGGCGAAATGTGCCACATAACATTATTTGTCAGCCCCCAAGCCAGCATCGACGCAAAATGCTGCGCAAATTCAGCAGCTTGCAAGTTGACGTCATCGTCATATTAGCTGGAACATTCGGATGACGGCGTTTTTGTGAATGCTTTGCTTTATCCGCCACGCGCTAATCGCTAGTATGTGTGAATTGCTTTTTCTAACGTTAGGATAACGCGTGCCCCGAAAATCCTCATCGAGTCGAACCAACAAACCGAGATTATTTAGCCGGTTATTGCGCAGTAAATGGTTGCGCTGGCTGTTAATTTTACTGATCGCTATCAGTGTTGTTGGTTTGTGGCTGATGGATAGGCATATTCGCGCCGAATTTGAGGGCAAACGCTGGGCGTTGCCGGCCAAGGTATTTGCCCGGCCATTAGAGCTTTATGCCGGTGCCCCGTTATCAATTAATGATTTAAAGATTGAACTGCAAGCGCTTGGTTACCAATTTGCCGATTCAGCACAAAGACCCGGTCAGGCCAGTATCTCAGCAACAAGCGCTATCATTGCCAGTCGAGGTTTTGATTGGTCTGACCAACAAGAGCCAGCACAACAACTGCTGCTCGACTTTAACGGCAATGAGCTCAGCCAGTTACGAAATACCGCGGGCGAACAACTGACTTTGGCGCGGTTGGAGCCGGCACTAATTGGTGGTATTTATCCGCTCAATAATGAAGATCGGGATCTGATTCAGCTTAAAGATGCGCCTGACGCCCTGGTTAATGCGTTGATCGCTATCGAAGATCAGGATTTTTACCGTCACTTTGGCATTTCACCCAAAGGCATTGCCCGTGCTATGTGGGCCAATATACAGGCTGGCGGATTTGTCCAGGGCGGCAGTACGCTGACTCAGCAGCTCATTAAAAACTTCTATCTGACCGCTGATCGCACACTGCTGCGCAAGCTGATGGAAGTGCCGATGGCGTTACTGCTGGAATTTCATTACAGCAAAGAGGAAATTCTCGAGGCCTATTTGAATGAAGTTTATTTAGGCCAGGACGGCAATCGCGCAGTTCACGGTTTCGGCCTCGGCGCGCATTATTATTTCGCGCAGCCCCTGCCGGAATTACAGCTGCAACATCATGCCCTGCTCGCCGGGATGGTCAAAGGCCCGTCCTATTTTGATCCACGCCGGCATCCACAGCGCGCTAAACAGCGCCGGGATCTGGTGCTGAAAGTGCTACTTGATCAAGACAAAATTACTGAGGCCGATTACCTGCTGGCGGTCAATGCACCGCTGGGCGTCGTCGGCAAAGGCACCTTAACCAAAGAGGCCTATCCTGCCTATCTGGATCTGGTGAAACGGCAGCTGCGTCAGGAATACGCCGATGAAGATTTAAATTCCGAAGGCCTGCAGATTTTCACCAGTCTGGACCCCATCAGCCAGCGTAAAGCCGAAACGGCATTGACCACCATCATTGATAATCTGCAACAGCAACATGGTGAAAAGCTCGCCGAGTTGCAGGGCAGCATGGTGGTCACCGATCCACAAACGGGCGAAGTGCTGGCCATTATCGGTGACCGGCGCACCCGATATCAGGGCTTTAACCGTGCTTTGGATGCCAAACGGCCAATGGGCTCACTGGTTAAGCCGGCGGTATTTTTAACGGCGCTGGAAAATGGCTATACGCTGGCGAGTCCGGTTGATGATTCACCTTATCGTCTGGAATTACCGAATGGTGACATCTGGGAACCAGAAAACTATGATCGTCAGTCACACGAGGATATTTTGCTAATTGATGCGTTGACCCACTCATATAATATTGCCACTGCACGGCTGGGGATGACGCTGGGCCTTGATAAAGTGATTGCCACTTTAAAACGTCTGGGCGTGGATAAGCCGCTACAACCCTATCCCTCTCTGCTACTCGGCGCACAAAGCCTGTCAACACTGGAAATGGCCGCGATGTATCAAACCATTGCTGCCGGCGGCTTTCAAATACCACCGCGTGCCATTCGCAGTGTCAGTGATGCCGAGGGCAAAAATTTGTCGCGTTATCCATTTAAATTGCAGCAAACCATTTCTGCACAACCGATATTTTTACTGCAAACTGCCTTGCAGGAAGTGATGCGCGCCGGTACGGGCCGTTATGCCGCCAGAGAATTACCAGCCGGTACCCGCGTTGCAGGCAAAACAGGTACTTCCGATGCGCAGCGTGATAGCTGGTTTGCTGGTTACAGCGCCAATCGTCTGGCCGTGGTCTGGCTGGGTCTGGATAATAATCAGAGCCTGCCATTTACCGGATCCGGCGGCGCTTTACCAGTTTGGACGCGTTATATGGCCAGTGAATCTTTACTGTCACTGGACAACCTACCACCGTCCAATATCGACTATGCCTGGGTGGACAAGCAATCCGGAAAATTAAGTGATCAACGCTGCGAAAATGTCCGGCAACTACCGTTTATTAAGGATAGTCAGCCGCTTGAACAGTCAGACTGTGTGGCAACGCGCCTGGAACAGCGTGATGATAATCCAGTACAAAAATCCATCAATTGGATAAAAGGTTTATTTAACTAATGGCAACATTGACTGAAACACTCCGGCGGCTATTGGCGTTGCTGTTATTGGCAGGTTTATCAGCTTGTAGCCTGTCGCCAGTGTATGCCCCACCGGTGGAAAGCCGAGACAAAACGCCGGCAGAGAAACAGCCTGCTGAAGCCGCAGAAGCAGAACAACCGGAACCGGCCGCACAGACCCGTGGTATTGAAGATGTGCCTGAAGCGATTGAAGAATCCGCGCCAGCAGCTGCGACGCCGTTTCGTTCCAAGCCTGCCGTCCTTGCCTTGCTGGGCAGTGCCCGCGCCGCACAGCACGATGGTGATTTGCAAAAAGCGCAGACTGATTTGCAACGGGCGCAGCGTATTGCACCGCGCGATCCCAACATCTATTTCGAATTAGCCGATACCCATTACCAGATGCAGGAATACCCACTGGCCGAGCAAGTTGCCCTGAAAGGTGTTTCGGTGGCAGGACAGGATCGGAATTTGGTACGACAATTCTGGTTGCTGATCAGCGAAATCCGCTATGCCAGTGGTAATAGTGCGGGTGGTCAGCAAGCCGAGCAGCAAGCTAACCAGTATTAACGTTTTCTGGTTGTTAAAAACCTAGTTACGTAAATCCAGCACGTCCTGCATATCAAATAAGCCGGTTTGCCGCTCGGCCAGCCAGCTGGCCGCACGCATCGCACCGTAAGCAAAGGTCATGCGGCTGGAGGCTTTATGGGTGATCTCCAGGCGTTCGCCCTCGGCGGCAAATAAAACCGTGTGATCGCCAACTACATCACCGGCGCGCACCGTCGCAAAACCGATGGTGTTGCGATCCCGCTCACCAGTGCGGCCTTCACGGCCATAAATCGCACAGTCTTTTAAATCCCGGCCCAATGCATCAGCGACCACTTCACCCATCCGCAATGCCGTGCCGGATGGTGCATCAACTTTATGGCGGTGATGGGCTTCAATAATTTCAATATCAACGCTATCGCCGAGCACACGCGCTGCCAGATCTAATAACTTCAGTGATAAGTTGACACCAACACTCATATTGGGCGCCAAAATGGTGGCAATTTTACCGGCGGTAACGTCGATAGTTTGTTTTTGCGCTGCATCAAAACCGGTAGTGCCAATGATCGGCCGGCATTGATTTTGTGCGCAATAAGGCAGCAGCGACATGGTCACTTCTGGCAATGTAAAATCAATAATGATATCGGCAATTTTGGTTGCCGCCGCCACATCATGACTGATATCAACACCCAGCTTACCCACGCCGGCTAATTCACCAGCATCAACACCGATAAGGCTGGAATCGGCGCGATCAATCGCTGCTGCTAATTCTAATCCCTCAGTCTCTTTAACTGCCTGAATCAGACAGCGACCCATCCGCCCAGCGGCACCATTAATGGCAACTTGAATAGCCATGCATTTTCCTTTTTCTTTAACACCGTAGGTTGGGTAGAGGAACAAAACGTAACATATTACAACGAAACAAATTCGTTGGGTTTCACAGGCTCAACCCAACCTACCGATCTCAATTCACTTTAAGCATTCACTCAAAAAAGCGTTTAACGCCATCCAGCCAGGATTCGTGTTTAGGGTTATGGGTACCGCCAGTGCCTTCAAGCGTTTCAGCAAATTCTTCGAGAATTTCTTTCTGACGTTTGGATAATTTTACCGGTGTTTCAACAATGACCCGGCATAACAAATCACCGGTAACGCCACTGCGTACCGATTTGACGCCTTTGTTTTTCATGCGGAATTGCTGGCCGGTCTGCGTGCCTTCCGGAATTTTCAGCACGGCTTTGCCTTCCAGGGTCGGCACTTCCAGGTCACCACCCAGCGATGCGGTGACAAAGTTGATAGGGACATCGCAAAACAGATTATTACCATCGCGGGTAAATACATCATGCCGTTTCACCGACACTTCGACGTATAAATCACCGGCCGGTGCACCACGAGAACCGGCTTCACCTTCACCACTCAGACGGATTCTATCACCGGTATCGACGCCGGCAGGGACTTTCACCGACAACGTTTTATGCTCCTGCACGACGCCTTCACCATGACAGTCTCCACAAGGATCCTGAATCATTTTGCCAGTGCCATGACAATGCGGGCAGGCTTGCTGAACGGTGAAAAAGCCCTGCTGGATTCTAACCTGACCATGACCACCACAAGTGGTACAGGTAACGGGCTGTGTGCCTTTTTTGGCGCCGCTGCCATCACAGGTTGTACACTCAACATTTACCGGAATACGGATTTTGGCAGTGGTGCCAGAAACCGCTTCTTCCAGCGTTAAATCCAGCCGGTAGCGGAGATCGGCGCCGCGAAAACTCTGCGCACCACCACCGCCACCACCGAAAATATCGTTAAAGACATCGCCAAAGATATCGCTGAAGCCACCAGCACCACCACGGAAACCACCACCAGCACTGCCATCGACACCGGCATGACCAAACTGATCATAGGCCGTGCGTTTCTGATTATCAGCCAGTATTTCGTAAGCTTCTTTAATTTCTTTAAATTTGGCTTCGGCAGAGGCATCATCCGGATTACGATCCGGATGGTATTTCATCGCCATGCGCCGATAGGCTTTTTTGATTTCCGCCTCGGTGGCATTTCGGGAAATACCCAGCAACTCGTAATAATCTTGTTTGGCCATGGTTCGCTTTATTGTTATTCCTGAAACAAAACAGGCGCAGGGTCAATGCCTGCGCCTATTTTTTAACGACGTGGTTGTTTACTGTTTTTTGTTGTCATCAACTTCTTCAAACTCAGCATCAACAACATCATCGCCTTCCGCTTTTTCATCGCTGTCGGCTGCTGCTTCACCGGCTTCGGCATTTTCAGCATAAGCACGCTCAGCAAGCTTGGCCGCTGCTTCTGATAAAGCATTGGTTTTGGCTTCGATATCGTCTTTGTCTTCGCCTTTAATCGCTGTTTGCAGTTCTTCAACAGCCGCTTCAATCTTGGCTTTTTCGTCGGCTTCGACTTTGTCGCCCAGATCTTTCAGCGATTTAGTGGTCGCGTGGATCAGACCATCTGCCTGGTTGCGGGCAGTGACCAATTCATGGAATTTACGATCTTCATCGGCATGCGCTTCGGCATCCTTGACCATTTGCTCCACTTCATCATCGCTCAAACCACTTGATGACTTAATGACTATCGACTGCTCTTTACCGGTCGCTTTGTCTTTAGCCGACACATTCATAATGCCGTTGGCATCGATATCGAAAGTCACTTCAATTTGCGGTACACCGCGAGCTGCCGGCGGAATATCAGCCAAGTCAAAACGGCCCAGCGATTTATTGGCAGAGGCCATTTCCCGCTCACCTTGCAGGACGTGAATGGTCACTGCTGGCTGGTTATCATCAGCGGTTGAAAACACCTGATTGGCTTTGGTCGGGATAGTGGTATTTTTCTCAACCAGCTTGGTCATGATACCGCCCATAGTCTCGATACCAAGGCTCAGCGGCGTAACGTCAAGCAGCAGGACATCCTTAACATCACCAGCCAAAACACCCGCCTGAATCGCAGCACCCACGGCAACGGCTTCATCAGGGTTAACGTCACGACGTGGATCTTTGCCGAACATTTCTTTAACTGCTTCCTGCACTTTCGGCATACGGGTCTGACCACCAACCAGAATGACGTCATCGATATCAGAAATTTTCAGGCCCGCATCTTTCAGTGCCATTTTGCATGGCTCCATGCTGCGGGTGATCAAATCATCAACCAATGATTCCAACTTGGCGCGGGTCAGACGAATTTCCATATGTTTCGGACCCGACGCATCGGCGGTAATATACGGCAGATTGATGTCAGTTTGTGAACTGGATGACAGCTCGATCTTGGCTTTTTCAGCAGCATCTTTCAGACGTTGTAATGCCAGTGGATCTTTGCTCAAGTCAACGCTTTGGTCTTTTTTGAACTCTGATACCAAGTAATCAATGATGCGTTGGTCAAAGTCTTCACCACCGAGGAAAGTGTCGCCGTTAGTCGCCAGCACTTCAAACTGGTGCTCGCCTTCGATATCGGCAATTTCAATGATTGATACGTCGAACGTACCACCACCCAAGTCATACACAACAACGGTTGAATCACCACGTTTTTTGTCCATACCGTAAGCCAAAGCAGCAGCAGTTGGCTCATTGATAATGCGTTTGACTTCTAAGCCAGCGATTTTACCGGCGTCTTTAGTTGCCTGACGCTGTGAATCGTTGAAGTAAGCCGGGACGGTGACAACCGCTTGGGTCACTTCTTCACCGAGGAATTCCTCAGCGGTTTTTTTCATTTTCATCAACACACGGGCTGAAATTTCAGGTGGCGCCATTTTCTTTTCATTGGCCATCACCCATGCGTCACCGTTATCGGCTTCAACGATTTTATACGGCACCATATCGATGTCACGTTGCACCACATCTTCTTTAAATTTGCGGCCGATCAGACGCTTGATACCGTACAGGGTATTTTTCGGGTTGGTGACAGCCTGACGTTTGGCCGATTGGCCAACCATCACTTCGCCATCTTTATTAAATGCCACAATTGATGGCGTAGTCCGATCACCTTCACTGTTTTCGATGACACGGGCTTTGCCGTCTTCCATCACCGCGACGCAGGAGTTAGTTGTTCCTAAGTCGATACCAATAATTTTAGCCATAGTTATTTGTCTCCATCATGCTTGAATTCATACTGGCTGAGCCAGCTGTTGATAGTTAAGTGGGGCGAAGCGGTTTAAATTTCAAGCCCCTGCTTTTTATAAGTTTATTGCGCGACCACCACCATCGCCGGCCGTAACAGGCGACCATTAAAGCGGTAGCCCTTTTGCATTACGTTAATCACAGTGTTGGCTTCAACGCCCTCGGCGGGCTGCATGGCAACCGCCTGATGCAGTTCAGGATCAAACGCCTCGTTTTGTGGATTAACCGGTTCCAATCCGAATTTGCCGATTGAGTTGAGCAGCAACTTCAAGGTCATATCCATGCCTTCGCGGACTTTTTCAACATTGGCATCTTCATCCTGTGCGGCGTTGATACCCAGCTCCAGACTGTCGCAAATCGGCAGTAATTCGCTGACGAATTTATCCAGCGAATGTTTGTGCGCGTTTTCCAAATCGCGACTGTGGCGGCGGCGCATGTTTTCTAAATCGGCGCGGGCCCGCAACAGTTCGTTCCAGTGTTCATCAGCTTTATTGCGGGCATCTTCCAGCAACTTAGCCATTTCCGGTGTTTCTGTAGCCGTCTCTTCACCGGCAATATCGGTCTGCGTTTCTGGGGATTCCGGCATATCAGTTGCCGATTCGTCTACTGTGTTTTGTTTGTCTTCTTGGCTCATGATCAACCCGTTTCTGCATTACTCAAGGTAAGCAGGAGTTGGGGGCCAAAAATTGCTTTTCAAGCGCGATGGCTGATTTTTTTCAGATTTTTAGTTTTTTGCTGAGATCTTAAGACGATTTCAGCCAGACGCATTTACCGCCGCTGGCGTCTTGTAACTTCTCAAGCATGGCGTCATGGGCGGCTAATTCTTCGGTGCTGGCTTTGATGACTTTAATCGCTTTTTGGCTGCCGGTAGTGATGGTGGTGTCTGATTGTGAGCGTTCCTGCGGCACCGCTTGTTCGGCGGCCAGCGATAAACTGACCTGACCGCCGGTCATCGCCAGATAGACATCAGCGAGGATCTCGGCATCCAGCAACGCGCCGTGTAATTGACGATTGGTGTTATCTACATCATAACGTTTGCACAAAGCATCTAGATTATTTTTCTGGCCAGGATGCCGGTCGCGAGCCATTTTTAAGGTATCGAGTACTGTACTAATCGTTTTAATGCTGGCTTGCTGCCCGGGGATCTTGCCCAGTTCATGATCCAAAAAACCAACGTCAAATGGGGCGTTATGGATAATCAGTTCCGCGCCATCTATAAAGGCCAGAAATTCGTCAGCAATATCCGTAAACAACGGTTTGTCAGCGAGAAATTCCGGGGTAATGCCATGCACTTCCATGGCGCCGGCATCAATATCCCGCTCGGGATTGATATATTGATGGAAATTCTGGCCGGTGAGCCGGCGGTTAATGATTTCAACGCAACCAATTTCAATAATGCGATGATCATCCGCTGTCGACAGGCCGGTGGTTTCGGTATCGAGTACGACCTGACGTTTTATAAAATTTTCAGCCATGTTTTACCTTACTTTTTGAGGGTTTCACGCGCAGCGACGGCCAGTTGATCGGCACGTTCATTTTCGGCATGGCCAGTATGACCTCGCACCCAGTGCCATTCAAGCTGATGCTTGGCTGCAGCAGCCTCCATGCGTTGCCAGAGATCGGCATTTTTGACCGGTTGTTTACTAGCGGTGCGCCAGTTTTTGGCTTTCCAGCCCGGCAGCCATTCAGTCATGCCTTTCATCACATATTGTGAATCGGTGGTCACCGTCACTTTGCATGGCCGCTTAAGTGCTTCCAGGCCGGCGATCACGGCCATCATTTCCATACGGTTATTGGTGGTGTCTTTTTCAGCGCCCGCCAATTCTCTCTCGGTGTTTTTGGCACGCATCACCACACCCCAGCCGCCAGGGCCCGGATTACCACTGCAGGCACCATCAGTAAAAATTTCAACGTGGTCCATATTGTCCTTGTCGTGTTACCGCTTTACCGGCCATACCGGCATTGGGGAATAAATTAGGTCGTGTCCACTGGCTGCGCAATGGCGTCACCAAAAAGCGCCGTTTTTTAGCAACGATGACCGTCACCGCACCAAAATATGGCCAGAAACGTGGGCCAAATCGCGCCATAAACTGGCTATTTGACCATTTGCCACTGTGATTCACCGGCAGTTGATACATAAATGCCCGCCGTTCGACGACCTCAAAGTCGAGCAATGTCAGCCAATCCGTCAAACGCCAGCGACTAAAAAAATGCCCGCGCCAGGGCTGTTTGCCACGCCAACTGAATAAACGGCGCAGCCCCCATAAACTCAATGGGTTAAAAACGAACAGCACGATACTGCCATCATCACTGAGGATCCGATCCGCTTCTCGTAATAGCTGATGAGGCGTCTCGGCAAATTCCACAGCATGGGTGACGACCAACTGATCAACACTGTCCGATTTAAACGGCAAAAACTGGCTATCCGCCTGCAATTGCCCCTGCTCATCCAGCCAGGCCTGATAACAAGGCCTTGTAAACGTCGGTAAAATTCGCTCGCCGCCACCAATTTGCAACTGAAAATAGCCGGTAAATCCCGACGAATGCCGCTGTAACCAGTGTTTTTCAGCCGCCAGCACTTGCATTCCCAGTGGACTTTGCCACCAGGCTGTCATCTGCTGCTGTACTGTCTTATCATGGTTCATAAATTTCCAGGAGCTCAATGTGTCAGTACATGCCGTTGCGGCATTTAACGATAATTATATCTGGCTGATCCAATCTGCGCAGACCCGACAGGCGTTGATTGTCGATCCCGGTGATGCACAGCCGGTATTGGCGGCGTTGCAACAATTGGATCTGACGCCGGCTGCTATTTTGATAACCCATCACCATCATGATCACACTGGCGGTATTGCCGCACTGCGCCGGCAATTCAATATACCGGTTTATGGTCCAGCTGCCGAACAAATAAGCGGCATTACTGATACCGTAAGTGCCGGTGACAAATTACGCCTGGATGATTTTTCTGAAACTTCAATTTTGGATACCGGCGGTCATACCCCATGCCATATCAGCTATTTAATGGCTAACCAGCTGTTTTGTGGTGACACCTTATTTGCCGGTGGTTGCGGCCGATTACTGGGCGGTACGGCAGCGCAGTTATTTGCCTCCTTGCAGCAGATCGCCGCGCTACCAGCTGCCACGCAAATCTACTGCGCCCATGAATATACGCTGGCCAACTTGCAATTTGCCTTAGCGGTTGAACCCGGCAATGCGGCGTTGCAGCAGCGATTTTTGGACAGCAAAGCCATGCGAGCAAATAATCAGCCGACCGTGCCATCAACCTTGGCTTTGGAAAAAGCCACCAATCCATTTTTGCGCTGCGATGCATCTGAAGTGAAGCTGGCCGCCGAGCAGCAAGCAGGTCAGTCTTTGGACAACCCGCTTGCTGTGTTTACAATACTGCGCCAGTGGAAAGATAACTTTACAGCTGCCTGAATATTGCCTGGAATTGCGGCAACGATTATCGGTAAACCAGCGCAACCACTTACGGCTGAAAGTCATCCTAAAAAACGGCTTGGACTTTCACACCAGCTCCACTAATAACTTATGTACTAGCCGAATTCTGCGACAGTTTCTGGCTTAAATGTAACTCCATTTGCGGGAATGGGATGATAATTTCATTAGCATCAAAAGCCAGTTTGACCTGCTCTAATAACTCGGCTTTGGCAATGCCGAAATCGACGCTTTTCACCCACGGCCAGACAATAAAATTCACGCTGTTATCGGCGAGCTCACTCACCCGTATAATCGGTTCCGGGTCTTTCATCACCAGCGGATGGGCAGTGACGATATCAGTGAGGATTTGTTTGGCTTTCAGTAGATCACTGTCATAGCTGATACCAAACACCAAATCCACCCGCCGGGTATCGCGCGCCGAATAATTGGTAATGGTATCGGCATAAATCTGACCATTGGGCACAATCACTTCGCGATTATCGGTGGTATGCATAATGGTGCTGAAAATGCTGATTTTTTCAACAATGCCCATAATGCCGGCAACTTCAACAAAATCCCCTAATCTGAAAGGCCGATTAATAATCAACATGACGCCAGCGGCAAAATTCTGCAGTGAGTCTTTTAATGCTAAACCGACCGCCAGGCCGGCAGCACCTAACACCGCGATCATCGACGTCGTGTTAACGCCCAATTGATCCAGCGCGGCAATAATGACAAAAATCAGCAACACCACATTGGCGATGGTGCTGATAAAGTTAATGAGAATGGGGTCTATATTGCTGCGCACCATCAGTTTGCGAGCCATTTTCATCAACCAGCGTACCACCACGCGACCAATTAAGACGATGGTAATAGCCAGCAAAATATTCAGCAGCAAATCACCAATTAAACTTCCACTTTGCATGTTAAGTCCTCTGTTGCAGGGTTTTGACAATGTCACGAATCAACGCTGGCCCCTGATAAATCAGGCCACTATAAATTTGCACCAGTGCAGCGCCAGCATCAAGTTTGGCCCGGGCATCTTCGCCACTATTAATACCACCCGCGGCAATAATCGGCATCTCAGCCGGTAGCGCCTGACGAAATTGCCTGACAACCTCGGTCGACTTGGCAAATACGGGCCGGCCACTTAAACCACCTGCCTCTTCAGCGTGTTTTAATCCGCTGACGGCATCACGATCCAATGTGGTGTTGGTGGCAATCACCGCATCCACCTGAAAACGGCTGAAGGTGTCAGCGAGCTGTAACAGCTCTTCGGCCGTTAAATCCGGCGCCACTTTAACGGCCATTGGTACATAAAGTTCATGTTTTTCCGCCAAATCAGCCTGACTATTTTTCAACGCAGCCAATAAGTCATCCAGCGCTTTGCCAAACTGCAAGCTGCGCAGCCCCGGCGTATTTGGGGATGAAATATTGATGGTCACATAATCAGCGTGGGCATAGACCTTGCCAAGTCCAATCAGATAGTCATCGAGGGCTTTGTCGACCGGTGTATCAAAGTTTTTGCCGATATTTATACCCACTTTGACATGAGTCTCAGCGACCTGCACTTGCTCCAGCAAATGATCAACACCGAGGTTATTAAAGCCCATCCGATTGATAATCGCCTCAGCTTCGGGCAATCGAAACATGCGGGGCCGGGTATTACCGGGTTGTGGCCTGGGCGTCACGGTACCAACTTCAACAAAACCAAAACCGAGTAACGCCAATGCTTCTAAATAATCAGCATTTTTATCGAGCCCGGCTGCCAGCCCTACCGGATTGACAAAATCAATGCCCATCACCGTCACCGGTTTGACCAATGGTTTTGGCATCATTAATTTCAACAGACCGGTTAATTCCAGCCATTTCAGCGAATTCAGCCCCAGATGATGCGCGGTCTCGGCATCCAGTCGAAACATCAGATCACGTAAAAATGGATAAATATTCATAGATTTAAAGCTACCTGATAACCGGCAAATTTACGGATATTGAGCACGCCACTGTCGAGCAACAGATATTGCCCTTTGATGCCTTGCAATACACCTTCGATTTGCGGCGTTTTATCAAAATTCAGGGCTTTTATTTTGTCTGGATACTGCACTACCGGATATTGAATCGACACCATATTTTCAGATGGCAACGGGGTAATGGCACCCGGCTCAAACTGCGCTTGCAACGCAGCAATCTCAACAGCGCATTCCTGCATCAAACAATCCCGCTGTGCCGGCAAATCCAGCGGCTCAGCTTCGCCCTTCAACATTTTTCGCCAGTCGGTGCGATCCGATACATGCTGTTTAAACAGCACCTCCACCAAGCCTGACTGATAACGACTTTTTACCTGGAAAATCGGCACCGCTTGCGTCGCACCTTGATCTATCCAGCGGGTCGGTATCTGGCCGATGCGGGTAATGCCGACTTTCAGACCAGAACTGTTGGCAAGATAGACAATATGATCCTGCATACACACCGCTAATCCCCAGTCGGGTTCCCGGCAAGTACCTTTATCAAAATGACAGATTTCCGGCTTCATAAAACACAGATCGCACTGCGCCAGTTTTTGCGAACAAGGGAAGCAAAAGCCGCCGCTGTAGCTTTTGTTGGTTTTACGCTGACAATTCTGGCAGTGAATAGCTCCGGCATAACTAAATTGTAGCGGCTGGCCAATCAGCTCATGCATCGCCACCTGACTATTACCCAAAGATAATTGGTACTGCGCAAGACCATCGGCCGGCAAAACCGCCTGCATCTTGCTCAACTGCCCTTCAAATATCGCCACTTTCTGCTCCTGTAAAAACAGCGCCTAGTTTACCTGAGCAGACTGAAATCTGCTGTTTGACTGCTGCTAAAACCTTTATGCACATCTGTCGCAAACCCGCATTTTCAAATCTAAAGGAATGTAAAATTATCTATTGATATGGCCCGTTTTTATATGAAATTGTTACAACAAGGTAATATTGTGGCTGGCGCGCACCAGCAAATTGGCGTATAAACTGAACACAATTAAATGCTTAGATAACTAAGATAAAGCGATATGTTAAATCTTAAACAGCTGATATGGCCGACGCTAATCGCCCTGAGTGTGGTGGTTTCCGGCTGTAGTACGACCAGCAAACAAACCGAAATCAGCAGTACCGGCGAAGCGGATTTGATCCTCAAAAAACGTCCAGCCAACTGGCAGCGTAACCATCTGGTTGAATTACCCTCTCAGGAACTGGATTTGCGGGTATTTGAAGACCCCAAAGAAATTGACTTTGACGACCTCTGGCAGCGGCTTCGTAGTGGTTATGGCATGTCTGAATATCAGGTGTTGCGCCCCGAAACTCAATCTCGCCTGTCATGGTTTGTTAGTCATCCGGAATACGTCGACCGCGTAATGGAACGTGCTCGTCCCTATTTGTTTTATATCGTCGATGAGCTCGATAAACGCAATATGCCGATGGAGATCGCGCTGTTGCCGGTTATCGAAAGTGGCTTTCAGCCGTTTGCTAATTCACCCAGTGGCGCCGCTGGGATCTGGCAGTTTATTCCGGGCACCGGTAAAGTGTTTGGCCTCGAACAAACCTGGTGGTATGACGGCCGCCGTGATGTGATTCGTTCAACCGATGCAGCACTCGATTATTTGCAAAAACTGCATGGCTATTTTGGTGATTGGGAACTGGCTTTGGCCGCATACAACGCTGGCGAAGGCACTGTTGGTCGTGCCATTAAGAAGAATATAGCCCAAGGTCGGGACACTGATTTCTGGTCACTGGATTTGCCAGCCGAAACCACTGCTTATGTCCCCAAGCTATTGGCCGTGGCCCACCTGGTTAAACAGCCAGCGCAATATGATATCCGGCTCAGCCCCATCACTAATAAGCCGTATTTGACCGAGGTTAATATTGGCAGTCAGTTAGATTTAACGCTGGCCGCTGATTTGGCAGGCATGAGCAAAGATGATTTATTTAAGCTCAATCCCGGTTTTAACCGCTGGGCGACTGCGCCCAACGGCCCACATAAGTTGGCGCTACCGATTAGCAAAGCCGCACATTTCAAAACCGCATTGGCACAATTACCCAAAGACCAGCGATTAAGCTGGCAGCGTCATAAAGTCCAGCCCGGTGAATCACTGGGTCAGATCGCCAACCGGCATCAAACCACGGTCACCGCTATCAAGCAGGCCAATAACTTATCAGATAGCCTGATTCGTGCTGGTGCTTATTTAATGATTCCAGTGGCCAGCGCCAATGCCACCGAACAAGAACCAGCAGTGGTTGCGATTACGAGCGGAAAACGCTCCAGCTATACCGTCAAAGCCGGTGACAGTTGGTGGAATATTGCCAAGCAACATGCCGTTGATGTCAGCGAATTGGCTGCCTGGAATAACAAATCACTAAATGATTTACTGCACAGCGGTCAGCAACTTTTGGTCTGGCAACCCGATACTAGCAAAACTAACCGTAAGACCATCAATTACACCATCCAAAATGGTGATTCTTTGTGGAAAATCTCTCGAAAATTCAACGTTAAAGTTGCTGATGTCCAGGCCTGGAATAACCTCGGTGAACGCAGCCTGCTGCGTCCTGGCCAGCAACTGACGCTGTACGTCGAAAAAAGCTGAGCTGCGACCCGGACTGTGTTGCATGTTGCGCTGTTTGAACCGGAAATCCCGCCCAATACCGGTAATATTATCCGGCTTTGCGCTAATAGTGGCGCGCAACTACATCTGATCCAACCACTCGGTTTTGCACTTGACGATAAACGTCTGCGCCGCGCTGGGCTCGATTATCACGAATTTGCCAATCTGCAGCTGCATAGTGACTATGCGTCGTTTCAACAATGGCAGGGCCAACGGTCACTGTTTGCCTGCACCACTAAAGCCCACCAACATCATAACGAAGTACAATTCACCGATGAGTCAGTGCTGTTGTTCGGCCCGGAATCACGCGGATTGCCGACCACTATTCTGGATGCGTTACCGTTCAGCCAAAAAATCCGTATCCCGATGCGGCCTGATAGTCGCAGCCTGAATTTATCCAACGCCACGGCCATTATTCTATTCGAGGCCTGGCGGCAGCTTGATTATCAAGGTGCGATGCCACTTATCTGACCGAATCGATTGTCTGTAAGCAAAACTCGGGGTTATGATGCATATTCGCCTAGACCAATGCCGGTAGGAGCCAATTGCCTATGTTGATTGTCGCTGAATTGCTTACTACCGCCCGCTGCTGATATGCCGTTTAAATTGCCGGACAACATGCCGTCGTTGAATCTCAGTATTCCTGCTGAGCGTGACGGTACCAGCAGTATTGAGCTGAACGAATCACTATTGCGACATTGGCTGGATAAGCTACCAAAAAATAACCTGCCACAACTACTCGAAATTTACCACAATGCCTTGAAGCGTTTTAACAGCAATCAGGTGCCACTCAAAGATCGCTTGCTGCTGTTGGATATGTATCGCGGCCCGCTTAATCAACTGTTGTTTAATCTGACACCCGCCGAATTACACCGTCAAATCTGCGATAGTCAGCAACGCCTACAAATCATCGACGATCTGGGCGAGTTGATGAATCAGCTGGCAATTGGGTACAAAATGGTCATCGTCGAGGCTGGTCAAGTCAAAGCCAACCTGGATCGTAATCCACTCGGTCATATGGCGATTTACAGAACCTGTGAACAACTCAGCTATTTGGCACTGCACAGCTACAAGTTTTACCGCAGTGTGCCGGCCAAATTATTCCGGGAATGTCATCAACTGTATTTACTCTGCGATGTTGCTGGCGTGACCGACAAACCACCGTTTATCACCAACCAATATCAGGCTTCGGACAGTTTGGCCCGACGTTATGCGCAAATCATGTTGCTCAGCATCAGCAACCCTTATGGCCTGCAAAGCGGCGATGCATTAACCGTTTATAAATTATTGCGTGGTCTGGCCGCTTATGCCGATATTGCCCCATTGCCCGAAGATGGACAGCCTGTCGGCGGCCAGTTTTATATCAACTGCTTAAGTGATCGCACGCCGCTGCCCAGCATTTTGCCCAGCCTGGACCGGGACAAATGGCCACCAACGTTGATGCTCAATACCAAACGAGTATTAATGGCAGTTGATAATCTATTTCAGAAAACTGATCACGGTCTTAATGAACAACAATTGCAGCTGGTTCGGCAGCTTGCACCTTTTTTAAATACGTCTTATCAGCGCAAACAAGTCCGTGTTGATTTCACTGGTAACAAACAGGCTTATTTTGCCGTGGGCTTGCCTGCTGTCTACCAGGCAATGCTACAGCGAGATCAGCTTGGTGAAGCCCATATTGCCGGTATCAGTGGTCCTTGGGAAATACTTAATAAAAATGATTTTGGCTATTTACTCAGCCGCTACCAGCCCGATGCCAGCCGTGATCTGCAAGTCGGTGATTTTGTCGGCATCATGGAAATCGCTGATACTGAACATAGAGCTGCCGCCCGTCTGGCGGTGATCCGCTGGCTGCGCAGCGACGATCAGGGATTATGCAAAGTGGGTGTGGCGCTGATGGAAGGTGAGCCGTTAGCGGTGCAATATGCTGTGGATAATAGCGAATTACTGCAGCCGGGCCTGCTAATACCAGAAATGCCGCGGCTGCATCAACCGGCGACCCTAGTCACCGCGCGAGGGGTATTTCGAAATGGTCGTAGCCTGACGGTGAAAACAGCTAAAAAACGTTTCAGCTTTAATATTATTGCCGACAGCCTGTTGATCCAAAATACTGATTTTGAACGTTTCAGTTTCAAGGATGCGCCGCTGGCTAACACTGCTGATGTCGCAGCCTGATAAATCACTTATCTGAGTAATCTTTAGTCAATTTTTGTTATTGATTAATAAAAAAGACATTCCAACCCTGGATAGAGCCGGTCCGAAAAGCAAAATTTATCCAATCAACAATGGCAGCACTGCTGCCGGCATAAACAAACCGTTTATTTTTCTTTGAGAAGATCGCGGATCTCGGTCAGCAATATTTCTTGCTTAGACAGCGTCGGTGGCCCTTCCGGTGCGGCTTCTTCCTTAGTTTTTAATGAGTTCATTACTTTCACGGCAACAAAAATCGCCAGCGCGATAATGACAAAATCGACTATCGTCTGAATAAAAGCACCATAAGAAAGCAACACCGCCGGCGTGTCACCGACCGCTTCTTTAAGCACAATCGCCAGATCCTTGAAATCGACGCCCCCCAGTAATAAGCCCAGTGGCGGCATGACGACATCTGATACAAACGATGACACGATTTTGCCAAAGGCAACACCGATAATGATACCGACGGCCATATCCACGACATTGCCTCTTAAGGCGAAATTTTTGAATTCCTGGATCATGCTCATTTAGGTTCTCCTGTCAGGCTTAACAATCAGTTTTTCTTATAACAGGATTTTGCAGAAAACGCAGTGTATTTCAGGGCTATAACCAGACTGGGCAAGCCCATCAACGCTACATTAAAGTGGCTTGCTCGACCTGTACCAGCTGATGGTCGCACTCGAATACAAATCACCAAGGCGTTTCATCCGCTTCGGGTACCTGAAGCCTTACCCAGGGCGCCACCGACTAAACTTCATCACCACAATACAGGCCAATTTGTGTCATATCGTTACGCGCTTCATTCATATACGGCAAACAATTCGCGCAACAGCAATACCCAGGCGATCAAAATACTGCCGCTGATCACCAGACCAATTTAAAGCATCAGACACAATAATCTCGTTGAAAAATTTAAGATTATTAAATGATTCAGGTATTTTTCAGATACCAACCGGATCAGGACTAGCAGTGCCGCGGTGCAAACATAATAATTGCCATACCAAGCATGGCCACTAAACCGCCGATAAGATCCCAATGGCTTGGCCGAATGCCATCAACCCACCATAACCAGAATAATGCGGTAAAGATGTATACACCACCGTAAGCAGCATAAACACGGCCCGCGGCGGCAGGGTGCAAAGACAGCAGCCAGGCAAATAATGCCAGACTGAATGCTGCCGGGATCAATAACCATATCGGTTTATCATGCTTTAACCATAAATATGGCAAATAGCAGCCGATGATCTCGGCCAGCGCCGTGGCAAAAAATAAAGCGATGGTTTTGATTTCAAACATGGCCTATTCCGGTTTGGCTAAGTCTTTGGGAAGTTTAAAGGAAGTCTGAAAAAGCAGGCATAAAAAAACCCGCCGAAGCAGGTTTTATTATATTCGATGGTGGCTACACCTAGATTCGAACTAGGGACCCCATCATTATGAGTGATGTGCTCTAACCAACTGAGCTATGTAGCCACGAAGCCGAGCATTTTACGTTGCCGGTGATTAAATATCAACCATTCAAAACTGTTTAGAGCCAGTCGCTGAGCTGAATACCAAAGCCAATGCTATTGGTGTGAGCATTATAGTCAATCAGGCTCTCGCCATAGCCATTAAAATATTGCACATAGCCGCGAAGCCTGTCAGTCAGCGGGAAGCTCCAGCCCAGCTGTAGTGCACCGTAGTTGTCACTGCTCTTAAGATTATTGCGGACAATGGCTTCAAAGCTGTGCGCTTCGTGTTTATAGACGACACCGAGCTCAAAATTGCCCATATAATCTTCTATATCAGGATTGTCATCATTCTTTGTACTTTCCTGAATGCGCAGCCATGGTTTAAACGATAAATACCAATCACCGCGTTCGACAATAAAGTCGGCATAGACCCGGTTCCAACTGCGTGACAATGTCCCTGACTGGCCATTCGACTGATGCGATATACCGAGACGGTTGACTGAGTTTTTCCAGCCAAACAATTCTAAATGATTACCAAACGACAACCAGGCTTCAGGCTCGTGGTTGGAGTCCCGAAACGGCTCCGAGCCTTCTTTATTAAATTGCTGCCAGAAAGAGCGGTTGGTGTAGGCGACAAATAAATCGGCACGGTTTTTAAACATGCCCCTAACCAGCGGCGTTTTTAAGCTAATTTGGAATTTGGTTTCCCACGGCTGAAAGTTATAATCCCGATTCGGATCATCGCGCTGAAACGGATCTTCGTTCGGCTTGGCCATATTATTGGCGAAAATAATGTAGTTGGGCTTGTGCGGCATCAACGCAAACGGATTTCGCGCCTGGGTTTTTTCCAGCAACACGCGGCGAGTGACGGCCGACCCATCTTCAGTGGCAATGGTATCGTCTTGCAATGTCACGTCAGCATCATTATTCAGGCCAGATGCCTGTTGGGACTTAGCTGGCACAGTAATATCCAAATCCGCAGATTCCGGCGATTCTTCCGTATCCAGTAAAAGTTGTGTCTTACATAGTTGCCGAACTTCACCAATGGTCATGGTATCGTCGGCAATACTAATGTGTGTCAGCATGCACTCATCTAACGCAGGTTGCGCCTGCACAGCCGGCAGACCAGCAAACAGTATCAAGCCCAGCAAAAAACGATTACGCATCAGATTCTTATCTCCAAAAGCACCTGATTAGTTTGCAAGCTGCTGTCTGACAAGGCAAATGCTTTACACATTAAATCGGAAATGCATCACATCACCATCCTTGATGATGTATTCTTTACCTTCTAAACGCCATTTACCAGCATCTTTGGCGCCTTGCTCACCGTTATACTGTACAAAATCATCATAACTGATGACTTCTGCACGGATAAAACCTTTCTGAAAATCGGTGTGAATAACGCCGGCACCTTCCGGCGCCGTGGCACCAACTTCAACGGTCCAGGCGCGTACTTCTTTAACGCCAGCGGTAAAGTAAGTTTGTAAACCTAATAGTTGATAACCGCTGCGGATCACCCGGTTCAGGCCGGGCTCATCCTGACCCAGCTCCGATAAAAATTCGGCTTTATCTTCATCGGCTAAATCGGCAATTTCAGATTCAATGGCGGCACAAATCGCCACGACCGTCGCGTTTTCTTTTTCAGCCAGTGCTTTGACGGCATCGAGCGCAGGATTATTGTCAAAACCATCTTCGGCCACATTGGCGATATACATGGTTGGTTTGATGGTCAGCAAATGCAGGCCAGTCATTAAATCCAACTGATCGGCATCCAGATGCATCGCCCGCACTGGCTGGCCAGTATCCAAATGTTCACGCATTTTTTCCAGCAGCATCAAACGCGCTTTGGCCGTTTTGTCGCCACCTTTAGCATCTTTGGTGGTTTTCAGAATGGCTTTTTCAACCGATTCCAAATCAGCCAGTGCCAGCTCGGTATTAATCACTTCAATATCATCGATCGGCGATATCTTGCCGGCGACATGGACGACATTTTCATCTTCAAAACAGCGCACCACATGGGCAATGGCATCGGTTTCACGGATATTGGCCAGAAATTTATTACCGAGGCCTTCACCTTTGGAAGCCCCGGCGACCAGACCGGCGATATCGACAAACTCCATCGTGGTTGGCAGGACTTTTTGCGGTTTAACGATAGCCGCCAGTTTATCAAGACGCGGATCGGGCATCGGCACGATGCCAACGTTTGGCTCAATAGTGCAAAACGGATAGTTCTGCGCTTCGATACCCGCTTGGGTCAGCGCGTTAAATAAGGTCGATTTACCGACATTTGGCAAACCGACGATGCCGCATTTAAATCCCATGGAAAATCCTATTGTGAATGCAGCCAGTTCATGGCTTTTTCGAGTTGGTTATTCAGCACATCAGGCAGCGTTCGCAGCGCGTCATCGATGCCGTGCAAAATCTGTTGGCGATCATCGGCTGACGGTTTACTCAGTACATAATCAGCCACTTGTTTGCTGTTACCGGGATGGCCAATACCAATCCGGCAACGCAGAAAATCTTTTTGGCCACCATTTTGCGCAATGATATCGCGCAGACCATTATGACCACCATGACCACCGCCTTTTTTCAGACGAATCGTACCCGGCGATAAATCCAGTTCATCATGGATGACCAGCAGGTTTTCAAGTGGAATTTTGTAGAAATTAGCCAGTGCTGCAACTGATTGACCGCTACGATTCATAAACGTCAGCGGTTTGAGCAGCCAGATTTTGGCTTCTGGTGTGGTGTGCTGGACCAGCTCGCCCTGAAAGCGGCTATCGGTTTTAAACGATACGCCGAAATCGGCAGCTAACTGGTCCAGTAACCAGAACCCGACATTATGCCGGGTGTGTTGATATTGGGAGCCGGGATTGCCCAGACCGGCGATGATCCAGTTGTCCATAATGGCTCCCAGTGACGCAGATTAATCTTCTGATTCGTCTTCGTCTTTCTTGGCAGCTGGTTTTTCTTCAGCTTCTTCAGTGTCTTCAACTTCATCTTCTTCAAGTTTGCTGACACGTGGTTCATGAATACTGACCACTGCCTGATCGTAAGATGAACGCTCACCTTCTTCTAATTGCTCTTCTTGCTTATGGGTCAGCGCTGTCAGCGTGACACCTTTAGGCAATACCAATTCTGATAAATGAATGTATTCATCCATTTCCAGCTTGGCAATATCGACTTCGATATATTCCGGCAGATCTTTTGGCAAGCAGGCAATGTCTACTTCAGTCATCAAATGCGATACCTGACCGCCAGCTTTAACACCCGGGGCCTTATCTTCATTCAAGAAATGCAACTGCACGGTCATGGTCATTTCATGTTTGGCATCAACACGCAGGAAATCAGCATGAATGATTTTGTTGTCATTCGCTGGATGGCGCTGCAGGTCTTTCAATACGACCTGGTTTTTCTTACCATCAATAACCAGCGTCAGAATGTGCGCATAAAACGCTTCTTCAGCCAAATGGCGGATAAACATGTTGTGATCAACCGAAATAGATACCGGTTTTTTCTCGGTACCATAAACAACAGCCGGTACTTTACCCGCCCGACGCAGGCGGCGGCTCGCACCTTTCCCCTGGTCAGTACGCGTTTCGGCTTGTACTTCAAATAAATTTTCCATCTCTTTCTCCAAGACTAAAAAACGGACCGGGGTCCGTTATTAAGCCACTTCAACGTGGCATTTGCCTCCCCCGCGACCAGGTTCGGCACATTCAACCCAATTGGGTTAATCCATATACAAAGAGCTAACTGACTCTTCGTTACTAATTCTAAACATCGCTTCTGCCAGCATTTCCGCAATGCTCAGCACGCGAATTTTAGCGCTGGCAATGGCATCAGGCTGTAATGGAATGGTGTCAGTAACCACCAATTCATCGAGCAACGATTTGCCAATATTGACAACTGCCGGGCCAGATAACACCGGATGGGTGCAGTACGCGACGACTTTATTGGCGCCATGTTCTTTTAAAGCGGCCGCCGCAGCGCATAAAGTGCCCGCCGTATCGACCATATCGTCAACCATAACGCAGGTACGGTTTTCAATCTCGCCGATGATGTTCATCACTTTGGCAACATTGGCCCGCGGCCGGCGTTTATCAATGATCGCCAGTTCGACATCCAAATGTTTAGCCAGTGCACGGGCCCGGACCACACCACCGACATCTGGCGAAACCACCACCAAATCATCGTATTTATGTTTCCAGATATCACCGAGCAAAACGGGTGAGGCGTAAACATTATCAACAGGACAATCAAAAAACCCCTGGATCTGATCGGCATGCAAATCAACCGTTAACACCCGGTCAGCGCCAACACCGGTCAACATATTAGCAACCACTTTGGCGGTGATCGCCACGCGGGCCGAGCGCGGCCGGCGATCCTGGCGGGAGTAACCGAAATACGGCACCACCAGGGTAATTCGTTTGGCAGACGCGCGACGAATCGCGTCGGTCATGACCATTAATTCCATCAAGTTATCATTGGTCGGCATGCAAGTCGGCTGAACGATAAAAACGTCTTTGCCACGCACATTGTCGAGAATTTCGACCATGATTTCGCCATCGCTGAATTTTTCAACCGTGGCTTTACCGAGGGAAATATTGAGAAAATTTGAGATGCTTTCAGCCAGCTTACGATTTGCATTGCCGGTGAACACCATCATGTTGTCATCGGCGGTACGCTGCTGTAACTGGAGGATACGATTTTGAGTCACTAGTTGAGCTGCCGAGTTCAATCAAAAAAACAAAAGAGTGGCTGGGGTACCTGGATTCGAACCAGGGATGGCGGGATCAAAACCCGCTGCCTTACCACTTGGCTATACCCCAACTGTTTTAAACTCATTCTCTGACAATCATTAACCACCGTTGGCGTAGTTACCGATTGCGGCCAACAATGGTGATTGATTACACCCCTTGGCGATAAATCCCTGCCATGTTACCGGCAGTTGTTGCCAAATTTGTTGTGCCTTGGCAGCTGTTTCAAAGTGGGCAAAAATGCAGGCACCCGTGCCGGTCATTTTTGGGTCGGCATATTGGGCCAACCAATCAAGCGCATCGGCGACTGCCGGATAACGCCGCTTGACTACTACTTCGCAGACATTACTGCCCTCCCCCGAAAGGAAGCCAGATATTTTGATGGGTTCGCAGTCGCGTGTCAATTCAGATACAGAAAATATTTCACCTGTTGATACCTGGCAATCCGGAATCACTACTAAATACCAAGGTTCCGGCGGTGAAATCGGTGTTAACCGCTCGCCAACACCTTCCGCCCAAGCAGCACGGCCGCGCACAAATACCGGCACGTCTGCGCCTAATTGTAGTGCTAATACCGCCAGTTCGTCTTCCGACAACTGACAGCGCCATTGCTGATTTAATGCAACCAAGGTCGTTGCAGCATCACTGCTACCGCCCCCCAGACCGCCGCCCATTGGCAACTTTTTATCCAGATGAATGCGCGCGCCCTGCTCAATATTGGCCGTTTTTTTCAATAATTTTGCAGCGCGAATAATCAGATTATCGTCTTCGGCAACGCCGGGAAGTGAAGGAGACAAAGTAATTTGTGGTGCGTCGGTGACCTCAATAGTTAAGCTATCGCCATAATCGAGGAATTGAAACGCAGTTTGCAGCAAGTGATAGCCATCAGCGCGACGACCCGTAATATGCAAGAACAGGTTTAACTTGGCCGGTGCCGGCCAACGATACTCGGTCAAGGCTGATTCCAGTCGGAAATTACCAGTCGCACACTTAAGTCATCACGTTTGATAAACACCTTGTCAGGGATCTGCAGCCCTGAAAATGGCACATAACGCAAAAATTCTACCTGCCAACCAGCCTGGTTGAGTACGACTAATTTGCCGTCATTATCAAGTTCCCGCAGGGTGACGGGCGCATCCTGAAATGGCAGTCCTCTCACCCAGTCACGCAAGGCACTGACCGGCAATCGCCAACCAAGCACTTCTTCCAACAGTTGCTCCGGAGTGTTTGCAGTATATTTGTCACCTTCTGAGGTCAGCATTTCAACTTGTTGGGAATCGCCGGTGAGCTCGACTGCGCCCTGGGCAAACGGTCCGGTCAACCGAATCTTAAAGTTATCTTTATTTTGCTGCCAGCTGACACCCGCATTCCAGCCCTCTCTGCCTTGCTGAATCAGCGTCCGGCCACGAAATGACCATTCATCGCGTTGCTGTAATTCAGCGGCCCGTTGCTGCCAGAGGGTTTCGGCAGGCGTTACTGGCTTGGTTTGCCAAAATGGTGTGCAAGCGGTGACAAGCAACAGCAGGCTACTGGTCAGTAAAAATCTCATGGATTCAATCGATTTAGGGTTTCGTTTAACACTTTATTGTCGGCATCCTGTTGTCTGGCTTTTTCCCAGACCTCGCGGGCTTCTTTTTTCTTACCTTGCTGCCACAACACCTCACCTAAGTGGGCGTTAAATTCCGCATCACCTTGCACGGCAATGGCCTGACGCAGGTATTTTTCTGCCAATTCCAGATTACCCATTCGGTAATAAACCCAACCTAAACTATCCAGATAAAACGGATCGCCAGGTTTTAGCTCTAATGCCCGTTCAATTAACTTTAAAGCTTCCTGATGCCGATCGGTACGATCCGTCAGGGTATAGCCGAGTGCGTTTAAGGCTTGGGTATTGTCGGGATCTTTGTCGAGGATTTGTCGCAGATCCGCTTCTAGCTGCTTCATATCATCCATAGATTCTGCCAACATCGCCCGACTGTAAAGCAGTTCAAAGTTACCAGGATAACGTTGCAAGGCCTCGCCATATAACTGCATGGCTTCTTTTTTCATATCCTGCTCTTGCAAAAACGCCGCTTCAAACAAATAGAATTCACGTGCCTGAGCCGGCCGCTCCTGGCGCATTAGCTGTAGATGTTTACGGGCTTTATCAACATTGCCCTGTTCGGCTAAAAGTCCGATGTAGCGACCTTGGGCACTGTCAAAACGCTGACTGTCGGACGGCACTGAAGCAAACCAGACCAGTGCTGCATCGATATTGCCATTCATTTCCTCAGCAAGCCCCATAAAATAACTGGCTTGCTGGGCAGGATCGCCTTTACGCAGTAATTCGGTGAAATAACCCTTGGCGGTCTGGCCATCTTTTTCTTCCAAAGCCAGCAGGCCAAGGGCAAATAGCACTTCTTTATTGTCGGGGTTTTCCAGATTCAGCTCTTCAAACACTGCCTTAGCTTTATCCGTTTGACCGCTCTCACCCAATAATTTGGCATACGAAAAGCGCAATTGATCGCTGGCATCATCTTTTTGGGCCGCTTTAGCAATCAACTTAAGGGCTTTTTCGGGATCGCCGCTACGCTGCAGAATTTCAGATTTCAGCGTTAAAAATGGCTCATGCTGTGGTTTTTCAGTAAGCAAGGCATTCACTTCGGTCAGTGCCGCATCATATTCTTTGTAAAAAACCGCTAAGCGCGAGTAGGAAAAGCGCGTTTCAGGGTCGTTATCAATATAGCTTTGCAGCCGACGCATCATTGGCAGCGCAGTTGCACCATCAACCATTTCGCTTAAATGCTCAGAAAAAGTCGCTAAATAGACCGGGGCTTTTTCTGGTGCCAGGGCTATCGCCTTGTCCATGGTGTCAATGACATCATTATATTGCTGGTCATTGAGTAAAAATGGCACTTGCATAACCAGCACATTAGCATCATTGGGATCAACTGTTTGCCAGCGATCCAATGCATTATTGATGCGGGCTTTGTCACGCGAGAAAGTGGCCACCCGCGCCGAGCGCTCAGCCAACGCTGGTGAATCGATGCTATTGGCCGCTTCCCGATATAAATCACTGGCAACGCCAATCGCACCACGCTGACCGGCAATTTCTGCAGTCAGAATGTAATAAACCAATTCGGCGGTCAGCGGTAAATAGGTTTTTTCGGGCGCTTCAATCACGACCGGCTCTGGTTCGGTTTCGGTTTTCGCCTGTTGCGCAGGCGTCGCGGTACAAGCCAACATAAACAGTGGCAGACTAGACCAGGCTGCACCGCGAATAATTTGTCCGGCACCGAACCAAAATTGTTGCAATAAATCCATATTAAAACGACCTGCGCGATTGAGTTTGATAGAATGGCAAATTTAGTTTATTACTCATTAAATACCCGACAATCCGGATTTTGGTTGTAGAGTTTACCAGCATTTAACGCGACGCTTATTTATGCATCTTGTCTGTTTCGGCATCAACCATACCACAGCCCCGGTCGCTGTCCGCGAGCAGTTCAGCTTTGATAATGAAGCCTTGTCTGAAGCACTGATATCGCTAGTAAAACAGACGGATATCGTCGAAGCCGCCATTATTTGTACTTGTAACCGAACCGAATTGTATTGCCATGTGGATGAGGAATACGACAATGGCATTTTACGATGGTTGCAGCAGGTTCGCCGTGACAAAGTTAATGATGTGTTGCCGTTCAGTTATCAATATCAAGATGCTGAAGCAGTGCGGCATTTGTATCGGGTGGCTTGTGGGCTGGACTCGATGGTCCTTGGTGAACCGCAAATTCTCGGCCAGCTTAAGTCAGCCTATTCACAAGCGATCAACGCGCAAACGCTGGGAAAATCCCTCGGCCGGTTATTTCAGCATGCCTTTGCCGTTGCCAAACAAGTGCGTACCGATACCGCAATCGGCAACAGCCCGGTCTCGGTCGCGTTTGCTGCAGTCAGTTTATCGAAACAGATTTTTAGCAATGTTAAACTGGCGACCGCTCTGCTCATCGGCGCTGGTGAAACCATTGAATTAGTTGCCCGGCATTTGCATGACAATGGCATCAAACGGATTATTATTGCCAACCGTACAGTTGAGCGCGCCCACGCGATCGCCAAACCATTTAATGGTTACGCCATCAGTCTCAGTGAAATGCCGGCGCATTTGGCCGAGGCCGATATTGTTATCAGCTCGACGGCCAGCCAACTGCCAATTCTTGGCAAAGGCATGGTGGAAAGCGCCCTGAAACAGCGTAAACGGCGGCCAATTTTTATGGTCGATATTGCCGTGCCGCGTGACATTGAGCCGGAAGTCGGCCAGCTTGACGACATTTATTTGTATTGTGTTGATGATCTGCACGATATTATTGCCGAAAATCTGCAATCCCGACGTGATGCTGCCAAGCAAGCCGAAGAAATTATCGACGCACAGGTAGAACATTTTGCCGGCTGGATGCGCAGCCAGGATACCGTACCGGTGATTCGCGCCATTCGCGATGACGCCCAGCAGCACAGTCATGTTGTCCTCGAAAGAGCATTACGGCAAATTGAACAGGGCATCGCGCCGGAACAGATAGTGTCAGAACTGGCCCGGACTTTGACCAATAAAATTTTGCATGAACCCAGCCGCCAACTACGCTTATCGGCATTTCAGAATGATGAAGCGAACCCGCTACTGTCTGCGGCCCGGCAGTTGTTTAATATTAAGGATTAACATTTGAAAGACTCGATTCGTCACAAACTGGAAGCGCTGACTGAACGTCATGAAGAAATCAGTGGCCTGCTGTCAGAGCCCTCTGTGATGGCCGATCAAAAGAAATTCCGCACTTTGTCTCAGGAATATGCCCAGCTTGAGCCAGTGGTTAAAAACTTTGCTACCTATTTAAAAACGCTCAGTGACATTGCTGAAGCACAAGTGATGCTGGCCGAAAGCGATCCTGATCTCCGGCAAATGGCCCGCGACGAAATGCAGGATGCTGAAGAGCGCCAGGAAACCCTGGAACTGGAACTGCAAAAATTACTGCTGCCCAAAGATCCTAATGATCAGCGCAATATTTATTTAGAGATCCGCGCTGGAACCGGCGGTGATGAAGCGGCGATCTTTTCCGGCGATTTATTCAAAATGTACAGCCGCTATGCCGAACGTCGCCGCTGGCAAATTGAGATATTAAATAAGGCCGAAGGTGAACATGGTGGTTTTAAAGAAATCATTGCCCGTATCGTTGGTGATGGGGCTTATTCACGGCTGAAGTTTGAATCGGGTGCCCATCGTGTACAACGGGTGCCGGAAACCGAATCGCAAGGCCGCATTCATACATCGGCTTGTACCGTGGCGATTATGCCAGAAGTTGATGAAATCGATGAAATCGACATCAATCCGGCAGATTTAAAGGTTGATACATTCCGCTCATCCGGCGCGGGTGGTCAGCACGTTAACACCACCGATTCAGCGATTCGTATTACCCATCTTCCAACCGGCATTATTGTTGAATGCCAGGAAGAACGCTCACAACACAAAAACCGCGCCAAGGCGATGTCAGTGCTGCAATCACGGATCATGGCAGCACAAGTCGACAAACAACAGGCTGAACAAGCCGAAACCCGGCGTTTATTGGTCGGTAGCGGCGATCGCAGTGAACGGATTCGTACCTACAATTACCCACAAGGCCGGATAACCGATCACCGTATCAATTTAACCTTATACAAACTGACCGAGATCATGACCGGCGCACTTGATGAGGTCATTGAACCGCTTATCAATGAATATCAGGCTGACCAGTTGGCACTGCTCTCTAAAGAAGAGTAGGGCTTGTTTACTTCAACCAATCCCTCGGCGGTAAAAAGTCACTATACAATTTGGACTCGGGTGTGCCGGCTTCAGGTTGCCAGTTATAACGCCATTTAACCAACGGCGGCAGTGACATCAAGATCGATTCGGTACGACCACCAGACTGCAAGCCAAATAATGTGCCGCGGTCATATACCAGATTAAATTCAACATAACGGCCACGGCGATACAGCTGGAAATCCCGCTCACGCTGATCATATTCACTGGTCATCCGGGCTTTGACGATAGGCAGATAGGCATCCAGATAACTATCACCAACCGCCTGCATAAAGGCAAAGCAGCGCTCAAAACCCCATTCATTGAGATCATCAAAAAACAAACCGCCGACGCCACGTGCTTCCTGTCGGTGTTTTAAATAAAAATACTCATCACACCATTGTTTGTAACGTGGATAAACATCATCGCCAAACGGCTGACAGGCATTAAATGCCGTCTGATGCCAATGCTTGGCATCTTCTTCAAAACCATAATAGGGTGTTAAATCATAGCCGCCACCAAACCACCAAATCGGCGCTTCACCGTCTTTTTCAGCGATAAAAAATCTGACATTGGCATGTGATGTCGGTACATAGGGATTGTGAGGATGTATCACCAACGACACACCAAGTGCAGTAAAATTACGACCGGCAAGTTCAGGCCGGGCAGCCGTCGCCGACGCCGGTAAATTATCGCCAAATACTTCCGAGAAATTAACGCCGCCTTGTTCAATCACTGCACCACCGACCAATAAACGGGTGCGGCCACCACCACCAGCATCACGCTGCCAGGCATCTTCAACAAACTTCCCTTGGCCGTCGGCTAACTCAAGGCCTTTGCAAATAGAATCTTGCAAGCGTAGTAAATATTCACGGACGGCATTGATATCCGGTTGGCTCATCGCAGTACCTCATTAGTCATAGCATCACGAATGGTGCTGGGTTGTTTTAAACCGCCACAAGGACCGGTCATCACATAATCCACTTCCGGTAATTGCCAGCGCACCTGAAAAGCTTTTTTTGCAGGTTTCAACCCAGTCAGATTGGCACTGGTCGAGACCAGTGGCCCGCCGAATTGACGACATAATTCCGCGGCAATTGGATGATCGGTAACTCTGACGGCCAGCGTTTGTCTGCCACCAGTTAATAATGGACTGACATCCGGCTTGACCGGCACCAGCCAGGTATTGGCACCCGGCCAGGATTTCAGCACTTTACTGAGCACCTCTGCCGGCAGCGGTTCAATATAATCCTGCAGCTGGTTAAAGTCGGCAGCAATCAAAATCAGGCCTTTTTCCGGTGGGCGCTGTTTCAGCCAGAGAATGTCCAGCAGCGCGTCATCATCCTCAGGATCGCAGCCGATGCCATATATCGCTTCTGTCGGATAGGCGATAACGCCACCGGCTTCGAGGGTCAGTAATGCCTGACGCAGTTTAAATTGAGAAAAACCAGACTCAGGCACTATTAATCCTTTTTGCAGAACTTCACGACAATTGGCGTTTTTTAGCTAACATTTCTTCGATAATAGGCATCATAAAAACCGCCATTGCCTCAGCCATCCGCTCACCGGGTACGACGACATTATGACTATTGGAAGCAAAGGCATCTTTGATCTGCGACAAATTATCGACAATATGTTTGGCCCAGCGATCAGTAAAACTAATCACACATAATGTTTGTTTTGCAGTCGGCAGGGCTTTGGCGGCAAACGGATCGGCAATATCCACCAGTGGTATTCGTTGAAAATTAATATGCGTATGGGAAAACTGTGGTGTGATATAGCGAATATAATCTGGCACCCGCTGGCTGATAATATCGACCACCGCATCCTGTGAATAACCGCGATTCAGACAATCACGCTGAATTTTCTGCATCCATTCCAGATTAATCACCGGTGCAATACCAATCAGCAGATCCGGGTATTGGGCGATATCAATATCATCGATAACCGCCGCGCCATGTAACCCTTCATAAAACAACAGATCACTGTCGGTGGCTAACGGCTGCCATGCCGTAAAAGTCCCTTCCAGACAATCAAATTGATCGGCTTCGGCTTCATCATGCACATAATGACGTGACTCGCCGCTGCCGTTTTCGGCGTAGGTTTGGAACAGGCTTTCAAGGCGCTCTAAACAATTTGCCTCAGGACCGAAATGCGTCAGGTTCTGGCCATTGGTCAATGCTGCAATACCGGCAGAACGCATTTCAGCCCGGTCATAACGGTGAAAACTATCGCCCTGCACCATGACCGGCTTGATATTCAGCTGCTGAAAAATGTGCTCAAAGGTTTGTTTAACCGTTGATGTGCCGGCACCTGAAGAACCGGTTACTGCGAT
>CBFHWI010000001.1:84926-136070 GCA_965659475.1 Methylophaga sp.
CTGTCGCCCAAGGCCGTCACACATAACACCCGGCCACCGTTGGTAACGATGTCATTACCCCGTTGACGGGTGCCAGCATGAAATACCTTGGCTAAATCGGCATCGATGGCATCCAGACCTTTAATGACATCGCCTTTGCGGTAGTCATCAGGATAACCGCCGGCCGCCATCACCACACCAATGGCGGCGCGAGGATCCCAATCAGCAGTGATTTTATCCAGACGTTTTTCTAATGCCGCAAAACACAGCTCAACCAGATCTGATTTTAAACGCAGCATGATCGGCTGGGTTTCGGGATCACCAAACCGGCAATTAAATTCAACCACTTTCGGTGCGCCGGCTTCATCAATCATCACGCCGGCGTATAAAAAGCCGGTATAAGGCCGACCATCGGCTGCCATACCTTGTACGGTCGGATAAATGATTTCGTTCATGATCCGGTCAAACACGATATCGGTGACCACTGGTGCTGGCGAATAAGCGCCCATACCGCCGGTATTCGGGCCCTTATCGCCATTATCACGCGCTTTATGATCCTGAGACGTCGCTAATGGCAACACATTCTCGCCATCGACCATGACAATAAAACTGGCTTCTTCACCGGTCATAAATTCTTCAACAACCACCCGGCTACCGGCATCACCAAATTTATTACCGGCCAGCATATCTTCAACGGCAGCAATGGCTTCGGCTTCAGTAAACGCGACAATCACGCCTTTTCCGGCAGCAAGACCGTCCGCTTTAATGACGATCGGCGCACCCTGTTCTTTTATATAAGCAACTGCAGGGGCAATTTCGGTAAACACTTGATAGGCGGCGGTGGGAATTTGATGCCGGGCCAGAAAATCTTTGGTAAAGCTTTTTGAGGCTTCCAGTTGCGCGGCTGCCTGCGTTGGTCCAAAACAGCGTAATCCGGCCAACTCAAAAGCATCAACGATGCCCAGCACCAGGGGGATTTCGGGACCAATGATGGTTAAATCAATGGCGTTTTTTTGGGCAAAAACAACCAGTTCATCAATAGCTTCAACAGCGATCGGCACATTTTGCATGCCCGGCTCATTGGCCGTACCGGGGTTGCCCGGGGCGACAAAAACCTGCTCACATTGCGGCGACTGACTCAGCTTCCAGGCCAGTGCATGTTCTCGCCCGCCACCACCAATTACCAATACTTTCATAGCCTGTCGCAACCTGTTGAAAAGGCGGTAATGATACCGTAGATAACATCATAACCAAAGCTGACCAGCCACTGAAAATCATGTCAGCACTGACACGGTCATTGCCGCTGGGATCGTAATTGATTATCTTGGCACATATCCAGTTAACACACGGAAATTACAGTGGAAGATTTGAAAACTTCAGAGGCCTGGCGCGTATTCCGCATTCAGGGCGAGCTTATCGATGGTATTGAAAGCTTAAATAGTCTTGGGCCGGCCGTGTCGTTATTTGGCAGCGCCCGGCTCACTGAGGATTCGCCTTACTACCAAGCTGCTAAGCAAGTTGCCACATCGCTTTCAGAAGCCGGTTTTTCGGTGATCACCGGTGGCGGACCGGGCATTATGCATGCTGCCAATGCCGGCGCGTTTGGCCGGGGTGCACGTTCCGTGGGTTTAAATATTGAACTGCCGCTCGAACAAATCCCCAATCCAGACCAGGATCTGCGACTCAGCTTTCGTTACTTTTTTGTCCGCAAACTGATGTTCGTTAAATACTCGACAGGCTATGTGGTCTTCCCCGGCGGATTTGGCACCTTGGATGAGTTTTTTGAAGCGCTGACGCTTATCCAAACCGACAAAATCCGGCATTTCCCCGTTATCTTATATGGCAGCGACTTTTGGCAAGGCCTGCTCGACTGGCTCGATAATCGGGTCAGAGCACTGGCCTGTATTGATGAGCAGGATTTGCAATTATTTCATCTGGTCGATAAACCTGAAGACGTGCTGCCCATCATCCAGACCCACTTTGATGCACTCGGTGCCCACCCCGAAGATGACCAGCGCTGGCCGGTGTAATTAAGCTGCAACAAAATTCCCATCACCGAATCATTGGTGTATGATCCGCCCCCTGATGCCCGGGTGGTGAAATTGGTAGACACAAGGGACTTAAAATCCCTCGACTTCGGTTGTGCCGGTTCGAGTCCGGCCCCGGGCACCATCGGACATATAAAGCCTCAATGCGAAAACGTGTTGGGGCTTTTTTGTTTTTGGCTTAATAAAATGCTTTGGCTGAAAGGTTTCTAACAAATTAGTGGCGATTCAGATTCATATTGTACTCATAGATTTTTATCTGTGACCGCGCCTTCAGAAGCGGAAGAAACCGTTTTGGCATATTTTGCTAAAAGTCCTCTGGTATAACGAGGTGGAATAGGTTTCCATGCGATTTGCCTTTTTTGGAGAGCCTCTTCGCTAACATTAAGTTTTATCTCAGCTTTTTCCGCATCAATCGTAATTTCATCACCATTTTCTATAAGTGCAATAGGGCCACCATCAAATGCTTCGGGGGTGATGTGTCCGACGACAAAACCGTGGCTGCCACCAGAGAAACGACCATCAGTTATCAAAGCAACATCTTTACCGAGACCTTTGCCGATAAGGGCTGAAGTTGGGCTGAGCATTTCCCGCATACCCGGGCCACCTTTAGGGCCCTCGTAACGAATGACGATGACATCGCCTTTGACTACCGTGCCATTTAAAATGGCCTCCTGAGCTTCTTCTTCAGAGTGGAACACTCTGGCGCTGCCGGTAAAACACAAACCTTCCTTGCCGGTGATTTTAGCAACAGCACCTTCTGGCGCTAAATTACCTTTGAGAATGACAAGGTGGCTGTCTTTTTTAATGGGGTTTTCAAATGAATGGATAATGTTCTGATCGGTTGGATAAGTTGCCACATCGGCCAGATTTTCAGCCAAGGTTTTGCCTGTCACCGTCAGACAATCGCCATGCAGTAAACCTCTATCCAGAAGACTTTTCATTAACGGTTGAATGCCGCCTATCGCAATCAGTTCCGACATCATATATTTGCCACTGGGACGCAGGTCAGCTAATACGGGAACCCGATGACCAATTCGTGAAAAATCATCCAATGTCAGATCAACATCCACCGCATGAGCCATTGCTAACAGATGCAAAACAGCATTGGTCGAGCCGCCCAGGGCGATCAGTGTGGTAATAGCATTTTCAAAGGCCTGCTTCGTCATAATGTCACGGGGTTTGATGTCATGATTAAGCAAAAACATCACCGCAGCACCCGCCCGACGGCAATCCTCGGTTTTTGAGGGAGACACGGCTTCTTGTGCAGAACTATTTGGCAGACTCATACCCAATGCTTCAATGGCTGAAGCCATGGTGTTGGCTGTGTACATGCCACCGCAGGAACCGGCACCAGGAATGGCCGTTTTTTCAATTTGTTTTAGCTCATCGGTGCTCATATCTCCCCGGACATGTTGTCCAACTGCCTCAAATACAGAAACAATATCGGTATTATTCGCACCTGGTTTAATTGTCCCCCCATAGACAAATACGGCAGGACGATTGAGACGGGCAAGGCCAATCAGACAACCCGGCATGTTTTTATCACAACCGCCAATTGCGACCAGTCCATCGAATCCCTGACAGCCAGCGACGGCCTCGATCGAATCGGCAATGACTTCACGTGACACCAATGAATATTTCATGCCTATAGTGCCATTTGAAATACCATCAGAAATGGTGATGGTGTTAAATATAACCCCTTTTCCGCCTGCTTCGTCGGCGCCCTGGCAGGCAAAGTCAGCGAGTTGATTAATATGCATATTGCAGGGCGTGACCATGCTCCAGGTAGAGGCAATACCAATTTGGGGTTTTTGAAAATCAGCATCATTGAAACCCACGGCACGTAACATTGCTCTTGCGGGTGATTTACCCGTGCCGTCTACCACTTTGGATGAATATTTTCGTGTATCTGCCATTGTCGAACACTCTCCGTACATTTGTATTGGGACATTTAAAAATTCAAGGGGTGGTATTTCTTGAACTTCAACTCACTCTTCGACCTGATCCGTCAATCGATAACTAATACTTCAACCACTGGTAACGTTTTGTACCAATAAACGTCTTGTCATCATATCCTGAATATCACGTAAAGCCATATTATCAGGGCATTTCACCAGCTTGGCATATTTAGCGGTATTTAAATGGCCTTCAGAATTCTCTTCCAGCATGCGATTGATAATCGAATCAAAGCCTCAATGCTAAAGCTTTTATGCTTGCCCAATTATCAAGAATATCCGGGCCATTTGACTGATACCGCTAACGTTCATAATTAGTGGGATATCGAACCGGCCGCGAGCTGTTACTACTCTATCAATGTAAATCAAGATATTTTTTGTCATAGGGGTACACAATATGTTTAAAGCAACTTCGACATTTACACATGCGAAAAACATTACCATGGCACTGACCATGTCATTTGCTACCGCCACGCTGATCCGTCCGATGCCCTAAAAATAACGGTATTTTATATTCAAGGCATTCGTTATAAGGTGTACCGATGGGTCACAATGCCCTATCTAAATTAAGTCATATGATTATGAAAAATATGAATTTTTCAACCGCTGAAAAAGCCATTCTGGCATTCACTGTGCTTTATACAGCGGCTTTCTCTGCGTATTTTATTGGTCATTTCAATATTGAATTTATCGGCTATATCGGGGTGATTATCTTTATTTTCACCCTGCTCTACGCCACGCTTGATAAGACCCGCATCCCGGCTTGGATCTTAGGTGGCCTGTCTTTGTGGGGACTGCTGCATATGCTGGGCGGCAGCATTCAGACTACGGATGGTGTGCTCTACAACTGGAAGATGTATCCGTTTTTTGATGGTGGTGGCGAGCTGTATATTCTTAAGTTTGATCAATTTGTACATCTATATCTATATGCCGTTGTTGCATTGCTGTTTCTGCATTTGCTTCGAAACTACTTTGCTAACAAGCATAGTCAGATTTTAATTGGCTTCATCGCCGTGACAGCTTCAATGGGTGTCGGTGCGATGAATGAAATGATCGAGTTTGTTGCCGTGCTGTCTGTTCCTGATAACAATGTCGGCGGCTATATCAACACAGCGCTTGATATTGTGTTCAACTTTGCAGGAGCTTTGTTTGCCGTATTGGCTTTTTATCTGCTTCGAAAAATATCGACATTCAGAACTTGATTGAAACAACGCACACTCACATTTCAACCGAATACACTGATAAATGATTTCCTGAAAACGAACTTTTCGATTACGGTAAGTACATTAGCATATAGAGACATATATTTAAAGCTAATGACTTCGCTTCTTACATCATTTCGCTATTTAATACTGAGCGTGTTACTACTGACTTTTATAATGCCGGTAGCGCAAGCTGATGTAATGGCTATGCCTGAGCCGGTATCGCATGAGCAGGCCATGGATTGTCATGAAGAACACGCTGCTGCGCCCCAACATCAACACAGCACCGATTGTGCTCAAAGCTGTGATTGCGCCACCACCGGCTGTCATGCAAACGCGGCTTTATCCCAGCAGCATCAGGCTGCAACATCGACCGTCATCATCAATACCCTGACAGCATTGTCTGAACACACTGTCAGCCAATCCCCCGCCAAATTCGAACGCCCACCGCGAAGCTAATCTTCAGTTCCTGAGCTGCATTGCGTTCGCGTAATGCTGATTTGTTTAATTGAGGATGGGTTATGAATTTATTAGCAAAAATCTTTACAGGGCTGCTGGCACTTGTATCAGTAATACCGGCATTGGCTGCGACCACTGAGCACACGCTGGTGATCGACCGTCAGCCGGTCAATATTACCGGTAACACCGTTGATAAAATCACCGTCAATGGCGGCATTCCGGGGCCGGTTTTAGAATTTACTGAAGGCGATACCGCTGTTATCCATGTTGAGAATAAACTGGATCAATTTACTTCGGTACATTGGCATGGCTTGTTATTACCACCGGATATGGATGGGGTGCCGGGATTTGGTGGCTTTGACGCCATCCCCGCCGGCGAGCGCTTTACCTATCAGTTTGATTTACGGCAAAACGGCACCTACTGGTATCACGCTCACAGCGGTACCCAAGAACAGGAAGGCCATTACGGCGCATTGATTGTCCATCCCAAAGAAGCGGGACCGGTGCAGGCTGATCGTGATTATGTGGTGGTGTTATCAGATTTCAGTGAAGAAACCGGCCAGCAAATTATCAGCAATATCAAAAAAAGCCCGCACTACTACAATTATGCGCAGCGTACCGTCGGTGACTTTTTGGCTGACGTTGAAGAAAAGGGCTTTAAATCTGCGTGGCAAACGGTCAGCCAGTGGGGCCAAATGCGCATGTCACCGACTGATCTGGCCGATGTTCGTTACGATGCTTTCCTGCTCAACGGCAAAACTAATCAGCAGAACTGGACTGGTCTTTTCACACCGGGTGAACGGGTTCGGTTGCGGTTTATCAATGCTTCGGCAATGTCGATGTATGACGTGCGGATCCCCGGTCTGAAAATGACCGTTGTGCAGTCGGATGGTCAATATATTGAGCCAGTGGAAGTCGATGAATTTCGCTTTGCCGTTGCGGAAACCTACGATGTCATTGTCACGCCAGAAGCAGATCAGGCTTATACGATTGCAGCCGAATCCATTGATCGCAGTGGTTTTGCCCTCGGCACGCTGGCACCACAACAAGGTATGAAAGGGCCGGCACCGGAAAAACGGCCTCGCAGTTTATTAACCATGGCCGATATGGGTCATGACAGCGATGAGATGAACCATGATGATATGGAGATGGATCATAGCGACCAAAATATGTCGGAGGGTGACACATCAAAAATGCAAAGCGGCTGGGCCGATGCCAGTACACCGACAGGTCATAAAGCGCTGCAATATAGCGATCTGCGTGCCCTGGAAACACAGCAGGATCAACGGCCACCTGCACGCGAGATTGAGGTCATTTTAGATGGCAATATGGAACGCTTTATCTGGACCATTAACGGTCGTAAATTTTCGGATCCGGATTTTCAGCCAATACAACTGCGTTATGGCCAACGGGTACGCTTAAGCTTTAAAAATAACACCATGATGGCCCACCCCATGCATTTACACGGCATGTTTGTGCAACTGGAAAACGGTCAACCGACCGAAAAACTGCCCAACAAACACACCATTAATGTACCGCCGGGTGAGAGTTATTCGGTGTTGCTGACCGCCGATGAGCCCGGTGAATGGGCGTTTCATTGTCATCTGCTGTATCACATGGCCGCCGGCATGATGTCTAAAGTCGTTGTCGCCGAATACAACGATGATTTACCCGACGCAGCTACACCCCCAGATAGTGAAATGGGAGGCCACCATGACCATCATTAAAATAAATTTTTTTATTGCTGTTTTCGGTCTGTTGATTACGAATGCTTATGCTGAAGACATACACGACGATCATGGCGGTGCGACGTATCATGCATTTTGGTTAGAAGCCCAGCATGGTGGTGGCAGTGAAGGTGATAAAATTCATGTCGAATGGGATGGCTGGATAGGCGGTGACAACCATAAACTGTGGCTGAAAGGCCAACTTGAAGGCCATAAGGGCAAACTGGAAGAAAGTGAGGTCTGGGCGATGTATAGCCGTAATGTCGCTGACTTTTGGGATCTGCAGCTAGGTCTGCGTCATGACAGCCAGCCGGAATCAACCCGCTATGCGGTTTTTGGTTTTAACGGCCTGGCACCGTATCTGTTTGAAACACAGGCGCATCTGTTTGTCAGTGATTATGGGGATGTAAGCGCCCGGATCAAACAGAAAAACCATCTTTTATTGACCCAGCAGTTTGGCTTTGAACCCTACTATGAGCTGAACTTCACCGCGCAAAATATCGCCAGACAATCTCTTGGCAGCGGGCTCAGCGATGGCGAAATTGGCGTCAAAGTGTTTTACGAGATCACCCGTAAATTTGTGCCTTATATCGATCTGAAATACCAGCGAAAATTTGGCCGCACGGCATCGATTGCCCGCAACGCTGGTGAACGTGAGGAAGACTGGGTCGCCTCGCTCGGCATTAAGTTTTTATTCTGAACACCGTTATCCAACAAAGTCAGCGCTTTCATCAAGCCCGGGCTTTGCTGGTTTGTGACGGTCAAATGAATTTTTTTCAAGCACAGCTATCTAAGTGGTTTACAGTTAATTGCTAATGAGATGAAAAACCTATGAAAGCCTTATTAATATTAAGTTTTATACTGAGCGTGCCGGTGGCCCAAGCCATTGATGCCGATAGCTGCGAAGTCTGGCAGCAAAAAGCCAATAGTTTTATGACCTGGCGGCAACAAGGCACATCAATCGCTGAAGCCATGCAGGAAACTGCCGGTAACCAATCCCGCGGCTTGTTGCTCAGAGCTTATGCTGAGCCGGTTGAACAAGGGCTTGAAGCACAATACCAAGTGATTGGCGATTTCAGTCAAACGGTTTTTGACGAATGTAATGCTGGTAAAACAAAGTCTGACGACTAACCAAGGCCTAGCCCGCTAACAAACAACTTATTGATTGCCCCCAGATTAACCTAGATATAGACGGCAAATACCTGCGCCGCAAGGGTGAGATGTTTGCCTTTTTTTGGGGGCCAGACACCAACAGCGGCGCAAAGACCACGATGGTGCCTGCCACTATCCCTGCAATCAGTGCATATTCGATACCGTCGACACCTTCTTAATCACGCTGCAAGTTCATTAATGCAGCTTTTGATGTTTGACTTCAATGTGTAATTCCCACCCACAAAGTATTTTGAATTCGCTGCCTCTTGATCGGCAGCTTAAACTCTCACTAGAAATACCGGCTCTATCGTTAGTTTTTTCCTACTACAAATAGTTGTCTGACATTTTCATGAAAATGGCTTATTCACAACATCCTGAAAAAATACGCCCAAACGAGCAGCCACTAAAAAAGAGTTCTTATAAACAAGACACCTTTCGATCACATTGTGAAATATTTTGGTCTGCGAAATACGCAATAAATTCATAACTTCACGCACCATTACTGTGTATAACTTAATATCAGACACTAAATATGAATAATGGCAATCAATGGCAGGTGATCGGAAGCTTTGCGGCTTAATTGCGAACGATGAGTGTGCACAGCCAATAAAGTCTTTTCCGGCGTCACCCAGATGCGATCTAATGAAAATAGCGGGAAGTACGCTGGAAATGTACGAATATGTCGTGAACGTCTGAAAAATTTATGTAACCAACGCAGCGGCCTACCCCACAAAAACCATTCGTTGAGATCACCCAAAAGTACCGTTATATCTGCTGACTGCTGCTCAAGCAACGATAGTAGTTGCCTAACCTGCATCCGTCTTTCTGCAGGCCATAAACCCAAATGCGTCGCCATCACAGTCAGTGTTTTTTCGCCAACGGCCAGCTGGGCTTCAATGACAGCCCGTGGCTCATAGGGTGATACAGAAATATCGCGGCTTTGACTATTAATAATCGGCAAGCGTGTTAATAACGCATTGCCATAATGCCGGGTTTCACGCATTAAAGTGGGCCCGGCAACCGCTTGATAGCCAGTAATTCGGGCTAAATAATCCAATAAATCTTCTTCATCAATCAGATGGTGCTCAACTTCTTGCAAAGCCAATACCTCGGCATCGATCTCTCGTATCACGGATGCGGTACGTGCCGGGTCAAAGCGTCCATCGCTGCCAATACAAGCGTGTATATTAAAACTGGCGATTCGTAGCTGCATACTTGAAGGTTAAGACTTAATCAGCTTTGCTGGCTTTAGCCGTAAAAAATTTCCGCAACGCGACCGTCATGACAATCACTGCTGTCACCACCCCTGCCAGAATCGCCAACTGTTGCGGCTGCGGTTGCTTAAGCGTGGCGATTAATGAATCGGCAAAAGCCGAAAAAGCGATGATGCCGGGTAACATACCTAGCAGCGTCCCCCAGAAGAAATCACGGAGCCGGATATGTGAGGCACCAGCGACTAAATTAATCACTGCAAAAGGCGCAACGGGGACAATCCTGACGGCAATGACCGCTAGCAAACCTTGTTTGCCCAAACGACGACTGAGCTGGTTGATTCGGTGACCTGCTAACTGACTGACGCCACCACGGCCAAGGAGATGTCCCACGGCAAATCCCAATAAGCCACCGATCAACGAACCACCCAGCGCATACGCACTTCCGGTCCAGGGGCCAAAAGTCAACACGGTCGCAATAATCAATAGACTGACCGGCACCGCCAGCAAACTGCAGATACCAAATACCAACAGGATCCATAATGGTGCCAGTGGCAACTGTTTAATCACTTGTGCTGCTGATTTTAAATTTTCTTCGCTGAGCCAATCACCGAGCGGGGTGAATTGCCAGAGGGCTGTCAGCAAAACCACCACCAACAAGACTGTGGCACCTACAAACCATTGTTTCCGGAAAGCATTTTGCTGTTGAATCGGCACCAGCAACCGCGCCATATCTTCCGCTAACAGGGGTTTTTCCGGATCCACCATACTGGCATCTGGCAATAGCTCATCACTGAACTCATTGACATGACAATCTAATTTTTTCAACGTGTGTGGTGCATCATCCCGGCTATCAACCAACTGTTTTAAAGAGCCCGCAGAGGCTAATGCCGACGTTAATTCCCTGATACTCAAGCCAAAATGCTCGGCTAATAAATCCTCCCTAAATGCACTGACTTTTCGCTGTTGTTCTGCCGTCTGGGCCTCTAAAGCCAGATCACATTCACTATCAAGTCCCATCGATCGGTTGCTTAAATTACTGGAGCCAACACGCAACAAGCGGTCGTCAATAATCATCGTTTTGCTGTGGACGCTGATATAGGCTTCGCCAAGCGCTTCACGATGTGGAAAACAAACCCGTAAACGATCATGTTTATCCGCATCCAGCAACGTCCGCATCAAACGCGCCCGCAGCACGTCCATGGTTTGCTGCTCTAACCAACCACCGGTCATTTTTGGCAATACCATCACCACATCCGGTCCGGTTGCACGACGTAAACGGGCCGCTAAAGCATCTGCTATGACGTGGCTGGTAAAGTATTGATTTTCGAGATAAATCAGATTTTCAGCAGCTTTTATGCTGTCGACAAAAAGTTGCTCAACCTCACGAATTTCCGGCCAATCCTGATAAGCAGGCTGGGTGCGGACCAAGGCAATATCGACATCGGTAAAATCAGGCTCAATATGCTGCGGCCAACAATCTGCCGGATTTTCCGGTATGGAAAGTTGCTGACCGGTAACGCGATACCAGCGCTGCCGGGCCAAATCGCCTAAAGCTTGAGCAGCCTCACCATCCACCAGCCACTGCACATCATGAAATGGCGGGTAAGCTTGTTTGTCAGGATCAATACGTCGCGGGTCATCAGGCAAATGTTGGCGACCATCCCAACGATGCTTGCCGAGATCGAAACCACCACAAAAAGCGATTTGATTATCGATGACAACGATTTTCTGATGCTGGGAGGCGGTGGTAGGACACTCGCCGTCTAATTCATAATGCAGGCGTTGCTGATTTTTCCACAATGGCCGGTAAGTTGGTAACCACTCACGCTCAAATGTATAGAGCATGGCCCAGTCCCAATTCAGAATGTAAACATTGAGATCCGGTTTTTGTGCCAGCATCTTGCACAATAAATGGCCAAATTCCTGTGGCTGTTGACTGTCTTCGTCACCGCGTGTCAGCCGCATCCGGCTATCGATATCCCAGGCAAGGATCAACACACTGTGCTGGGCATTTTGGATTGCCTGGTGGATTGCCGGAAAATAGTTTTCGCCATCAATTAACAATTTAACGCGCTTCGCAGGTGCCGTTTGCCAGCAGTTTTTACCGGGCTGAATTATCTTATCAGCACTCATTTAACCTGGGTCCTGCAGTCATTAAACAAAGTAAATAAACTAGCATAAGCTGGATCATCGGGATTTAAACGAGGTTTACTGCAGGTCACTTATGCGGTACGACGCGCACATAACCATCATTACCTCGAATCAACACCGCTGGCGTCCGTGCTGCAAGCATTTCATCATCATTTTCAACGGCTTGAACAATGGCGATTTTATCACCGTTTTCTTTGCTGAGAATGTACTCCACACCCAGCGCCGACCTGGCTTTATCGTCAACAAACTGGCCGGCAATCGCACCACCAATCAAAGCAATAATTGTAATGGCTACACCGGCCGGGTTATCAGCTTCGGTAATTCCATAAGCTGTCGCCCCGGCTACGGTGGCACCCACAGCTGCTCCCCAACTGGGATGGCGATTTTCGCCCAGGCCTTCAATTTTTACCAATCTTGACGACACCACCCAGACATCTTCAATGGCCATGACTGACCCGACTTCATCCATATAATAATTGGCCTGCGAGCGGGAGGCACAAGCCAAAAGCAGTGGCAATATCAATACCATGACCAGCAATGATTTACCGATAAATTTCATATATGACTTCCCGGTAATTTATATTTGAACTTAAGACTCACTATACGCTGGTAAATTCACCGCTCCCAATCTGTCAACTTATTTCAGGACGGGCCATGAAATTCAGAACCATGCTTTAGCTTCAAGAAAGTCGCTCACCCAGCCTCTCGAGGCATCGGTAACAAAGCTGACGCTAACAATAGCCATTTTTGGGGCCAGCGCTGATCGGCACATAAGCTTTTAACGCAAACCATTTGGTTGGTTATCTGTCACTAATAACACAATGGCTTGTTTATCTTTGGTCTCCGCCGCTATTGTGAAATGAAAAGTGTCAATCAAGGCACGAAGAGCACCTTATTATGAAATACATTCCTGTATCTCACCTCCTTTGGGGGCTTGCGCTCAAAAAAACGCTCCCGGCGTTTTTGTAGTTGTTCTAAACGAACAATGAGCAGCGCAAGATGGCGCTTTTCAGGGACAAAAACAGCCGCCAGCCGTGGTGGAAGCAAGATAAGCAAGCTCTAGCCTTTGTCAGGCCACAGATTTGTGTTACAAACAATTTTGAGAAACATTTTTCCAACCCTCGGCGCCCAAGGACATTTTTCGCCATGAAAACATCTGATCTGCTGGTTAAAGCACTGGAAAACGAAGGGGTTGAATACATCTTCGGTATCCCCGGTGAAGAAAACCTCGATCTGCTCGACTCGTTGCAACACTCAGCCATCAAGTTAGTCGTCACCCGCCATGAACAAGGTGCTGGCTTTATGGCCGCAACTTACGGCCGGTTAACCGGTAAACCCGGTGTCTGTTTATCAACGCTTGGGCCAGGCGCGACCAATTTGGTTACGCCTGCAGCTTATGCGCAGTTAGGCGGTATGCCGATGTTGATTATAACCGGCCAAAAACCGATTAAAGCCAGCAAACAGGCATTGTTTCAGATTGTCGATGTGGTCAATATGCTGCGACCTATCACCAAATACACCAAACAAGTTGTGCACGGTAATACCATTGGCGCCGTTGTGCGGGAAGCTTTTCGGATAGCCGTTCAGGAACGGCCCGGTGCGGTGCATATCGAACTGCCGGAAGACATTGCCGCCGAAGAAGTCACCGAGCGGATTTATGTGGTTGAAAATATCCGCCGCCCGGATGCTGACAGCACCACCATTAAGGATGCACTAAATATGATCCGCGAAGCGCAGATGCCGCTGCTGCTGATTGGTGCCGGTGCCAACCGTAAACGTGCCAGCAAAGCGCTGACTCGGTTTGTCGAAAAAACCGGCATTCCGTTTTTTAATACCCAATTGGGCAAAGGCGTTATCGACGAGCGCCATGACAGTTATCTGGGCACGGCTGCATTATCTGAATCTGATTATTTACATTGCGCCATTGAACGTGCCGATCTAATTATTAATGTCGGTCATGACGAGGTCGAAAAACCACCATTTTTTATGACCGAAGGTGGTGCAAAAGTCATTCATATCAATTTCCAGCCCGCCGAAGTCGATCCGGTGTATTTCCCACAACTCGATGTGGTCGGTGATATCGCCACCTCCATTAATCGCTTAACTGATACCCTCAGTCCGCAGCCACAATGGGATTTTTCATATTTTTATCGGGTAAAACAAGAAGTCCGCAAACGCCTTGGCAATTACAGTGACGATTATCGTTTTCCGGTGTTACCGCAAACAGCGGTCACCACCATTCGTGAAGCGCTGGGCGAAAAGGATATTTTGGCGCTGGATAATGGCCTGTATAAAATCTGGTTTGCCCGCAATTACCCTGCTTACGACAACAATACTTTGCTGCTCGATAATGCACTGGCCAGCATGGGGGCCGGCCTGCCCAGCGCCATGCTGGCTAAATTGATTCACCCGGATCGAAAAGTCATGGCAGTATGCGGTGATGGTGGTTTTATGATGAATTCGCAGGAAATGGAAACCGCCGTACGCTTAAAACTGGATTTGGTTGTGGTCATTCTCAATGACAATGCCTACGGCATGATCAAATGGAAACAGCAGGGTATGGGCTTTAAAGATTATGGCCTCAGTTTCAATAATCCCGATTTTGTTAAATATGCGGAAAGCTACGGCGCTTATGGCCATCGGCCAGCCAGCTACACCGAGTTTGAAAAAATGCTCCGCGAAGCGCTTGATACCGGCGGTGTGCATTTAATTGATGTCGCCGTCGATTACTCGCTCAATCACTCGATCCTCAATGAGGGCCTAAAACAGAAATTGTGCATTTTATAAGGAAGCATTATGTCTGCCGCTGCTCACTATCCTTTGCAAATCCCCGGCGTCAGCCACAGCAATGGCCGGCAAATGAAGGTTACCAATCCTTATTCTGGTGAATGTCTGGCAACAGTCGAGACTGCCGATGCCGATGCCATCGAACAGGCCTTAACAACCGCTTACCAATTATTCCGGGATCGGCAAAACTGGCTGCCCGTCCCAAAGCGGCTGGCAATCCTCGAAAAAGCCATGGGCATGATGCAGGCTAAAGCTGATGAACTCGCTTATGCCTCGGCTCAGGAAGGCGGCAAACCGCTGATTGATTCACAAGTGGAAATGGACCGCTGCATCGATAGTATTCGTCATTGTATTGATACGCTGCGCCATCAAACCTCTCATCCGGTGCCAATGGGCGTTAATGCCGCTTCACAACATCGCATGACCATGATGCAAAAAGAACCGATTGGTGTGGTGGTGGCGATCAGTGCCTTTAACCATCCGCTGAATTTGATTGCCCATCAGGTGGGGCCGGCGATTGCGGCAGGTTGTCCGGTAATCGTTAAACCTGCTGAAACCACGCCGTTATCGTGTTTCCGGCTGGTCAATATTTTCCATGCAGCCGGCCTGCCGGCCGAATGGTGTCAGGCTTTGCTGACCGATAACCATGATGTCGCCGAACAACTGGCAACTGATAAACGGGTCGGTTTTTTAAGTTTTATCGGCAGTGCCAAAGTCGGCTGGTATTTACGCAGCAAATTGGCGCCAGGCACCCGATGCGCACTGGAACATGGCGGTATTGCACCAGTAATTGTCGATAAATCCGCCAACATTGACGCTATCGTGCCGAGTTTGGCAAAAGGCAGCTTTTACCATGCCGGTCAGGTTTGTGTATCTGTACAACGAGTTTATGCCGATGCGTCGATTGCCCGTGCGCTCGCTGACAAATTAGCCGATGCCGGTAATACGATGCTGGTCGGCGATCCGGTCTCCGATAAAACCGCCGTAGGGCCACTGATTCGTCCAAGTGAAGTTGATCGCGTTGATAGCTGGGTGCAGGAAGCCATTAATCAGGGCACTGAATGCTTATCGGGAGCTAAAATCCTGCCCAATAACTGCTATGCGCCCACCGTGTTATTTAACCCCCCAGTGGATGCTAACGTCACGCAACATGAGATTTTTGGACCCGTTGTCTGCATTTACCCAGTTGCCAGTTTGGATGAAGCCATTACTGCCGCCAATAACACTGATTTTGCCTTTCAGGCCTCGGTATACAGTCAGGATATCGAACAGGCGATGTACGCGGCTTCACGTTTAGATGCTTCAGCGGTGATGATTAATGAGCATACCGCTTTCCGGGTGGACTGGATGCCATTTGCTGGCCTGAAGCATTCGGGTCACGGCACTGGCGGCATTGCTCACTCAATGGAAGATATGCAAATCGATAAAATGATTGTGCTGACATCAAAAGCGATCCCCTGATCGACAGTCAAAAAAAGACCGCTTGAAGCGGTCTTTTCGATTGGGTTCTACCCCGATTTTATATCAAGATTCATTCGTCCATCATACGCAGCATCCACGCTGTTTTTTCGTGGATTGTCATACGGTCACCGACCAACGCTGCGGTCGATTCATCGTCAGCCTCTTCAGCCAGCTTTAAAGTCTCACGGCAGGTTTTAACGACCTGTTCATGGCTGTGATTAAGAATTCTGACCATTTCTTTGGCATCCGGCACGCCCTCAACTTCCTTAATAGAGCTCAGCTCGGCAAAAGCCTTGTAAGTACCCGGAGCTGCTATGCCCAACGTACGAATACGCTCAGCGATCTCATCAACTGCAGTCGCCAGTTCAGTGTAATGCTCTTCAAACATCAGATGCAGATCACGAAAACGTGGGCCGCTCACATTCCAGTGGAAATTATGCGTTTGCAGGTACAAGGTATAAGAGTCAGCCAACAAATGCTTAAGACTCTCAGCAACCTTTGTACGATCTTCCTTATTAATACCAATATCAATTAGACTCATTATTTACCTCCTGATAAAAAATTCTGTCAGCCTGGGTTGCAAATTCAACACTTGGCTAAGACTGTTCGCGCTGATTACCTATCTGCTTATGTAGTCAAACTGCTCAGTTATCAAGTTCAATTTAACACGACCGGGACTGTTCTATTGTTTATTTCGCCATGATAAACGCTTAGCGCTTATAGTGCGCTTAACCAAATAGTGACGCTTGGTTGTTTAAAATTTATTTTATGCCCTTACTATCCTCATAGCCTTAATCTGAATGAACAAATTTGATTGGGGAAGCAATTTATATCACTTGAAGCTATCGACTTTATCGATTGAAAAGCTTAGCGTATCGAATGATAAATACCTTGGCGGCCACGTTTGCTGAGCACTAGCTGCCACAGCTGGCCTTGTTTACAACGGAAAAAGCCAGCACAAGCATGCAGATAATATTTCCACATCCGATAAAACCGTTCATCGTACTGGCCTCGTAATTGCGGCCAGGCATTATCAAAATTTTGCCACCAGGCCATCAGCGTTTTGTCGTAGTCCGGGCCAAAATTGTGCCAGTCTTCAATTAAAAAACGGCCATTCAGCACATCACCTAACTCCTGCGCTGATGGCAATTTGCCATTGGGGAAAATATATTTATCAATCCAGGCATCAACTCTCAGAGTAGTGCAGGCAACACCAATGGTATGCAGCAAAAACAAGCCATCGTCTTTTAATAAACGCCAGGCACTGTCAAAATACTTAGGGTAGTTTTTGGGGCCGACATGCTCAAACATGCCAATCGACACAATTTTGTCGAATTGGCCGCGCATGTCCCGGTAATCTTGTAACTCGATGGTTACCGGCAGGCCGGCGCAGCGGTGTTGGGCTAACTTTTTCTGTTCTTTAGAAATGGTGACACCGACCACTTCGACGCCATAATTTTCGGCAGCATATTGCGCAAAGCTGCCCCAACCACAGCCGATTTCCAATACTTTTTCACCAGGTTTAAGTTCCAGCTTACGGCAGATTAAATCCAGTTTGGCGATTTGTGCATCATTAAGATTGTCGGCATCAGCCCAATAAGCACAGGAATAACTCATGGTCGGATCCAGCATCGCTTCAAAAATATCATTGCCAGTATCGTAATGCCGCTCGCCGACCTGAAAAGCCCGTGAACTGGTTTGCAGGTTAAACAGGTTTTGCCGGACGATTTCACCCAACAGCCGCAATTTTGCACCACCGCCAAGAAGCCTTTCGACATGAATATTCAGTAAGCGGGTGAATAGGTCATCCAGCGCATGACTTTCCCACATATTGTCCATGTAGCTTTCGCCAAAGCCAAGCGACCCATGCGTCAGAATACGCCGGTAAACACGCTCATCAAAAACCTGAATATCCCACGGGTTATCACCATTAAACGTTACGCCAGCTTTAGCGGCGATATCACGAAGCACTGGCGGCGCTTCGGCTGTTTCCGTTTGACGCCGGTGCTGCTCGCCGTAACCAGACGGTCCTGACTGTGTGCGTTGATTCATAAAGCAACCAAGCTCCCCGTTATGTGGTTATGCCTACCATAGCGCATCTTTATGTTGATTTGTATCAGGAATTTTCTTCGTTTACTAATCGGGATCATTTTACTGACCAGGACGCTCAAGAACCCAACTCAAATGTCGATAACTAAATATATCGCTAATGACTTTCGCCAGCATTGTTAAGACACAAGATTTGTCTACAGCAGCCACCAAAGCTTTTGATCTCGGAGCACATCAATGAAGAAAAACCTGCCGTTCACCGACGTTGAAGTGCCATTTCCTGAGGGTGAGGAGATCATTTCCACCACCGACCTGAAAGGCATTGTCACCAACTTCAACAAAACTTTTCAGACCATCAGTGGTTTTGACTACGATGAACTCATCAACAAAAATCACAATGTCATCCGTCATCCGGAAATTCCACCGGCAGCATTTGATGATCTGTGGAAAACCATTAAAACCAACCAGCATTGGATGGGAATCATTAGAAACCGGGTCAAAAACGGTAATCATTATTGGGTTGATGCTTATATCAGCCCGGTTGTCGAAAATGACGCTGTCGTGGGCTATGAATCGGTTCGCTCAAAACCCAGCCGCGATCGGGTTGCCCGTGCTGACCAAATTTACAAACAAATTAACACGGGTAAAACTGCTAAAGTTGAGGGTTGGTTAGCCAGTCTGAACTTAAATAAACGCTACTTACTAATCCATTTATTGGCCTTAATTATCGGTGCTGGCATCTTTTCGGTCGCCCCGAATTTTATCAGTGGCTTGCCACTTATTGGCGGGCTGCTAGGCGCCTTCATCAGCTATGTATTACTCAGCCAATAGGCTGTTAAACCATTAAAAAAAGCGGCCAACAAAGCCAGGCAAGAGATTGATAATCCCCTGATGGCGCTGATCTATACCGGACGTAACGATGAAATTGGCCAAATTCAACTGATAGCAGACTTACTGCGAGGCCGTTTACGGACAACCTTGAGCAGCATGAAAGAGTCAGCTGGCGATATTGCTAACGAATCTGATGATAGTGCTCGTTCGGTTTCATCAATTCATGCCGCCATTGGTGAACAAGCAGCCGAAATGGAACAAGTAGCTACTGCAATGACCGAAATGACTGCCAGTATTCAAGAAGTCGCCCGCAATGCTTCAGTGGCCGCCAGCAAAGCCAATGATGCCGATGAGCTTTCCCAAAAAGGCGTCAACAGTGCCTCGGAAGCAGTACAGGCGTTATCTGAACTCAACCATGCCATTGAAAATATCGCTGATGTTGTGCAGCAGCTTGATGGTGATACCCGCAATATCGGTCAAATCATCGATGTCATCACCAATATCGCTGATCAAACCAATTTATTGGCGCTGAATGCCGCCATTGAAGCCGCCCGCGCTGGTAAACATGGTCGGGGTTTTGCCGTGGTTGCCGAAGAAGTTCGCTCACTGGCCAGCAAAACCCAGGCCTCGACCCAACAAATCCAGTCATTAATTCAAAATCTGAATAATGCTGTTGCCCATGCCGTTAAAGTCATGCATCAAAGTCAGCAAACCAGTGAAACCAGTGAAAAGCACGTGTCAGTGGCCATTCAGGCGTTACAAACCATTGCCGAGCAGGTTAGCTCAATGAATGACTTGAACACCCAAATTGCCACGGCAGTTGAAGAACAAAGCGCGGTTAGCGAAGATATTAACCGAAATATTGTTCGTGCTAATGACAATGCCAATCAGGCAATGTCCGGCGTCGAAGTTGCCATTAAAGCGGCCAAGGATCTACAAGGCCAGTCTCATCATTTGACCAATATGATTAGTCGTTTCCAGCAAGACCGTTAGCGTCTGATAATCGCTGAGGCCGCATCTGAAATGACTTTGAGCTATGGTTAAGACTCACATTGTAAGCTCTGCTTAAACTCGGGTTGGTATTAGCTTTGGGGGGTTTTACTGATGAAACTAAAAGTCTGCTCATCTATTGCCAGCAGCCTAATCATGCTGCTGGCTTTTTTTCCGGCCATCGCTGACGACATTAGTAGTTCAATCTAGACGCTATGATCGGCTCATTGCTGACAGGCTAAAGTCTAAGTCTGCAACAAAGACTGAGTGTTCTTAACGCCGTGCAGTTCTGGCAAATTGGTCAGCATGCTTTTACCGAGCAGCGAATAATGTTGGCCATGGACCACTGGCGCAAAACATGCTTGTTTGTCATTAAACTGGTTGCATCTTTTGGGCTTCAGGATGGTCAATAGCATTCGCATAAATGTTAATAGCCGACGTCAGCGCCCGTTATTGTATGCCTTACGCCTGTTGTGCATGAATGAATAAATGCCAAAATTTCAGGTGCTTGCTGGGTAGTTTATGGTAAAACAAGTAGGTGAGAGAGGCTCCTTCAGCTTTTAAGGCGGGTAATGAGGCCCAGAGCAGCGTTGTCATTCTCAGCTTTTAAAGCGGGTAATGAGGCCCGGAGCAGCGCTGTCATTTCGACATGGCGCTTAGTCATCCTCAAAATAGGTATCGAAAACACTTAGATTAATAAGTATACAAAATACCCGTTTAACCGGAGTCAATTTTATGCAACTCACCACGCATACCGATTACGCCCTCAGACTATTGATATATCTTGCCGCGCAGCACGGTAGCAAAGCGACCATTCAAGATGCTGCCGCCAAGTTTGCGATTTCCGCCAATCATTTGGCTAAGGTAGCTCAAACCTTGGTACAACATAATTACGTGATCAGCCATCGTGGTCGTGGTGGTGGTCTGGAACTTGGCCAACCCGCTGAAGAAGTGCGCATCGGCAGACTGGTCAGACAAACCGAAAATCTGCAATTATTGCCTTGTTTTGCAGAACACAGTGACTGCCCGATAGATGGTGCCTGCGCCTTAAAAGGCGCACTCAAGAAAGCGCAGCAAGCTTTCTTAAATGTACTTGATGAATACACGCTGGCTGACTTGGTGAAAAATAAACAACAATTGCAAGGTTTGCTCAATATTGCCTGAGCTGCAAGCATGGGCTGCATGGCGGCAAAATCAGCGCCAGCAATTGATTGCCAGCCGCCAGTCTGTAATGGGTATCGAACGGCTTAGTGCCGAACAACAGATACAGCATCACTTGTTAACGTTATTGGCAGAATTGCCGCCCGGCATTATCGGTTTTTACATGCCGATTCGTGGTGAAATTAATTGTCAGGTGCTGATTGAACAACTGTTGGTAAATGGCTGGCGGGCAGCCTTACCGAAAATTATCGCTAAAGATGCTGCGTTGCAATTTCGACAATGGATGCCGGACTGCGATATGCAGCCGGAAGTCTGGCAGATTCCTGTACCACAAAACACGCCAGAACTTAACCCAAATGTATTGCTGATCCCACTGGTGGGTTTTGATAAGCAGCTGCACCGACTCGGCAATGGCGGTGGCTTCTATGATCGCAGCTTGGCCAGTATGTCACCGAAACCACTGGCAATTGGTGTGGGTCTTGCGCTGCAAAAGCTTGAAGATATTGAACCCCAACCACATGATATGGCCATGGATTATGTCGTAACCGAACAGGCAATTTACTCGGATGTCGTCAGTACCCAAGCTAAACTATAGTATTTCGACGCTGGCGTTAAGCCTCTGTTTGCAGTAATTAACAACGCTCAGCGTGGTGTAGATAAAATAGATGCATCGGATAGTAGGTCATATTCGGCAATGGCGACGTTACGCCCTAGTCAGCTATGACTTATTGGCCCTCATCCTGGCAGCCGACAGCCTGACCCAGCTCGGATTTCCCCACGGCATTTTTGTACGCACCGGTATTGCTGCTGGCGGCACTCGATATACAGTTGGATCAGCAGGACTATATCAATGTCGATCAACTATTTGCCACGAATGTTGAAGGTATTTGTGCGTTGACTGATGTCACCAGAAGCATGTAACTGAGACACCCTTAGCAATTGCTCAGGGAGAGGCCTTGGCAAGCTATTTATTCAAAGATCAGTTGAATAAAATCAATCTGGAGCTGGCACCAACTACCGTGATTGCTAATCGGCCCGTTGCCAAAACTAGCCTGACCGAACAACAAGCACGCGACCACGGCTTTGATATCCTAGTTTTCAGCAAGACCTTCATAGATCTGAAAACCCAGCTAACCGATGGCAAGGCCGTTGCAAAAAAAGCTCATTTTGACCGTACTATCGCTAGCCACGCCAATGCGGCTAAGGAATTTGTCGGTCTGCATTAGGGCTTATTTATCTTTCATATCTACCATTGCTTTGAGTCGATAGATAAACAAATCCTTGATTCAGCATAATCCTGAGCATAATCAGGCAAAGCGCTGATTTGCTAAAAGATGTCTTTAGCTAATATGTAAGACAAGTCAGCAGTTGCTGAACTTTAAACGAAGGAGTGATTGTTATGTGGACTAAACCAGAATATTCAGATATGCGTTTCGGTTTTGAAGTAACCATGTACATCTGCAACCGTTAATCAGCAGATAACGCATTTAAGAAACCCGGCTCCGGCCGGGTTTTTTTATGGCTGATACATGCAACTGATCAGGCCATAACGGGTCATACCAACAAACTTCTGAGACAAATCATGGCCCGAATTGCAATTATTGGCGCTGGCATGGCCGGCTTAACGGCTGCGCATCAATTAGCAGCCCAACACGACATCTGTTTATTTGAACGCGCTGATAAAGCGGGTGGCCGGATGGCCAGCCGGTCAGCCGGTGACTTTGTGTTTGATCATGGTGCCCAGTTTTTTACAGCAAAGTCAGCTGCATTCCAGCGATTTTTGGCGCCTTATTTAGACAGCGGCGTGTTGGCACGCTGGGATGCTGCTTTTGCAGAGTTTACCGGCCCTGACATCACCAGCCGCCGGCAATGGGATGCAGAGTTTGCCCATTATGTCGGCGCGCCCAATATGAACGCCTTACCTCGGGCATTGGCCTCACCGCTGGATATTCGTTATAACTGCAATATTGAATATATGCATCGGCATGGCAATAGCTGGCAGCTATTTTCCGAAGCACAATTAATCGGTGAGTTTGACTGGGTGATCAGCACACTGCCCGCCAAACAGTCAGTTTCTTTATTTGAAGAACACACCGCCATGCTTGGCAAACTGCCAGATAACTTAATGCGACCTTGTTATGCATTGATGCTCGGTTTTAACAAACCACAAGATTTGGATTGGCAGGCCGCGCATGTTAAACAGGCGGATATCAGTTGGATGTCAGTCAATAGCAGTAAACCCGGCCGTAATGGCTCATTCAGCATGTTGGTATTGGCTACCAACGACTGGACGCGTCGCAACTTTCAACTGGACTTAAAGGCCGTCGGTGAACATTTATTGTCTGAAGTTGAACGAATTGCCGGCATTAACCCACGAGATCTGCTGCATCAGGACACCAAGCGCTGGACCTATGTGAATTTGCCCACACAAACAGCCGCCAAAGCCTATCTGGATAAAACCAGGCAATTGGCAGCCTGTGGGGACTGGTGTATTCAGGGGCGGGTGGAGGCGGCGTTTACCAGTGCCAACTGGCTGGCCACAAAACTCAACAGCCTGCTTTAAAGCCGATGTTTGTCGATAAACGCTAAAATTGGCTGTAGCAGCGCACCATCACCACGCAGCGGTTTGGCCAGTTTAGCCACCATCGATACATGGCCATAATCCGGGAATTTGTGTAATTCCACCTCACCGCCCTGTTCGGCAATTTTATCAGCCAGCCGGTAACTGTTACGTGGCCAGACGGTTAAATCGCGCTCACCGACCATCAGCAACATCGGTGGATGATCACCACTGACATAATTTATCGGTTGCGATTGCCAACGCTGATTTTCAGGTCCGAAGATGGTTTTTAAGGTGTCACTTTTCAAAGGCAGAAAATCATACGGACCCGCTAGGCCAATCATGCCCTTAATATTATCCGGTGTAAGTGCATACTTTTTTAAGTACTCGGGATCTAAAGCCAGCAAACTGGCGATATGGGCGCCGGCAGAATGGCCAGCAATAAATAATTGCTGCCCATCACCTGCAAAACGATGAATATTGGCGTGCGTCCAGGCAACAGCCGACGCGGCATCGTCAACAAAATCCGGGAAAACCACGTCCGGATAGACGCGATAATCAGGGATCACCACGGTTATGCCATGACTACTCAGTGCTTCACCGACAAATTTATAATCTTTTTTGTCGCCGTCTTCCCAGCCACCCCCATAAAAAAACACCACCACCGGACTGCCATTGGCAGAACGTTGTTTAGGAAGGTAAATATCCAAACGTTGCCGATCCAGATCGCCGTATGCAATATCGCGCTGTGCCGTAAAACCATTGCTGGGCACCATAGCGTTAAGCAAGTTAACCGGCGAACAGGCGGCCAACCACATGGCCGACACCCCCCCGAATATTGTTTTAAGCACTGATATTTCCTGAATGAATGGACTGATTGCCAGACCGTCTTTCATACAACACAGTTCCAGCAGTGGACTATAATCTTATCTGTTGTAAGCGCTCACATACCTTTATCGAATCGCGAAGATTACGTTTAGCTATAGCCACCCGTTTATCTTCAATCATCGCAATCATAGCGACAACACCGATAATGCTGGCCAGAATGCCGGCAAAACCACCCGACAACCAGGCAATAACCATCGCCAGCGCTATCAAAATGCAGACCTGTATCACCATCCATACAGATGCCCAGCGTTCTTTTAAACAGGTATGTTGTTTTTGTTGCCAGAGATCCAGCAAAGTATTTACTTGCACCGGCGTCAGTACTTGCAAATTAGCGTAGTAATCAATGCCGATAATTTCATCATTATAATTACGCGATGATAGATTGATGTCTTCGGCCACCGCTTTCAACGCGCTAAAGGTGTCTTCATCCCGTTCAATCATAGCGACCCCACATGCTTAATGCTGTCTAAATAAGCTTTCACGAAAATTTCACAAGCCGGCCCCGACCATCAAATGATCATGTATTTAGGCGTGCCGCTTATGTTGGTTTCACGATTTTTGGCTTTTTTAAGGGGATCAACTTTGATCCTGTTGCTCAGCATCACTGGCTGGAGCTACGCCTACCAGCCTACCATGGCTTTCGTTGAAAATCTGGCCATTGATTTTAAATTTGATGATGCTGGCCGATTTAATAATGGTAATGCAGCGGTGATGATTGCCGAGCGAGGCATGGTGCAAATGGCAGTCATCGATGCAGCAGGCAACCTAGTGTTTCAAGCTGACGAAATTGCTGATTTTGCTGGTGATGTGGCGCCATTTCGCCAGGATAACCGATGGGGCATTGTTAATCGTCAGGGTGAGGTCGTGCTCAAACCGACTTACGCCCGGATGCATGCTTTTGCGAATGGCCTGGCAGCTGTGCTCAAAGACCGTTTGTGGGGTTATGTTGATAGTAAAGGTGAGGCTATTATTGAATGGCAGTTTACTCAAGCCAACATCTTTTCTGAGCAACTGGCAGCGGTGCAAAATGATCAGGGACTATGGGGGTTTATTGATAAAAAAGGCCAATGGCAAATTACTGCACAGTTTGACGACACCCTGGCATTCAGTGACGGACTGGCAGCCGTTAAACAAGATGATAAATGGGGTTATGTCAGCCCGGATGGTCAGTTAAAAATTAAACCACAATATCATCAGGCGCGGATTTTTAAAGCCGGTTTTGCAGCGGTTGCTGATGACGAAAAATGGGGCTATATAGACACTAATGGCCATTGGTTGGTTAAGCCCGCGTATGACGCTGCCAAAATCTTTAATGAGGGATTTGCTGCTGTTCGCCAAGCTGATCGCTATGGGTATATTGATGTTCAAGGAAAGCCACTGACGGGCCTGGACTTTGATGATGCCTGGTCATTTAGCGAAGGTCTGGCGCGGGTCGAGCAAAACGGTAAAGTTGGTTATTTGAATAGCCAAGGCCAATGGGCGATTGAACCAAAATTTAGCTGGGCATTATCATTTACTGACGGCCTGGCACCAGCAACAGTGAATTTCTGGGAGTATGGCTATATCAACCAGCAGGGTGAAATGGTCATTAACGCCGAATTTGAACATGCCAAGGCTTTCAGTGACGGGGTCGCAGCGGTCAAACTGCATGGCAAATGGGGCTATATAAAGTCGCCCTAGGCATATGTTTCTTCTTCATCCAGCCAACTTTAACCGTTGCATGAAAAAGCATCTTATTAAATTGTTATGCTTAAATTATCACTAACAACTGACAAAAACATTACTATTTACTGAACAATTGACTTGTTATCGTCAAACGCAGCTAACCAAAATCATCCCCGGAGAAAGCATGCTTAAGCTGATTCTGAGTATCTCTTTTATATTTCTGACTGCCTGCACCAGTGCGCCACAAGGCATCACTGCCGTTGATGACTTTAATGCCGAACGTTACCTCGGTAAGTGGCATGAAATTGCCCGTTTGGATCATGGTTTTGAGCGAGGATTAACACAAGTGTCGGCTGAATATAGCCTGCGTGATGATGGTGGTATTAAGGTTATTAACCGTGGGTATGATGCGGAAAAGCAAGAATGGCAAACCGCAGAGGGCAAAGCCTATTTTGTTGAGGATGCTGATAAGGGCCATTTGAAAGTATCATTTTTCGGGCCTTTTTATGGCGCTTATGTCATTTTCAAATTAGACAAAGCAGGCTATCAATATGCCTATATCGCTGGACCCAATCGTAATTATTTATGGCTTCTGGCTCGCCAGCCACAAATAAGCAATGCACAAAAACAAGATTTTGTTATCCGCGCTAAAGACGCTGGCTTTGCAACTGATCAACTGATTTGGCTGGATAGCCCGCCCACATAACTTAACTTATTTTTGCGTGGCTTTTTGCAGCTTCTCTGTCGATAGCAACAAATGCCAGCAAGTTAGCTGCTGTTCCTAACACTAAGCCATCAATATTTAACGGGCCACCTAATAAGGTATTCCAGACAATAGCCACGCTGATGCCGGCAATCGCGCCCGCGATAAACCGCGGCTTACTGACGTAAAATCCCAGCACTGCCATACACAACGGCACCAGCACCGTCGGCGCCCAGAAGTTATAGGCATAAATCAGAATGTCGATAACACTGTCTATCGACAGCGCAAAAATGACTGACAACAGGCCCACCAGCAATGTAACCCATTGGGTCAAACGTAATTCGGCTTTAACTGATAAGGGTGTTTTGCGAAGCGGCGCAACAATATCATTACTGAAAGCGATGGCGGCAGAGTTTAAAAACGAATCCGCTGACGACATAATAATCGACACAATGGCTGCCACAACAATGCCCTGCAAAATCGGCGGCACGGCTTCCTGGATCACATAAGGCATGGCCAGATTAGCATCCAAACCCGGCTGCATCGCCAGCGCTACCAGACCGATAAGACCGGTGACGGCAAAAAAGGGAATTGAAAATAAGCCGCTGAGCAAAGTACCGCGTGATACCTCTTTACTGGATTTACCAATAAGCAAACGCTGCAAATACGGCGGCACCAACGTTTCACCCAGCATAAAGGTTAAAAATAAAGACAGCAGTGCCAATATGGCCAATGGCTCAGAAGGCAAGCTCAGATGCGCGGCGGGCACCTGGTCAGTCAAAGCCTGCCAGCCACCGACATATTGCAAGCCATAGTATAAAGTCAGCGGAATACCGACAGCCAGGACAACAAACTGCATAACGTCGGTCCAGACAACGGCGCGCATGCCACCAATCGTCGAGTAAGCAATAACGATGCTGCAGCCAATTAAAATACCCCAGACCTTATCGACGTCTAGGAACAGGTTAAAGACATAACCCATCGCACCAACTTGCGCACCTAAAATGCCGGCGCATAAAGCGATGGCAAAAACGCCACTGAATATCCGGGCACCCTGACCATAATGCTGATCCATTATGTCGCCGACAGAAATTGCTTGTGGATATTGGCCCATTCTTGGCGCGATGTAACGGGCGACTAAGATTTCTTTGATGCTGAAGCCCCACAAGGCGACGATATTACTGATACCGATTAGAAACACCTTCTCGGCATTGCCCATCGAGAAACCACCACCGATAAACGATGCTGACAAAGTCGCAAAAATCACCAACATGCCAAAGGATTTGCCGGCCAACGCAAAGTCCTGCAGGCCTTTCATGCCGCGTCCAGCCCATAAACCGACCAACAGCACAGCTATCAAATAGACGATAACGATAATTTTTTCCATGAACCAGCATCCACTCACCATTAATTTTTGAGAAGCATACGTGTTTTACGATAGATTAGAAACTTATCAATAGGACTGCTCGGTAACAACCACCGAAAATGACACTCTCAGAGCTATAGTTCAGACTTTCGTATTGATGATGTTGCCACTACTGGCTGTGGCCATTGGGACACTGCTGATCATGTTGACGATTGCTGCACCCTGGGCGGCTAATTGATCATTGGCTAGTTTGATCACTTGCACTTGTTATTGCGCTGTTGCCTGTTGCTGATTAAGTGCGGTAGTCAGCTGAATAATATTGCTGTCTTAACAGACGACGCCTGCTACATCAAAACCTTGTTGGCAACTTGCTCAATGACAAACCCCAAATGCTGTCGGATCTCATTACGCGGCAAAGTCTGCTGCTCGGATATTTCAGCTGCTGATAAACCGGAAGCCCAATGCAGCTTGGCGATATCACGGGTATCACTGGTCAGACTATTGATAACTTCTAACGTCATCTGGTCTTCGATAAAGCTAACGTCCTGCTCAGATTCAACGACTGGTTGGATCAAGGGCTGTCGATCTTGCTGCCCCCAGCGCTCCAGCAGTAAGCCCGCGCGAGAAATACGCTCCTTGCGCGCAGCCTGCAGACTAGTCATACGTTGCTTTGCTGCATTGCGATTCAGTTTTTTACCCATCGTCGCCGCCTCATATGCAATTAAATGCCGGTGATACAAGATAGTATGCTGTTAAAACGCCCAAAAATAGTTTAATTAATTTTCACCCAAATGGCGATCAGCAAATTGTTTTATCATCTTACAGGCTTCATCATTAATGCCAATTAATGCGCCCGCTAATGAGGTCAAGATGATGCTTCGACCCGGGTGTTTCGGAATCCACTCACGAATAGCTACCGGTTTACTTTTTTGTTGCCGCACAAATAATTTAGCGGTCAACAAGGCCTGCACCGCGATAACAGTCGCGATGCTGTTGCCCTTAATTCGAGAGGGTAAACTCACCATTAATGCCGCTTTATAAATAATCGATCTTTAGCGTTACAGGATTTTACCCAACAATAAACCGACACCAAAGGCAATCGCCATGCTCGATATTGAGTACATTTCTACTTCATTTTGTACACGACCATAAGCGTCTTTGGCCTGTTGCTGAACTCTGTCAGCAGCATTCTTTACCAGCGCCTGGCTGTCTTGAGCATAAGCTGATCACATATCTTTCGGCATCTTAATTAAGCCGGCACCGGCACCCATATCGCCTGAATTTTATTTGTCGTCGGTCTGATATTGGTACTGATTTTCTTTATCACCGGTTGGCGGCCCCATTTGTAGCACTTCAGATAATTAACCAAGATTCAGTTAAGGCATGATCTTTAACAAGAACATGCCTTTTTTATGGCGTCTTAAAACTTATAATGAAAAATATTGACGAAATTGAACGCCGCTGTTTACCCTAAAAAAACTTTAGTCTGAGGAGCAACCATGAGTGCGACTGAGCCTAGTTTTATTGTCCATCAGTTTCAGCGCTTTGCAGCATTAACCGACACTGAACAGCAACTGCTGCGTCATCTTGAACAAGATCCACGTTCATATGATACTGACCAGGAAATGGCCGCAGCCGGTGGCGATGCTGATAAATGTTTTACCCTTCTCAGTGGCTGGGCTTGTTCGATTCGAACCTTAGCTGATGGCCAACGGCAGATTCTGGATATCTTCCTACCCGGCCAAATCCTCGGGCTACGAGACATTAGCTTTAGTCGAAATTTATCTGAGATCCGCGCATTAACCGATGTGATTGCCTGCCCGTTTCCACGACAATGTTTGACTGAAATTTTTGATCAGGCACCGCGCTTAACCGATCTGTTTTTCCTGATTATGGCTCGCGAACAATCAATGCTGATTGAACGTGTGGTCAATATTGGCCGGCGTAATGCTGCCGAGCGCCTGGCGCATTTTCTGGTCGAGATCCAGACCCGGCTGGCCATCCGTAGTTTGGCGTTTATCTTACCGATGAATCAAGCTCAGATTGCCGATACGCTGAGCCTGTCGTCAGTGCATGTCAGCCGTACTTTTAAACATCTGCGTGAAATGGGTTTTGTTGAAAATCAGAACGGTGAAATTGAAATTATTGACTTGGATGGGCTAATCGATTTTTCTGGATTTGATCGCACTTATCTAGAGTTTAACAGCGATTGGGCACGCCCTTCCTAAAGTCTGTACATATCTGCCAGCGGATCAACCCAAACTCGCGCTATTGGCCAACCATTGAGGCGACCATACCATTAACAATTCGAGCTGCTTCATCGCTTTTCGTACCACGGAAAGTGGATACCAACAGCTGCGCCTCGTTGTAAGCGATATTGATTTCCTCAGCAAATAACTCACGAAAGCGACCGACACCCAGAATAAAAGTGCCGCCGGTTTCAGCGATTTGCCGGTAAATTTGTTTTTCGGTTTTCGAGTGTTTATCAACAATCAATTGCCCAACCAGTTGACTGAACATAGGGATCGCCATGACAAAGGTCACCAGCTTGGCTACTTCATGGGGATTCCGTTCTTTCCAGTATTGGGCATAAGACGATATCTTACGAAAGGTTTTCCAATCCAAATCCTGCAAACCGGCAATTGGCCCTGACGGCTGTGCGCCATTAAAAATAACCTCAACATCAACACAAAACGCATGATAATCCGGTAAGGCAACCGATGAAATCCGTGCAGCGATGCTGGCGATATCGGCTTCCAGCTCTTCTTTGATGGTCAGAGGTTTGTCGAAATAGACAATGCTCGACAATAAGGTTTGGCTTTGGTTATCCCGCCAAAAACGCAAAGCGCGCGCCCGGGGGTGAAATTCGGCCATCACAGCGACCGACGAAAATAACTGACTCAATTCCTGCATAGTTGCCGTCTGGTAAAAATCCGCTTCTGGAAAAAACTTGAGACAAGCCGTATCAGATTTTGTTCAGTACAAACCGATGAAACGAGGCAGTCATGATGCCGACGACTTTCGCCGGCATCATCACGGTATAGCTTAGTTAAGTGCTTTCAATGCAGCATCATAATCGGGTTCATCGGCCGTTTCTGCTACTTGCTGGGTGTAGATAACTTTACCGTTTTCATCAATTACAACGACCGCACGTGACAACAAGCCGGTTAATGGGCCGGTTGTGAAAGTAACCCCATAGTCTTCGCCAAATTTGCTGCGAAATGCTGAGCCAACAGAGACATTTTCGATGCCTTCCGCACCACAAAAACGACCCAACGCAAAGGGCAAATCTTTAGAAACACAGACCACGGTGGTGTTATCCAGGGCAGTGGCTTTGATGTTGAACTGACGCACAGACGCGGCACAAGTGCCGGTATCTACTGATGGAAAAATATTCAGCACCACGCGACCTTTAATGTCGCTGAGCTGCGATTCTGATAAATCATCTTTGACCAGGTTAAACGCTGGTGCTTTTTGACCAACTTTTGGTAACTCACCAACGGTGTCAATGGGATTACCTTTCAGCGTGACTGTAGTCATGTGAAGCTCCTTGTTCAGAAATAAAAGCACACCCGCACAGCTCAGCCGATTGGGTGTTAAGTGAACTCAGTAATTAATTAGGGACGAAAACCAGTATTTAAAGCTGCCAACAAAAGACGCCCCAACGGTTTTAACTATCGGAGCCTCGTTAAGGCTCAACTTATTCGCTGTCAGCAGCGGTATCGTTAACTTCACCAGTATCAGAAGGGCCTGCTACAGTAATGCCTTCCTGACGATGCTCTAATTCCAGTGCAGGCAACAATTGCCCCATTGCTTCGGCCAGCCAGTAACAAGCATACAGCTGATTGTAATAAGCCTCGGTGTAATCGGCGCTGGCAGTGAGTAATTCATTTTCGCTGTCGAGCAAATCCAACAGGGTGCGCTGACCAATATTAAATTGCTGTGCGTAAGCTTCGCGGGTTTTTTCCGCGGACTCTACACGCATTTTCAAACGTGGCACGCGTTCCTGAGCCGTTTGCAACGCATTCCAAGCCAGACGGACATCTTGTTCAATCTGCCGTTGGGCGCCCAGAATTTGTTGTTTTTGCTGCTCGCTTAACGACGCCATCTGTGAGACCCGGGCCATATCGGCACCACCGTTATACAAGTTTTGTTGTAAACGGAACATCGCCTGCAGTTCTTTTTGATGGCCTTCGTTGCTCAGTATGTTATCGCCATCGGCATTGAGATTATTATCAGCACGGGCGCTTAATTGCAGATCGACACGCGGCTGAAAAGCGGCCTTGGCACCTTGGGTTTGCGCGAGTGAAGCTTCATGGCCGGCTAACGCAGCACGAATAGCAGGGTGCTGGTTTTGAGCAATGTTGATTGCATCTTCAAGCGTTGCCGGCGCCCGGTCACAACAACCATCACCGGGGTTGGTGGTGTTTTCCGGCAGATTACCGATCACCCGCATGTAGTTACTGTTGGCATCCTGCAAATTGCCTTTATCAGCAGCCAGATTGGCGTGTGACAACGCTAATCGGGCGCCTGCTTGATCAACATCTGCCCGGCGACCAACACCACTTTCAGCACGCTGACCGATTTGATCATAAATTTTTTCATGTGCGCCAAGATTGGTTTCTGTCAATTTCAGCAAATCCTGACGCCGCAGCACATTCAGATAAACTTCAACGGCACGCAAGCTGGTCGTTTCTGAAATATCGGCAACCGAAAAACCAGCTGATTCTGCTGATGATGAGGTGCGATCAACTTCACTCTTGGTATAGAAACCGTCATAGAGCATTTGATTAGCAGCAATACCGGCTTCACCACGATTCAGCGAACGACCACCTGGGCGGGTTGCCGGGTTATTGGTATATTCATGACCATAACCCAGATCCAAATCTACCTGCGGCAAATAACCCGCTCGCGCCTGATCAATGGTTTTATCAACGCTTATGCGACGATTGGCCTCGGCGAGGATTTCTGGATTACTCTGAATGGTTTTATCAACGGCTTCGGTCAGGCTCTGCGCCAATGCGGCCGGCGTGACCAGCATTAAACCACTACTTAAAATTGAAGCTGTTAAGGTCAGCATTTTAAATGTCTGTGTCATGTTACGACTCCCAATGTCAGCGTATGGTGATTTCTACGCGACGATTTCTAACTTCCACTGTCTCGTCAGGTGTATTAACGAACAGGTCAGTTTCACCCCGTCCTGAAATACGAATTGTGTCGGCAGCAACACCAGCATCAATTAAATCTCGTTTAACCTTTTCGGCCCGTCGTATCGACAATGCATCATTGTAACTATCTGATGCTGAGGTGTCGGTATGGCCTATTAGAATGACTTGATCAGCTTTTTTGGCGCGAACTTGTTGATAAATATCATCTGCTTCACGTGCTGATTCCGGGGTAAACACGGTTTGGTCTAATAAGAAATATAAGCTGGCACTAAATGGCGCGGCCGGCGTTGGTGCAGCAGCTACTTGTGGTTTGGGCAGTTTAACTTCAATGATTTCGGGTTTAGCACAAAACGGCGACTCGCCGTCAGAAACCTGAACCGGCGCTTCAATAGATTCACGCATGTCGGAAACGGGGCCGTTTGCGGCACAACCCGCCAAAACAAGTACGCTTAATAAAGCACTAATACGCAATAAAATATTCATCCTGATACCTCTATATGCATATGTTTGTGTGATGCGCAGTCTGGCTAGGTGATGAATCAATGAGGGTGCAATAAATCATCCCTGTGCCCTCCCTGAAAGCCGGCGCAATGGCAAACAATCAAAGCCCTTCTTGCAGTATCAGATTTTATTTTTGTCAAGTCAACCAGTTCACATCGTTTCTTTTTATGTGACCCCCATCACAAAAATAGAACCTGTAAGTCATCGTTAATTATTTAACCTTAATATTCAGCATTGTTTCAGGAATTCTATTGTTATCAGAACGATAGAAACCGCCCATAAAAATGCAATATCAGATTGATGAATTTAAGTCGTGCCGCCTTTGTCTGGATAGCAGCCTATGCTAATGTTGAGTTATTAATATAAGGAACGCTTTATGAAATTAACGGCTTTTACTCTGTTCATTTTAATGACGATTGGTCTGGCATCATGTAACACCATAGAGGGTGTTGGTGAGGACATGGGTGCTGCCGGTGATGCTATTGACCGTGAGGCTGAAGAATCAAAAAACTATTGATGCTTTGTGCATATTGCGCTCAGCAACTTATGCAGACTATTAGCGCGCCCATTTATTAACAAAAATTCATCGGAACATTGCCATGACAGATACGCATACAGAACAACTTAAACTGAACGATCAACAGTTTGAATTGGCACGGCATGGCGATACGGAAAATCTTCGTAGCCGTTTGGATCAGGATTTGTCTGCCAATGCTTGCGACGAATTTGGTACTAATTTATTGATGCTGGCCTGTGCCGGTGGCCATTACCAAACAAGCCAATTACTGCTTGAGTACGGCGCGGAGGTTAACGCCACATCGTTGGAAGGCAAAACACCTCTGATGTTTGCTGCAATTTTTAATCGAACAGATGTTGTTGAGTTACTGCTGGATAACGGTGCCGATGCCTATGCCAAATCTTCAGATGGCCTGACAGCACTGGCTTTAGCCCGGGCAATGGGCGCCGAAGCTGCTGCCCGACGCCTCGCTCAGCACGTCGAATTATTTTAATCCAAACTTAATTAACCGCGTCTTCCGGCGTGGGTTGATCTCATTTTAATAACCGTCAGAGGGCTTTAACGCGCTCAACAAGATTATTATTATCATGCAACATAAATTAAGCCAGCCTCCTTTAATGGGATACCAATGAGCGACATTTTTACCGTACAACAACTGCAAGCGGATTTTGATGAAGAAAACTCCGTACTCAGCGCCTTACGTAAAATTATCGGCGAATTGCGTAAAGGCGGTGAAGGTAAAGCCTCTGAGGGCATGGATGAACTGCTCGCACTACTGGAATCTGACCCACAATTACGTCAATTGATGGGTGTCCGTTTTCATAGCTGGTTTGTCGATCAAAACTTATATTCAGCCATTGTCAGCCTCGGCATCTTTTCCCGGCGAGGCTTTTTCAATGAGTTTATGACCCGCCTCTACGATAAGCTGAATCCGCCGCCGCTGGATTTAGGTAATTCCAAAGATGTGCTAACGCTGATGTTTTATCAGCGCAGTGACAATGATTGGCTGGAAACCATAAGCGCTGGGCAATGGCTGCAATTACATCGCTTATTGGCACAGGATGTTGATGCTGACACCTTGCGAGCCTCGATCATACATTTTCAGGAACAATGCCTGTATGCCATGGAAATGCTGGCGATTTGGGTAGCCGCCGAAGAACTTGAACCGGAACTGATGCGCATCGATAAACGGCTAGTCGATAATGACTCGGCATTTATTGTGCTGCAGCGTGAATTGCAGCCGTTTGTACAAAATATGACCGAGCGTTTTGAAGACGAAACCATTGAGCGCTACAACCCAGATCATATCTGGGTAATGGTTGATCAGTGCCGTGAACTGGTACAGAGACTCCGTCGCCGCGGTGCCGGTGCAGCAGGCTCATCCATTTCGGTAGCGCATTTATTGGAACGACTCGAACAGACGCTGGAACGGGTCGAAGAGCTGCTGACGATTCTCAGTACTGAAGACCAACAGGAACAACAAAATTACTGTCTTTCACTCTGGCAAAAACTGATCCTCTCCACCACTGAAAAAAACAGTTTGAAATCATTAGTGAAAAACAGCATCGGCATGCTGTCGCGCAGTATCACCCAGAATAAAAGTGACCATGGTGAGCATTACATTGCTCGCGAAAAATCGGCATTTATGGCTTTATTCTGGTCTGCTGCAGGCGCTGGCATCCTGATCGCGCTGATGGCGCTGAATAAGATTTATATTGAAAGCCTTGGTTTTGGTCATGGCTTTAATACCTTGTTAGTAAGTCTTAACTACGGCATTGGCTTCATTATTGTCCATATGTTGCATTTCACCATTGCTTCAAAACAACCGGCGATGACCGCTGCCAACTTTGCAGCTGAAGTCGAGCGCGGCGAAAATGGCCGTGCCGCGCACAAAAAATTGGCCAGCCTGCTGATTGATGTAAATCGATCTCAGTGGGGTGCGGTTTGGGGCAATGTGGTTACGGCAATTATTATTGCCAGCCTGATTGCACTCAGCAGTATTTGGTTCGCCAATCAAGTACTGCTTGATGCTGAAACGGTTGATTATCAATTGAAAGCCATTACACCCATCGGCGGCATGGCAATATTTTATGCATCCATTGCCGGTGTCTGGCTGTTTTGCTCAGGGATCATTGCCGGTTATTTTGATAACCGTGCCGATTATTTAGAGTTACGCACTCGCATACGCTATCACCCACTACTGCTTGGCTGGCTCAAAGATCCCTGGCGTGAGAAATTTGGCAATTACCTGCACGAACACTACGGTTCGCTTGCCGGTAATTTCTTTTTTGGCGTTTTGCTAGGCATCACGCCTTACATAGGCTATTTACTCAATTTACCGTTAGATATTCGCCACGTAGCATTTTCCGCCGCGAATCTGGGTTATGGCGCCTTTAGTAGCGCCATGGGCGTGTTCGAGTTTTTGATGTATTTATTTTTTGTACTATTAATTGGCTTTTTTAATCTCTGGGTCAGTTTTGCACTGGCATTGATTGTTGCCCTGCGGGCACGAGGCACCGTGGTCAGTCGCTTTCCAATATTACTTCTCAGTATTTGGGATCAAGCTAAGGAAAACCCCATCAAACTGTTTTTCCCAGTTGGTATGGCCCAGCAAACCATCAAAGAAGCCGAGGAAAATTCAGAACCCAAATCAGGGAGCTAAACGCTGGCGAAGCCATTGGCCGTCTTCCAGCAGCCGGTAAGCAATTCGATCATGTAATCGCGATGTGCGACCCTGCCAGAACTCCCAATAATCAGGCAACAGTCGATAGCCGCCCCAATGGGGTGGCCGTGGTGGATGTAAACCAAATTCAGCACCATATTTCGCTGCACGGCTAATTATCAGCTTACGGCTGGTTATTATCTCGCTTTGTGGCGACGCCCACGCACCAATACGGCTGCCCAGTGGCCGGCTGGTAAAATAGCTATCAGACTCGGTGTCAGCAATTTTCTCTACCCGGCCTTCAATACGTACCACCCGCTCCAACTCCGGCCAGAAAAATTGCAAAGCAGCAAACGGATTATCAATTAAGGCCTGACCTTTACGGCTCTGGTAGTTGGTAAACCACACGATACCGCGGGCATCACAGCCCTTAATCAATACTGGCCGACAAGCTGGCCGGCCATTGGCATCAACTGTTGCCAAGGTCATGGCATTGGGCTCATTGACGCCTCGTTGAATCGCCTCATTCAACCAGCTTTCAAACTGTTGCAAAGGCTCATTGGCAGCGTGCTGTTCAGCCAGCTCGCCCAATTCGTAACTTTTACGCAGATCTGCCAGATGCTTGTCTTTATTCATTTAATGCCTCACTCCGATGGCATATCAGAGCCTTATTTTATAAGAAAATTCCAACCTTTATGGCTTTCCATTGTCCATAAATCGTCAATAACTACCAGCCAAATCTAAAATGAATGCATTTCACCCTTGCAAACTCCTTCAGTCAAAGTGGACAGCGGTCTCACCGCAAAATAAAGAACGGCATTTTATTGTCAGCAAAATAACCGATAAGAAACACCACCGTTGTCAGATTGAAGCGATATTAACCAGATGCAGATATAACATTGATTGGCACTCCCTGCGGGATGAATCGCAATGGCTGATGGGCTGGCAATAACTTGCGCACAAGTGATTTTTCGTTAGTCTGCGTATTTATTTACTGTAATAAGACGATCATACGATTTCTCGCTGGAATCAGCCGCTTCATTTATAGATGCCTAAAACTAAGCGTTACAGCAGCAGCACTCCCATAAATCGCTAAAACCGATTATTAATTGCGTAAATTAATGATTATAACTATCAAAATGCTATGTTATCTTCATTTGAGTAGTGAGTGGCTGGCTAGAAAAAACAGCTCAAAATGGACTGATGAGGAGACATAATATGAGTCAACAACCCCAAAATAGTACTGGTAAGTGCCCCGTAATGCATGGTGGCATGACGGAAGTCGGCACCTCAAATATGGATTGGTGGCCCAAGAGCCTCAATCTCGACATCTTGCATCAACATGATCGCAAGACCAATCCGATGGGCGAAAATTTTGACTATCGTGAAGAGGTCAAAAAACTCGATTACCAAGCGCTTGAAAATGATATGCGTGATCTGATGACCAACAGTCAAGATTGGTGGCCTGCCGATTGGGGTCATTACGGCGGTCTGATGATTCGCTTGGCCTGGCACGCCGCTGGTACTTATCGCCTGGCAGATGGCCGTGGTGGTGCCGGTTCGGGCAGTCAGCGTTTTGCACCACTTAATTCCTGGCCTGATAATGGCAATCTGGATAAGGCGCGCCGTCTGTTGTGGCCACTCAAGAAAAAGTATGGCAACAAAGTCAGTTGGGCAGATCTGTTCATTTTATCCGGCACTATTGCCTATGAAACAATGGGTCTGAAGACCTTTGGTTTTTCCTATGGTCGCGTCGACATCTGGCACCCGGAAAAAGACATATACTGGGGTGCTGAAAAAGAATGGTTGGCACCTTCTGACAACCGTTATCAACGTGTCGAAAAGCCTGACACCATGGAAAACCCACTGGCCGCCGTGCAAATGGGTCTGATTTATGTCAATCCGGAAGGTGTTAACGGTCAGCCAGATCCGCTGAAAACGGCGGGTCAGGTGCGTGAAACCTTTGCCCGAATGGCGATGAATGACGAAGAAACGGCTGCATTGACAGCCGGCGGCCACACCGTGGGTAAATGTCATGGTAATGGCAGTCCTGATCTGGGTCCTGAACCTGAAGCAGCAGAAGTCTCGGAACAAGGCCTTGGTTGGCACAATCCGTCTATGAATGGCAAAGCAGCCAATGCCGTCACCTCAGGACTTGAGGGTGCCTGGACGACCAATCCGACTCAATTTGATATGGGCTACTTCAAGCTGTTATTTGGCTACGAGTGGGAATCGAAAAAGAGTCCTGCCGGCGCTTGGCAGTGGGAACCTATCAACATTAAGGAAGAAGACAAGCCGGTTGATGCCAGCGATCCGTCGATTCGCCACAATCCAATCATGACCGATGCTGATATGGCCATGAAGATGGATCCGGATTATCGGGTGATCTGCGAGAAGTTTATGGCAAATCCAGACTACTTTAACGATTGTTTTGCCAGAGCCTGGTTCAAACTGACCCATCGGGATATGGGGCCAAAAGCGCGTTATATTGGTCACAATGTTCCGGATGAAGATTTGATATGGCAGGACCCGATTCCACAAGGTGAAATCCATTACACTGAAGAAAAGGTCAAAGAAAAAATTGCTGCCGCTGGCCTGAGCATCAATGAGTTGGTCTGCACAGCCTGGGATAGTGCCCGCACTTACCGTGGTTCAGATATGCGTGGCGGTGCCAACGGAGCCCGGATTCGACTGACGCCACAGAAAGACTGGGAAGGTAACGAACCCCAGCGTTTGGCAAAAGTACTGAGTATTTATGAAAAAATCTCAGCAGAAACCGGTGCCAGCATCGCTGATGTAATCGTGATGGGCGGTAACCTGGGCGTCGAACAAGCCGCGAAAGCAGCGGGTCACGAAGTTCATGTACCGTTCCTGAAAGGTCGTGGTGATGCCACCGATGCTCAAACGGATGCGGAATCATTTGACCCACTGGAACCTTTGGCTGATGGTTTCCGTAACTGGCAGAAGCAAGAGTATGTGGTTCAGCCTGAAGAAATGTTGCTGGATCGCGCACAATTGATGGGCCTGACAGCACCGGAAGTAACCGTTCTGCTGGGTGGCATGCGGGTCATTGGCACCAACTATGGTCAGACCAAGCATGGTGTATTTACCCATCAGGAAGGTGCGCTGAGCAATGACTTCTTCGTCAATTTGACCGATATGGGTAATCGCTGGAAGCCGATCGCCGGTAATATTTACGAGATATGTGATCGTAAAACCGGTGAGGTTAAGTGGACGGCCACCCGTGTCGATTTGGTCTTTGGCTCAAACTCGATTCTGCGTTCTTATGCAGAAGTCTATGCCCAGGATGATAACCAGGAGAAGTTTGTTAAAGACTTCGTTAAGGCCTGGACCAAAGTCATGAACGCTGACCGCTTCGATGTACCGTCATAACTGACCTAGTCGATGCTCAGTCTGTTTGAGCATCCTGTTTCTTTCACTGACGCGTCCTAAAATACGTTGACGCATTTAATTAAGCCAGTTGTATCTCGCAACTGGCTTTTTTGTACACCTCGTTCGGTGTTCTCATTCCCAAACTCAGATGCGGCCTGTATTCATTAAAAATGGCTATGGATTGTTTTACGGTTCGTTTTAATTCATCCAGGTTCTGGCATTTAGTCAGCAAGAACTCATGCTTGAGAATACCGTTCACACGTTCTGCTAACGCATTTTGATAACAGTCATACCCATCGGTCATCGAAGGTCTTAAAGCATTGGCAGGAGTGGTTTGCGATGGACTCTGGAATAGCGCCCGTGATCCAGTTTGCAGGACGATTGAAAGGCTATGCCGATGGCATCAACACCAGTGCAAGCTTCAGACTTAATACCAGCGTACTGGAAGGCATAAATAACAAAATCAAAGTCATCAAAAGAATGGCCTATGGCCTTACGGACAGCAAGTACTTCTTCCTGAAGATAAAAGCTGCGCTTACCGGTAAAGTCCGATGAACCAAAGAAAAGGGGAGCTTATGCGCCCCTTTTTGATTGATGGTGATAGTTATTACCAGCCGGATGCCTGATTAGCGTGTTTATTTTTATTTACTTCGGTGGTTAATATTAACCCCCCGAATTAAGCAGTCATCAGAGCTTGAAAAGACCAGTTTACAACGAGGAATGGGTTCCATCACAAAAAGGCGTGTTTTGGGTGTGCTTGCAGCCACATAACGCCACTGTTTTCTTTTCATCCAGCGTAAATTTTGCTGGCGTTATGCCAGTGCCTTTATGACTGCCGTCACAGAATGGTTGGTTAGCGCTTTTTCCACAACTGCAGAACCAGTAATCACCGGCCTCTAGCTCCATAAGGAATGGGCTTTTTTGAACGATAAAAGGGGTTGTCATTCTAATTTCCTTTTTGAGTTTATTTTTTTGGTTGATAAAAATAGTCAGCACACATTTGTCGACTATCAAAAAAAGGCAATATCTTGTTACGAAGAACAGCTGTAATGAGATATACCGCCGACATTGAAGCTTTCGTTCGGTTTCAACCTGTAATACTTTTGTTCTATCTCTTGAGCTTGCTCCTCATACGGCTGAGTCATCACAATTAAGAGTTCATTAAGTAATGAGTGCTGGCCTGTTTGGCTGGCTTTATAGGCTGGCATGACAAGCCATTCTCTCATAGTGTATTTCGGATTAACCGCTTTCATTTTCTTGCCCAAATCGGCTCTTAATTTCAGCGAAGATTGGCTTGATTTATCGTCAAGCTCAACGCCAATCTTCTTGTGCCATTTTGATAGCCATTTTGCCCAGCGATGATCTAAGGAATCTCGACTTACTTGGGTTTGATTCTCTGTAATTGAACTCTCTGCATAAAAAGACTTTTTCAAAGCTTCAATCGTATCGGGGATGTGGGATAATTCGCGAAAAAAAAGCGTGTAATCAACTGTGGTCATAATCAACAGGCTTTGTAACTCATCGGTTAACTCTGCATCATAGCTTTCCATACCAAGCTTGCTCGCCCACATTTTGTGTAACTTTTCGTTCATCTCTTTCGGAAAATTATCACGGATTTTCTGCAGCTCAGAGAGATGAACTGGATTTTCTCTCAACAATGGGGAGAGCGCTGCACAGAAACTGTGAAAATTAAGCTCTGCTGCCTTTGGTTGATTGAGGAAGGAAAAGTGTTTGCCACCACCGGTCCATGGTTGGAATACAGGGTCAAAAACGTCACAAAAACCAAAAGGTCCATAGTCAAGTGTAAAGCCACCAGCAGCACAATTATCGCTGTTAAAATTACCCTGGCAATAACCAACACGAATCCAGTTTGCAACAAGAGAAGTCAATCGCTTACTGAACTCAAGCGACAGCATGAACACTTTGTCAGCTATTGATAACTCAGCATCTATAACTTCAGAATACTCACGGTCGATGAGATGTAAAACCAGCTGTTCGAGTTCACGCAGTGCATGAGAATCACCGGCTCTGGCCCGCCGTGAAAATAATTCAAGTTGGCCGACACGAATAAAGGATGGTGCGACCCGGGTCGATATAGCCACCGGTTCGCTGATGTATGTGTCGGGCTCAATGACATTAGTTGCTTCTGAATACCATGGGCGCCTAACTTGCTCACTCTTTGAGACAAACAAGCTTAATGAGCGCGAAGTAGGGACGCCTAGTGCGTGCATGTGCTCCTGAGCGATGAACTCCCTTATCGATGAACGCAGCACAGAGCGTCCATCAGCCCCTCTGCAGTAGGGTGTTTTGCCAGCACCTTTCAGTTGAAACTCATAATGAAGACCATTTCTTGACAACTCAAAAACAGAAATCGCCCTTCCATCACCATAACCATTACCGGTCTTGAACGGACATTGCTGGGTGTATTGAGTCCCGTATATTGAGAGTGCGTAACCACACGCCCACCCCGTTTTCCGCATTGGCTCTGGCACCTGGCTCAGGTCACCTGAAAATATCCCTCTGAAAGCTTCTGTATGTGCCAGTTCGCTTGAAAACCCAAGCTCATCGAACAAGCTCTCGCTATGAGCAAGATACTCTGAATCTGGGAGTGGCAATGGTTTGACAGGAACATAGTGACCGGATAAGACTTCACGCGGCCAGTGATCAACACCATCTTTTGTGGCATCAGGATCGCAATTTAGCGAATCACATAAGTTGAAGAGAACATGTTCTGACAAGAGTTCTACAGAAGAAATTATCTGCTCAGGCTGATGTTGCCTTGAAATTATTTTAACTGGGTTTGCGGTGTTAATTACCTTTGGCTGGGTGGTTGTTTTCATGCTAGTAATCAGATCAGAGTGCAATGCTTTTCATAACCTTTCAGCATTTAATCTATGCCTAGAGCTAGGAGCATCATTTATTATCTGTGATCTGCCTTTCCAACTTCAGTTGCTTCAGGTACTTCAATGAGGGCGCCCGTTTTGCAATCATATATGTATCCATACACCGGAATATGGGCCGGCACCATCGAACTGTTTTTAATGCGTTTAACATCCTCTATAACACTGGCAGCGTTATCCTTAAATGTCAGCCAATTAATGTACTTACCCTCTTCTGTTCCTGAGCCATCATCGATGTCCTGCCAGCCGCTTTCGTTAAGGGTCGCTGTCTTGGTACTAAGTGACAGAAGATTTCCCATTTTCTCTGAATCAAACAATGCCATGCCGCAGTCGGTATGATGAATAACAAACCATTCTTTTGTTACCAATAGTTTGTATGAGATAACTAGAGAGCGAATAGCATCATCGCTAGCACGTCCGCCAGCATTCCTGATGACATGAGCGTCGCCCTCAGCTAGTCCGGCAAACTTGGCAGGATCAAGCCTTGCATCCATACAAGTGAGAATGGCGAACTCCCGGGCAGGAGGTAATGACAGATTGGCTTTATTTCCGAAGTCATTAACATAATGAGCATTGGCTGCCAGAACTTGATCTTGGGTTTTACTCATTAGAGCTTCCGTAAATTATTCACTGTTGATCAAACTAAAGAAACGCCAGGCACTTGCAGGGCAAAAGCTACAAAGGCTTAGAAATGAAGAGTATAGCTCTTAATTATTTAAGGACCAAGCGAAGTTGTTTTAAATTCTATGCCACAGAAAAGTTTGAAGTGTCCGCAAAATCAGGGTAGAACCCGAGGCAGACGTATAGAAAAACGAGGCATAAGTGCCGCGATAAAGTGTAGTGGTTCTTGCACCAAATAGTTACTTTTTTAAAAATTAAAGCTTGCGCACTATCTTTTTTGTTGTTAATTTCTGGAGGCGTATGACCTTTGTACCTTAATAAAAAACTCAAAACCAGCCATTTTTGGTGGTAAAAATATAAAAAAGTTAACTTTTAGTTATCATTCTTACGCAGACCGAGGAATTAAAAATGTATTCAGTTCGAAGTTTTATCATTAGTTGTATCACTGCATTATCCTTATTCGCACTTCCACTCTCAGCCCATGCAGCAGCCAATTTAGCAGCCGACGATTTTGTAGGTATCTCTTTTTGGTTAATTTCTATGGCATTAATGGCGGCCACGGTGTTCTTTTTGTGGGAAACACAAAGTGTAACTGGTAAATGGAAGACTTCTTTAGTCGTTTCGGGTTTAGTGACTTTCATTGCAGCAGTGCACTACTTTTACATGAGAGATGTATGGATTCTTACTGGCGAAACGCCAACGGTTTATAGATATATAGACTGGCTATTAACCGTCCCACTATTGATGATCGAATTCTATTTGATTCTAAGAGCAATTGGTGCAGCAAGTATAGGCATTTTCTGGCGTTTGCTGATTGGTACATTAGTGATGTTGGTTCCCGGTTTCCTTGGCGAGGCCGGATACATGAATGTTACTTTAGGTTTTGTAATCGGTATGCTTGGTTGGTTCTATATTTTGTACGAAATTTTCTTTGGCGAAGCTGGCAAAATGGCTGCAGAGAAAGCATCAGAAGCTGTACAAAATGCCTATAGTGCAATGCGTTGGATCGTAACTATCGGTTGGGCAATTTATCCATTAGGATACATCTTCGGTTATTTTGTATTCATAGACCCAATCACCGGAATGACAACTGCCGGTGCAAGTGAATCGTTAAATATCATTTATAACCTCGCAGATGTAGTTAACAAAATCGCGTTTGGCTTGTTGATCTGGTATGCAGCAACAAGTGAAACCAAAAACACCTCTGCTTCCTAAAATAGCGTGTAATTTTTTGGGTGTTTCGGCTGGCCGGCTCAATTTGGTCAGCCGAAACCTTATGTTAAATGCTCTAAATATTGCATTTTAGGGAGTCAATAAATGGGCTCAAATATCGAGAAAGAATCCTCTTGCGCAATGGCTCTTGTGGAACAAAAGCTAATGATGCTGGGTGGTGATTCCATCTCCTACGAAAAAAGCTTAAATGGAGTTTTTCAAAAACATCTCGCGACTGGTGGGGGAAGAATCAGAGCAAAACTTACATTAGAACAAGGTCAGTTACTTGGTTTGCCTACTGACATAACAATACCCTTAGCAACAGCTATTGAAGTCTTACATCAAGCATCGCTTATTCATGACGATATTGTTGATGGTGACGAGTCGCGTCGGGGCCAAGCGAGCGTCTGGTTTGGTGAGAGCATCGCAACAGCAATCTGTTTGGGAGACGCTCTAATCAGTGAGTCGTATCGTTTAATAACCGAGATACCCGAATTAAATCACAAGCAATTGCAATATCTCGTCCAAAGATTTAGTGACGGCATATGTAAAATGGCAGCCGGCCAAGCTCTGGATTGTGCTTGGTCACCAGGTTCTAAGACTTCTTTTATGACATATCAAGAAGTTGTTCGTAATAAAAGCGGACCTTTAATCGGTTTTCCGATTGCACTGCCCATGGCGCTTGCAAATGTCCCCAGCTCAAGGGTGGATCACGTTATGGATATTGCAATGAACATTGGCGTCGCTTATCAACTTGCTGATGATTTTATTGACCAAGAAGAGGATTACATGACTCGCCTCAACGGTTTTTGGATTTTGGTTGAAGAGACGGCTTCCAGAGAAGAAGCGGAAATAAAATTGCGGCAAAAGTTTAATGAGTGTGTAAATCAGGCTTGCGAGGCACTCGAAGTCATTCCTAAACCTTGTCGTAATAGCATTATGGGTTTGATTAGCCAATTGTATCAAAAACATCCTATATTTTTGAAAGCAGCATAGTCTTGCGTGCACTTGTTATAGGTGGTGGGTTTGGAGGAATGGCCTCAGCGCTCCGTCTTCGAGCACTTGGTTATGATGTAGAGCTACTCGAAAAATTGCCACATCTTGGCGGTAGAGGGCAAGTTTTCAAACGTGATGGCTACACTTATGATGCTGGGCCAACAGTTATTACTGCGCCTTTCATCTTTGACGAACTCTTCCAATTGTTTAATGAAGTTAGGGAAGACTTCATTAAATTTGTTCCGTTGAGCCCCTGGTATCGATTTTACTATCCGGATGGAAGCACTTTTGATTATGGGGGCTCTCTTGAAGAGACACTTTCAGAGATACGTAAAATTCATCCCCCAGATGAGTCTGGTTACCTGCGTTTGGTTGAACATTCAAAAGCTATTTTTGAAAAGGGTTTTGTTGAATTGGCAGATGAGCCTTTCCACAAAATTTCGTTTATGCTCAAGCAAGTTCCCAGCCTTGTAAGGCTTAGAGCTGATCGGACGGTCTGGCAAATGGTTTGCCATTACTTGGAAAACAAAAAATTACGCCAAGCCTTTTCAATACAGCCTTTATTAGTGGGTGGTAACCCTTTCGATACAACGTCGATATACGCTTTGATTCATTATCTTGAGCGAGCCTATGGTATTCATTTCGCTATGGGGGGGACTGGTGCTCTTGTTAAAGCTCTTGAAGATTTAATGCTGCGCGTCGGCATTAAAATCAAGACTGATACGGAAGTTAAAAGTGTTAATTATGACAAACGCAGCGTTGTGAGCGTTACCACAGATAAGGGAGCTCATACAGCAGATTTATATATTTACAATGGAGACCCACTATACCTTTACAAGCATTTACTTCCTGGAAAAGCACTCGGTATGCTTACCAAGGCAAAAAGTCGGTTTTCCAAGCGTTCAATGGGGCTTTACGTTCTTTTTTTTGGAACGAGTAAAAACTACCCGGATGTCGCTCATCACACTATTTGGTTAGGAACACGTTATAAAGAATTATTAGAAGAAATTTTCGATTCTCAAAAATTGCCTGATGATTTTTCGCTCTATGTTCATAGGCCCACTGCAACAGATCCAAGTTTTGCTCCAATCGGCCATGACAGTTTTTATGTGTTAGCGCCTGTCCCAAATCAACAATCTAAGGTAGATTGGCGTGTTGAGGAGCCCAAACTTCGGGCAAAAATAATTTCAGCTTTAGACTCGACTATTCTTCCAGAATTAAAAAAACATATTTCCGAACCCTTCTGTATGACCCCGGATGACTTTGCTGATAATTATCTTTCCGTTGATGGTGCTGGATTTTCTATTGCCCCAGTTTTAACGCAATCGGCATGGTTTCGCTTCCATAACAAGGCTGAAGATTTTGATAATTTATTGCTCTGTGGGGCTGGGACGCACCCAGGAGCGGGATTACCCGGAGTAGTTTCCTCTGCAAAAGTCATTGAAAAACTTGCGAAAAAATACATGCTAGAGGCAAAGTAAAATGGCCAATGACGTATCCAAAAAACAGATGAAGCTTCATGGAAAAAGTTTCTACCTTGCGAGTCATTTTCTTTCTTCAAAACATGCTAAGCCGGCTGCAGACTTATACGCCGTTTGCAGAAGTGTGGATGATATTGCCGATAACAATGATGATCCGCTTATTGCCAAGCAACGCTTGATAGGCCTTTTAAAAGCCATTGAAAATAAGGATTTGTCTGATCCAATTTGTCACTCCTTCTATGCTATAACACCACCGATAAATCCAAGATATTTTATAGAACTTACAGGCGGTGTTTTAAGTGATCTTGAACAAGTTAGAATCAAGACCGCAGATGAGTTAAAGCAATATGCTTATGCTGTGGCTGGTACGGTTGGCCTGATGATGTGTGATGTTTTTGAAATCCATAGTTCATCAGCAAGACGTCATGCTATTGATCTCGGTATCGCAATGCAGTTTACAAATATTGCTCGTGATGTGGTTGATGATGCTCATTTTTATCGACGATACTTGCCTCGCGAATGGGTAACCCCATTAGAACCCGGTGTCATTTTGAATCCGAGCGCCCATGAAAAAGTATTGATTAAAAATGGCCTGATTCAATTACTTATTCTGGCTGACAGTCACTATGAATCTGGACTTTCAGGCTTGCATTACTTACCTTTCAGGGCCAGATTTGCCATTTTGATTGCAGCCCGTGTTTATCGGCAAATTGGGTTAGAGCTCGCTAAAAACGAATTCAATGTTTGGGGCAAGCGAACGGTTGTTCCGATGAAAAAAAAATTACTGATCTGTCTTATCTCGTTTTTTTCATTTGGGCGAGTTAAAACCATTAAAAAACATCAATTTCATTTACACTAATGTGATTGATTATGATTTACATTTCAAATAAGTGAAAGATCATATCTGGGTTCACATTATTGGTGCTGGCGTCAGTGGTCTTATGCTGGCCTTACATTTAAGTAAACATAAGCAACTCCCAGGTCCTGTCGTAATTTCTGAAGCTCAAAATTTAATAACTCGCTCACAAAGCTTTGGCTTTTGGATTGATCAGCCTCATCCGCTTGATGAGCTTATTTCTATGCGCTGGCATTCATGGACATTTTCTTTATTTAATGAAAAGAAAATCCATCAAAGCTCAAAAAAGTTTGAATATGCATTGATTGAGGGAAATGATTTTTTTGAGTGGGCACAACATCAACTTCAGTTGCATCCTGACATTACAATGGAATTTAATTCACCGATTAAAAGTAAGCCGAAAGCGAATTTTGTTTTTGACAGTCGCCCACCTGCACATCCAAAATTTAATGCTTTTCAAAGTTTTGTTGGATATGAAATTGAGAATGACGATGGCATTACCGTTCCAAAACTTATGGAGTCAATGCAAGTAATTGATAATTCATTGGTTTTTCTATATGAATTGCCAATGTCATCTGGAAGAAAATTGATAGAATGGACGGCGTTTGGAGGCCACCCTTTTGATTTAGAGTTATTATCATTTATGGGTATGAAACAAGTTGGCTCACAGTACATTTTGCGGACTGAACGTGGCATTATCCCAATGGGACTCAATGCGTTTCACTCTAACGATAACTTTGGAATACCCATTGGTGCCCGAGGTGGGATGACCAGGGATGCCTCGGGTTATGGTTTTCTCAAAATGTGGGACAAAACAAACCATATCGCAGAATCCCTGTTTTATAAGAATCAATGTAACAATGTAACTTTAGACCCAAATTGGCAAAAATGGATGGATAGTTGCTTAATTAAGCTGATAAATGATGCACCAGATCAATTACCGGAAATTTTCATGTCTCTGGCCTCAAGAATGTCTGGAGATTCGTTTGCAAGATTCATGATGAATCCAAATTGGCTTAGTGCTTTGAAAGTTATTTTAGCATCACCTAAACGTCCCTTTCTGCTTAGTGCTTTCAGGAAGTCAAAATGGAACTGAGTCTACTGATAGCTGTTGTTCTTATTTCAATATTTGGCCTGCCCCATGGCGCCCTTGATCCTATCGTTGCATATCGTTCTGGCGTTTGGGAGAAGCCCTGGGGCTTATTTTTTTTCCTGTTGGTATATATCGCCTTATGCAGTTCGATGATCCTTTTTTGGCTTTTTTTTCCAATATTGGGGTTCGCCTTATTCATGGTTCTGTCTGCAATTCATTTTGGACGCGATTACCAACGATACAGTGCATCAACTATAGAGCAACTTTGTTATGGGGCATTTGTTTTAGGAATCCCAGTCCTTTTTCATCAAGAAAAATCTAGCATTATTTTTGAATTCTTACTTTTTGGATATGAACCAAAAACTCTCATAATGCTGATTCAGACCTGTGCAATCGCAGGCATAATCGTGCTTGGTTTGAATATAAAACATCACTCCAAAGTAGCATTAATAGAATTACTGAGTCTTGTCACCGTTGCGTGGCTTTTAAATCCACTATGGTATTTCGTGCTGTTTTTTTGCGTACTTCATAGTCCCAGACACCTCATTTCATCTTTTCGCCTACTAGAACCAAAGCTAAAATCGCTGGGACTATTTGTCATGTTCTTTATTACTCTATTAACTATTGTTATTGGAATCGGCGTAGCAGTTTTTATGAAAGATGATTCATTAATGATTGACGCAATGACCCTGCAAATTCTGTTTGTTGGACTTGCAGGATTGACTGTCCCTCACATGTTACTTATCGAAAGAGAGCGAAAACGCCCCTAACCCCCCCCTCTCAGACATAAAAAAACGGCTAGCCGAAAGCTGGCTAACCGATTGATTTTATTGGTGGGCCTACTAGGGCTCGAACCCAGTAGCAAATGATTATGAACAACAGTAACCACTTACTCTTTATCCGCCAAGCTGAAGAAGACTAAAGGGGAAATCTCACCATTATTGTATGAAAAATCAAAAGCGAGACTATACCGAACCTCAGCAGCCCCCTTCTGCTCGGCGATATACATCTTGGCTATATCGATTGCATCTGAAGTACTCGACGAACCTGACGGCTCGACGCCAGCCTCAATAGTGCAATGATTCAGGCGTCGACAGATAGCTTGGGAGGTTAGTGTTGTCGTGTATGTTTTTAGCCAGGTGTAATTTGGCGACTTCCGACCCAAAGCGGATTTAATGGGAACACTGGTGCAAGAACGTTTACTACTATCTTACCTTTCAGACTTTATGCTGGCCTATTGACCTTATGATAGAAGTAGCGCTTTTCCCGATACCAAATTCAGTTAATTTTCCTGGCGAGTCAATCCCACTGCATGTGTTTGAGCCACGCTATAGAAAAATGGTGAGATATTGTATCGATAACGATGTAATGATGGGCGTTTGCCATACCAAAGGTA
>CBFHWI010000002.1:0-50040 GCA_965659475.1 Methylophaga sp.
ATACGTCGTAATCCAGAGGGCAGCGGTGGTGAGTTAAAACTCGATGGTGAACAGTTACAGCTACTTGATATTAAGCTTGACGGTACGACACTGGCAGCCAACGAATTCCAGCGCAGTGACAGTCAGCTGATGATCCCGACTGTACCCGAAGCATTTAGTTTAGAAATCACTACGGAAATTCATCCGGATCAAAACACTGCGCTTGAAGGGTTGTATCACTCCGGATCGATTCTGTGCACACAATGTGAGGCTGAGGGTTTCCGCCGTATCACTTATTATCCTGATCGTCCTGATGTCATGGCGGTATTTACCGTGACCATTGAAGCCGATAAAGCGCAATGGCCGAATCTGTTATCTAATGGCAATAAACAAGCGGAAGGCGATGCCGACAATGGTCGTCATTGGGTGCGCTGGCATGATCCGCACCCGAAACCTGCTTATTTATTTGCCCTGGTTGCCGGTGATTTATATTGCCAGCAGGACAGCTTTACCACTATGAGTGGCCGCGAGGTGACGCTGGAAATTTACGTTGATCCGGAAAATCAGCACAAATGTGATCACGCTTTAAATTCGCTGAAGCAATCAATGCGCTGGGATGAAGAGGCCTATGGCCGCGAATACGATCTGGACGTATTCATGATTGTTGCCGTCAATGATTTCAATATGGGGGCGATGGAAAACAAGGGCCTGAATATCTTTAACGCGGCCTGCGTATTGGCGAGTCCGGAAACGGCGACCGATGATGATTTTTACACCATCCAGAGCATTGTCGGCCATGAGTATTTTCATAACTGGTCAGGTAATCGCGTTACTTGCCGGGATTGGTTTCAGTTAAGCCTGAAAGAAGGCTTTACCGTCATGCGTGATCAGTCATTCAGTGCTGATTTAAATTCAGCGGCGGTGCAGCGCATTGATGATGTCGATATGTTGCGACGCATGCAATTTGCTGAAGATGCCGGCCCGATGGCGCATCCGGTGCGGCCAGACAGTTATATCGAAATCAGTAATTTCTATACCGTCACCATTTACGAAAAAGGCGCTGAAGTGGTGCGCATGCTGAAAACGCTGGCCGGCGAAGCCGGTTTTCGTAAAGGCACCGATTTATATTTTGACCGCCATGATGGTCAGGCGGTAACGACCGATGATTTTGTTAAAGCCATTGAAGATGCCAACGATCTGGATTTAAGCCAATTCAGACGCTGGTACAGTCAGGCGGGTACGCCGGAATTAACGGCTGAAAGTCATTATGATGCGGCTGCCAAAACTTTTACCGTAACCTTAAGCCAAAGTTGTCCGGCAACCCCGGGACAAAATGAAAAATTACCGCTTTTAATGCCGGTTGCTATGGGCCTTGTTGACAACAAAGGTAACAGTTTGTCGTTACAACTGGCCTATGAAAATGCGCCTGTTGCCGGGGACACCCGAGTGTTAATTCTCAGCGAAGCGCAACAGACTTTCACTTTTACAAATATCACCGAACAGCCATATTTATCAATGCTGCGCGGCTTTTCAGCGCCGGTGAAATTGAAGCAGCCCCGTGATAATAACGAGCTGGCCTTTATGATGGCGCATGATGCCGACAGCTTTAATCGCTGGGATGCCGGGCAAACGTTGTTTATCAATGTGATGCTGGACATGATTGCGGAATATCAGGCAGGCCAGTCACCAAAGGTACCGGCATTATTAATCGAGCAACTAAGCGATGTATTAAAGCAGGCCCAAAGCGATCCGGCATTGACGGCGCGAATGCTCAGTCTGCCGACCGAGAATTACCTTGCCGCGCAAATGACCGTTGCTGATGTGGATGCCATTCATGCGGTGCGACAATCGGTCAAACATCGTATTGCTGTGGCATTAAAAGCAGAATTTGATTCGCTGTATCAAGCGTTAAATATCAAACGCGAATATCGCTTTGCTGCTGAAGATATGGCGCAGCGCAGTTTAAAAAATACCTGTTTGTCTTTTTTGATGGCAACCAAGGATCCAATGCAAATTCAGCGCTGCCTGAAACAAATGAAGCAGGCCGACAATATGACGGATTTGCTGTCCGGTTTGCGGTTGATGGTGGATGTTGACGGATCAGAGCGGCAGCAGGCGTTGCAGTCGTTTTATCATCAATGGCAACAGGATCGTCAGGTAGTTGATAAATGGCTGACCGTGCAGGTCTTATCAACCTTGCCGGGCACGTTGCATCGCGTCAAAGGCCTGATGCAACATGAAGCGTTCAGTGTCAAAAATCCCAATAATGTGCGGGCGGTGATTGGTCAGTTTTGCCGTAATAATCCGTCGCAGTTTCATGCCAAAGATGGCAGTGGGTATCAGTTCTTAGCCGAGCAAATCCTGGCGCTGGATAAACTTAATCCACAGGTGGCCGCCCGCCAGCTGGGCGCATTCAACTCGTGGCGGCAATATGATGCTGCCCGTCAGGATCTGATGCGCGAGGCGTTACAATCAATTGCCAGACAGCCGGACTTATCGTCAGATGTATTTGAAATCGTTAACAAATATCTGGCGGACTGATTGATGGCTTTTAAGCTTCACAAGCAACTGGCGAATGACACCATTCAAATTGGTGATTTGCCTCTGTGTCAGATTTTGCTGATGAATGATGCACGCTTTCCTTGGCTGGTATTGGTGCCGCGCCGTGAATCAGTTAGCGAATCATTTGATTTGTCGATGAAAGATCAGCAACTAATCTGGCAGGAAGCGGCATTGGTGGCAGAGAAACTCAAAGCCTTAACCGGCGCTGATAAAATGAATGTGGCCGCACTTGGCAATCAGGTGCCGCAGTTGCATATCCATGTTGTTGCCCGTTTCAAAGACGATGCTGCCTGGCCGGCACCGGTGTGGGGTGTGGGTAAAGCGGTTGCTTACCCGGAAAAAGAACAGCTAAAAGCCGTGGCTGATTTACAGGATTTATTCTCGGGTTTTCTGGTGAGTGGACAGAATCTTAACGTTTAAAATGCGCGTGGGCCGTGAAGAGGCCATGCGTTATTACCGGGGCGAAGCACTGGCAGTACGGGTCATCACTGAAAATGGCCAGTCATTGCAGTTCCCGGCTTTGCATATCCGGCGATTTATCAATCAACAGGGCATTAACGGACGTTTTCAAATCAGTTTTGATGCCAATAATAAGCTTAAGTCGATTGAAAGGATTGGTTAGGGCCTATTTATCTTTTGTAGCCACCACTGCTGGAGGCTATTTTTTCGTCCGACAAGGCGGAAATTATGAAATTTAGCCACCCTACATCAGTAATTTCCAACGTAGTGGGCCGTAAAAATAGTCCCAGCCCTACGGGTTGTGATTGAAAAAACTTCACTCGGCGTTGCTCGTCATTTATTTAGAATGACTAAACTACATTCCTCGCGCCTTGATTGAAGTTTTTTCTTTTCACAACAGAGGCGGCTACGAAAGGTAAATAGGCCCTAGGTTTTTGTTGTTTTATCACGTTTAATCAGCACCAGCTCACTACCAGAGGCAATATCATGCCAGCTGAGTTTATCCGGGCTCAGCCATTGCCACCAAAACCCCAGACCCAGCGGCAACCATGAAAAAATCGCCACCGCAAAACGCAGCGCTGCTTGTTGCCAGTTAATGCTGGTTTGATTGCCACTAATAACATACACCTGCCAGGCACGCATGCCGAGTGTCTGTCCGCCATGGGTCCAGAACCAGCCATAAAACACAAACGCCACCGCCAAAATATAGAGAAAAAAGAACGGATTTTGCGCACCAATGGCTTTACCGCCATTTAATGCCACCGCTAAACCGGTAGCAACCAGCAGCGCGGATAGCAGCAGTAAACTGTCATATAACAAAATACCGAGCAGGCGAAGTGGCCCGGGACGATTGGTTGGCGCAGGTGTTGCTGACATAGCAAGGCTCAATTTAATTGGGCTAAAAATGGCCTATAAAGTATCATATTCTCTTTCGTTTTCAGTAAATCGGGTTTCAAATGCTGCATCTGATTGGCCAGCCGGCTTTTTCTGCTTTTCGTATCGAAAAATTACTGCGCGGGCTGCGTGCACAATTGCCTGAAGTCACGGCGCTGCGCTGTGAATACCATTATTTTGCCGAAATGGATGGCGATGGCCGGTTACCAGAAGCCGCGCTTAATATTCTGAAAACCTTATTGGTTGCCCAACAATCTGACATTGCGGCGCAAGCCGATGAAACCCTGCTGTTGGTGACACCCCGTCCGGGCACCATTTCACCGTGGTCTAGCAAAGCCACTGATATTGTTCATAACAGTGGCCTGACTGAAATTCAAAGAGTTGAACGTGGTATTGCCTTTTTTGTGCAATCGGCGAAACCGTTAACCGATGCCCAGCAGCAACTGATTGCCAGTCAATTGCATGACCGTATGATCGAGACCGTCTTTGATAACGTCGATGAGGCTGAGCAATTATTTATGCACAGCGCGCCGCGACCTTTATTATCAGTCGATATTCTCGGTGGTGGCCGGCAGGCGCTGGTCAATGCCAATATCGATATGGGTCTGGCGCTGGCAGATGATGAAATTGATTATTTATTCGATAATTTTTCGGCGTTAAATCGTAATCCGAATGACATCGAACTGATGATGTTCGCCCAGGCCAACTCGGAGCATTGCCGCCATAAGATTTTCCGTGCCGACTGGGTGATTGACGGCAAACAACAGGATCGCAGCCTGTTTGACATGATTCGCTACACCCACGAGCAACATCCGGAAGGCGTGGTCAAAGCCTACAATGATAATTCCTCGGTCATCGAAGGGCCGCGCAGCCATCGTTTTCAGGTCAATATGGCTGACAATCATTACTGCTACGAAGGTGAGCAGCAGCATATCTTGATGAAGGTTGAAACGCACAACCATCCGACAGCTATTTCGCCATTTCCCGGTGCTGCGACGGGTGCTGGCGGCGAAATACGTGATGAAGGCGCTACCGGGCGCGGTTCTAAACCCAAAGCGGGGATGACCGGATTTTCGGTCTCCAACTTACATATTCCAGACTTTCAGCAACCGTGGGAAACACCGTACGGTAAACCGGCACGTATGGCGTCAGCGTTGCAAATCATGCTCGACGGCCCATTAGGTGGCGCTGCCTTTAATAATGAATTTGGCCGGCCTAACTTGTGTGGTTATTTCCGGACATATGAAGCTAATGTGCCGTCTGATAATGGCTTTGAAGTGCGGGGTTATCACAAGCCGATCATGGTTGCTGGTGGTTTAGGCAGTATCCGCCCGCAGCATGTTGAAAAACATATTATGAAACCGGGTACGCAACTGATTGTGTTGGGCGGTCCAGCGATGCTGATTGGTTTGGGTGGCAGCGCGGCGTCATCAGTGACCTCAGGTACCAGTGATGAAGGGCTTGATTTTGCCTCGGTGCAACGTGGTAATCCGGAAATGGAACGTCGCTGTCAGGAAGTCATTGATCGCTGTGTGGCGCTGGATGATAACAATCCGATTGTCTCGATTCATGATGTTGGCGCCGGTGGTCTATCAAATGCCTTTCCGGAGCTGATTGATGACAGTGGTCGCGGCGGTCGCTTTGAACTGCGGGTGATCCCTAATGATGAGCCGGGTATGTCACCAATGGAGATTTGGTGTAACGAATCCCAGGAACGTTATGTGCTGGGTGTGAATCCTGAAGACGTTGAAATCTTCCAGGCGATTTGTGAACGTGAACGTTGCCCGTGGGCGATCGTCGGTGAAACAACTGCCGATCAGCATCTTTTGCTGGGTGATGCCGAATTCGACAATCAGCCGATTGATATGCCGTTGTCGCTGTTACTTGGCAAACCACCGAAAATGCTCCGTGAAGTCAAACATCACAGCAAACCCAAACCTGAATTAAACCTTGATGGCATCACCGTGCCAGCCGCCGTTGAGCGCGTTTTAAAATTGCCAACGGTGGGTAGCAAAAGCTTTTTGATCACTATTGGTGATCGCAGCGTGACTGGTTTGGTGGCCCGTGATCAAATGGTGGGTCCCTGGCAGGTGCCGGTTGCAGATTGTGCGGTGACGCTGGCAGACCATCATGGTTTGCTTGGTGAAGCGATGTCGATGGGGGAACGCACACCGTTGGCCGTGATTGATGCACCGGCATCGGGCCGCATGGCAATTGGTGAAGCGTTAACCAATATTGCTGCTGCCGATATTGCCACACTCAGCGATATTAAATTATCAGCTAACTGGATGGCGGCCTGTGGTCATAGCGGTGAAGATGCCTTGCTGTATGACACCGTTAAAGCAGTCGGTATGGAGTTATGTCCGCAACTGGGCATTGCCATTCCGGTCGGTAAAGATTCACTGTCGATGAAAACCGTCTGGCAGGAAAATGGAGAAACTAAAGCGGTTACTTCACCACTATCACTGATTATCAGTGCTTTTGCACCGGTGACTGATGCCAGTAAAACCTTAACACCACAACTGCGCACCGATGATGGTGAAACCCAGCTGTTGTATATCGACCTAGGGCATGGCCATAACCGGCTGGCCGCATCAGCATTAGCGCAGGTCTATCAGCAAACTGGTCACCATGGTCCGGATGTTGATGATGCGCGGACATTGAAAAACTTCTTTATCGCCATTCAATTGCTGAAGCAGGATGATTTGCTACTGGCTTATCATGACCGCAGTGATGGCGGTCTTATCACTACACTTTGCGAAATGGCGTTTGCCGGGCGTTGTGGCCTGGATATCGAACTGGATGGTATGGGCGATGCGTTGCCCGTTTTGTTCAATGAAGAACTTGGCGCGGTGGTGCAAATTCGCGCCGAGCATCAAGATGCCGTCTTCGAGATTTTGCAACAGTATGGTTTATCAAAACATAGTCATTTGATTGGCGTGCCTACTGATGAACAGCAAATCCTGGTCAGTGTTAATGGTGAACAGGTGTTACAACAAAATCGTGTGACCTTACAGCGGTTTTGGACTGAGACCAGCTACCGGATGCAGGCGCTGCGCGATAATCCGGACTGTGCTGAACAGGAATTTGCCAGCTTAGACGATGACAACGATCCGGGGTTGTTTGCCAAGCTGAGCTTTGATTTGAGTGAGCAGGTTGCAGCGCCCTTTATTATCAGTGGTCATCGGCCGAAAATTGCCATTTTGCGAGAACAGGGCGTGAATGGTCAGTTAGAAATGGCGGCAGCATTTGATCATGCCGGCTTTACCGCCATCGACGTCCATATGAGCGATATTGTTGAAGGCCGCATCAGTCTGGCTGATTTCAAAGGGCTGGTTGCCTGCGGTGGATTTTCTTACGGTGATGTGTTGGGTGCCGGTCGTGGCTGGGCCAGTACTGTATTGTTTAATATTCGTGCCCGTGATGAATTTGCTGCATTTTTTGCTCGCGAAGATACCTTCTCGCTGGGCGTTTGTAATGGCTGTCAGATGCTGTCGCAATTGACTGAGCTAATTCCGGGCAGTGAACACTGGCCGCGATTCAGCCGCAATTTATCGGAGCAATTTGAGGCCCGTTTTTCATTGGTGGAGGTCACGGAATCGCCGTCAATTTTATTACAGGATATGGCCGGTTCCATTATGCCAATTGCCGTTGCCCATGGTGAAGGTCGTGCTGATTTTGCTGAAAATGGTGACGCGGAAAAAGCCTTAATGGCGCTGCGCTATGTCGATCATTATGGTCATGCTACCGATGCTTATCCATTTAATCCTAATGGGACCGCTGCTGGTCAGACCGGTTTTACTACGACCGATGGTCGGGTGACGATTATGATGCCGCATCCGGAGCGGGTGATTCGCAGTGTGCAACATTCTTGGCATCCGGATAATTGGGGCAAGGATGCTCCATGGCTGCGTTTGTTCCATAACGCGCGGCGCTGGGTTGGCTAGCGCTTGTTTACCTTTCGTCTCAGCCTCTGTTGTGAGCCGAAAAAGCGCCAATCAAGTTGCGAGGAGCGCTGTTCGTGAAATACATCCCTGTGTCTCACCGCTTCACGACCAGCACAAAGCTGTTCAAATGGGTTTCAGACCTATTTGTTAATCGCTTATCTAGAATATTTCTGCACGGCACGATTTCGCCTTGCCGGACACAAAAATAGTCGCCAGCCGTGGTGAATATGAATGGTAAACAAGCCCTGATGTTCTTGCCGCCACAGCTATTGAAATGCAGAGGCGGCGCTGTCAGGCAACCATTACTATTGGTGCAGTTAATATTACTGAGTTTTTTGTTGTTGATAACCAGCACGATCCGCGCTGAGGTACCCGAACAAGCCGAAGATTTAGCAACATCAGTCTGACAATACCAATGGGGCGATTTTGCCGTTGATGATCCCGCTTTTTCCAATGCTGAAAACTGGCAGTCAATTGAATTTCCGGCCAATCCTTCAGATCGTCAAGATCAGCAATTTGTCTGGTTTAAAACCACGTTACCTAATAGTTTTGTACATAATCCAGTGGTTTATGCGACCAGTATTGATCTTACAGTGGCTGCTTATCTTGATGGTGAAAAAATTTACCAATTTGGTGCGGTTGATGCCGCAGATTCACTCGCTTTTAAGGGGTGGCCATGGCATGCAATACCATTACCTGACGATTATGCTGGCAAAACTCTGGCACTGAAAGTTTTTTCGGATTATACCGATATGGGGGTTTGGGGCGATTTCTGGTTAGTGGATCGTAGTGATTTACAGCTGACTTTATTGAAAAATAGTTTTTATGAATTAATTATTGCGGCTTTTAGTCTGTTACTGGCGCTGATGGCCCTGTTATTTGCAGCGATGCGTCGAAACGGCTATGGCTTTCTCTATCTTGGCCTGTTTGCCTTGGCAGTTGCCGGTACCTTAATTGGTAAAAATCTGTCGGTACAGTTATTGATTGAAATTCCACTATTAAAACGCTATAAAGCGGCATTTTCGTATTTTGCGATGCCTATTTTTCTGGCCATGTTGCTTAGTAGTTGGTGTCAACAGCGTGATCGGCGTTGGTTTCACTTATTGGCTGGTTTGCATAGTATTTATTGGCTGGCAGCGCTGGGTTTGTCGTTGTCAGGATTGGTTAATCTGTCCTTCTTTTACCCGCCGTTTGATTTTATGTTGCTGGCCAGCGCAATGGTGATGTTGTTTATCGCCCATCGAAATTATTTATATTTGGTCAATGAACAAAAAATCGTCATGTTAGCCTTTGCGCTATTTGCCATTTTTTTGTTTGTCGACATGCTGATAGCGCATAGCGTGTTGCCGTGGGTGGATTTCCCGATGGCGCTGGGTGCGCTAATGTTTACGCTGATTGTGTCGATGGTATCGTTACATCACTACAAACAAATGCAAGAATCGCTGCAGGAAATGAATTTGCAACTCGAACAACGTGTTGCCGAGCGCACCGAAAGTTTGCAGGCTTATGCCGATCGCGAAGTCGAGCGTTCCCAGCAATTGGCGCGCATTAATCAATACAGTCTTGGCCTTGAAGATCTGATTAGTCAACTGCAAAAAACCGCTGATTTAGAAACGGCTGCTGCTTTGATTTGCGAGCAGATCCCGAAGATTTTTGCCTCGAGGCGTATGCATATTCAACTTGTTGAAGAAACTTTGCCGCTGCAAGATGTGACGGCAAAACGTTACCTCATCGACGTTGAAGATATTCAAGGACAGGTGACGCCATTTATAGTCATCGATTGTTTTGAAGCCTCCGAGGATGATGATTCCCAACTGTTGATGGATCAGTTCATCAGCCGGGTGCTGTCCCGGTTACAGGTGACGCTGAGCAGTATTAAATTGCGTGAAAGTCTGCAAATTATGTCTTTTGAAGATGCGTTGACTGGCTTGAAAAACCGACGTTTCTTTGATGAAGCAATACAACGTGAGCAACATATTGCCTCGCGTAGTAAAACGCCTTTGGCATTGCTCATTTGTGATATCGATTATTTCAAAGATTTTAATGATCTTTATGGGCATGATGCTGGTGATATGGCACTACGGACATTGGCCAATATTATGCTCGAGCATTTTCGTGAAACCGATATTCCGTGCCGGTTTGGCGGCGAAGAATTTGTCGTATTGATGCCCGGCGCGTCACTTGCAGGTGCGCTGAACCGGGCGCGGCAGTTGCTTGAAAAAGTCGCTGCCCGGACGGTCAGCTATCAAGGACGCAATCTGGATGCTTTAACGATTTCGGTTGGTATTGCCATATGGCAAGGCGATACGGATGCGCCGAATAGTCTATTACAATCTGCGGATAAAGCATTGTATCGTGCAAAACAAGCTGGTCGTAATCAGATTTCGGTCTGTACCGCAGGCAATAATGACTCACAACCTTCCACCAAAGCCTGACCTTAAGGTGATGCTAATAGCGGGTTACATTCGGCCAGTTGAACATCATGTGGCAAATTATGGAACGATATTGCAACAGCCAAGGGCCAGATTAATCATAATACTGACATAACTGAAGTAAACAACATTGGCAGAGCATGACATTTAAATATCTGTTAATCGGTTTGACTGGGTGGTTGCTTATATTGCCAGTTGTTGCTGAAGCCGACAAACAAGTTGTTTTATTGCATGGGCTGGCCCGGAGTGCCGGTTCCATGCATTCGATGGCCGAACATCTTGACGATAATAATTATTCGATTTGTAATGTCGATTATCCATCCAGGCATCATACTGTCGAAATATTAACCGCCGAGTATGTACTGCCAGCGATTCAGGATTGTTTTGCTAGGGGGCCGATAAGTTTTGTTACCCATTCACTGGGCGGTATTATTGTCCGGCAAATAGCTGCAGCACATACCAATATTTCAATTGACAGGGTGGTGATGCTGGCGCCGCCCAATCAAGGCAGTGAGGTGGTCGACAAACTGGGAAATTTCGGGCTGTTTAACTGGGTCAATGGCCCGGCGGGACAGCAGCTTGGCACAGCAGCTGACGCTATGCCCAATCAACTCGGACCAGCCAATTTTGAACTGGGCATCATCGCCGGCAATCGCTCTATCAATCTGATTTTATCGTCAATTATTCCCGGTAGTGATGATGGTAAAGTCGCGGTAAAACGTACTGCGCTTGACGGTATGCGCGATTTTTTGCTGGTTGAACAAACCCATCCTTTCATCATGAGCAGTGATGAGGTGCAAAATCAGACCTTGCATTTTCTCCAAACGGGTCGCTTTAAGCATCCGCGTTAAAGGGCTAAGCATTTTCCGGATTGTCAGCAGGAAAATGTCATGGTTTTTATAGTCAAAAAGAACTTAACATTAAGCATGCCGATTGTTAGGGTGAAATAACATTTCCCAACGATAGGAGGCAACATGACTAAAACTAAAGCGCTTTTCAGCGTTGTCACAGTGCCAGGGCTCAGTTTTTCTGCATTTGCCGCAGATAAACACGCTACGCAAACGCTGGTGATGGACATTGAGATTACCGGTGACAGTTCAGTCAAAGGTGACAAAGAAGATAATCTCAAAAAAATCAACCATTTCAGCAACCATCTTCGCACCGAATTACAGGATAAAACGGCCTTTACAATAGTAGATGGCGATGCTGTGGTCGTGGCAACTACCCCGTTTCAGACCGAAGAAAATGTGCTGCAGTGCAATGGTTGTGAAATAGCATTAGCCGAAGGATATGACGCTGGATTGGTGGATGGTGCCTTATGTATTCCGGATGAGTCATTTAATTTCGACGCTGCATATAGAAGTCAAAGACGTCGAAACCGGTCATGTCATTAAGAAAAAATCATTTGATTTTCGCGGCAATACTGATCAGGCATGGGAACGGGCGATTAGATATGCCGTTCGTGATTTGAAAGATTGGCAACCTTAAGTGACTAGCATCACCTAAGTCGTCATCGTTGGTGATGGCGGCATTTATATTCCAGTATTATCAGGGCATACTCTATCGAAGTTTGCCATTTACTGACATCAATGAAAAGCATCACTTTTAATCCATTGCCTGATGATCTCGATCTGTTGCTTGATGCGTTTTTTGCTGTTGAGCCAGATAGCACTATTCAATATGCTAGCACGGGTGTGGAACTTGCTTTGGGTTACACGCCAGAGGAATTGATTGGCAAACAACTATTAGATTTTGTACATCCAGAAGATCGTCATAAAACTGATGGCAGTGTTAAGCGAGTGATGCGCACTAAAGCGGTGATGGATTTTGAAAACCGCTATATTCACAAAGATGGTCGAATCGTGCATTTGTTGTGGTCGACCAGCTGGTCTGATAAATATCAATTGCGCTTAGGCGTCGCCCGGGATATCACTCGCATTAAACAAGCCGAGGCCATGCAAAAAACCCTGCTGGCAATTTCAGAAACGGTGCATGGTGATCTGACGCTCAAAGGTATTTACCCGCAATTGCATCAGTTGCTCAACACCCAGATATCCGGCCTGGATATTTGTATTGCGCTGCATCGCAGTCATGGTCTTGAGTTGCTGTATAAAAGTGATAACGACTGGCAACCGTCTTTAGTCGATTTAATTCCAGCTCAGATTAATACGATGACATCGGAAATCGCTATCGATTTGCAAGTTAAAGACAAAGCCCTTGGCCTGATTGTATTTCGACTGCCAGCGGCGATGCTCAACGATAATCAGCAAGATTTATTGCAATTTACCGCCGCACAAATCACTACTGCCCTTGAGCGTCAGCAAATGCTTGAACGACTGCAACATATGGCGCTATACGATCCGCTGACCGATTTGCCCAACCGGCAATTATTTTATGACCGTTTATTACAAGCTTTAGCTCGTGCACGTCGCGAACAACATGGTTTAGCGTTGCTGTATCTTGATTTGGATAAGTTCAAAGAGGTCAATGATCAGCTGGGCCATAGCGCTGGCGATGCCTTACTTCGTGATGTGGCAATCCGGATTTGTACTTGTGTGCGTGATACTGACACCGTTGTACGCATTGGTGGAGATGAATTTGTGGTGTTGCTTAATGGTATTGAAAGCCGATTGCAGGCTTGGTCCGTTGCCGAAAAAATTCGCCACATTTTGAATCAAACGTTTAATTGGCAAAATCAATCAATTGAAATGTCAGCGAGTATCGGCGTCGCGTTATTCCCCGAACAGGGTGACAATACCGAACACCTAATCACTGCTGCCGACAATGCTATGTATCGCGCTAAAAATAGCGGCAAAAACTGTGTCCGTTAAATGCCGCTTTAATAGTTGTCTGGCTAATTAATGAACAAACTGATTCTGCAAGTCATTATTCGGCAATGGGATAAATCGCAACGTTCTGAGCAATATGCTCAGGCTCGCAAGGCATTGCCGAATCGTTATTCCGTTAGAACGCCACCAGCTAAATCACTATTTGAAGACCGTGTCATTATCGATCAACATGGCGATGATTTAATGGGCAACCGGCTGCAATATCAGTTGGTTGATAACCATCTGTTGATTGACCGTTTTCGCTTTGACTTAAATTCCCGAACAATAGAATTCAAAGACCAACTCAAAGCCGATACAACCCCCATTCAATTATCTAAAATTGTTAATGGCTGGCAGCAACTTCAATATCATTGGCGATATCGGGTGGAACATAAAAAGCAGATTTTTTGGTTATATGAATCTGTTATTTTGAATGCGACTTATTCAGAAGGTGTTGATGAAGGGCTGTTTGTAAAGTCGTCACCGGAACACCAATTGGAAAACTTATTGCATCAGGTCGGTTGAATTACTGATGTTATACCTCGACTGCTTTTGGGTTTCATTAACGCAATTTACTTGATTGCGGCAAAAAATATTTTTGTTGCGCTTACTAAGCCAGGCAATAGCGAATTGCATTTTAATTAATTTATTCAGAAAACTGTCGCTTCAACAAAATATACAAAGCACCCGCGCCACCATCCTCAATTGTGGCGCTACAAAACGCTAACACTGCTTCATTTTGACGCAACCAGTAATTCACTTTGCCTTTTAAAACGGGTCGGTTGTCGCGAGAACTCCAGCCCTTGCCATGAATAACCCGCATACAGCGGATTTGTTGTTGCTGGCATTCTGCTAAAAACGTGGCCAGGACCGGCTCGGCCTGTTCAGCGGTCAGACCGTGCAAATCCAGTTCGGCTTCGATATGGATTTTGCCGGTGCGCAGTTTGGCAAATTGCCGATGCTGAATGCCGGGACGGCGGAATTCGAGAAATTCTTCATTGCCAACATCATTGCCAGCAAGCATATCGGAAAAAGCGGCTAAACGATTAGGGTCACCTTCATGACTGCGTTTACGCACCACCGCTTTGGGCAAGTCTTTGGGGGTGATGACGCGTTTGTTGTGATGAATAGGCTCTGCATCACTGACTTCCTGTCGGAATAGTGCAAAATCATCATTTTCGGGTGTGTTTTCGCGGGACATAAGCCGGCAATCCATTCAAATTCTTATCAGGCATTGTGCCAGAGTGATTGGCACTTGTGCGTTGTGTTGATTTTGCTTTAGGATAGAAAACACTTGTCGGGGTGCCCCTCTGAATTTTCAGAGGTGGCTGAGATGAAACCCGTTGAACCTGAAGAGGCTAGAACCTCCGTAGGAAACAAGCCGGTGTACCGGTTAAGTTGATGTCTGACTGTAGCCGCCGTGTATCACCAATCCCTTGTTCGCTGACGCGCAACGATTTCATTTCCCCGGCTTTTTTATCTCAAGCAAGGGGAACCGTATGTCAGCCAATCCAAAAGTTATTGATATCAGTGAGCGGAGCGGCATTAGCACGGCGCCGTTAGCCGGCAGCGAAAAAGTCTATGTGCGCGGCAGCCGTGATGATATTCGCGTGCCATTTCGTGAAATCAAGCTGACCGATACCCCCAATCGTGATCCAAACTTACCGGGCACGCCCAATGAGCCAGTGCTGGTTTATGACACCTCAGGTATTTACACCGATCCGCTGGCCAACATTGATATCGAAAAAGGCCTGCCGGCAATTCGCAGTGCCTGGATTGAAGGTCGCGGTGATACCGAACAACTCACCGAATTCACCTCAAAATTTACCCGCGAGCAAGACACGGAAGAATTTGATATTCCGCTGTTTGCCGAACGTCGTCTGCCGCGCCGTGCCAAATCAGGCAAAAATGTCACACAGATTCACTATGCAAGGCAGGGAATAATCACCCCAGAAATGGAATATATCGCCATTCGCGAAAGCATGGGCCGCGCGACGCTGGAAGCCAACGGTGAATTACCGGATGGTGCTGCCAATCACATGACTGCTGAATTTGTCCGCAAAGAAGTCGCTGAAGGCCGCGCCATTATTCCTGCCAATATCAATCATCCCGAAGCTGAGCCAATGATTATTGGCCGTAATTTTTTGGTCAAAATAAACGCCAATATCGGTAACTCTGCGACCACATCATCGATCGAAGAAGAGGTCGAAAAAATGGTCTGGAGTACCCGTTGGGGCGGCGATACGGTCATGGATTTATCGACTGGTAAACATATTCACCAGACCCGCGAATGGATCATTCGTAATTCGCCAGTGCCAATTGGTACGGTGCCGCTGTATCAGGCGCTGGAAAAGGTCAACGGCGTTGCCGAAGACTTAAGCTGGGAAGTATTCCGCGATACTCTGATTGAACAAGCCGAGCAGGGCGTCAGTTATTTCACGATTCATGCTGGTGTGCGGCTGGCACATATTCCGCTGTCAGTGGATCGCGTGACTGGTATTGTGTCCCGTGGTGGTTCGATTATGGCGGCCTGGTGTCTGGCGCATCACGAAGAGAGCTTTTTGTACACGCATTTCGAAGATATATGCGAAATCATGAAAGCCTATGATGTGTCGTTCTCGCTCGGTGATGGTTTACGTCCGGGTTGTCAGGCGGATGCTAACGATGCCGCGCAGTTTGCCGAATTACGTACTTTAGGTGAACTCACCGATATTGCCTGGCGACATGATGTGCAGGTGATGGTGGAAGGCCCCGGTCATGTGCCGATGCATAAAATCAAAGAAAATATGGATCTGCAATTGGAGGTCTGCAAAGAAGCGCCGTTCTACACATTAGGGCCATTGGTTACTGATATTGCACCGGGCTATGATCATATTACCTCGGGCATCGGTGCGGCGATGATTGGCTGGTTTGGTACAGCGATGCTTTGTTATGTGACGCCAAAAGAGCATCTGGGTTTACCTAATAAAGACGATGTCAAAACCGGCATTATTACTTATAAAATTGCTGCTCATGCAGCGGATTTAGCCAAAGCCCATCCGGGCGCACAAATTCGTGATGATGCGATTTCTAAAGCACGTTTTGAATTCCGCTGGGAAGATCAGTTTAACCTTGGTCTGGATCCGGATACCGCACGGAAGTTTCATGATGAAACGCTGCCACAACCGAATGCCAAAGTGGCACATTTTTGCTCGATGTGCGGCCCAAAATTCTGTTCGATGAAAATCTCACATGATGTCAAAGCAGCCTTTGCCGAAAAATCGGAAGAATTCAAGGCTGGCGGCAGCAAGATTTACCGGCAGGTTTGATCGTGAGATTTATGGACCCTCACCTCACCACAACCCTCTCCCCAAACTGGAGAGGGGGCAACCTTTTCCTTCCTCCTTGCGGGGGGAAGGTTAGGATGGGGGTAATTTGATTTTTATGGGCCATTTTTTAATTATCGGCAGTGGCCTGATCGGCCGGCTAACCGCCTGGCGGTTGCTCGCTGCAGGCCACAGCGTGTCGATTTTATCGAGTGACGATACGACCGGCACGGACAGTGCCGGTTATATCGCGGCATCCATGATCGCGCCGTTTACCGAGGCGGTTAGCGATGAGCGGGCACTGCGGGATTTGGGATTACAGAGTCTGGCCTTATGGCAACAATGGTTAACTGAATTATCTGAGCCGGTTTTCTTGCCACAATGTGGCACGATGGTCGTTGCCCATGCCGGAGATCAGGCTGAGTTTCAGCGTTATCAGCGGCGGGCTGCACATGTTCTGGATAACGGTGATTTTCAGGTATTGAACCAAGCTGCTTTGCAGCAACAGTCACCTGCATTGTCGGCCAATTTCAGTGAGGCTTTGTGGTTTGAAAATGAGGCTTGTCTGGATAACCGGCAATTATTTCAGCTGCTCGGGGACTTGCTGCAAAAAAATGCTGACTGGCGGCAGATAGCGCCACTTGAACATATCGATGAGTGCACGCTGGATGAAGTTTGCCAGCAGACATTGGGGCAAGGCTTTTCTCAGTTTGATTTGGCCATAGATTGCCGGGGCAATGGCAGCCACCAGGATATCGCTGATTTACGCAGTGTGCGCGGTGAAGTGGTGCGTGTTCAGGCGCCGGAAGTGTTGCTTGAACATTGTGTGCGCTTGTTACATCCGCGTTATCCGCTGTATTTGGCGCCGCGGCCCAAACATGAATATGTGATTGGCGCGACAGTGATTGAGTCAGCGGATCGCAGTCCGGTCAGTGTTCGTAGCGCCATGGAATTACTGTCGGCACTGTACACCATTGATAAAGGATTTGCTGAGGCAAGGGTATTGGAAATGCGCGCCCATTGCCGACCGGCCTTGCCAGATCATTTGCCGGCATTAAGACGGCAATCCTGGGGCTTTCAATTAAATGGTTTTTATCGTCACGGCTATTTACTGGGGCCGGTGATGATTGATGAATTGCTGGCGCAATTAAATGCGCAGCAGGAGGCAGTTGCTCATGCACAGTGAAATGCAGATTTGGATTAACGATCAATCTGTTGCGCTAACTGACAGCCTGAACTTGTCAGAAGTATTGACGCAGCAGGGGCTGGATCATGGTTGTTTTGTTGCCGTCGTTAATGACACGGTGGTGCCAAAAACCACCTTGGAACAGCGCCTGATTCAGCCGGGCGATCGCATTGAAATCCTATCACCGATAAGTGGAGGCTAATATGCAAACCAGCAGTTGGCAGGTTTATGGTCAGACTCTAAATAGCCGTCTGTTTATTGGCACGGCGTTATATCCATCACCGAAAATCATGTGTGATGCGATTCGTGCTTCAGGTGCTGAAGTCATTACTGTTTCTTTGCGGCGGCAAACCGCCGGTGATGCGGCGAATGGTCAGCAATTCTGGCAAATGATTAAAGATTTAAACTGTCATTTGTTGCCGAATACCGCTGGTTGTTACAGCGCTGCAGAAGCTGTCAAAACAGCACATATGGCGCGGGAATTATTCGAAACCGACTGGGTAAAACTGGAAGTGCTCGGTGACAGCTTTAATCTGCAACCGGATCCATTTGCTTTGTTGGATGCCACTGAAACGCTGATTAAAGATGGGTTTAAAGTGTTTCCGTACTGCACTGATGATTTGGTGCTTTGCCAGAAATTGGCTGATCTCGGCTGTGAGGTTTTAATGCCCTGGGGTGCGCCGATTGGTACCGGGCAAGGCTTGTTAAATCCTTATGCGTTAACGGTATTGCGCGAACGCCTGCCGGAATTGAATTTATTAGTGGATGCTGGTATCGGCAAACCATCCGATGCGGTGCAGGCAATGGAATTGGGCTATGATGGTATTTTGCTGAATACCGCAGTTGCCGAAGCGCTGGAACCGGCATTGATGGCACAGGCTTTTAAACAAGTGATTAATGCCGGCCGCCTTGCTTATGAAGCCGGCATTATGCCAAAACGTTTGCAAGCAAAACCGAGTACGCCGACATTAGATCAACCATTGTGGCAACAACATGGCTAAACCAGCAGTTTTATTGATTGGCGGCCTTGATCCGCAGGGTGCGGCAGGACTTACTGCTGATATTCAAACCGTCAGCCAATTAGGTGGTCATCCCGTACCGCTGGTTACTTGTCTGACTGAGCAAACGGCTGATGGCTTAAAGGCGTTTAACCCGTTATTAAAAACAGACTTTGCCAGGCAACTGCAATGTTGCACGGCTGATTTTAAAATTGCCGCAGTCAAAATCGGCTTGTTGCCGAATGCGCAAATTGCCAAAATCGTTGCTGATTTTTTGCAGAACAATGCATTGCCGGTGGTGCTCGATCCGGTATTGTCGGCCAGCAGTGGCGGTCAGGGTTTGGATCACAGTGTCATTGATGTGATTAATCAGCAATTATTGCCGCATATCTCTTTGCTGACACCAAACCGTCCAGAGTTGCAGCATTTGGCAGGCGGGCCAGACAAGCACGCAATAAATCATTTACTGGCAAAGGGCGTAAAGGCCTGTCTGCTCAAAGATGGGCATGGCAGCGGTGGTCAAAGCAGCGATTTTTATCAGGATGTTAATGAACGATTTTATTTAACGACGCCACGATATGATTTTTTGGTACGTGGCACTGGTTGCGTGTTGGCTTCAGCCGTCGCCACTTATTTAGCCCTGCAGTTTGTAATGCGTGAAGCTGTAGTAATGGCCCGCAGCTATTTAAATCAAGGCTATTTAGCGGCACAGACCGCTGGCCCTTACCGGGTATTTCAGCATCAATCATTACAGCTTAATCAAGTGGTTTTACCTGATGTAAATGTCACGTCTGAGGCAATCGCCGAGGCGTATAAATTTCCGGATTGTCCAAAGCAATTGGGCATTTACCCGGTGGTGGATTCGGTGGTCTGGCTGGAAAAATGTTTTGCAGAAGGCATTCGCACCATTCAGCTGCGCCTGAAAACCGTTGATATACAACTTGCTCAGGATGAAATTAATAAAGCGGTTGCCATTGCCGCCCGATATCCGGATAGCCGTTTATTTATTAATGATCACTGGCAGCTGGCGATTGAAGCCGGGGCTTATGGTGTGCATTTGGGTCAGCAGGATTTATATCAGTCAGATCTTGATGCAATTGCAAAAGCGGGTTTGCGCTTGGGGATTTCAACACATTCGTATTGGGAACTGTCTCGAGCTTTAACGGTTAATCCCAGTTATATTGCGCTCGGGCCGATTTATCAAACGGACAGCAAAATAATGCCCTGGCAGCCACAGGGGCATGACAAAGTTGTCGAATGGTTAAATATTTTAGGTGAGACACCGTTGGTGGCGATTGGTGGCATTGATGTGCCACGGGCAAAGGCGCTAAAAAAAACCGGTGTTGGCAGTGTGGCAATGATTTCAGCGATTACCAAAGCGGCCGATTATCAGGCTGTTTGTCGCGAACTGTTGGCTTTGTGGCCCGAGGCTGATAAAACTAAATCAACTTTGAATAAGGCTGTGCAGCGCGTAAGCATGTAATTTTTGTCGGCCTTTCAGTGCATTTATCTCCAATAAAAATACACAACCGGCAACATTACCCCCGAGTTTTTCAATTAAGTGGCAACTTGCCAGTGCCGTGCCTCCGGTTGCCAGAACATCATCGACAATCAATATCCGGTCCCCGGTTGTAATGGCGTCACGATGAATTTCTAAACTTGCGCTGCCATATTCCAAATCATAATCAATACTGTGAGTATCATGGGGTAATTTGCCGGGTTTGCGCAGCGGGATAAAGCCAACATTTAATTCGCGGGCCGCCAGCGCGCCAAATACAAAGCCACGGGCTTCCATACCGGCCACTGCAGTCACCGGGTGATCCTGAAAAGGCTGTATCATGGCTTGTACCGCCAGGCGCATTGCTTGTGGGTCCCGTAATAATGGGGTGATGTCTTTAAAGATGATTCCCGGTGTCGGGAAGTCGGGAATATCACGGATATGGGCAATTAGTGCGTGCACAGTTATTCCTGATTGTTGGGATCGTAAGCGGCAGCTCGGTATTATAGCGGTTATAATTTGAAAGCCTGCTTTAATTATGATTTGTTTTTATAGGAGTTGTGCTGTCTGTGCGTGACTACACACAAAAAATACTTTTGATGTTTTTGAGTATGTTGTTGGCCGGTTGTTTTAGTTTTGGTGGTGACAAAACTGAAGATTATAATTCACAGCCAAGCTTATATATTATAGAGACGGATCGAGGCAATGTGGCACCGCAGTTTGCCAATGATCGTGTTTTGCTGGTTAAGCCTATTCGAGTGGCACCTTATTTTCGCGAGCCCACGATTATGTTTCGGGTTAGCGATAACCAATTTGAGCCGCAACCGCCACATGAGCTGTTGACCAATCCACAGTCAATGTTTACGGCCCAGCTGGAGCGCTGGTTATCAAAAAGCGGCCTGTTTAGCAAAGTGGTGACCGACGAAAGTCAGCCGCATGATTTGGTATTGGAAACCGCTTTAACCAAACTTTTTGGTGATGCACGTCCCGCTTATTCGCCGCTGGCCGTGCTGGAAATGCAGTTTTTCTTAAGCCCAGCAGGCGTTGATGCTGAAAGTAAGATGTTGTTTCAAACTGGCTTTCGGGTCGATGCTGACATCGATGAAACCCGGCCATCAGAAGTGGTAATGGGTTGGAAAAATGGCCTGGAAGAGATTCTCGCCACGCTGGAGATGGATTTAAGCGATTATTTTGATAAAGCAGGGTTACCCTAGCTATTGCCTAAGTCGTGCAGTAAATCGGCAAGAGTGGTAATATTCTTTTTTTTGTAACAATCGTTCGCAAGCCCATTTTTTAGGAAGAAAACTGCATGTCTGAGATTGCGCTGGAACTGGACACAATCGGCATTGAGGAAGAGATGAAGCAGTCCTACCTCGATTACGCGATGAGTGTAATTGTGGGCAGGGCTCTGCCGGATGTTCGTGATGGTTTAAAACCGGTGCATCGCCGCGTGCTTTTTGCGATGCGAGAACTGGGTAACAACTGGAACAGTTCTTATAAAAAATCGGCACGTATTGTCGGTGACGTCATCGGTAAATATCATCCACATGGTGATACGGCGGTTTACGACACTATGGTGCGGATGGCACAGCCATTTTCGATGCGTTATATGCTGGTTGATGGTCAGGGTAACTTCGGTTCAGTTGATGGTGATCCACCTGCCGCCATGCGTTATACCGAAGTGCGCATGGCAAAAATTGCCCATGAAATGCTCGCCGATTTGGATAAAGAAACCGTCGATTTTGTTGCAAACTACGACGAATCTGAATCTGAGCCATCAGTACTGCCGGCTAAAATCCCTGCGTTATTAGTCAATGGTTCATCCGGTATCGCCGTAGGTATGGCGACCAATATTCCGCCGCATAATCTGACCGAGATCCTTAATGCCTGTGTGGCAATGATTGATAATCCGAAAATTGATATTGCTGGCCTGATGGAATATGTGCCAGGTCCTGATTTCCCAACAGCTGCGATGATAAACGGGGCCCGCGGTATTGCCGAAGCCTATGCAACTGGCCGTGGCCGCGTTTATATGCGAGCTCGTGCTGACATTGAAACCAATGAAGCAACTGGGCAGCAAAGCATTGTTGTTAATGAACTGCCTTACCAGGTCAACAAAGCCCGTCTGCTGGAAAAAATTGCCGAGCTGGTTAAAGAGAAAAAAATCGAAGGTATTTCGGCGCTGCGTGATGAGTCTGATAAAGACGGCATGCGTATGGTCGTGGTACTGAAACGGGGCGAAGTGCCAGAAGTTATTCTCAATAACTTATACCAGCAAACCCAATTACAAACGGTGTTTGGTATTAATATGGTGGCGATTGTTGATGGTCAGCCACGCACGCTGAATTTACAGCAGATTCTGCAAGCCTTTATCCGTCATCGTCGTGAAGTGGTGACCCGCCGGTCGATTTTCGAACTGCGTAAAGCGCGTGAACGTGCTCATATTTTGGAAGGTTTGGCGACGGCATTAGCCAATATTGATGAAGTAATTGAGCTTATTAAAGCCTCATCAAATCCTTCGGAAGCCAAGGATGCGCTGGTTTCGCAAGGCTGGCGCAGTGAAATGATTCTGGAAATGTTGGGTGCTGCCGGTGCACAAGCCTCACGTCCCGAAGATTTAGCTGATCAGTTTGGTCTGGTTGATGGCAAATATTATTTGTCGCCAGTTCAGGCGCAAGCCATTTTGGATATGCGTTTGCATCGTCTGACTGGCTTAGAACAAGACAAGATCCTGCAAGAATATCGTGAAGTGCTGGATCAGATCCGTGATTTACTGGCGATTTTGAGTGATGGCGATAATTTGATGGCCGTTATTCGTGAAGAGTTGGTTGCCATCAGAGAAGAATATGGCGATGAACGCCGCACTGAGATTCTTGATGTCCATTTGGATCTGACACTCGAAGATTTGATCTGCGAAGAAGAAATGGTGGTGACCTTGTCGCACACCGGCTATGCCAAAACTACGCAACTCGATACCTATCAGGCGCAACGCCGTGGCGGTAAAGGCAAAGCCGCGACCTCGATGAAAGACGAAGATTTTGTCGAACACCTGTTTATTGCCAACACCCACGATACGCTGTTGTGTTTCTCCAGCGCCGGTAAGGTGTATTGGAAAAAAGTCTATGAATTGCCACAAGGTGGCCGGACCGCGCGGGGCAAACCCATTGTTAACCTGCTGCCATTAGATGAAGGCGAGCGGATAAATGCGGTGTTACCGATCCGTGAATTTGAAGCCGATAAATTTATCTTTATGGCCACCGCCAGCGGTACCGTTAAGAAAACGCCTCTGGTTGATTACTCGCGGCCGCGTGCCAACGGCATCATTGCTGTCGATTTGAAAGAAGACGATGTGTTGGTGGATGTTGCGCTGACGGATGGTCTTTCTGATGTAATGTTGTTCAGCAGTAACGGTAAAGTGATTCGCTTCCCTGAAACCGATGTCCGTTCAATGGGCCGGGTATCACGCGGTGTGCGTGGTATGCGTTTGGCTGATGGTGAGAAGATTATTTCACTGATTATTGCCCGTCCGGAAGGCCCAATTTTGACTGCGACCGAGTTTGGTTTTGGTAAACGGACCAACCTGGAAGAATATCGAGTGCAAGGTCGTGGTGGTCAGGGCATTATCTCTATTCAAACCTCTGCCCGGAACGGTCAGGTCGTTGGCGCTGTTCAGGTTGATGATGAAGATCAGATTATGCTGATCACCAATGGCGGTACGCTGGTCAGAACACCGGTTAAACATGTGTCGCTGGTGGGGCGTAATACCCAGGGCGTTAAACTGATCAATCTGACGAAAGACGAAAAACTGGTCGGTCTTGAGCGTGTTGTCGAAGAAGAAGACGCTGAAGATTTGCCAGAAACTGATGACCTAACAGAAGAATAAGCCTTGAGAGCCTATAATTTCAGTGCCGGTCCGGCCATGTTGCCGGAGGCGGTCATGCAACAAGCACGCGACGAAATGCTCGATTGGCGTAGCAGTGGCATGTCAGTGATGGAAATGAGCCATCGCGGCCCGGAATATACCGAGATTGCCCAACAGGCAGAAGCCGATTTGCGCGAGTTGCTCGGTATTTCGGATGATTATGCCGTGCTGTTTTTGCAGGGCGGTGCGTCGAGCCAATTTTCGATGATCCCAATGAATCTGCTGGGTGATAATAAAACGGCAGATTACGCCAATACCGGTGCCTGGTCGGAAAAAGCCATCGCCGAGGCCGGTCATTATTGCAAGGTTAATGTGATCGCCGATGCCAAGCCATCAAATTACACCACCATCCCGGATTTTTCTGATTGGCAGGTGTCAGATAACGCCGCTTATCTGCATTACACGCCCAATGAAACCATTCATGGTGTCGAGTTTCACCACATTCCGGCGATGAGTCATGCGCCGCTGGTCGCAGATATGTCATCGACACTGTTGTCGCGGCCGGTGGATGTTAACCGGTTTGGTTTGATTTACGCCGGGGCGCAGAAAAATATCGGTCCGGCAGGCTTGTGTATTGTCATTGTCCGTCGTGATTTGATGGGACAGACACTGCCGGGCACGCCGACCATGTTTGACTATAAAATTCATGATGCCAACGGCTCGATGTTTAATACGCCGGCAACTTATAGCTGGTATTTGGCGGGACTGGTGTTTCAATGGTTGAAACAGCAGGGTGGTCTTACGGCAATGGGCGAGATTAATGCCCGTAAAGCCCGCAAACTCTATGCTGCCATTGATGGTAGTGATTTTTACGCCAATCCAGTCGATCCACGGCACCGTTCATGGATGAATATTCCGTTTACGCTGGCCGATAGCAGTCTGGATAAGCAATTCTTGCAAATGGCCGCGGCAGAAGGTTTACTGACGCTGAAAGGCCACCGTGATTTAGGCGGTATGCGTGCCAGTATTTATAACGCAATGCCAGAAGCCGGTGTCGATAAATTGATTGCCTTTATGGCGGCATTCGAGCGCAGGTTCGGTTAAGCATGTCAGAACAAAAAGCCTTGCAAGTTGTGCGACAGCAAATTGATGCCGTGGATGAAAAAATCCAGGCATTACTCAATGAGCGGACAGCGCTGGCGCATCAGGTAGCAGAAATCAAACAATCGGTCGGTGATCAGAGTGATTTTTATCGCCCTGAGCGCGAAGCGATGATTTTGCGAAATGTCATGGCGCGAAATGCCGGCCCATTATCGAATACCGAAATGGCCCGTTTATTTCGGGAGATCATGTCAGCTTGTCTGGCGGCGGAAAAACCACTGCGTATCGCCTATCTCGGTCCAGAAGGATCTTTCACACAGGCAGCGGCTTTAAAGCACTTTGGCGGTTCCGTACAATTACAAACCATGCGTACGATTGCCGATGTCTTTCACAGTGTGGAAACTGGCCAGGCTTGTTATGGCGTGGTGCCGGTTGAAAATTCTACCGAGGGTATGGTCAGCCATACATTGGACAGATTTGTCAGTTCATCGCTGAAAATTAATGGTGAAGTCACCCTGCGCATTCATCACTACTTGTTGAGCAATGCGCTGCAATTAGCTGATATAAATAAGGTTTATGCCCACCCGCAAGCGTTAGCGCAATGCCGTCACTGGCTGACAGAAAACTTGCCGGATGCCGAACAAATTCCGGTTAATAGCAATGCTGAAGCCGCCAAACGGGTGGCTAATGAGCAGAATAACTGTGCAGCGATTGCCGGAAATCGCGCTGCTGAAATTTATCAGCTGAATATTTTGGCCAATAATATTGAAGATGAAGTGGGTAATACCACGCGGTTTTTGGTGATTGGCTCACAAGACGTTGGCCCTAGTGGTGACGACAAAACGGCGTTGCTGGTGTCAACAAAAAACAAGCCAGGTGCGCTACAGAATTTGTTGCAACCGCTGGCAGAAAGCGGCATTAGTATGAGCCGGATTGAATCACGGCCATCGCGCAAAGGCATTTGGGAATACGTGTTTTTTATTGATATTGACGGTCACAGTCAGGATAGCGGTGTTGCCACGGCATTAAAAAAACTGGAAAGCGAATCATCAATGTTCCGGGTGCTGGGCTCCTATCCTAAGGCGGTGTTGTAAATGGCGAAATTATTGTTAGCCAATCCGCGCGGTTTTTGCGCTGGTGTCGATCGGGCAATTGATATTGTTGAGCGGGCGCTGGAATTATTCGGTGCACCGATTTATGTGCGTCATGAAGTCGTGCATAACCGCACGGTGGTTGATGATTTGCGTAGTAAAGGTGCGGTATTTATCGAAGATTTGTCTGATGTACCGGATGATGCGACGCTGATTTTCAGTGCCCATGGGGTATCGCTTGCCGTGCAAAATGAAGGCAAACAACGTGGCTTGAAGATATTTGATGCCACGTGTCCGCTGGTCACTAAAGTGCATATGGAAGTTGCCCGACATGAAAGAGTCGCCCGCGAATGTATTTTGATTGGCCATGCCGGTCATCCAGAAGTCGAAGGCACCATGGGGCAGTACACGGCCGAGCAGGGGGGCATGTATTTGGTTGAGTCGCCCGAAGATGTAGCGCGCTTAACCGTCAAAGATCCGGATAATCTGGCATTTGTGACCCAAACGACATTATCGGTTGATGATACGTCGATTGTTATTGATGCACTGCGCCAGCGCTTTCCCAATATTATCGGCCCTGGTAAAGATGATATTTGTTATGCCACCCAAAATCGCCAGGATGCTGTCAAACGGATGGCCGCAGACTGTGATTTGGTGTTGGTTGTGGGCTCAACCAACAGTTCTAATTCCAACCGGTTAAAAGAATTAGCCAATAAACTGGGCGCGCCAGCCTACTTAATCGACAGTGCTGCCGAAATTGATCCGGCCTGGTTGCAAGGGATTACAACAGTCGGGTTAACGGCTGGGGCTTCAGCACCCGAATTATTAGTACAAGATGTCGTTAAACGTTTAAAAACGCTGGGCATTGACGATGTTGCAGAAGATAACGGCGAATTAGAAAACATCGCCTTTTCACTACCCCGGGAATTGAAGGTAGATATCAGCCGACTGAAAAAATAAATTACGGTTTGTTGATCTTTCAGAGCCTCAAGAAGTGTTGGCTGTGAAAGATCAACAGATCCAAGGATAAGCATGCCCTTTTTGCCGGTATTTTTGTGGACAGATATCCTGATTTTCAGCCTGTTGGCCGTGATCGTTACTGGTGTTGGCTATATTCGCCGTAAACCCCATTTGCGCGCCCCCTGGCAGCAAGTATTCAGCCGTAAACGTGGTGTTATAGCCACTTTAATTTTATTGGTTTATATCGGCATTGGCTTGCTTGATTCGGTGCATTTTCGCAGTGTTTTGCCACAGCAAAATGTTGATAGCGAAGTGCATTACGCCAACGAAGTACAAAGCCTGTTTGATGTGCTGGTTAAGCCATTACACAATCAAGTCGAAAAAACTTACTCAGCCCCGTTTGCCAGCCGATTATTCAGCCGTGAAATGCAATTGCAGGATGGCTCGTTGGTTTATGGTTATCCGCCACTGAAATATGGTGGTCAGCATTTAGATGATGAAAGCCAAAAATGGGCGGATATCTGGCAACGGGGCATTATCAGTAGTGTCTGGGCAGTAGCCGCCACCGTGCTGATTTTTGTCGCAATGGCTGCCTTTTATAGCCGTCGTGATAAACAAGCCTTTAGCCAAACTTGCCGGCATTGGTTGCAGGGGCAAAATCAGTATCCACTGCGCACGCTGTATTTAACCTTGTTCTTTATCTTACTGGTTGCTTTTAATCTGATTCATCTTAGCCAGTTTTATCATGTTTTGGGCACCGATAAAGTCGGTCAGGATGTACTTTATCAGGCGCTGAAAAGTATTCGCACGGGACTGGTGATTGGCACGCTGACTACATTGGTAATGTTGCCTTTGGCGATTTTGCTGGGCATTGCCGCCGGTTATTTTCGTGGCTGGCTCGACGATATCATTCAATATATTTACACCACTTTAAATTCGATTCCTGGCGTACTGCTGATCGCTGCGGCAGTGCTGATGTTGCAGGTGTATATCAATAATCATCCGGAACACTTTGCAACCACCGCCGAGCGAGCTGATATCCGGCTGTTGTTTTTGTGTCTGATTCTCGGCGTCACCAGTTGGACCGGTTTATGCCGGATCTTGCGCGGTGAAACCTTAAAGTTGCGTGAGGGCGAATATGTACTGGCTGCCAGAGCGCTGGGTGTTAATGGTTTTACCATTTTACACCGGCATATTTTGCCCAATTTAATGCATATCGTTTTGATCACTGTGGTACTGGATTTTAGTGGCTTGGTGCTTGCTGAGGCGGTGCTGTCTTATGTGGGCGTGGGCGTTGATCCGACCATGATTAGCTGGGGCAATATGATTAACAGCGCCCGATTGGAAATGGCCCGCGATCCGGTGGTTTGGTGGTCGCTGACCGCGGCGTTTATTTCGATGTTTATCTTGGTATTGGCGGCGAATTTATTTGCTGATGTGGTTCGTGATGCGTTTGATCCGCGTATGCAGGCCAGCAAATGAGCGTGCCGATGTTACAAGTAAAAGGCTTAAAAACCTGGTTTGGTAACGGTGATGCTGCCTATAAAGCCGTCGATGGCATTGATTTTGAGATCAATCAGGGCGAGACCTTTGCACTACTCGGTGAATCGGGCTGTGGTAAATCAATGACAGCTTTATCGGTACTGCGCCTAAATCCTCAGCCAGCCAGTCATATTGAAGCCGGCGAAATTTTGCTGAATGATGTCGATTTGTTGCAGTTTTCCGAAGCAAAAATGGAGCATGTTCGGGGCCGGCGCATTGCCATGATTTTTCAGGAGCCACAAAGCTCATTAAACCCGGTGTTGAGCATTGGTCAGCAATTGGGTGAATGTCTGCGCTGGCACTTTAAATTATCATTCAATCAAGTCATGACCCGCTGCCTCGATTTACTGAATGCGGTGGGCATTCCGGATCCACAAAGACGTTTAAAAGAATATCCGCATCAACTTTCCGGTGGTATGAAACAACGGGTCATGATTGCGATGGCGTTGGCTGGTGAACCGGAATTACTGATTGCTGATGAGCCTACTACTGCGCTGGATGTCACGATTCAGGCGCAGATCTTGGACCTGCTAAAACAAATCCAGCGCGATACCGGTATGGCTATTTTATTGATCAGCCATGATTTGGGTGTGGTGGCACAAATGGCGGATCGGGTGGCGGTCATGTATGCCGGTCAAATTGTTGAAACGGCAGAAAGACAAGCGTTTTTTGCTGAGCCGCGACATCCTTACACACAAAAATTATTTGCCGCCTTACCCGGCAAACAAAAACGCCAGCAACGACTGTCTGTGATTAAAGGCACGGTGCCGCCGTTGGATCAGATTTTTACCGGCTGCCGTTTTGCCGATCGCTGTGACCGGGCCTGGGATGTTTGCCAGCAGCAATTACCTGTTTGGCTGGGTGATATTAAAGATGGCGTGCGCTGTCATTTATATGATGATGATATTGCTGATCAAAGCCCGCAGCAAACAAAGCAGCATTCACCATCAAAATTGTCTGAAGTGGTGCCTTCCGCCCAAACAGCACTGCAGATTAAAAATCTGAAAATCCATTTCCCCATTTGCAAAGGTATTTTGCAACGCACGGTAGGCCATGTAAAAGCCGTCGATGACTTGAGTTTAACATTGCATCAAGCGGAGACACTGGCTTTGGTGGGTGAATCGGGTTGCGGTAAAAGTACGGTTGGTAAAGGTATTTTGCAGCTTTTACCGGTGACGGCAGGTAGCGTCAGGTTTCAGGGCAAAACGCTAAATAAATTATCGCAGCGACAACTGAAACCGATGCGCAGCGCCTTACAGATCATTTTTCAGGATCCCTATTCGTCGATGAACCCACGCATGACGGTGCGGCATATTATTGAAGAGGGAATGCATGCCCGCTTTCATGACTTGTCAGAAAAACAGCGTTTACAACATATCGATAGTTTGTTGGAACGGGTGGGGCTGCGCACCGATATTAAAGATCGGTATCCGCATGCATTTTCCGGTGGGCAACGGCAGCGTTTATGTATTGCCAGAGTGCTGGCAGCCGAGCCGGAAGTGATTATTTGTGATGAACCGACCAGCGCACTGGATGTATCAGTGCAGGCGCAAATTTTGAATTTATTGCGTGATATTCAGCATGAATTTGGTCTGTCGTTTCTGTTTATTACCCATAATATCGGTGTTGTCGATTATTTGGCGCATAGGGTCGCGGTGATGTATTTGGGCAGAATTGTCGAGCAGGGCAGTCGGGAGCAGGTTTTAAATACACCTAAGCATCCCTACACCCAGGCATTATTGGCAGCGGTGCCTGATTTAGAGGGTGACAATAAACTGGCCAGCATCAGTGGCGAATTGCCTTCACCTGCCAATCCACCAGCCGGTTGTCATTTTCATCAGCGGTGTCCACAGGCGATGCCGATCTGTAAACTGGAATATCCACAAACTACTGCTCTTGGCGCTGGCCATGTAGTGAACTGTTATTTATACGAAAATCTGGAAGACCATGGACAAACAAACACAAACTGAACTGGAAGCCGCGGCATTTCGTCGATTGCTCGCACATTTGCAGGAACGTACCGATGTGCAGAATATTGATTTGATGGATTTGGCCGGGTTTTGCCGGAACTGCCTATCAAAATGGTATTTAGCAGCAGCAGAAGACAAAGGCGTTGACATGGATTATGACGCAGCCCGTGAATATATTTACGGCATGTCCTATAGCGACTGGAAAGCCAAATACCAAAAATAATCAGCGCTTGTGACTTTCTTCGCGCAGCAGTCTGGCAAGCGCTTTTTGATGCTCGGTTAAAATTGGCTGTGGCCGGCGTTTCAACAGTTTCAGGCTTTCAATACTGCTACGCAGTTGACTGATATAGCGTCGGCAATTACCGCAGATAAATAAATGTAAACGAAACGCCAGTCGCTGCCGCCAGCTATATTGCTGATCAATGTAATTACTAGCTTGTTGGGCAATTTCTTTGCAACTGAGCATTTAAATTGAGTCCTGATAATGAGCGATTTGTTGTTGGATGGCACTGCGGGCACGATGCAGCAATACCCTAGCGTTAGATGCACTGATGTCTAGAATGTTACAAATTTCTGGCATTGACGTTTGTTGCAAATCATATAATTCCATCACTGCCTGCTGCATAGGCGGTAACTGCGAAAAAGCCTGTTCTATTATCGCTGACAATTCGGCATTCTCAGCAATCGCTTCCGGTGTGTTGAGTTCCCACTGACTGACATCTTCCCGCCAGTGATGCCTGGCATCAAAGCGATCATCATGATCTTCAAGTTGCCAGCCTTCATCCAAAGATTGATGGCGTTTTTCTCGTCGCAAACGGGATTTAGCGCCGTTAGCGGTAATTTGCATCAGCCAGGTTGATAAACTGCTGCGGCCCGCAAATTCTGGCAAGGCTTTAATAGCGGATAACCACGCATCCTGAACAACTTCGTCAGCAAACGCCTCACCGATTATGCCGCGTGCGACAGCCAGCATCAGGCCATGGTAGCGACTAATCAAATATTCAAATGCTACTGACTCGCCTGCCAGTAATGCCTGAATCAATTTTTGTTCGTCGTCAAATGATGCGCTTGGCGTTGGGGTCATATGACTGGACTGTATTCCATTTCGGTTGTTTATTGGTAATAGTAACGTGCGGCAGAAATTAATCCCTGAATCTAATAAACGCAGACAGGTTGAGACGCAAGTCTATAAAAAAGTTTACTCGTAAAACAAATGAATAGTAGTTTTTATCGAAAAGGTTGTAACAAAGCATTTTGTTGTGAGTCTAGCTTACAAGACCGGTTGATTAGCCGGTTGGTTTTTCGAAATAACCAAAAGGAAATGTCTCATGGCTACAAGCAAAAAAACGTCTATCGCGCTGGCTGCTGGTGCAGCTTTAACAGCAGGTCTGGCTTTTTCACCACTGGCAAGCGCTGATGCCAATCCATTTGTCAGTGCTGAACTGAGCAGTGGTTATATGCAGTTAGCTGAACACCACGGTGATGAAGGCAAAAGTGGTGAAGCCAAGTGTGGCGAAGATATGAAAAAAGATGATGAAGCCAAATACGGCGGCAAATTGAAAGATGATATGAAAGACGCCGAAGGCAAATGCGGTGAAGCCAAGTGTGGTGGCGAATAATCTGCCTTTGTTAATCACAGTAGCAAGGGCTCTTAAAGGGCCCTTGTTTTTTTAGCAGGAGTCAATGATGCAGGTAAGGACATTTTTGCTGTGGTTGCAGTCAATACTTGATAAGACACGCACAGTGGATTTTTTGGCACCATTGCTATTGCGAGCTTACCTGGTGCCAGTGTTTTGGATCGCTGCCAATAATAAGTGGAATCCATTTGATCCGGACAGTTCACTGCAAAGTACGATTGATTGGTTTGCCAACAAAGATTGGGGATTGGGTTTGCCACTCCCGGAATTGATGGCTTATCTCGCCTGGAGCGCTGAATATTTCGGGGCGATTTTATTGTTGCTGGGTTTGGCAGTACGCTGGATCAGTATTCCGTTGATGGTCACCATGCTGGTCGCTGCTGTTTCGGTGCACTGGCAAAACGGTTGGCAAGCTATTCATGATCCGATGAGTGCGTTTGCAGCGGACAATGCCGCTGAAGCGATTGAGCGACTGGACCGGGCAAAAAACATTCTTCAGGAACATGGCAACTATAGTTGGCTGACGGAGCATGGCAGTTTAGTTTCTCTGAATAACGGTATTGAATTTGCCGCCACTTATTTTGTCATGTTGTTGACCCTGTTTTTTATCGGTGGTGGTCGTTATTTAAGTATTGATTATTTGCTGGCTCGCAAAGCCAGCTTTCAAGAGGTGCATTATGTGGATCCGTAAAAAACAATCCTGGCAGTTACCAGAATCTGAAGTCACTGACCGCGAGGTGTTTTTAAACCGCCGGCAGTTTATCAATAGTGCTGTAGGTATTGCAGCCGCAGCCGCTGCGCCAATTACTTTTGCGGCTAAGGAACCGACGGGTAATGTGCTTGAAAATATAATGGATAGTCATTTATCAACTGAAGAAAAACTAACCACCTATCAGGACATCACGAATTATAATAATTTTTATGAATTCGGTACCGATAAGCAGTCTCCGGCGATTCTGGCCAAAGATTTCCCGGATCCAGCCAAACCATGGATGGTGACAATTGATGGCGAATGTGACAATCCCAGCGAATTTGAATACAGCGATTTAATTGCCAAAAAAACGCTGGAAGAACGGATTTACCGGATGCGCTGCGTCGAAGGCTGGTCGATGGTGATTCCGTGGATTGGCTTTCCGCTGGCAGACCTGTTGAAAGCGGCTAAACCAAATTCCAAAGCCAAATATGTTGAATTCACGACGTTGTTTGACCCCGAACAAATGCCCGGCCAACAGCGCCGCGTGTTGCAATGGCCCTATGTGGAGGGATTACGCATAGACGAGGCTATGCATCCGTTAACGATTTTGGCGGTCGGTTTGTACGGTCATGAAATGCCCGGCCAAAATGGCGCCCCGATTCGTTTAGTAGTGCCGTGGAAATATGGTTTTAAGAGCATTAAATCGATTGTCCGTATCCGCTTTGTCGAAAAGATGCCATTAACTGCATGGGTGCAGTCTAATGCCAGTGAATATGGCTTTTATTCTAATGTGAATCCGGAAGTTGATCATCCGCGCTGGAGTCAGAAGCGTGAGCGGCGTATTGGCGAATTTTTGAAACGTGAAACGCTGATGTTTAATGGTTATGGTGAGCAGGTCGCCAGCCTCTATGACGGTATGGATCTGCGTAGATATTTCTGATTGTTATGCTAAGTATTAATCAACTCAAAGTCCTTGTGTTTTTTGCCGGTCTATCACCGGCATTGTGGTTGACCTTCGCTTTATTTACAGACCAGTTAGGTGCTAATCCGATTGAGGCCATTACCCGTGAATCAGGCGTTTGGGCATTGCGATTTTTGCTGCTGACTTTATGTTTGACGCCGATCCGCTGGCTGACCGGCCTGAATCAGATCATTCGCTTTCGGCGGATGACCGGCTTGTATGTGTTTTTCTATGCCGTGCTGCATATGCTGCTGTATCTTTGGCTGGATCAGTTTTTTGACTGGTCAGAAATCTGGAAAGACATTGTCAAACGGCCATTTATCACTATTGGCTTTATCAGCTTTTCGTTGTTATTGCCGCTGGCTTTGACGTCCAGCAATAAAATGGTGAAACGCCTCGGCGGTCAACGCTGGAAGCACTTACACAAGCTAACCTATTTGGTGGCGGGGTTGTCCTGCCTACATTTTTTAATGCTAGTCAAAGCCGATATCACCGAACCGCTGATTTACATCGTTATTTTAGCGCTGTTACTGGGTGTACGCGTCTATCGTTCTTATCTGAAACCGATAGTGCTGGCACGCAGTTAAGTGCTTGCTATTACTGTTGTTTCGTCTTTTTTCGCTGTCTGTTAAGTTGCAATCAAGTCATTGCCTGATAAGGCTTGCCAGCCTTTTGGGGGATGATTTCCGACAAAAACTGTTACAATGTCGCGTTGTTATTAACGGCGTTTTTAGCTCTTAAGAAGGTATTTATGACTGATTTTGTCGATCAAGACCCGCAGGAAACACAAGAATGGCTGGACGCTTTGGAATCCGTCATTGAAGTCGCCGGCGATGAAAAAGCTCACCACATTATCGAAAAACTGATTGATATGGCCCGCCGTAGCGGCATTAACTTGCCTTACAGCGCGAACACAGCATATGTAAATACCATTCCGGTAGATCAACAAGAACGTATTCCTGGCGATCAGGCCATGGAACACAAACTGCGTTCCTATATTCGTTGGAATGCTATGGCCATGGTGGTGAAAGCCAATTTAAAACCGGGTGCAGTTGGTGGTCATATCGCTAGCTTTTCTTCAGCAGCAACACTGTACGACGTCGGTTTTAATCACTTTTTTAAAGGTGATAATTATGGCAATGGTGCCGATTTGGTGTTTTTCCAGGGCCATTCCTCACCGGGTATTTATGCCCGTTCTTTTCTGGAAGGCCGGCTGACCGAAGCACAACTTGATGGCTTCCGCTTTGAGGTAAATGGCAAAGGCCTATCGTCTTACCCACATCCGTGGTTGATGCCGGATTATTGGCAATTCCCCACGGTATCCATGGGGCTGGGCCCAATCCTGTCAATTTATCAAGCGCGCTTTATGAAATACATGGAGCATCGCGATATTGTTAAAACCAGTGGCCGCCATGTCTGGGCGTATCTGGGAGACGGCGAAATGGACGAGCCAGAATCACTGGGTGCCATTACCCTGGCTGGTCGTGAAAAACTCGACAATTTGATTTTTGTTGTTAACTGCAACCTGCAACGTCTCGACGGCCCGGTACGTGGTAACGGCAAAATCGTTCAGGAATTGGAAGCATTGTTCCGTGGCGCTGGCTGGAATGTCATCAAAGTCTTATGGGGCAGCGGTTGGGATCAACTGTTAGCGCGCGACACGCACGGATTGTTGCTGAAACGCATGGAAGAAGTCGTCGACGGCGAATACCAGAATTATAAATCCAAAGATGGCGCTTATGTGCGCCAGCATTTCTTCGGTAAATATCCGGAGCTGCTGGATATGGTGTCGGATATGACCGATGAAGACATCTGGAATTTGAGCCGTGGTGGACATGACCCACGTAAGATTTATGCCGCCTACAAACGCGCGGTTGATCAACAGGATCAGCCAACCGTCATTCTGGCGAAAACCGTCAAGGGTTACGGTATGGGTGAGGCTGGCGAAGGTCAGAACACGACTCATCAACAGAAGAAGCTGGAACTGGAACAGATGAAACGTTTCCGGGATCGCTTCAATATTCCGATTTCTGATGAGCAAATCGACAAAATCCCTTACCTGACACTTAAAGACGGCAGTCCTGAGAAAGATTATTTGCTCAAACGTCGTGAAGATTTGGGTGGTTTCCTGCCAAAACGCAATACCAGCGCGCCGGCATTAAAAATCCCTGATCTGAAAATTTTTGATGCAGTACTGAAGTCCAGTGGCGATCGTGAATTATCTACCACCATGGCGTTTGTCCGGGTATTAACCGCGTTGATTCGTGATAAAACCCTTGGCAAAAATATTGTGCCGATTGTCCCGGACGAAGCCCGTACTTTTGGTATGGAAGGTCTGTTCCGTAGTGTGGGTATTTATTCTTCGTCCGGTCAGATGTATGAACCGGAAGATTCTGGCAAAGTCATGTGGTATCGCGAAGATACCACCGGTCAGATTCTGGAAGAGGGCATCAATGAAGCCGGTGCCATGTCGGAGTGGATCTCGGCGGCGACAGCGTATTCCAATTACAACGTTAATATGGTGCCGTTCTATATCTATTATTCAATGTTTGGCTTCCAGCGGGTCGGCGATTTGTGCTGGCTGGCCGGCGATATTCAGGCCAAAGGTTTCCTGATTGGTGGTACAGCAGGTCGCACCACGTTGAATGGTGAAGGTCTGCAACATCAGGATGGTCACAGCATGATTCTGGCCAATACCGTGCCGAATTGCATCAGCTACGATCCAACTTATGCTTATGAAGTGGCGGTAATTGTTCATGACGGTATGCGCCGTATGTATGAAAATCAGGAAAATGTGTTTTATTACCTGACAGCGATGAACGAAAACTATGTCCATCCTGCTTTGCCCGAAGGTGCCGAAGAAGGCATTATCAAAGGCATGTACCAGCTGAAAGCTGGTGGTAAACATAAGCTGAAAGCGCAGTTGATTGGTAGTGGTACGATTTTGCGTGAAGTTGAAGCCGCCGCCGAATTACTGGAAAAAGACTGGAAGGTCTCAGTTAATGTCTGGAGCGCGACCAGCTTTAATGAATTGACGCGAAACGGTCAGCATGTTGACCGCCATAATCGTCTGCATCCAACGGCCACTAAACAAAAAGCTTACGTGGCAGAGTGTTTGGATGACCAAGCGGGCGTAGTGGTAGCGGCTACCGACTATATGCGGATGTATGCCGAGCAAATTCGTCCGTGGGTGAAAAACAGCTATACCGTTTTAGGTACGGATGGTTTTGGCCGTAGTGATACCCGTGAACAGTTGCGTAATTTCTTTGAAGTTGATCGTCATCATATTGTGGTGGCAACACTGAACGCGCTGGCGGATCAGGGCGATATTAAGCACGATATCGTTGAAAAAGCTATCAACCAGTACGACATCAACGCAGACGCAGTCAATCCAGTTAAGGCGTAATCATGGCAGATTTAATTGAACTGAAAGTGCCGGATATCGGCGACTTTGAAAGTGTTGAAATCATTGAGGTGTTAGTTGCCGAGGGTGATGAAATCAGCGCTGATCAGGAAGTCATTACCATTGAGTCCGATAAGGCAATGATGGGTATCCCGTCCGATATGGCCGGGGTTATCAAATCGCTGAAAGTCAAAGTCGGTGACAAAATCAGTGAGGGTGATGTCATTGCCATGCTGGAAACGGCTGGCGAAAGCAAAAAAGATGACAAACCGGCAGCACCTGCAAAAACAGAAGCGAAAGCGGAATCCAAGTCCGAAAAATTTGCACCGGCCAAAACTGAAGAACAGCCAAAGGCAACACCCTCAGCGGCAACACTGGAGCGGGATGACGCTGAAGCTATTCCTTATGCACCGGATAATAAATCGGGTTTAAAGCGGGCGCATGCCTCGCCATCAGTTCGAAGTTTTGCCCGCGAATTAGGTGTGAAACTGACTTCAGTCGTCGGTACTGGTGCTAAAGGCCGTATTACCAAGGAAGATATCCAAAAGTTTGTTAAACAAGCGATGTCAGCACCAGCAGCAACAGCCGCTGCGCAGGGCAGTGGCATTCCGTCTGTGCCGGTATTTAATTACGAACAGTTTGGTGAAATCGTCAATCAGGACATGTCGCGAATTAAGAAAATTTCCGGCAAACATTTACATGCCTGCTGGCTGAATATTCCGCACGTTACCCAGTTTGACGAAGCCGATATTACCGAGCTGGATCAGTTCCGCAAAGAAAACAAAGAGATGGCAGCCCAGAAGGGCGTTAATCTGACACCGCTGGTATTCATCATGAAAGCCGTGGTGGCTTGTCTGAAGCAATATCCGGAATTCAATTCATCGCTCAGCGAAGATAAAGAAACCCTAATCCTGAAGAAGTATTACAACATTGGCGTTGCAGTTGATACGCCCAATGGCCTGATGGTACCGGTGATTAAAGATGTTGATAAAAAAGGCTTTCTGGAACTCGCTGGTGAACTCGGTGAAATCAGTACGCGTGCCCGTGAAGGTGCGTTGACCGCTAAAGATATGCAAGGCGGCACCTTCTCAATTTCCAGCCTCGGCGGTATTGGCGGTCAGTTCTTTACGCCAATCGTCAATGCGCCGGAAGTTGCGATTTTAGGTGTTAGCCGGCATCAGATGAAACCGGTTTGGAATGGTAACGATTTTGTGCCGCGGCTGATGTTGCCGTTGTCGATTTCTTATGATCACCGGGTTATTGATGGCGCTGCCGGTGCCCGCTTTACCGTGATGCTAAGCCAAATGTTGTCAGATATCCGGAAGGTCTTGTTATGAGCTTAGTGGAAGTAAAAGTCCCCGATATTGGTGATTTTGACGCCGTTGAAATTATTGAAGTACTGGTGTCCGTCGGTGATGAGATTACCGACAATCAAGACATCATCACGTTGGAATCTGACAAAGCCGCGATGGAAATCCCCAGTACCGCGGCCGGTAAAGTCGTTGAGTTACTGGTGTCGGTCGGTGACAAAATCAGTGAAGGCGATGTGATCCTGAAACTGGAAAGCGTGGCAGATGCACCTGCTGAAAAGCCAGCTGCCAAAGCTGCTCCGGAAAAACCTGAAACTGAAAAACCGGTTAAAGCAGCACCAAAAGCTGCTGCCAAACCCGAAAACAGTGATATGCATGCTGAAGTGTTGGTATTGGGCTCCGGCCCCGGTGGTTACACCGCGGCATTTCGGGCTGCTGATTTAGGTAAACAAGTTATCATGGTTGAGCGCCATGAACGCATTGGCGGCGTTTGTTTGAATGTTGGTTGTATTCCCTCTAAAGCCTTACTGCACACTGCACAGATCATTAACGAAACCAGTCATATGTCAGACAGTGGCGTGACATTCGGGGCGCCGAAAATCGATTTAAAACAACTGGCGGGTTGGAAAGATGGCGTCGTTGATAAATTGACTGGCGGTCTGAAAGGGCTGGCTAAAAAACGCAAAGTTGAGATCGTCCGGGGCGAAGGTGCGTTCAGCTCCGCCAATAGCTTGCTGGTCAAAACGGCCGATGGCGAAAAAACCATCAGCTTTGATAATTGCATTATCGCGGCCGGTTCACGGGTGACCAAAATTCCGGTATTTCCTAATGATGATCCACGGATGATGGATTCCACCGATGCGCTGGAGTTAGAAGATTTTCCTAAGCGACTGCTGGTTATTGGCGGCGGTATTATTGGTCTGGAAATGGCCACTGTCTATAACGCGCTGGGTGCCAAAATCAGCGTTGTCGAACTGCAGGACAGCCTGATCCCTGGCGCTGATAAAGATATCGTCAAACCGTTGCATCAGCATATTGAAAAGCAGTACGAAGCAATTTATCTGAACACCAAAGTCAGTCAAATCGAGCCACTGAAAACCGGACTGAAAGTGACTTTTGAAGGTGACAATGCACCGAAGCCACAAACTTTTGACAAAATTCTTGTGGCCGTTGGCCGCACGCCTAATGGCAAGCTGATTAATGCGGAAGCCGCTGGCGTTCAGGTCAATGACTGGGGCTTTATTGAAGTTGATGGTCAAATGCGCACCAATCAGCCACATATTTTTGCCATTGGTGACATTGTTGGTCAGCCAATGCTGGCCCATAAAGCCACCCATGAAGGAAAAGTGGCGGCAGAAGTTATTGCTGGTCAGAAATCAGTATTTGAACCGATGACCATTCCGTCAGTTGCCTATACCGATCCTGAAGTCGCCTGGATGGGCCTGAGCGAAACCGAAGCTAAAGCACAGGGTATTGAGTACGTTAAAGGTGCTTTCCCATGGGCAGCCAGTGGTCGTAGTCTGAGTATTGGTCGTGATGAAGGCTTGACCAAGGCGTTGTTTGAAAAATCGACCGGCCGTTTAATCGGCGCTGGTATTGTCGGCCCTAACGCTGGTGAACTTATTGCTGAGGCTGTATTGGCTTTAGAAATGGGCGCCGATGCGGAAGATATCGGTCTGACCATTCATCCGCATCCGACTTTGTCTGAGACCCTTGGTTTTGCCGCAGAAATGGCTGAGGGTAGCATTACCGATTTGATGCCGCCCCGGCAGACTTTGCATTCTAAATAATGCCGCAGCAAGGTTTTGGCCTGAATCAAAACAAGGGCTGGTCTGGTGACCGGCCCTTGTCTGTATTTATTCCCCGTTTATAAATGAGTGAATCAACTGCATTACGCCCACCTCTGAAATGGGCGGGTGGTAAACGCTGGTTATTACCCACATTACAAAAGTTATGGCAGCCGCAAGCTGACAAGCGGCTAGTGGAACCGTTTTGTGGCGGCTTGTCGGTAGCGCTGGGTTTGCAGCCGAAACAAGCGTTGCTGAACGATATTAACCCGGCGCTGATCAATTTTTATCAGCAGCTGAAAACGGGTTTATCGATGGATATTGCATTGGCTAATGATGAGTCTTTGTACTATCAGCACCGGCAACTTTTTAACGACAATTGGCAGGATCCGCGCCAGCGAGCACAATTGTTTTATTACCTGAACCGTACTGGCTACAATGGCCTGTGCCGCTTTAATAAAACCGGTGGCTACAATGTGCCGTTCGGTCGTTATAAAACCATTCACTATCTGACGGATTTTTCGGCATATCAGCCGGTATTGTCGCAATGGCAGTTTTGTAATACCGATTTTGAACAGCTGGCCATCGTCGATACTGATTTTATTTATGCCGATCCACCCTACGATGTGCCATTTCGCCAATATTCCCAGCAAGGGTTTGATTGGCAGGATCAGGAGCGTCTTGCTGAGTGGCTGGCCAAACACCCCGGACCGGTGGTGTTATCCAATCAGGCAACTGCGCGGATCTGCCAGTTGTATCGTAAGCTGGGTTTTCGACTACGTTATATTGATGCGCCGCGGCGGATCAGTTGTAAAACCTCCTCCCGTAAAGCCGTTAAGGAAGTGCTGGCTTTACGCGGTTTTTGATACAATATGGTTTGTTATTAAACTCACTCAAAGTTACAGGATCTTTTCCCCATGTCTGATATCAACAAGGTCGTTCTGGCCTATTCTGGCGGTCTCGATACGTCCGTTATTCTGAAATGGCTACAGGACAAATACCAATGTGAAGTGGTGACCTTTACCGCGGACTTGGGGCAGGGGGAAGAAGTCGAGCCCGCGCGTGCCAAAGCACAAGCCATGGGCATCAAAGAAATCTATATCGAAGATCTGCGTGAAGAATTTGCCCGTGATTTTGTGTTCCCGATGTTTCGCGCCAATGCTATTTATGAAGGCGAATATTTGCTCGGCACATCAATTGCGCGGCCATTGATTGCCAAACGTTTAGTCGAAATCGCTGCCGATACTGGTGCCCAGGCCGTTGCTCATGGTGCCACCGGTAAAGGTAACGATCAGGTACGTTTTGAGCTCGGTGCTTATGGTTTGAATCCGAATATCAAAGTGATCGCCCCATGGCGTGAATGGGATCTGCTATCAAGGCAAAAACTGCTCGACTATGCTGAGCAACACGGTATTCCGGTAGAAATGAAACAAGGCAAAAAATCACCTTATTCCATGGATGCTAATTTACTGCATATTTCATATGAAGGCGGCATTCTCGAAGATCCATGGGCTGAAGCTGAAGAATCAATGTGGCGTTGGTCGGTGTCGCCGGAAAATGCACCGGATAAAGCCACCTATTTGGAGCTGAGCTATCAGAAGGGCGATATCGTGGCGATTAATGGCGAAGCCATGAGCCCGGCGCAGGTGATGACGTATTTGAATAAAGTGGCTGGTGAGCACGGTATTGGCCGGCTGGATATTGTTGAAAACCGCTATGTCGGCATGAAATCTCGTGGTTGTTATGAAACACCAGCCGGTACTGTGATGTTACGTGCCCACCGTGCCATTGAATCATTGACTTTGGATCGAGAAGTTGCACATTTGAAAGATGAACTGATGCCGCGTTACGCCAGCATGATCTATAACGGTTACTGGTGGGCGCCAGAGCGGAAAATGATGCAAACAATGATAGATGCATCACAGCAAACTGTTAATGGAGATGTCAGAATCAAACTATACAAAGGTAATGTCGTCGTCGTAGGACGGCGTTCGGCAACAGACAGTTTGTTTGATGAGTCGATTGCCACCTTTGAAGATGATTTAGGTGCCTATGATCAGAAGGATGCTGAGGGCTTCATCAAACTCAATGCCTTACGTCTTAAAATCGCTGGCAAGAAACGTTAATTAAAGCTCATAAAGAGCGACAGGCAAGCCTTAATGGAGTACACCCAATACGAAGAACGCACCGCAGAATATATGCGCTTGGCGATATCCATGATGAAAAAACATGCCATCGCTCAAACGCCTGCGAACTATGCTGTCTGGTATGAATACGTATCCGGTAATAATGCTAATCTAATGGAAGCGCTCGATGACGAATTAGCCGAAAATGGCTATCTCACCGAACAACAAAGTCGCGCCCTTTATGAGCGGTTTATTGATCGCGAAAAAGATCCTAATGCCTTGTTGGAAATGCGCTAGGAAATGAGCCGTCTGTTAAAGCAGGTACTTAACTTTGTCTATACCGGCGTCAACACCACGGATAAAAGCAATACTCAGCTACACCGTATGTTGGCGCGCTTACAGCCTGATATTTCCAAACAACAATTACACGATTTGGTTGAAGAAATTCTCATTGAAACTCGGCTGGTGGTCTCTGCCGGTGAAATACTTGGCGAACGATTGAGTAATGGCGTTGCTAAAGTCGAAGTTTTGAAAAAGTTGCTGGATGAAGCCCGCCGCGAGGCTAAAACCGATACGTTGATAGGACTTGCTAATCGCAAAGCTTTTGACGACGAGATTATCAAAGTCACGCATGAAGCTGATACCAGTGGTATGGATGTCTCTATCGTTTTTTGTGATCTGGATATGTTCAGCAGTATTAATGAAAAACATGGGCAATTGGTCGGTGATCAGGTATTGCGGGTCGTTGCTGAAACCCCAAAAAACTCTCTAAAAGGCCGCGATATTGTGGCCCGTTATGGTGGTGAAGAGTTTGCTATTTTACTGATCAACACGACGTTGCAAAATGCCTGGCTCATTGCTGAAGCTTTACGTACTGAGATTTCCGGTAAACGCATTCAGCGTAAAGACACCCATGAACCATTAGGTGTGATCACCATGTCATTTGGTGTAGCGCGTTATGTTAGTAGCGAAGGCGTAGACAGCTTTATGCAACGTGCTGACAGGGCGCTGTATATGGCCAAGCGACAGGGGCGCAACAGCGTTTCTGAAGCACCCCCACCAATTATTTAAAAAATACTTTAAAAACTGTCAGTTACAAATACTTCTTCAAGTGGTACCTGGCCGGCGCGCGGGCGCGCATCCTGTAGTTTTTTACCAACCGTAATCATCATCACAATGATGTGGTCATGTGGCAGATTGATTATTTTGGCGACTTTATCAAAATCAAAACCATCCATTGGACAAGTGTCATACCCCATTTCCCGGGCCATCAGCATGATATTCATCGCGGCAATACTGGCCGAACGAATGCACTCATCGCGTTGGCCTTGATGATGGTTGGTATAGTAATTTTCAATGGCCGGTAAAATTGCATCCCTCGCAGCTTGTGGTGCATTACGCCAGTATCGCTCTGGCTGTTTCTCCCAGGCATTGAGGTCGGCGCACAACACTAACAACATAGAAGCATCGACCACCTGGGCCTGTCCCCAAGCGGCTTCAAAAACCTGTTGGCGTTTGGCTTTGTCCTGAATACGGATAAAGCGCCAATGCTGGATGTTAAAAGCGGTGGGAGACAGAATGGCATATTCCATTAATTCCTGAACTTCCGCTTCGGTCATTTCATGGCTGGGATCGTAGTGTTTGATCGAACGCCGGGTGCGGATCGCTTCTTTAACATCCATAAAAATAAATAAACCTCTTTAAAATTAATTCAACTCAACTTTCATATAAATAAACTGCTGGCTATCGCGGTGACTGCGGTATTGGGTTTGATTACCGGTAAATGCTTCACTGTCGGCCGTCTGGCCAATTAACAACCAGTCACCGGCCTCAGCATTTATCGTTGTTAATACGCTGCTACTGTCGATATCACCGCTGCGCCGATCAAATTCAGCGAAGCTTGGAAATAGTTCAATGCGTAACTGCTCATCCGATAACACTGACACCAATGCCTGAAAGCCATTATCAATGGGCAAATAGCGGGTGTTATCCTGAATAGCAACCCCACCGTGCGGGCCAGTCAAAACCAATTGTTCTTGCTGGGCGATTAATTGACCGGTGTTGATATGTATCGGTTCACCAGCGAGGCCACGCACTTGTAATTGCATATCGTGGTTTCGGCTATCACGGGTTGACCAGCGATTGATTTCGACGCCAGCCGATTCACCCTCAATCACCAGCCGGCCATCCTGGCGTTGCCGATTGCTTAATTGTTCTTGGCTGCGCAGCACCATGATATTAATGGATTGCTGCGGTTTATCGAGTACATCCAACACTCGCCGGACATCTTCAAAGGTCGCGCCATCACTGCGCAAAATAAGGGTGTTATCAAAACTGCTGACGGCAGCATCCTCAGGGAGTAATGCCTGAATTTCAGGCAAAACTTCAGCTGGCGTGCGATGTTGCAATTCAATGGTGTGCATGCCGCCGCTGACCGTCCATACCGGCATCAGCCAGCATAAAAACAGCAGGGTAATCGAATGACGTTTCATCAGCGACCCCGCTTAGAGATGCAATCGGCGAGATTGTGGATCAGGATGGCTGCGAGCCCACATGGCCTCAAATTGTTGGCGTAATTGCAGGTTTTGCGCACGATCTGCTTCAGCAAGATAACCCTGATAACGCAGTGGATCACTGCAATATAAAGTCGCGTTATCATCAACAAGCAGACACAAATACACCTGATCCTGATCGTCGCGGTCACATTCATGAATTGTAATATGACTGCTTAACCGTTGTGCCAGCGGCAACAAACGATGACTCTGACTGACAGCATCACGGCTGGAATGCACCAGCAAACGTACTTTGCTAAAACGGCTATCGCGGGCAAAACTGCTAATAGTGGCTAAGGCCTGTTCGTTGTCTAATAAACATTTATCTAAACTGGGTGCAAAAAAACATATCTCGCGCCTAGCTCGTTGGAGTAGCTGATTAAATGCAGCCACCGCCTGCTGCCGGCCATCAATGACCTGACGGTTGGGCATAGCAGAGGTGACGTTATCAGTCATATCAGCAGTTACGCGCCTGTTCGGCGGCATTACCGACATAACTGGCTGGTGTCATGGCTTTTAATGCCTGCTTGGCTTCTTCCGGCATATCCAAATCGTCGATAAAGGCTTGCATAATAGCTTTATTGACCCGCTGACCACGTGTCAGTTCTTTAAGTTTTTCATACGGGTTATCAATGCCGTAACGGCGCATCACGGTCTGTATCGGTTCAGCCAGTAATTCCCAGTTCGCATCCAGATCGGCAGCCATGGTTTCCGGCGCAGCTTCTAATTTGCTAATGCCTTTCAGCGCTGAGCTATAGGCCAGCATTGAGTGAGCAAAACCGACACCGACATTACGCAGCACGGTAGAGTCAGTCAGATCCCGCTGCCAGCGTGAAATGGGTAATTTCAGCGCCAAATGATCAAAGGTCGCATTGGCAATCCCCAGATTGCCTTCGGCATTTTCAAAATCAATTGGATTGACCTTGTGTGGCATGGTTGATGAGCCGATTTCGCCTTTAACGGTTTTTTGTTTGAAATAACCAATGGAAATATAACTCCAGATATCGCGGCAGAAATCGATCAAAACTGTATTGAAACGAATCATCGCCTGAAATAATTCAGCGACATAATCGTGTGGTTCAATTTGTGTGGTGTATTGATTCCAGCGCAAACCCAGACCGGTGACAAAAGCATGTGCCATCATCGGCCAGTCAACATCCGGATAAGCCGCTAAATGCGCATTGTAATTACCAACAGCACCATTCATTTTGCCGTACATCAACACTGCGGCGACGTGCGTGCGTTGCAATTCCAGTCGTTTCACGACATTGGCAATTTCTTTACCCAGCGTCGTCGGTGAAGCAGGCTGGCCATGCGTGCGCGACATCATTGGTGTGGCAGCATGTTCATGTGCCAGTTTTTGCAAGGCAGCGATGATAGTGTCCATTTCTGGCAAGATCACTTGCTCACGGGCATTTTTCAGCATGATGCCGTAGGCAGTGTTATTGATGTCTTCCGAGGTGCAGGCAAAGTGAACAAATTCTTTAACGGCATTTAATTCGTTGTTGGCGGCAAATTTATTCTTGATGAAATATTCCACCGCTTTAACATCATGGTTGGTGGTGCGTTCGATATCTTTAATCGCCTGCGCATCGTCAACCGAGAAATCATTAATCATTGCGTTAATAAAGTTTTCGGCTTCAGGGCTTAACTTTGGCACTTCAGGGATACCAGCATTGGCACCCAACAAATGTAACCAGCGCAGCTCAACTTCAACACGGGCTTTCAGTAGGCCATATTCACTGAAGAAAGGACGTAAGGCTTTGGTTTTGTCGGCATAGCGGCCATCGACCGGTGAAATCGCGGTCAGTGCGGTTAATTCCATGAAAACTCCGTAGAAAAACAAGCTGAAATGTGGGCAAAATTATAGCAGAAGTCATCACCAAATCCGGATTTGATTCGGTGAAAAGCCTGAATGTGCGCTAAAATGCGCACACCAAACGATAATTAACGTGGAGCGAATTACGTGCTACAAGAATACCAAAAACATGTAGATGAACGTGCTGCCGAAGGTTTACCACCGTTGCCTTTAGATGCCGTCCAGGTTTCAGCTATTATAGAACAGCTGAAACAACCCAAATCCGCAGACACCGAAGCATTGGTGGAATTATTGGTTCACCGGGTACCACCGGGTGTCGATAAAGCCGCTTATGTTAAAGCCGGTTTTCTGGCGGCGATTGCCAAAGGCGAAACCGCTTGTGCGTTAATTGATGCGATTCGTGCCACTGAGCTGCTGGGTACCATGATGGGCGGTTACAACATCGCACCGCTGATTGAACTGCTGGATAACGAAACAACCGCGCAGGCTGCTGAAACGGCGCTGAGCAAAATCGTTATGGTTTACGACGCCTATCACGATCTCGTCGAAAAAGCCGAGCACAATCCACACGCCAAAAACGTTCTGCAGTCCTGGGCAAACGCAGACTGGTTTACCTCACGGCCGCAATTGCCAGAAGAAATCACCGTTACCGTATTCAAAGTCCCTGGTGAAACCAATACTGACGATTTGTCTCCGGCTACAGATGCCTGGAGCCGTCCGGATATCCCATTGCATGCCAAAGCGATGCTGGTCAGTAAAATGCCCGATGCGCTGGAAACCATTATTACGTTAAAAGAAAAAGGTCATCCGCTGGCTTACGTCGGTGATGTGGTGGGTACGGGTTCATCGCGTAAATCCGCGATTAACTCAGTGCTTTGGCATTTGGGCCATGATGTGGCTTATGTACCAAACAAACGTCAGGGCGGCGTGATCCTCGGCAATAATATTGCACCGATTTTCTTTAATACCGCTGAAGATTCCGGCGCCTTGCCGATTGAATGTAATGTCGACAAGTTAGAAACCGGGGATGTCATTATTATCAAGCCCTATGAAGGTAAGATTGTTAATGAAGCAGGCGATGTATTATCTGAATTCACACTGAAACCGACCACCTTGGCTGATGAAGTGCGCGCCGGTGGCCGTATTCCGTTAATTATCGGTCGGGGCCTGACGGACAAATCCCGTGAAACTCTGGGCCTTGCGCCAACTGATCTATTCAAACGGCCGGTTGAACCGGTGCACAGTGATAAAGGCTACACACTGGCGCAAAAAATGGTTGGTAAAGCCTGTGGTGTGGATGGTGTTCGCCCCGGCGCTTATTGTGAGCCAACGGTGACCACTGTCGGTTCGCAGGATACGACCGGTGCAATGACGCGTGATGAGCTTAAAGAATTGGCCTGTTTAGGCTTTTCGGCCGATTTGGTCATGCAGTCATTTTGCCATACTGCTGCCTATCCGAAACCGGTTGATATTAAGCTGCAACATGAATTACCCGAATTTATCAGTACCCGTGGCGGCGTTTCGTTGCGTCCCGGTGATGGCGTTATTCATTCGTGGCTAAATCGGATGATATTGCCTGATACCGTTGGTACGGGTGGCGATTCACATACACGGTTCCCGATTGGTATCAGTTTTCCGGCAGGGTCAGGTTTGGTCGCGTTTGCCTCTGCACTAGGCGTGATGCCGCTGGATATGCCGGAATCGGTATTGGTGCGCTTTAAAGGCGAAATGCAACCTGGTATTACTTTACGCGATTTGGTCAATGCCATCCCTTATGCAGCGATTCAGAAAGGCTTATTGACCGTTGAGAAAAGGGGTAAGAAAAATATCTTTAACGGCCGGGTGCTGGAAATTGAAGGCCTGCCGTATCTTAAAGTCGAGCAGGCATTTGAGTTATCTGATGCCTCGGCTGAGCGGAGTGCCAATGGTTGTACTGTGCGGCTTAATAAAGAGCCAATCATAGAATTTATGCAGTCCAATATTGCCTTGATGGAATGGATGATTGCTGAAGGTTATGAAGATCCACGCTCGCTGCAGCGTCGTATTGATTCGATGAAAGCCTGGCTGGCTGATCCGCAATTAATTGAGCCAGATGCCGATGCTGATTATGCAGCGGTTATAGAAATTGATTTGAATGACATTAAAGAGCCTTTATTAGCCTGCCCGAACGATCCAGATGATATCAAACCGTTATCCGAAGTCGCCGGCGAACAAATCGATGAAGTCTTTATTGGTTCTTGCATGACCAATATCGGCCACTATCGAGCGGCCGGTAAAGTGCTGGAAAATATGGGTAATTTACCGGTTAAATTATGGGTGGCGCCACCGACTAAGATGGACAAACATCAGCTGACAGAAGAGGGTATTTACAATACCTTCGGCCGGGTTGGTGCCCGCACGGAAACGCCCGGTTGTTCATTATGTATGGGTAATCAGGCGCGGGTAGCGGATAACGCTAAAGTGGTATCGACGTCTACACGTAATTTCCCGAATCGATTGGGTAATGGCGCTGATGTGTATTTATCTTCAGCAGAATTGGCGGCGGTGGTGGCCAGTCTGGGCCGGATCCCGACGGTTGCTGAGTATATGGAAAAAGTTGCCGGTATTCAGCCGATGGCCGATGAGATATACCGGTATCTGAACTTCCACGAATTGGAAGAATACAAACAGGCTGCGGCAAGCTAAACTGCCTGAGCAAAAACAAAAAGGCTGTTTCTAAATGTGGAAACAGCCTTTTTTATGGAACGTGTTTTAACAGTAATTTATAAAGCCTGATACAACTCGGCGCCGGTATTAAGTAATTTATTACTGGCGAAAATAAACTGCCAGCGATTGCCACCTTTTTGCCGCCATAACACTGCGGCGCGAATGCCCGCCAATAGTAAAGCGCGGACTTTATTGACATTATCCGGCTGCTGTAAAAAGCTGGCATCACCATAAACTTGCACGCGTGGCGTTAATTCGCTGACTGTACGCTCATAAACATTGGCAAAGCGGGCGACCACCTGCGGGCTGGTGATACTGCCGAAATATTCAACCTGCTGCGGAATTTGTTCAATTTCCCGGCTGATTAAATCCAGCATTGTCGGCCGTTTGGCCAATTTCCGTTCCAAATGCAGCAGGCCAATGGCATAACG
>CBFHWI010000002.1:50139-52069 GCA_965659475.1 Methylophaga sp.
TAGGGCAATGACCCGATCTTGATAGGGATTGGCATTTTTCATGGATGCACGCCCGGGGCATTGGTATTAACAATAATGCCGCCGCCGAGGCAAACATCGTCCTGATAAAACACCACCGATTGGCCCGGCGTGACGGCACGTTGTTTGTCATCAAAAGTAACGACGATCTGACCGTCTGCATTTTGATCAATGACGCAGGCTTGATCCGGTTGCCGATAGCGGGTTTTGGCAGCAGCTCGGCAAGGCAGTTTTGGCGCTTTGCCGGCGACCCAGGACAGCTGTTCAGCAATTAATTCTGTGCTGTACAGCCATTCATGCTCACCCTGAACCACATATAAAATACGCTTTTCCATATCTTTGCCAGCGACAAACCATGGCTCGCCGGTGCTGTTAGCCCGACCGCCAATGCCAAGCCCCTGGCGTTGACCGAGTGTGTAATACATCAAGCCTGAATGTTCGCCAATCAGTTCACCTTCGGGGGTGCGCATTTCACCGGGCTGCGCCGGAATATAACGACTGAGAAACTCGCGGAAACGTCGTTCACCAATAAAACAAATGCCGGTACTGTCTTTTTTATCGGCAGTAATAAAACCCGCTTTTTCAGCAATTTTGCGGACTTCCGTTTTTGGCAGTTCACCCAGCGGAAATAAGGTGCGTGATAATTGCGCCTGACCGAGCGTATATAAAAAGTAGCTCTGGTCTTTTTTATTATCAAGACCTTTCAGTAATTGAAATTCACCATCTATTTCGCGGACACGGGCATAGTGACCGGTAGCAATCAGATAACCGCCGAGTTCCATCGCGTGATCTAAAAACGCTTTAAATTTGATTTCGCGGTTGCAGAGGATATCGGGGTTGGGGGTGCGGCCGGCTTGGTATTCATCAAGAAAATGCTTAAAGACAAAATCCCAGTATTCCATGGCGAAATTGGCTTCATGAAATGGCACACCGACTTTATCAGCGACCGATATGGCATCTTTGCGATCTTCCTCGATGGTGCATTCGCTCTCATCGGCAAAATCGACCCAGTTTTTCATAAACAGCCCTTCAACATCATAACCTTGCTGTTTGAGCAGCAGGGCAGACACAGAAGAATCGACACCGCCGGACAGGCCGACGACCACTTTTTGTGTTGGTGACATATTATTCGTTCAGTAAATCAAGTGAATAGCGTTTACCGGCCATATAATCCTGCCAGCATTGCAATACCAGCGGAGTGCGAAATTGTGTTGCACGCGTTGTCATGGCCTTGGCATCAAGCCAAACGGCCTGGGTAATATCGGGATCTAACGGTGTATCCAAAAAATCACGAAGTTCGCCGGTAAAACAAAAGCGAATGTAAGTTTCTTGTGAAGCGCCATGCCGCCAGCGATAAACACCAACCAACGCTTCAGGTTTAAATTGCCATGCCGTTTCTTCGCGAGTTTCGCGAATTACGGCATCAATCAGGCTTTCGTTGTCTTCGAGGTGCCCGGCTGGCTGGTTGAGTCGCACGGCGCTGCCGATACGTTCCTCGACCATCAGAAATTGCTGATCCCGTTCGATCACGGCGGCGACGGTGGTTCTGGGTGTCCAAATCATCGGGGCATTTTAACATGGAAACTTCGCGCCATTGTCCCGGTAATAATTCATCTAATGCCCACGGCCCGATAGCGGCACGAATTAATCGTAAAGTCGGGTGGCCCACAGCGGCGGTCATTCGCCGGACCTGGCGGTTTTTACCTTCTTGGATAGTCAGTTCGAGCCATTGGGTTGGAATATTTTGTCGGAATCTGACCGGCGGATTGCGGGGCCAGATGGCAGGTTCATCAATAAGTCGGGCTTGAGCAGGCAGGGTGATGCCATCTTTTAACGGCACGCCATTTTGTAATTGTTGCAGTGCAACGGCATTGGGAATGTTTTCGACCTGGACCCAATAGGTTTTCGCCAT
>CBFHWI010000002.1:52169-54278 GCA_965659475.1 Methylophaga sp.
GGCACGCCATTTTGTAATTGTTGCAGTGCAACGGCATTGGGAATGTTTTCGACCTGGACCCAATAGGTTTTCGCCATTTTGTGTTGTGGATCGGCGATTTTCTTTTGCCATTGACCGTTATCAGTCAATAGTAATAAGCCCTCGCTGTCTCGATCTAAACGACCAGCGGCATAAACGCCGGGCATATCGATAAAATCTTTCAGTGTCTGCCGGCCATCAGTATCGGTGAACTGACACAGCACATCAAAGGGTTTATTGAGGGCGATTAATTTTGTCATGGTGAAGTGCGGACTCAGATAATGCTAAAATGCGCCTTTTAATTTTTCAGGAGCTGCGTGAATGGCGTATCAGCATATCAGTGTACCGGATCAGGGACAGGCAATTGGCGTCAACGCCGATTTTTCGCTGAACGTCCCGAATCAGCCGATTATTCCATTTATTGAGGGTGACGGCATCGGTGTCGATATTACGCCAGCGATGATTTCAGTTGTCGATGCAGCGGTCGAAAAGTCTTACGGAACTGAGCGCAAAATTTCCTGGATGGAAGTGTATGCCGGCGAAAAAGCCACCAATGTCTATGATAAAGATACCTGGCTGCCTGACGAAACCATGGATGTGTTGCGTGAATATTCGGTATCTATTAAAGGCCCGCTGACCACGCCGGTTGGGGGTGGCATTCGCTCGCTGAATGTGGCTTTGCGTCAGACCTTGGATTTATATGTTTGTCAGCGGCCAGTCCGTTATTACACCGGTACGCCCAGCCCGGTCAAAAAACCCGAAGCCATTGATATGGTGATTTTCCGTGAAAACTCGGAAGATATTTATGCCGGTATTGAGTGGGCGGCGGGGTCACCCGAAGTCAAAAAAGTGATCGACTTTTTGCAAAACGAAATGGGTGTTAATAAAATTCGTTTTCCGGAAACGTCCGGCATAGGTATTAAACCGGTTTCGCAAGAAGGCACCGAGCGTCTGGTGCGTAAAGCGATTCAATATGCTATCGACAATGATCGGGACTCGGTAACCCTGGTTCACAAAGGCAATATCATGAAGTTCACCGAAGGTGGCTTCAAGCAATGGGGCTATGATCTGGCTGAAAAAGAATTTGGTGCCAAGCCATTAGATGGAGGCCCATGGAAGGTCTTTAATAACCCTGAAACCGGTAAGCAAATCGTCGTCAAAGATTCGATCGCCGATGCCTTTTTACAAGAAATTTTGTTGCACCCGTCGGATTACGATGTGGTGGCAACCCTCAATCTCAATGGTGACTATATTTCAGATGCACTGGCGGCGCAGGTTGGCGGTATCGGTATTTCACCGGGTGCTAATTTGTCAGATACCATCGGTATGTTTGAAGCCACTCATGGCACCGCACCAGCGTTGGCCGGTAAAAATAATGCCAATCCATCATCATTGATTTTATCGGCTGAAATGTTGTTACGGCATTTGGGCTGGTTGGAAGCTGCTGACAAAGTGGTTTCCGGCGTATCCGGCGCGATTGCTAATGGTCAGGTGACCGGCGATCTGGCTGCTGCTATGGGCGTCGATGCGCTGAGTTGTAGTGATTATGCTGCAGCTGTTATCCAACATATGTAAGGAGAAATTATGAAAGTTGCAGACAATACCGTGGTCGTCATCGACTACACCCTCACCAACAACGAAGGCCAAGTTATCGATAGCTCAGAAGGGGCCGGTCCGTTGGCTTATCTGCATGGCGCCGGTAATATTATTCCGGGTCTGGAAGATGCATTGCTCGGCAAAGAAGCCGGTGATGAAGTTAAAGCCAGCATTGAGCCAGCAAATGCTTATGGCGAACGTCATGACGCGCTGAAGCAAGAAGTACCTGCTGAATTGTTCAGCGGCGTTGAGAAAGTTGAAGTCGGCATGCAATTCCAATCAGAAACTGATCAAGGTCCGGTTCTGGTCACCGTTACCGAAGTCGGTGAGCAAACTATCACTGTTGATGGTAATCACCCGCTAGCGGGTGTACATCTGAACTTTGATGTCAATGTTCGTGAAGTACGTGAAGCCACCGCGGAAGAACTGGAACATGGTCACGTTCACGGCGAAGGTGGTCATCACCACTAAAAATTAAAGCTGTTTACAAACAGT
>CBFHWI010000002.1:54378-74749 GCA_965659475.1 Methylophaga sp.
CGGAAGAACTGGAACATGGTCACGTTCACGGCGAAGGTGGTCATCACCACTAAAAATTAAAGCTGTTTACAAACAGTTTCCCAAAGACGGGCATCACGCCCGTCTTTTTGTTTGAGAAACAAATTCATGCAAGACATTGAAAATTTAAACCAGCAATTTGCACTGCCGGATGCATTGACCTTTGTCGATGGTCCTAATGGCACGGTGATGATGGATATCAAAACGCCGCAGGCTGAGGCGCAAATTTGTACCTATGGTGCGCAGGTATTGTCGTTTAAACCGGCTGCTGCAGACGAAGATATGCTGTTTCTCAGTCCGCAAAGTGCCTATGGTGATGGCAAAGCGATTCGCGGTGGCGTGCCGATATGCTGGCCATGGTTTGGTGATGACCCCAGTGGTCATGGACGTCCGGCACATGGTTTTGCCCGTAATCAGGTTTGGCAGGTGATTGATACCCAGCAAACGGATGAGGGGACAATCAGTGTCAGTCTGCAATTACTGCCTACTGAATTTAGCCGTCAATACTGGCATTGCCAATTTGCGTTGCAACTAACGGTCACCATTGGTGACAGCCTGAAAATGACCCTGACCACCGAAAATCGTGATCATGAAAGCTTTGTAATTTCCCAGGCTTTGCATACTTATTTCAATATCGGTGATATCGAACAACTGCATTTACGTGGTCTCGATAATTACCATTATCTGGATAAAACGCTGAATTTTGCCGAGAAGTTACAACAGGGTGATGTGCACTTCTTTACCGAAACCGATCGGATTTACCTGCATTCTCCGGAACAACTTTATATCGAAGATGTGGCGCTGGATCGACGGGTGGTTATCGAAAGCAACGGCTCACAAACCACCGTAGTCTGGAATCCGTGGAATAAAGTCGTCATTCTAAAAGATATGCTTAGCGATGCCTATCAGCGGTTTATCTGTGTCGAAACCGCCAATGCTGCTGATGACAGTATTGAGCTGGCACCGGGGCAATCGCATACTTTAGTTGCCGAATATCGGCTGCGGAGCCGGGATTGATTTTAACCGCATAGGCGCAGAGGTATACTTAATCCGCAGATTACGCAGATTACGCAGATTACGCAGATTACGCAGATTACGCAGATTACGCAGATTACGCAGATTACGCAGATGAACGCAGATTATTTTTTGGTGTCTTACCCGCGCATGCCGTATGAAAAGCGCATAGCGCGTTGAACAGTCAGAGGCTGGCCTGAGGGGCGAGTAAAGTGAGTAATCCAGTTCTAAAGATAAATATTGGAACTGGTTCAGCCGCCTGTGGAAATCTTATCCTCCATTTACTCCCACCGAAGACTGTAGGAGCGAGAGAAATCCCTGTCCACTCCCGCAAGCGACAGTCTAAGAGTCTCAATAGCCGTGTAGAGATGCCTCCACTCAGGTCGGGATGACACTTATTTTTATGCCATTCCGAGCGCAGCCGAGGAATCTTAAAATCTGCGGTTATCTGCGTAATCTGCGGATAAAAATGCTACTCAGCCACCACCACATCCGCTTTATAAAATGCGCCGTTATCCAAAGCCAATGCCTTACTGAGTTTTGGCAATAGTGTCTGCATAGTTGCCATTAACTGCCACGGTGGGTTAATGACTATTATGCCTGACGATGTCATGCCGGACGAATCATCTCCAGTAATCGCCAACTCAAAACGCTGAATATGACGAATACCACTGTTGATTAACTGTTTTTCCATGCGGCTAATACGACTGCGTTCTACCACTGGATACCAAATTGCATAACTGCCGGTCGCAAATTTCTTATGGGCTTCAATCACCGTTTTGATGACTAAATCGTAATCCGATTTGATTTCATAGGATGGGTCAATTAACACCAGCCCACGCCGAGAAACGGGCGGCAATAAAGTCAGTAAACCCTTCAGACCATCTTCATGCATAACTCGAGCGTGTTTATTGCGCTGCAAATTATTAGCTAACAATTTGGCATCTTCAGAATGCAGCTCAAATAACCACGCTCGATCCTGCGGTCGCATGAAATGCCGGGCAATCAGTGGCGAACCGGGATAAAGCCGTAAAGCGCCATCAGTATTGAGTTTATTGACTACCTCAAAATAACGATCAAGTTCCGGCCAGTCGGCGGCATTCAATTTGCCGATACCAGTCTGGTACTCTTGCAATTTCTCTGCATGTACTGAACGCAAGTCATATAATCCAGCCCCGGCATGGGTATCAATATAATCAAATGCCTTATCTTTTTTGCCCAGATTCAGCAAAATCTCGATCAGCACAATATGCTTCAACACGTCGGCAAAGTTGCCAGCATGATAGGAATGGCGGTAGCTTAACAATTCAGTTTCCTTTCAATATGAATAGCCACTTATACCAAAATATTATTTCATTGACTCAAATGGAGATAATACTAACTTGCAGCTCTTCGCTGTTAAGTAAGCGAAGTTGAAATGGAATGCGTTAAGTACTGATATCAAAGAATCTGGCCAAGCTGAGTTTTTTCATCAACAGTGCGTTTATAACATTTGCACAATGGGGTTAAATCTATCTCAACGCCTCGTGTAATCTCCCCAACAATCCCAATTTTAAATGTTGGGCTTCATACTTCAACTCAACCCATCATGGCTGTCATTCCGAGCGTTAGCCGATGAATCTCAAAATCTGTGCGGAGATGCCTCCACTTCGGTCGGCATGACAGAAAGTGTTTGCAGATAACTATTATTCTCTGTGCCCTCTGTGTCTCAGTGGTTAATTATTGATACTGGATTCCGGTCCCCGCTTTCGCAGGGAGATCGCGGGAATGACAGTGAAAAGACGGTAATGACCAAGGCGAGGGGGGTTAATTCACCAAACTCTGAATCGGTGCCGGAATCCGGCCACCGAGCCGGACAAAGCGATTTTCCTGGCTGCCCATATTGACGGCCATGACCGGTCCTTCACCAAGCAAACCACCAAATACGACATGATCACCGGCTTTTTTACCGGGAGCTGGGATCAGGCGGGCGGCAGTGGTCTTTTTGTTGATAACGCCAATTGCCATTTCGTCTGCAATAATCGCGGACAACATTTCCACTGAGGTATCGCCGGGTAGGGCAACCATATCCAAACCAACCGAACATACAGCAGTCATCGCTTCGAGTTTTTCTAAACTCAACGTGCCATTACGGGCTGATTCAGCAATACTTAAATCTTCACACACCGGAATAAAGGCACCGCTCAAGCCACCAACATGGGAGCTGGCGAAGGCACCACCTTTTTTAACCGCATCATTGAGCATCGCCAAAAATGCTGTACTGCCCGGTGCGCCAATCGCAGGTAAACCGATTGCCTCGAAAATTTCACCGACGCTGTCATTTTTGTTGGGCGTGGGTGCTAAAGACAAATCGACAATACCAAATGGTAACCCTAAAGCTTGGGCAACTTCACGACCGACCAATTCACCAGCGCGTGTTAAACGGGCGGCGGTTTGTTTGATAACATCCGCAGCGCGGCTCAGATCCATGTTTTCATCTTCGGCAATAGCCCGTTCCAGCGCGGCTTTTACCACGCCCGGACCACTGACACCAACACTGACCACGGCATCAGCTTCGCCAATACCTAAATAGGCACCGGCCATAAATGGCACGTCTTGCGGAATATTGGCGAATACTACCAATTTGGCTGCCGCCAGACCATCCTCTTTGGCGGTCAGTTCAGCGGCTTCTTTAATGACGTGGCCCATACGGATAATGGCATCCATATTGATGCCGGCACGGGTGCTGGCAACATTGACTGACGAGCAAACCCGTTTACTTTGTGTCAGTGCCTGCGGGATAGCGTCAATCAATGCCCGATCGCCACTGCTCATACCTTTTTCGACTATAGCGCTGAAACCACCGATAAAATCGATGCCCAATTCTTCGGCAGCTTTATCCAGCGTCAAGGCAATTTCGACCATTTGTTCAGAAGAAAACGGCGCAGCAACAACACCAATCGGGCTGATAGAAATACGTTTATTGGCGACTTCGATACCGTAACGGCGTTCGATACGCGTGCAGGTGTCGACTAATTTGCCGGCATGACGGGTAATTTTATCGTAAATCTTGCGCTTGAAAGTGGCCAGATCATCGCTGACACAATCGGTCAGGTTGATGCCAACAGTGACGGTGCGCAGATCCAGATTTTCTTCACGGACCATTTGCAGCGTGGAAATAATGTCTTTTTGATTAAGCATGGGGTTTCCTAAAATTCGGGACTGCGTGGTGTTTAGTTAAGGATGTTGCTGACCGATTCAAAAATCTTGCGATGCTGGACGCTGATTTCCAAATCCAGACGTTGTGAAATTTCATTTAAAGCGTCACGCAAATTATCCATCACGGTGGCACGCGGTACATCAATTTCGAACACCATTAGATTATCCATCGGATTTTTACCGCCTTTAAAAATCGCCTGGATATTGGTGATATTAACGCCGTGGCTATATAACGCACCGGCGACTTCAGCTACCAGACCACAGCGATCCGGGCCGATGCAGGTGACGATATAAGGTTGGACTTCGGGTTTTTGCTGCTGCCAGTCGGTGGTATATTCATCCCAAAGATGTACATTGATAAAGAGACCCATTTTATCGCAAGCCGTTTCGATAGCCTGTTGCAGATCTTCGGGGGTTTCCGTATCCGGAATTGATGCCAGCAGCAGGGCGCCGAACACGTTTTCCAGCAACGTTTGGCTGAGGTTTTCAATATTACCCTGGCGCTGCTGAATCACCTTGGCAACTGCGGCCATAATGCCCGGCTGATCACTGCCTAATACCGAAATCAGAACTTTGTTCATCAAGTTTCCTTTGTTTTTTACGGCTTTGTTTCTAAACTAAAAATAATGTCAGCCTAACAGGCTTTATAATCTAATAACTGCCGTTAGAGATTGCTTCGCTTGCACTCGCAATGACGGGGTGATCTCATTTTGTCATTGCGAGGCAGCAGGCCGTGGCACTCTATTTGTAGACTGAATGCCTACAGTCATGTTGGCAACATGTATCAGAACCTCTGCTTCAGGCCCATTTTTGGCGAATTTGTTCCCGGTGAATAAACAGCCATTGAATGGCAATAATCGGAATGGCTGAAATAATCTTGCCGTCATTAAGCAGTTGATAAACATCATCGAATGGCAGTACGGCAACGGCGATGTCTTCGTTTTCATCTTCAACGCCATGAAAACCGCCAACATCGCGACTATCGATCTTGCCGCAGAATAAATGCAGGAGCTCAGAGGTACCGCCCGGTGAGGTGAAAAAGGTGTTGATTTTAATCAATTCCTGGATGTGGCAGTCAGATTCTTCGAGTGCTTCACGGCGAGCTACGTCTTCTGGTGTTTCACCGGGCTCAATGGCACCAGCGACGATTTCCAGCAACCAGGCACGATCATCATTTAATCGCAGTGCACCGACCCGGAATTGTTCGATAATCACCACTGAATCCAGTATCGGATCATAAAGGATCACCGCTACACATTCACCGCGATGAAACACTTCACGTTTTAACGGCTCACTCCAGCCACCTTGATATAGCGTATGACGGACAGTCAGCTCATTGACACCGAAAAAGCCTTTAAAAACAGGCTTTTCAGTAATGAGTTCAAAACGTTTGTCGGCATTATTCAGTGACATTAGCGGTTATGGTTTTTTGAAAATCGTTGGTGGCGATACCGTCTAGCTTACGCAAATACGCGGTAAAGCGGCTGTCGTCTTTTTCAATATGTTCGAGTTTAACGGGTAAATAACCAAGCGCCGGCGCGCACCAGAGTGTCGTTTTTCGATCACTGTCAGCATCACGTTCACGGGTTAATTTGACTGCGGCAATTTTGCCCAGCGGTGTATCGATGGTTTCTTCGCCAAGACGGACGATTTCGTAACTTTTTAATTTACCGCCATCAGCAATGGTGTAAGTCAGCTGGTCACGTTCATCACTTAAATCGTGCATGACTTGCAACTGGTAGACCAATTTATCGAGTGTATTGTTTTTGATTTCCAGATCCCAGGGATGCTCACGATCATCAATGTGTACTTCGTGCTTGTCCCAGTAAAAATCCATGGTCAGCATTTTGTCTTTTTTACCACCATCGCGGGAATAGCGGTAAAACATGGGGCGAATTCGCTCTTCGTGGTACATCCAGAGACTGGTCTCTTCAATCACGTCAGGTTTGATAAAGGCAAAGATGCCTTTGGCCTGCGTTTTTGAAACAAATTTTCGTTGTCCAGCAGTATCGGTACTCAGTGTTTGTCGCAGTTCACCTGCCTGTATGCCATTCAGCTCAACCTGATAGTTTGCAGAGAAATCGGGCAAAGGTTCGGCATGTAACGCCGACGCTAACAGCAGCAATAATAAGCCGGCCAGCAGTTGTCTCATTTTAAGTGCCTTTTTGAATCAATAGCTTTATGGCATCTGGATACAGTTTATGTTCCTCAACCAATACCCGCGCCGCGAGTGACTCTGGTGTATCGTTAGCTAGAATGGGTATTTTTGCCTGCAAAATCACCGGACCATCATCAAGTTCTGCCGTGACAAAATGCACGCTGGCACCATGTTCTTGTTCCCCCGCTTCAATCGCCCGCTGGTGAGTGTGCAAGCCTTTAAACTTCGGTAGCAGGGACGGATGGATATTAATCAGCTTGCCGGCAAAGTGTCTGACAAATTTAGCCGTTAAAATTCGCATAAAACCGGCCAGGAGCACAAAGTCCGGCTGATAATTATCAATGGTTTTGGCCATTTCAATATCAAATGCTTCACGGCTGTCAAAATCACGATGATTAATTAACTGTGTAGGAATACCCGCAATTGTAGCGGTTTGCAGACCGGCTGCATCAGGACGGTTACTGATCACAGCAACAATTTCAGCATTGAGTTTGCCGGCGTCAATGGCGCGGATAATCGACTGCATATTGCTGCCACGACCGGAAATCAAAATAACCAGTCTGGCCTTTGTCATTTGATGATCACGCGCTCGCTGTCGTCTGATGCTTCGATATGACCGATATGCATGGCGGTTTCACCAAGGCCAATCAGGGTATTGACCGTTTCATCGGCTTGATCAGCAGCAACCACGACGACCATACCAATACCATTATTAAAGGTTCGATACATTTCTCTATCCACAACATTGCCATGCTGTTGCAACCAGTCAAATACTGCCGGCCGCTGCCAGCTATTGGCATTAACAACAGCAACAACGCCATCCGGTAATACCCGGGGAATGTTTTCTAATAAACCGCCACCGGTGATATGTGATAAAGCGTGAATATCAACTTTTTCAGTAAGTTGTAGTAATGATTTAACGTATATTCTGGTCGGGGCCAGTAACTTTTCACCAAGGGTTGCGCCATCAAAAGCATCTTTTAAATCAGCGCCACTACGCTCCAGGATCTTACGAATTAAAGAGTAACCGTTTGAATGCGGACCGGAGGAGGCGATACCGATAATGGCATCGCCCGCAGCGACTTTGCTGCCATCGATGACCTGATCTTTTTCGACGATGCCGACACAAAAGCCGGCTAAATCGTAATCACCGTCTTCATACATACTGGGCATTTCGGCAGTTTCGCCACCGACCAGTGCGGCACCGGATTGCAGACAGCCTTCAGCAATACCAGCGACCACATCAGTAGCGACTTCGACATCTAATTTGCCGGTTGCATAGTAATCAAGGAAAAACAGTGGCTCAGCACCCAGTACAGCAATATCATTGGCACACATGGCGACCAAGTCGATACCGATTGTATTGTGAATGCCGGAATCAATCGCCAGTCTCAGTTTGGTGCCAACACCGTCGGTACCCGAAACCAGTACCGGATTTTTATAGTGATCTAATGGCAGTTCAAATAAGCTGCCAAAGCCACCTAAGCCTGACATAACACCGGGGCGTTTGGTTTTGGCGGCGAGCGGTTTAATTCTATCAACTAGCGCATTACCGGCTTCGATGTCGACACCGGCATCACGGTAACTGAGGGAAGAAGTTTGGTTGTTGGCGTCAACGGGATCGGTCATGCTGGGTTCCTGCGAATAAAGGGCGTCACACACGAAAATCAGCGTGCTAGAATACCACAATGACTCGTTTATTTACTCTGCTGTTTTTTATTTTCGCCGCTACGTCCGCATCGGCGGCGCAGGTTTCTAATCTTCATCAGGCGCAAGTGCCTGTGGCCACACAAAGCGACCAGGATCGCAGTCGTGTTGCCCCCGAGGCACTTAAGCAAACCATTATCAAGGTTGTCGGTGACCGTCAGGCTGTTAATGGCGCTGATATTACCGCACTGTTAGCTGATGCTGAACGTTATGTGGCCCGATACTCTTATCATCAATTAAATCAGGACGACGATTCAATAAATACGGAATCATTGTCTGTTAATTTTATTTTTGATGCGAAAACGCTCGATAATGCGCTGAAACGAATTGGCCTGCCGATCTGGGGCGCAAACCGGCCAGAAATTTTACTATGGCTGGTGTCAGAAAAAGATGGCGAACAAAGTTTGGTTGGCGATAGCGATGATATTGCAGTAAATAATTTTATTAAAATACATGCTGAGCGGCGTGGTTTACCTATTATCTTGCCAGTGATGGACTTAGAAGAGCAAACGCAAATCAGTTTCAATGATATACAGGCCGACAATAACAGCACCATTCAGTCTGCATCGGCACGTTATGGTGCGCGTATCATTGTGACGGCGCAAATTCGCGGCAATGCAACGCAGACCACTACTCAATGGCAGGTTTTAAATAATGATGTCAACGCCCGTTGGCAAAGTGAAGGCACTTTAGACAGTGCTATTGCTCACGGAATTGATCAGTTAGGCGATATGTTGGGTCAGCGCTTTGCGCAGCAAATGGGGCCATCTCAGCAACTATCTATGGAGATCACGGATGTTAAAGACTACCACGATTACAACCGGCTGATTGCTTATCTCAATAACTTGCAAGGGGTTGAATCCGTTAGCATTGTCAGTATAAATGCACGGATATTAAAGGTCGGTCTGATCATTCAGGGCGAAGTCAGTAAATTTCGGGAGCTACTGGCTTTTGATGGTTTGCTGCAAGCCAATCAGGTAATGGCAAACAATGATGCCGAGCATTACCGGTTATTGCCTTGAGCCGACGCGATATCCCCAATCTTATTTGCTATTTTCGTATAGTGCTGATTGCCCCGTTAGTCTGGGCAATGTTGCAATTTGATTTTCGATTGGCGTTGATATTGTTTGCTATTGCCGGTATTTCCGATGGTTTAGATGGTTTATTAGCGAAACATTATCAATGGCAAAGCCGTTTAGGCTCGATTCTTGATCCGATTGCGGACAAGCTTCTGCTGGTTGTCAGTTTTGCGATGCTAAGTTATCTGGGGCTGCTGCCATGCTGGTTGTTTGCATTGGTGATGGGGCGTGATTTGCTGATTGTTACAGGGGCTTTGGCGTACCATGCAGCGCTTGGTGAGTTTGAGTTAACCCCCCTCTGGAGCAGTAAAATAAACACATTTCTGCAAATTTTTCTGGTGCTGTTAGTGATGATTCAGGCGGAATGGTTTCCGGGGCTTGAACAAATAACAACAATTGGCATCTGGTTGGTCGTCGCGAGTGTTATTTACAGCGGCAGTGAATATGTTTTGGTTTGGGGGATGAGTGCGTGGCGTCGACGGAAAAAGTCCTGATTTCAGACAGCAATAAATGGCTGATTTTGATATCGGTGTTGCTGTTTGGCTTTCTACTTTATCAACTAGCCGGTGTGCTGATACCATTTTTTGCCGCAGCTTTATTGGCTTACCTTGGTGACCCGCTGGTAGATCGGCTGGAAGCCCGCAATTTATCACGCACGGTCTCGGTGGTAATTGTGTTTAGTGTGCTGTTTTTAGTTTTGACTGTAGCGGTTTTGATTTTTGTGCCCTTGCTTGGCGTGCAGTTAGCGTCATTGTTTGAAAAATTGCCGGGATATATAGACAAATTACAAAGCAGTATTGAGCCGCTGATGCAGACATTGGGCTTATCCAAAGACATGATTAATCTCGATACACTCAAAGATGGCCTCAAAGATTACTGGTCGGAAGCCAGCAAAATGGCCAGTGATGTGTTTGGCTATGTCAGTAAATCGGGGCTGGCATTATTAACTTTTTTGACCAATTTGATATTGATCCCGGTGTTAACTTTTTACTTACTGCGTGACTGGGATTTATTGGTGGCACGTTTCCGAGAGTTATTGCCGCGCCGGCATGCCGAAAAGATCACCAATTTATCGTTGGAATGTGATGATATGTTGGCGGGCTTTCTGCGCGGTCAGTTGCTGGTAATGTTGGCGTTGTCAATTATTTACAGCATTGGTCTGACGTTAATTGGCTTAGATCTTGCTCTGTTGATTGGCGTGATTGCCGGTATTGTCAGTTTTGTGCCGTATCTGGGTTTACTTGTCGGGATTGTGCTGGCTGGACTGGCGGCTTATTTACAGTTTCAGGAGTGGCTGCCGGTATTGTTTGTTATTGGGGTCTTTAGTTTTGCCCAAATGATAGAGGGCATGGTGTTAACCCCCCGTTTTGTTGGTGAACGGATTGGTTTGCATCCGGTAGCCGTTATTTTTGCGGTAATGGCCGGCGGTAGTTTATTTGGATTTATTGGCGTATTGCTGGCGCTACCGGTGGCAGCGGTGGTGATGGTTTTGATGCGTCACGCGCATAATCATTACGTTAATAGTCATCTTTATTCCTGAATTAACGATGGCCCATACGCAGCTCACATTGCGCCTGTCACCGCAGGAAGTTTATCGCCTTGATAATTTTCTGTTTGCCGATGAGGCGCTGCACGAAGCAGTTGATGAATTTTGCACCGGCCAAGGTTACGGCTTTTTATATTTATGTGGTGCCAGCGGTGCAGGTAAAACCCATTTGTGTTTAGCAATTGCAGAACAATTACAACAGCAAACCAGCGTCGCTTATCTGAATTTTCAGGAATTGCTGCAAACGGCTGAGCCAGCTGCTTTGATATCGTTAATGCAGGCTGATGTTATTTGTTGTGACGATATTGAGGCGATTTCAGGGGACAATGCCTGGCAAGAAGCGTTATTTCATGCATTTAATGAATTACGTCACCAGCAAAAACGGTTACTTATTGTTACTGAAAATCCACCGGCGCAGTTGATCATTGAACTGGCGGATTTGCGTTCGCGCCTGGCAACTGGTTTGGTGTTTCAATTACCGGTTATGGCTGATCAACGCAAGCAGCAGGCACTGATTTTACAGGCGCAAAGTCGTGGCTTGATTCTGTCGGAAGAGGTTGCCCAATACCTGCTGCGTCATTATGGCCGTGATATGCCGTCTTTAATGGCCGTATTACAAAAACTTGATAAAGCGTCGTTACAAGCGCAGCGGCGTTTGACCATTCCGTTTGTTAAAGAGGTGATGCAGCATGGCGTCTAGGTCCATGCTGACAGTGATATGGCCTGAAGCAGCTGGTGTGTTACAACCAATTAATAAACTAACCTGGCCGGTTGAACTACAAAAAATTCTTCGCAAAAGCCGTTTTCTGTCAGATGAGTCGGATTATTCATCGTTGTTACTGCAGCAATTTGGTCAAGCGAAAGGTCCGGATTTACCATTAGCGGCGCTGCGTTTCCCCGATGAAACGGCAATATGCGCCGATCTTTGTTATCTGCATGCTGACCGGGATTGTCTGCGTTTATTTCATCGCGATTTGCATGTGTCAGATACTGAAGCCGCGCAATTACAAGCCAGTTTAAAACCGCTACTGGATGAATTTCAGGGTGAGTGGCTAACCTACAGCGGCAAACACTGGGGACTGCGTTTAGCAAATTTACCGGAGATGCAATGGCTAGCAATTGATAAATTGGAAGGCCAGTCGATTGGCGATCAGTTACCGGTTGGCAGTGAGCAAACTGCCTGGCGGCGGTTATTAAATGAAATCCAAATGACGCTGTTTGAGCATCCAGTCAATATCCAGCGTGAAGCCGCCGGATTATTGCCCGTCAATGCAGTTTGGTTTTCCGGGGCTGCTGTTTTGGATCTTAATGCTGACTGGCAGCATATTGGTGGCGATGACGCGTTACTGAGGCCTTTAGCCAGTTTTATTTATGCTGATTATCAGCAATCTTTTGATGCGCTGGTAAACCAGAAACACAAAAATAAATCACTCATCGTGCTGCCAGCTTTTGATAATAATGGCGACTGGCAAAATCAGCTGGAAATACTAACGCAGCAGGTTTTTAAACCCTTATGGCAACAACTCCGACGTTTGCAATTACGTGAATTACAAATTTGTGTACCGCAGCTTGGTCATTATCGACTGAGTGCTTTGCGAACCTGGTTATGATTCAAGTTCGAAACAGCAACGGCTGGCAGGATTTGCCGGCAGACTGGCCGGAAGTTATCCGTCGGCTTTTGGCGGCGCGTGGTATTCGACAGGAAACCGACTTGCAATACCAACTTGCCGATCTGCCAGCGCCACATTTATTAAAGGATATGAACGCAGCCTGTCAGTTACTGCAAGAGGCAATAGAAGCCAATTGGTCGATATTAATCGTCGGCGATTTTGATGCCGATGGCGCTACCAGCACGGCTATGCTGATCCGTGGTTTACAGCAATTTGGCCTGCACAATGTGCGGTTTATGGTGCCCAATCGGTTTATTCACGGTTATGGGCTGACCCCGCAATTATTAGCGGAATTGGCCATTGAAAATCAGCCAGATTTATTGATAACAGTTGATAACGGTATTGCCAGTATCGATGGTGTCGCGGTTGCCAAACAACGTGGCATGCGCGTGCTGATTACCGATCATCATTTACCCGGCGAACAATTACCGGCAGCCGATGCCATTATTAATCCTAATCAGGCTAATGATAATTTCCCTTCGAAAGCACTGGCGGGCGTTGGCGTCGCATTTTATTTGCTGCTGGGACTGCGCAGTTATCTTAATGAACAAGATTGGTTCGAAAAAAAACAGCTAACACCGCCGCGTTTGGTTCAATTGCTGGATTTAGTGGCATTAGGTACCGTTGCCGATGTGGTGCCACTGGATAAACTTAACCGCAGTCTGGTCATGCGTGGTTTGGCAAGAATGCGCCAGGGTTTAGCCTGCGCCGGCATTAATGCTTTATTAACGATTACCGGCAAAGATCGCCAGCGTTTATCGGCGCAGGATCTGGGATTTGCTATCGGTCCCCGGCTCAATGCCGCCGGTCGGATGGAAGATATGGGGCAGGGCATTGAATTGTTGCTGACCGATGATGCGGTATTTGCCGAGCAAAGCGCACGTTTGTTGGATGATATTAACTTGCAGCGCCGTGATGTCGAACAGACTATGCAACAGCAAGCGCTGAATATGTTGGCGAAAATTGATCTGCAATCTGTTGAAAAATTACCATTATTAACGCTGTATCAACCGGACTGGCATCAGGGTGTAATTGGCCTGCTGGCTTCGCGTCTTAAAGAACGCCTGCACCGGCCGGTGATTATTTTTTCCGATGGCGATCCCGGAGAGTTAAAAGGCTCGGCACGTTCGATTCAGGGCGTTCATATCCGCGATATTCTGGTGCGGGTCGACAGCCTGCATCCGGGACTTATCAAGCGCTTTGGTGGCCATGTTATGGCGGCCGGTCTAACGCTCGATAAGGCGAATTTTGCTGCATTGTCCGATGCATTACTGGCGGTAATGCAGACTGATATTGCTGACGATGTGTTTACCCGGCAGCGGGTCAGTGATGGCGAATTACCTGTAAAAGATATCAATCTGGATTTGGCTGCGAAATTACCGTTGCTGGCACCGTGGGGACAAGGTTTTGCAGAGCCACAATTTCATGGTGAGTTTCAGGTGATTGATTTCCGCCATGTCGGTCAGCAGCAGGATCATTTAAAACTAACCATCCGGCTTGCTGATAATCGGATCATTACCGCCATGGCCTTTAAACAAACAGCGCCTGACTGGCTGAGTATAAATCAAACCGTGTTATTGCATTACCGTCTGGATATCAATGAGTTTCGCCAGCAGCAAAGTCTGCAATTTCTAGTCGATGAACTGTTGCCGGTCACGGCATGAGTGAAGTTTATCAACACCTTAGCGAGCAGTTAACCGATTTTGCGCCGCGACCGCAGCAGCGGCAAATGGCCGAATTTATTGACCAGACGCTGCAACGTGAAGCCGGCAAACGGATTTCTGTAGTTGAAGCGCCCACCGGCGTCGGTAAAACGCTGGCTTATTTAAGCGGCGCCATTGAAACCGCTTTAAAACAAAAAAAGCTGCTGGTGATCAGTACGGCAACAGTTAATCTCCAGCAACAGCTGATTTTTAAGGATTTGCCGCAATTTGCCAGCGCCATGCCTGAGCCGATCAAATTTGTGCAAATTAAAGGTCGGCGTCGTTACCTGTGTCCAAGCCGGTTGGATCAACTGGTCAATGCACCACAGCAGGGCGATCTGAGCCTTGATGTAGATGACAAATATCAGCAGGCAATCTGGCAGGCACAGGGCCAAAAGTTATGGGAGATTTGGCAGGAGCAACTTTGGAACGGTGATCGCGATAGCTGTGAGTTGCCGGTTAATGGGGCTTTATGGTCTGAGATCTCCACTGATTCGGAAGGCTGTGTCGGCAAAAGCTGTCGCTATTATCAGCCGTGCCCGTATTATCAATTACGCCGGGAGTTAACCAGTGCTCAGGTCGCAGTGGTTAATCATGATGTGTTGCTCAGTGATGCCGACCTGGGCGGCGGGCTGGTATTACCAAATCCGGAAGAAACCATTCTGGTGCTGGATGAAGCGCATAACCTGCCGCGAAAAGCATTGGATCATGCTGCCAAAGTGCTGGATTTTCAGCAGCTATATCAGACCATTGAGGTTGCCGATAAGGCACTGAAAAAACTCCCGTCAGCGTTGGCCTTCCGGCAACATGATTTTGGCTATTTATTCAGCGACTTACGACGTGATTTGCCGGCCTGTTTTGGTGTTTTGCAAGATATAGAAACCATGATGCATTCGGCTGATATTGTGCAAGCCATGCTCAGTGGTGAGCTCAGTGAGCCACGACTGTTCAGCAACAGTATGATCTTTAACGCTTTAGCGCCGCCGATGATGGCTTTACTGCAACGAACCAACACGATTTATAAACATTACACTTTGCTGGGCAAATGGCTGCGAGAAGGTTTGGAGAAAACTCAGATCCCTAATCGTCTGGGTGAGGCGTTGTTGCCACAAGTCGGTACGGTACAGAATATTTTCGGTTATCTGCTGGATTTTCTGGGCTTATTTCTCACTGAAGACACGGTCGATAAACCACCCAATGTCCGCTGGTTGTCGCTTAATAAAACAGACAAACAAGCACAATTATTGATCCATGCCGGGCCGATGACGGCGGCTGGATTTTTGGCCAAAAGTTTATGGCAACGTGCTTATGGGGTGGTCATTACTTCAGCAACATTGCGCGGTCTGGGCAGGTTTCAGCGGTTTCGTCTGGATTGTGGTTTGCAGGCGTTCGATGCCAGTCATTTTTTAGCAGTGCCATCGCCATTTGCCTATCAAACGCAGGCGCAGTTACATATTCCTTATATGCAATATCTGCCCAATCAGTCACCACTTGCCTGGCAAAAAGAATTGGCTGAAAAACTGGCAGAAATAATTGACCCCAAAGCCGCAACATTGGTGTTATTTACCTCGCGTGAGGTCATGCAGTTTGTTTATCAGCGCTTACCAATCAGCTTGACAGGCGTTATATTGATGCAGGGCGATGGTTTGTCGCCGAAACTGATGATTGAAAAGCATGGTCGGCGCATTGAATCGGGCAAAGGCAGCGTGTTATTTGGTTTGGATCGTTTTGCTGAAGGCGTCGATTTACCGGGCAGTTTGTGCACGCATGTGGTCATTACACGCTTGCCATTTCCGGTGTTTACCCGGCCAATTGAGCAGGCCCGTCAGGAGTGGATTATTGCTAAAGGTGGCCAGCCATTTACAGCCTTGTCCTTGCCAGCGGTCAGTGTGAAATTGATACAGGCTTGTGGTCGGTTACTGCGAAAAGAAACCGATTCAGGTCACATTACCATTTTAGATAGGCGTTTGCTGACCAAAGCTTATGGCCGCAAGTTGCTGGAAAATCTTCCTGATTATCAATTGGTTACCGGTGATGGTTAAACTTAAAAGGCCCATTTAAAACGGGCCTTTTAAGTGTCAGTTATGCAGGTTTTTAGCTACGGCTGGTGACTTCTAGCAAATGGTAACCAAACTGGGTTTTCACCGGACCTTGTACCGTACCAACCGGTGCTGAGAACACGACTTTATCAAATTCCGGTACCATCATGCCTGGACCAAATTCACCCAGGTCGCCACCCTGCGCTGAAGAAGGGCAAGAAGAATGCTCTTTGGCGATGGCTGCAAAATCAGCGCCTTCTTCGATTTCACGTTTCAGATCCTGACAGACTTGCTCGTTTTCAACCAGAATGTGTCTTGCTGTTGCTTTTGTCATAGCTATTTTTCCTTACAGTTAAAAATTAATTTTTTATGCCAGCTTCAATAAAGCTTGTGCGGTTTCGGCAGATGAAGCCGGATTCTGACCAGTGATTAGATGACCATCTACCTGCACAAATGAAGACCAGTCTTCACCTTTGTGATAAACGGCGCCACGTTTTTTCAAGGCATCTTCCAGTAAAAACGGTACCACCTGGCTCAGCCCAACCCCATCTTCTTCGCTATTTGAGAAAGCGGTTAGGTTTTTATTTTTAATCAGATAGTCACCATCAGGAGCTTTGGCGTTAACCAGTACTGCTGGTGCATGACAAACAGTGGCGACGGGTTTACCGGCGGCATATAAGGATTCAATAAGGTGCAGCGAATCAGTATTATCGGTTAAATCCCATAACGGACCATGACCACCGGGATAAAACACTGCATCATAGTCTTCGGCAATGACGGTTTCTAAAGTAATGGTATTGGCAAGTTGCTGTTTGGCATTGCCATCATTTTCAAAACGGCGTGTATCATCGGTTTGAAAGTCAGGCTGATCACTTTTTGGATCAATCGGTGGCTGACCGCCTTTTGGAGAGGCCAATATAACCTCGGCGCCAGCATCTTTGAGAACATAGTAAGGCGCAGCAAATTCTTCTAACCAGAAGCCAGTTTTTTCACCGGTATCGCCGAGCTTGTTGTGCGAGGTCAGTACCATTAACACTTTCATATTTACCCTTCATCTTTGACTGAATACTTTGGAGGTGGGGCTTATTAGTTTTGATTGCAAGTCAGAGGATCTGCCATTGCATGGATTCACCTGCACGCAGCGGTACTAATTCAGTATCGGCAAAAGCCAGTGTTTCCGGCACTTGCCAGGCTTGTTTATGCAGGGTGATTTGCGTGTGATTACGCGGTAAACCATAAAAGTCGGCGCCATAAAAGCTGGCAAAGCCTTCTAGTTTGTCCAGAGCATTCATGGCTTCAAAGGCTTCGGCGTACAATTCAATCGCGGCATGGGCGCTGTAAATGCCAGCACAGCCACAACTATTTTCTTTGCTGTGGCGGGCATGGGGAGCGCTATCAGTGCCTAAGAAAAATGTCGGGTCGCCACTGGTTGCCGCTTCCAAAAGTGCTTGTTGATGGGTGTTGCGTTTTAATACCGGCAAACAAAAATAATGCGGGCGAATACCGCCGACTAATAAATCATTGCGATTAAACAATAGATGATGTGGTGTAATAGTCGCGGCTAGATTTGGTCCGGTAGCTTTGACAAAATGCGCGGCATCACTGGTGGTGATATGTTCAAACACTACTTTGAGATTGGGAAAGTCGCGTAATAAAGGAATAAGTTTGTCGTCAATAAACCGCTTTTCACGATCAAAAATATCAATGTCGTGGTCGGTGACTTCACCATGTATTAGCAGCGGCAAGCCTAACTTTTGCATGGATTCTATGGCGGCACGGCAATGTTTGAGATCGGTGACACCGGCATCGGAATTAGTGGTCGCGCCGGCTGGGTATAATTTGATAGCCTTAACGATGCCACTATTGACAGCAACTTCAATTTCGCTGGCCGGTGTATTGTCGGTCAAATACAGGGTCATCAGCGGCTCGAAATCAGCATTGTCCGGTAATACCGACAAAATTCGCTGCCGATAAGCTTGTGCCATTTCTGTGGTCGTAACCGGAGAACGTAAATTGGGCATGACAATGGCGCGGGAAAACTGGCGGGCGCTATCATTAACAGTTCTGTTCAGGGCCGCATCGTCGCGCAAATGTAAATGCCAGTCGTCCGGGCGGGTAATGGTCAGTGTGGTTTCAGAGGCTGTTTTCATGGGCCAGCATTATGCCATATGGTTGGCTTCATGAGATACAGAATTATCCTGGTAATGGCGTCATGACTGCGATTGAAGCCAGTTTTTCTTGACCTGAAACCCCATACAAAGTAACTTTACTGGTTTGATATTTATAAGCGTATCGCGACGGCGATTCGAGAGAGGATGACGTGGAATTAAGCGGTGGTGAGATTCTAGTCCAGTGTCTGAAAGACGAGGGCGTTGAGTTTTTGTTTGGTTATCCGGGTGGTGCGGTGCTGCATATTTATGATGCGCTGTATAGTCAGGAAGGGGTCAAACACATTCTAGTACGTCATGAACAGGCTGCGACGCATGCTGCTGACGGTTATGCGCGCGCCACTGGTAAGCCGGGCGTTGTCTTGGTTACATCTGGGCCGGGCGCAACTAATGCAGTAACGGGTATTGCTACAGCTTATATGGACTCCATTCCTATGATCGTTATTACTGGTCAGGTGGCAACGGCTAATATCGGTAGTGATGCGTTTCAGGAAGTTGACTCGGTGGGTATTACCCGGCCGTGCGTTAAGCATAACTTCCTAGTTAAAGACATAAACGATCTGGCTGAAACCTTTAAAAAAGCCTTTTATGTAGCAACCACAGGCCGGCCTGGTCCGGTCGTCGTTGATGTGCCCAAAGATATCACTGATCCCAATATCAAAATTCCGTATGTTTATCCGGAAAGTATCTCGTTGCGCTCCTATCAGCCGATCACTAAAGGTCATCCCGGTCAGATCAAGCGGGCAGTGGATTTATTGCTATCCGCTAAAAAACCAATGATTTATACCGGTGGCGGTGTGGTATTGGGTAATGCTGCAGAACAGCTACGTATCTTCGTAAAAAAACTCGGTTATCCCGTTACTTCAACATTGATGGGGTTAGGGTCAATTGCCTGGGACGAACAACAGTTTTTAGGCATGCTGGGCATGCATGGCACTTATGAAGCCAATATGGCAATGCATGATTGTGATGTGTTGATTGCTATTGGTGCCCGGTTTGATGATCGGGTAACGGGCAAAATTGCCGAATTCTGCCCATACGCCAAAATCGTGCATATAGATATTGATCCTTCATCGATTTCAAAAACGATTACCGTCGATGTGCCGATAGTGGGCAGTGTTGCTGATGTGCTCACTGATATGAACCTCCTGTTGGATAGCAGCAAAAAGCAGCCTAACAAGGATGCCATTGATGCTTGGTGGGCCATTATCAATGGCTGGCGCGCTAAAAAATGCATGTCTTACGACCATAACAGCAGCCAAATTAAGCCGCAGGCAGTTATTGAATTGGTACACGAAATCACCAAAGGTGATGCTTACGTCACCTCGGATGTTGGCCAGCATCAAATGTGGGCAGCGCAATATTATGGTTTTAGTAAACCTAATCGTTGGATTAACTCTGGGGGGCTCGGCACAATGGGCTTTGGTTTGCCGGCGGCAATGGGTGTGCAATTGGCATTCCCGGATGAAATCGTTGTTTGTGTGACCGGTGAAGGCAGTATCCAAATGTGTATTCAGGAACTGTCAACTTGTTTGCAATATGGTCTGCCGGTCAAAATCGTTGCGCTTAATAACCGCTACTTAGGCATGGTACGGCAGTGGCAGGAATTCTTTTATGAAAACCGCTATTCGCACTCCTATATGGAATCGCTGCCGGACTTTGTCAAACTGGCAGAGGCCTATGGTCATGTTGGTATGCGTATCGAACGGGTGGAAGATTTGCGACCTAAGCTGGAAGAAGCGTTTGCTATGAAAGATCGGCTGGTGTTCCTCGATATCGTCACCGATCAGACTGAAAACGTTTACCCAATGATTGCCCAAGGCAAAGCCCACAATGAGATGCATATGTCACCGCATTGTGAATTGCCACAAGATCCGGAACGGGAGTTGTCATAATGCGCCATATCATTTCCATACTGATTGAAAATGAAGCCGGTGCCTTATCACGTGTTGCCGGTTTGTTTTCGGCGCGTGGCTACAATATTGAATCATTGACTGTAGCACCGACTGAAGATGCATCATTGTCGCGGATGACGATTGTTACCACCGGTACTGATCGCATCATTGAGCAA
>CBFHWI010000002.1:74847-93435 GCA_965659475.1 Methylophaga sp.
AACTGTAGCACCGACTGAAGATGCATCATTGTCGCGGATGACGATTGTTACCACCGGTACTGATCGCATCATTGAGCAAATCACCAAACAGCTCAACAAGCTGGTCGATGTGGTGAAATTGATGGAGCTCACTGAGGGACCGCATATCGAGCGGGAAATGATGCTGATCAAAGTCAAAGCTGCCACCATGGACCAGCGCGAAGATGTAAAACGGCTTTGTGATATTTTCCGTGGCCAAATCATTGATGTCACTTCATCAACATATACCATCGAATTGACCGGAGCCGGCAATAAGCTCGATTCTTTTATTGAGGCTTTGTCAGAGCATAAAATTCTCGAAACGGTCCGCAGCGGCGTCTCTGGCATTGCCCGTGGCGACAGAAGCCTGCACATCTGACCAACGTATACTTTAAAACCAAGGAATTAAACATGAGTTTGAATATTTATTACGACAAAGATTGTGACCTGTCGATTATCCGTGGCATGAAAGTGCTGATCATCGGCTACGGCTCACAAGGCCATGCCCATGCTTGCAACCTTAAAGATTCTGGTGTTGACGTGACTGTTGCGCTGCGTGCCGGTTCGTCTTCAATTGCCAAAGCGCAAGGCGCTGGCCTGAATGTTTCAGATAATGTTGGTGAAGCCGTTAAGTCAGCTGATCTGGTGATGGTTCTGACCCCAGATGAATTCCAGTCTGCATTGTATAAAGATGAAATCGCGCCAAATCTGAAGCAAGGTGCTGTGTTGGCATTTGCCCATGGTTTTGCCATTGTTTATAACCAAATCCTGCCACGTGAAGATTTGGACGTCATTATGATCGCGCCAAAAGCACCCGGCCATACCGTACGTAGTGAGTTTATTAAAGATGGCGGTATCCCTGATTTAATTGCTATTCATCAAGATGCTTCTGGCAAAGCTAAAGCGGTTGCGCTGTCTTACGCGTCAGCCATTGGTGGTGGCCGTACCGGTATTATTGAGACCACTTTCCGTGATGAAACTGAAACCGATCTGTTTGGTGAACAAGCGGTATTATGTGGTGGTGCTGTCGAACTGGTTAAAGCTGGTTTTGAAACGCTGGTGGAAGCTGGTTACGCGCCGGAAATGGCTTATTTCGAATGCCTGCATGAATTAAAACTAATTGTTGATTTGATGTATGAAGGCGGTATCGCCAATATGAACTACTCAATTTCCAATAATGCCGAGTATGGTGAGTATGTGACTGGCCCTAAAGTTATCAACGAAGAAAGCCGTTGGGCGATGCGTGAAGCCTTGAAAGACATTCAGGAAGGCAAATACGCCAAGCAGTTTATCCAGGAAGGTCAGTCTGGTTATCCGGAAATGACGGCAATGCGTCGTCTGAACGCAGAGCATCCAATTGAACAAACTGGTGCCAAACTGCGTGAAATGATGCCTTGGATTCAAAAAATCGTTGATAAAAACAAAAACTAATCAACTTTGGGTCTAACTAAAAAGGCCGGTTGCGCAAGCTGCCGGCCTTTTTTGTATCTGCCGGGCGCCACTGTCATAATGCATTTAAGTATGTTGCCAATATTAGGAAGTTTTCATGGTTAACCCAGAAGAACAACAAAATCGCGGTATTTATCTGTTACCTAACTTGTTTACCACAGCAGGTTTATTTGCCGGTTTTTATGCCATTGTAGCGGCTATCCGGGGTGATTTTGCTACCGCAGCGGTTGCCATTTTTGTGGCGATGATCATGGATGGCCTGGATGGCCGAATTGCCAGGCTGACCAATACCCAAAGTAATTTTGGTGCTGAGTACGATAGTTTGTCAGATATGGTGGCATTTGGTCTGGCACCCGCATTGGTGATGTTTGAATGGGCCCTATCAGACATGGGCAAGTTTGGTTGGATGGTGGCCTTTATTTATGCGGCTTGCGGCGCTTTACGTCTGGCGCGTTTTAATACCCAGGTGGGCATTGCCGATAAACGTTATTTTCAGGGTTTGCCCAGTCCCGCCGCTGCCGCTGCTATTGCTGGCTGGGTCTGGCTGGGACATAAGTATGATTTAGACCCAACTGTGTTGACGACAGTTGGGATGCCACTGACCTTCTTTTCAGCCATTTTGATGGTCAGCACGGTGCGGTATCACAGCTTTAAAGAATTGGATTTACGCGGCAAAGTGCCATTTATGGTGATCCTTGGTTTGGTATTGATATTCGCTTTGATTGCCATTGACCCACCGATTGTGCTGTTTTCGGCATTTATGATTTATGCTTTATCGGGGCCGGTATTAACGCTGATTCAATTGCGCAAACATCGTAATGAGCGGGCGCAAAACAAATAAGCGCGCTAAAATAGCCCTTTAATTAGAACAAAAAACAGCCAGATTCGGTGTTTGTCCGAAGACATGGCGGAGAGAGCGGGCATGAACGAACAACTGATTATTTTTGATACCACTTTGCGTGACGGCGAGCAAAGTCCTGGCGCATCAATGACCAAAGATGAAAAGGTCCGCATCGCCAAAGCACTGGAACGGATGCGGGTGGATATTATCGAGGCGGGCTTTCCGATTGCCAGTGTTGGTGATTTTGAAGCAGTCCAGGCGGTGGCCAATACCGTTAAACATAGCCGGGTCTGTGGCCTGGCGCGCGCTTTGGATGCTGATATTGATCGCGCCGGTGAAGCCTTAAAAGGCGCCAATGCCTCACGCATTCATACCTTTATTGCCACGTCGCCGATTCATATGAAAATGAAGCTGCGCATGGAACCGGATCAGGTCGTTGAAAATGCCGTAAGAGCAGTCAAACGTGCCCGGCAACATACCGATGATGTTGAATTTTCCCCTGAAGATGCCGGCCGCAGCGATCTGGACTTTTTATGCCGGGTTCTGGAAGCCGTCATTGATGCCGGTGCGCGTACGCTGAATATTCCCGATACTGTCGGTTACAACATGCCGCATCAATTTGGTGAGTTAATTAAAAATCTGCGCGAACGGATACCGAATGCTGATAAAGCTGTTTTTTCGGTGCATTGCCATAATGATTTGGGTTTGGCGGTAGCCAACTCCTTAACTGCGGTGATGAATGGTGCACGGCAAGTAGAGTGCACTATTAATGGTCTCGGTGAGCGTGCTGGTAATGCTGCTTTGGAAGAGGTGGTGATGGCGGTGCGAACCCGTCAGGATGTGTTCCAATGTGATTCGCGAATTGATACTACCCAGATCCTGGCGGCTTCACGTTTGGTGTCGGGTGTCACTGGCTTTGTCGTGCAGCCGAATAAAGCGATTGTCGGTGCCAATGCCTTTGCCCATGAATCGGGTATTCACCAGGACGGCGTGCTGAAAAACCGCGAAACCTACGAAATCATGCGCGCCGAAGATGTTGGCTGGAACACCAATCGCATGGTGCTCGGCAAACATTCCGGTCGTAATGCGTTTCGTGCTCGTCTAAAAGATCTCGGCATTGAACTGGATTCTGAAACCGAATTAAACGCTGCCTTTACCAAATTTAAAGAATTGGCCGATAAAAAACATGAAGTTTTTGACGAAGATATCCAGGCGTTGGTGACGGATGCTTTGGCTGAAGATAACGAGCGGGTGCGGTTGGTCGCGCTGAAAGTTTGTAGTGAAACCGGTGAAACGCCATTGGCGACGGTTACCCTGGAAGTTGATGCTCAGGAAATTCAGACACAAATGTGCGGCAGCGGCCCGGTTGATGCGGTTTTTAAAGCCATTGAGTCGATGGTGCAAAGCCGTACTGAATTACAGTTGTATTCGGTCAGCAATATTACCAGTGGCACTGATTCCCAGGGTGAAGTAAGTGTACGGCTGGAAAAAGGCGGCCGTATTGTCAGTGGTCAGGGCGCTGATACCGATATTGTTATTGCTTCAGCCAAAGCCTATATCAATGCTTTAAATAAAATGTTGCTGGGTGCCGAGCGGGCACACCCGCAGGTTTAAGTTGATGCAACTGTCTGAGCAACAACTTTGGACGCTGGATAATCTGGGGATCCCGGTATGGCAAATTCGGCAAAATCCATTGTCGGCGCAAATCGACCAGCCAAATACAGAATCTGATTCAGCGTTGGCTGCAGACGTCGCACCATTTGTATTTAAATGCCAGGCATCGCTTTTGGTTTACTGCAATGCCATAGAGAATCCGGAAGAGCAACAATTATTGGCCAATATTCTCAAAGCCATTGACGGGCTGGGCCTGTCATTCGAGCGTTGTGATAAAGCTGCTTTGCTGTCACTTTCAACTGATCAGTCAATGCCTCAGAAAATTTTTATATTCGGCGAGCAGCCAACTGATTTAAATGCTCACTGGAAAAACCGTTCAATGATATTGCCAACACTTGGCGAGTTAATTAATCAGCCAAAACGCAAAGCTGAAGTCTGGGCAGCGATTTGCCAGTTGCAGCAAAAATTGTTTTGAAAATGAATCTGGAAACGATGCTGGCTGACGATTTACTGGCTATCCATAGCATAGAGGTAGCAGCTAACCAGTTTCCCTGGAGTTTGAAAAACTTTGAGGACAGTCTGCAAGCAGGTTATCAGGGCTTTGTGGTACGTGAAAACCAGCAAATTATTGCTTATGCACTGGTGCAACATGTATTAGATGAGGCGCATTTGCTGAATATTTGTGTGCGGCCGGACATACAGGGTCGTGGATTGGGCCGACAATTACTGAATGCCGTGATTGATGCGGTCAGTTTGCGCGGTTCAAACCTAATGGTGTTAGAAGTCAGGCGCAGCAACCGGCGCGCGCAAGAACTGTATTTATCGGCAGGTTTTAACGAAATGGCCATAAGACGGGGGTATTATCCTGCAGTGCAGGGTCGTGAAGATGCTGTTTTGATGGGAATGACCCTTTTCAATAGTGAAGATAGCTTATTTTCTCAAGGGAACATTTCGGCTTAAAACTTGCCATAACAACGCGTCTCGCTTAGACTTTAGCGTTTACTTTCGGACTTTCTCAAGGAGATTTAACATGGCTTATGAATTGCCACCTCTTCCATACGCGAACAATGCGCTGGAACCACATATTTCCGCCGAAACAATTGAATATCATTACGGTAAGCATCACCAAACCTATGTCAACAACCTGAATAACCTGGTGCCCGGCACTGAGTTTGAAGGCAAAACTCTGGAAGACATCATCAGCAAATCCAGCGGTGGTATTTTCAATAATGCTGCGCAGGTTTGGAATCATACCTTTTACTGGAATTGCATGACACCAAATGGCAAAGATGCCGTTGACGGTGCACTGGGTAAAGCTATTAACAGCAAATTTGGTTCATTTGCCGACTTTAAAGAGCAGTTCAGCAAATCAGCTGCGACAAACTTTGGTTCAGGCTGGACCTGGTTAGTAAAAAATGCCGATGGCAGCATTGAAATTGTTAACACCAGCAATGCTGGTTGCCCACTAACCGCCGGTCAAACACCGTTGTTGACCTGTGATGTTTGGGAACATGCTTATTACATCGATTACCGCAATGCCCGTCCAAAATACCTGGAATCTTTCTGGGCACTGGTTAACTGGGATTTTGTTGCTGCTAACTACGCAGCATAATGACAGTGGCGTGATAAACGCCAAAAAAGATTTGTGATACCCGGATATGGCAGTTTCTTGCGAAACTGCCATTTTTCGTTTGTTAACGGCAAAAATGGCCGTTAGCGTTATTAGCCTGAAAGGCAGGGAGAAAAAGCCATGACCGAAACTGTCATGCCGACCTACGGTCGTTTAGATGTGACATTCAAGCAGGGGCAGGGCGCCTGGTTGATTGATGACAAGGGTGAGCGCTATTTAGATGCGCTCAGTGGTATTGCTGTGGTTAATTTAGGTCATTGTCACCCAAATATTACCGAAGCGATTTGTGACCAGGCGAAAACGCTGATCCACACTTCCAATGTCTATCGCATCGAAATGCAACAAAAGTTGGCCGATAAACTGACAGCTATATCTGGGATGGATCAGGTTTTTTTCTGTAATTCGGGCGCTGAAGCTAACGAAGCTGCTATTAAACTGGCGCGTAAATACGGTCATCAAAAAGGCATTGAAAAGCCGGTCATTATTGTGATGGATGGCAGTTTTCATGGCAGGACCATGGCAACCCTGACCGCCACCGGTAACCCTAAGGTACAGGTTGGTTTTGGCCCGTTGGTACCCGGATTTGTGCGTGTTCCTTACAACGATATTGATGCTTTACGGATGGCAATTAGTCATTGGCCGGAAGCCGTTGCTGTCATGTTGGAGCCGGTTCAGGGCGAAGGCGGTATTAAAGTGCCGGATGCTGATTATTTGTCTGAAATCAGAAGCTTATGTACACAACGTAAACTACTGATGATCCTCGATGAGGTTCAGTCGGGTATTGGCCGGACCGGTAAATGGTTTGCATTCCAACATCACGAAAATGTGATGCCCGATGTAATGACCCTGGCCAAAGCGTTGGGTAATGGTGTTCCTGTCGGCGCGTGTTTAGCTGCGGGACCGGCACTGGGTGTTTTAGAGCCCGGTAATCATGGTTCGACATTTGGTGGCAACCCGCTAGCTTCGCGGGTGGCATTAACCGTATTGGAAACTATCGAAGCTGATCAGCTTATTGAAAATGTAAATACACTGGCACCACGGATGTTGGCTGGATTTAAGGCCAAAATCGGCAAGCAATCTGGCGTCAAAGCGATTCGCCAGGCTGGTTTTATGATCGGTATAGAGTTGAATCAGCCTTGTGGCGCAATGGTTAAAGCCGCACTGGCTGAACATTTATTGATTAATGTTACAGCCGATAAAGTGATCCGTTTATTACCGCCCATGATTATTTCTGCTGAAGAAGCAGATATGATTGTCGATAAAGTCAGCGCGCTGGTCAACGCGTTTCTGGTTGAACATGCCGTTGAGAGTGTTGCCTGATCATGAGACATTTTTTAACCCTGCTGGATCTGAGTCCGTCTGAACTGAATACCCTGATCCACCGGGCAATTGAGCTCAAAAAAATGCATCAGCGTGGCGAGGATTATCAGCCACTGAAAAATAAAGTACTGGCGATGATTTTTGAGAAATCTTCCACCCGTACCCGGGTGTCGTTTGAATCGGCCATGGTGCAATTTGGCGGTGGTTCTATATTTCTGTCGCCGGATGACACGCAGTTGGGTCGTGGTGAACCGGTCGAAGATTCCGCCCGGGTCATTTCCAGTATGGTCGACGCGGTGATGATCCGAACCTTTGAACATGCCAAAGTGGAAACCTTTGCCAAACATTCATCGGTGCCAGTCATTAATGCCCTGACTGATGAATTTCATCCTTGTCAGTTACTAGCTGATATGCAGACTTATTTCGAAGTGCGTGGCGATATCAAAGGCAAAACTGTGGCGTGGATAGGTGATGGCAATAATATGTGTCATTCCTATATCAATGCCGCGCAGCAATTTGGTTTTAAACTCAATATTGCGACGCCCGAAGGTTATGAACCTCTTGCGGAAATTGTTGACGCCGTAAACGCCGAGATCCACATGTTTAACGACCCCAAGGCAGCTGCAAATGGTGCTGATTTAATTGTTACTGATGTCTGGGCGAGCATGGGACAGGAAGTTGAGCAGCGTAAACGTGAACTGGCGTTTACGGGTTTCCAGGTCAATGCTGAATTGATGGCGCTGGCCAATAAAGATGCCATATTTATGCATTGTTTGCCGGCACATCGTGATGAAGAAGTCACTGCCGATGTCATTGATGGTCCCCAAAGCGTCGTCTGGCAAGAAGCTGAAAACCGTTTGCATGCGCAAAAAGCGCTCCTGGAATTTCTTTGTGCTTAAGGTGTTAATTCTCGGTTAAGTGTCTCTAGCCGTTCAACCGTGCCGATATCCGACCATTTACCAGCATGAAATAAACCCCTTGCACGTTTTTGTTGCATCGCATCAATGAGAAGTGGCTTTAATGCTCGCTTGCTGTCATCTAAGCCAGCAAATAGGGCAGGCCGATAAACGGCAATGCCACTGAAGGTAAACTTTGGTCTGCCATCGACATGTAATCGGTTGTCATTATCAAGATGAAAATCACCGTTTGGATGTTGCGGCGGATTGGGTACCAGCACTAAATGACACAGTGCGTCGCCATCCAGTTTATTTCGCATCTGAGCAAAATCAAAATCAGTCCAAATATCACCATTTATCACCAGAAAAGGCTGATCACCTAATAATGGAAGGGCATGGATAATGCCGCCCGCTGTTTCTAGACCACCATTTATTTCTGGCGAATAGCTAATTTTGGCCCCCCAGTAAGAACCATCACCCAGCGCTGCTGGAAACTGTTCGCCTAAGTGCGCATAGTTAATGACGATATCCACAAATCCAGCGCTAACCAGCCGTTCAATTAAATGCACAATCAACGGTTTGCCGCCGGCTTTGAGCAGCGGTTTGGGGGTATGGTCGGTGAGTGGCCGTAACCGCTCACCACGGCCAGCTGACAGGATCATGGCTTTCATAAAATACGGTCTTTGATGGTGGGTTGTTGCAGGTAATGAAGCACTTCTGTTAATTCAGGATACTGTGAACATACCTCGTAAATATAATTAAGTGTTAATGCTAAGTCATTTAAATAATTAGGTTTGTTGTCACGATAATTAAGACGGCAAAAGATCCCTAATATCTTCAAATGGCGTTGCAGGCCTATCAAATCAAACCAGCGTTGTATCTGTGGCATGGTGATTGATTGGTCGAGAATATGGTGTTGAATTGCTTGTTGCCGGTAATAACTTACAAAATCGATTACCTGTGACGGTGGCCACTTAATGTAAACATCACGTAATAACGACACCAGGTCATAAGTGACAGGGCCCCAAACGGCATCCTGAAAATCAATAATGCCCGGCGAACCATCTGACTGCAGCATCAGATTACGGGAATGATAATCCCGGTGGACTAATGCCTGAGGTTGCTGCTGTGATTCGGTGATTAAAAACGAATATAAATCATCAATAAAATCAGGTTTTTCAAGGCCTAAATGCCGGCCTAAAAACCATTGATCAAATAAAGCCAGCTCATTGCCTAGCAACTGTGCATCATAGGCCGGTAAATCAGCAGGTTTGCTGATTAACTGCATTTGCACGATGCAATCAATGGCTTGTTTATAAAGAGGCTCTACCGAATCCTGATTCAACACTGACAAAAATGCGGTATTGCCGAGATCGCTGAGCAACAAAAATCCTTGTTCCAAGTTTTGCTGGCAAATCTCTGGGACAGGTAATAGATGCGCTGCTAGCAGCTTACCAATATGAATAAAGGGTTTAATATCTTCATGGGCAGGCGGCGCATCCATCACAATCCAGCTGTGATTGGTTGTGGTGACTCTGAAATAACGCCGGAAACTGGCATCACTCGACGCACTGGTCAGCGTAAATGGCTGATCGGTAAAAATCGTTTTTAACCACTGCTGAATTTGCGAATAGCGCTGATCTTCCAAAGCTGACATAAACACCTTAAAAATACTGAGCCGGCACATCATACCGGTAAACAATAAAACGCAAAGTGTATAGTATCGGCCGGTAGCGGGATAATTTGAAAATAAAACCTGTCATAAATATGGCAAAAATATTCGGAGAAAATAATGAAAAAAACCTTTATCAGCATCAGCGCCGCTTTATTATTCAGTCTGCCGGTTATCGGCTTTGCTGAAGCCAATAAAATACCGGCTGATATGCCTGAAGAAGCTCAGATAGCCATGTCTGGCCACCTCACCGGTTACAATAAGTGCATGATGCAAAGCCGCCTCAGTACCAGTAAAAGTGGTAAAGATGCGCAGCAACATGCTGATGACATCATGACCGGTTGTGAAACGCATCTGGATGAATTGGGTGAATTATTGGCTGAACATGAAGTTGATGCGGCGTTGGCGGAAGGCATGAAAAAAACCATGCGTTCCCGCGCAGCTCGTCAGTTAATGGCTCGTACCATGAACAATCTGGCAGCTCAGGCGGCAGCGGCATCAAATGCCGATAAAATGGAGTTGGCCGAATAAATTCAGCCTAATACATTAACGCCCTGCGCGGCGAGCATATCTGTCAGCCGAATCAGAGGCAACCCGATCAAACTATTGGGATCACTGCCTCTGAGCTCGCTGAACAAGCTTATCCCCAAACCTTCTGATTTAAAGCTGCCGGCACAATCAAGGGGCTGTTCCAAATTGACATAACGGCGGATCTGCGTTTCCGACAAACTTCTGAAATTGACTTCAAACGGTTCGACAATTGACTGCATTTGCTGGTTGGCAGCGTTATATAAAGCCAGACCGGTTAGAAAGGTAACGGTTTTGCCACTGGCTGCCATAAGTTGTTTGACGGCATTTTCAGCTGTGCCGGGCTTGCCTAATATTTCACCATCCAGCACCGCTACCTGGTCAGAACCAATGACCAGCGCTGACAAATTACTTTCAGCGACTTTGCGGGCTTTGTTTTCGGCAAGACGCAACACCAACTGAGCGGGTGATTCACCCATTAAAGGTGATTCATCAATATTAGGAGATGCCGTGGAAAATGGCAGCTTAAGTTTGGCGAGTAACTCGCTTCGATAAGGCGAGCTGGAGCCGAGAATAATAGGTTGCATAATTCCTCAGGTAATCACAGTTGGCTGGTCGCGGCCGGTCAGCAGTTTAATTTGTGCCAGCATATCAGCCAGTTCAATTAAATCCGTTAAAGCCGTTTGTGCATCTTGCAATAATTTATCCGGCGCATCTTCATACTTTTCGATATAAACCCGCAGCGTTGCCCCTTCAGTACCGGTACCGGATAAACGGAAAATCATCCGCGCGCCGTCATCAAAACCAATACGAAGGCCTTGATGCTCGACAAAACTGTTATCAACCGGATCGCGGTAGCTGAAGTCATCGGCAAAACGTACGGTACGATCGCCGAAAATTTTCCCCGGCAGTTTATGTATTTTTTCATGAAGTTGTTTTACCAGCAGCTCAGCTTTATCAGCAGGCACCGCTTCGTAATCATGACGGGTGTAATAATTACGACCGTATTTTTGCCAGTGTTGTTCAGCAATGGCTGCCACCGACTGTTGTCTTGCCGCCAGAATATTTAACCAGCAGAGCACCGCCCATAAGCCGTCTTTTTCACGTATATGATCAGAACCGGTGCCGAAGCTTTCTTCACCACACAAGGTCGCCATGCCGGCATCAAGTAAATTGCCGAAAAATTTCCAGCCGGTGGGCGTTTCATGTAACGGAATATTCATTGCTTCAGCAACCCGATCTGCGGCTTGGCTAGTCGGCATTGAACGGGCAATACCAGTCAGTCCTTTTTGATAAGCCGGAATCAACTCAGCATTGGCGGCAATCATTGCCAGACTGTCAGAGGGGGTAACAAAAAACTGTTTGCCCAAAATCATATTACGATCGCCATCACCATCCGATGCGGCGCCAAAATCCGGCGCATCGTCAGCAAACATAATCGCTACCAGCTCGTCAGCATAAGTCAGGTTGGGATCGGGGTGACCACCGGCGAAATCTGTCTGCGGAATACCATTAATCACCGTACCCGGCGCCGCGCCAAGCCGTTTTTCCAGAATTTCTTTCGCGTAGGGGCCGGTAATGGCATGCATGGCATCAAAGCGCATTCGAAAGTGACCATTACAAAGCAGGGCACGTATGGCCGGGAAATCAAAAATATCTGCCATCAGATCAGCATAATCGGTGACCGGATCGATAATCTCTATTTGCAAATCACCGAGTTTTTGCTGGCCAATCTGCGTTAAATCAATATCTGCCGCTTCAATAATTTGATATTCGCTGATTGCCTGACTTCGCTGAAAAATGGCTTCGGTGATTTTTTCCGGTGCTGGGCCGCCATTGGCAATATTAAACTTAATACCAAAGTCGCCATCCGGGCCTGCTGGATTGTGGCTGGCGGATAAAACAATGCCGCCAAAACTTTGGGTTTTACGAATCACACAAGACGCCGCGGGAGTCGATAATAGCCCTTGCTGACCGATAATCAGTTTACCAACGCCATGCGCTGCAGCCATTTTGACAATGATCTGGATAGCCGTTTCGTTATAAAAACGCCCATCACCGCCGACCACGATAGTTTGGCCGCGAACATCGCCCACTGCCTCCAGCATCGCCTGAATAAAATTCTCTAAATAATGTGGTGTTTGCACCTGCCGGACTTTTTTACGCAATCCAGAGGTTCCCGGACGCTGATCGGTAAAGGCGGTGCTGGCAACATGGGCAATAGTCATGATTTATCCTAAATACAGAGATAGCAGGGCGCCGATAAAATGTTCATTTTCTGCAGGCAACTTTCTGGCACTATACTGACAAGATGACAGGCACTCAACAAAGTTCAGCAAGGTTAATGCGGCTTGCGACATATGCTTCCGTGGCAACGGCTGTCAGTTTGATTTTGGCTAAAGGCTGGGCCTGGTGGCAATCAGACGCAGTCAGCATGCTGGCGACGTTAACCGATTCCAGTTTGGATTTACTGGCCTCGCTGGTTACTTTGTTTGCGGTTTACCATGCCTTGCAGCCCGCAGATAAAGAACACCGCTTTGGTCATGGTAAGGCAGAACCACTGGCCGGTCTCTGGCAAGCTTTATTTGTCTCATTATCGGCGCTGTTTTTGCTGTACCAGGCGGTTCAGCGTTTAATCACACCGCAACCACTGACCGATGCTGTCGGCAGCAGTATTGGCGTTATGTTGTTTGCCATTGTCATGACTGGTTTGTTATTGCTTGTTCAGCGTCATGTCATCAACAAAACCGGTTCAACAGCCATCAGTGCCGATGCCCTGCATTATAAAACAGACTTTTTAATCAATATCAGCGTCATCGTTGCCATTGTCATGACTGCCGCGGGCTGGCATCGTGTCGATGCTTTGATGGCAATAGCGATAGCTGTTTATATTATGCACAGTGCTTGGCAGATTATGCGTGACGCCATCAATTTGTTGATGGATCATGAATTACCGGTCGAGCAAAGACAACAAATACAGGGGTTGGTTTTAAAACATACTGAAGTACGGGGGTTGCATGATTTGCGTACCCGCCAGTCAGGGTTACAGATATTTATCCAGCTGCATCTGGAATTAGATGGTGATTTGAGCTTGCGGCAGGCCAGTGTAATTTGTCAGCAGGTTGAACAGGATTTACAGACACATTTTTCTGCGGCTGAGGTATTGATTCATCCCCATCCTGCCAATGGTTGGCATTAAAAATATCGCAGGTCATTGTTATCAGTGCGTCACAGTCAGCATTAAAAAAAGTATAATTGCTGATGATTTAAGGAGATTGTTTTTTGCTGGATTCATTGCTTGTTGAAAGCATCACACTGGGTGTGTTGTTGCTCATATTTATTGGTTGGTTGTTGCTAAGGTTAAAAAGCCGCAGGCGAAGTGCCGATTACCAGATTCAAAAAATCATTAAACCTTACCGATTGTCTGAAGCCAAGCAATTGGTAATTCCCGATGGGATGGGGGGGCTGTTAGAAATTGAACACCTGATATTTCTTAAACAAGGCTTATTGATTCTGCATCATTTTTCGTTAAGTGGCCATTTATATGGTGCTGACAAAATTGATCTGTGGACGCAACTGGTCAATGGTCGTAGCTATAAGTTTGCTAACCCTTTACTGCATTTACAGCATGTACAACAATCATTGTCATTGCTGGCGCCGAAAATCCCGATATATACCTACTTGGTGTTTACTGGTGAATGTAATTTCCCCAAGGGTAAGCCTGACAATGTTTCTCTTTTGAGTACACTGGAAGCTGATCTTGGACAAATATTCAACCAAGCGGCTTTCCCGGAAGCGCCATTGAAAAAAAGTTGGCAATCGGTGTTGAATGTCGCCAGACATAATGGAAAATCTGCGTCGGAGACATATCAGTGAGCGATGCGACTAAACCTTTGGTGGTGGCAATTTCATCACGGGCATTATTTGATCTTGACGAAAGCCATCAAATATACGAGCAAGAGGGCACAGAAGCCTATTGTCAGTATCAAATTGCCCATGAAGATGTGCCATTGCAACCTGGCGGCGCTTTTAATCTGGTACGCAAGCTGCTCGCGCTTAATGACAACAACCCGAAAACACCGCGGGTCGAAATCATTTTGTTGTCACGTAACAGTGCTGATACCGGCCTGCGGGTGTTTAATTCTATTCAGCATCATGCGTTAAAGATTAGTCGGGCGGTATTTACCTCAGGCAGTAGTCCGTACCGATATGTCGCACCATTCAGCGCCAGTCTGTTTTTGTCAACCAGTCCGGAAGATGTCCGCATGGCACTTGATGCGGGTATTGCCGCAGCGACCATTTTTCCGTCGAATGTGGGCAATAACTCTGAATTTGAAGAGCTGCGGATTGCTTTCGATGGTGATGCCGTGTTGTTTTCAGATGAATCAGAGCGAATTTTTAAAGAACGTGGTTTGGAAGCTTTTACTCAAAATGAACAGAAAACCGCCCGGGAACCATTATCTGGCGGCCCATTTAAAGATTTCTTATTAGCTTTAAACCGTATTCAAACCGAGTACCCGGAAAATCAAGCGCCAATTCGTACCGCTTTGGTGACTGCCCGATCGGCGCCAGCCCATGAGCGCGTTATTCGCACGTTGCGTGACTGGGGCATTCGTATCGATGAAGCCATTTTTCTGGGGGGCATGGAAAAAGGACCGTTTTTAAAGTCCTTTGGCGCCGACATCTTTTTTGACGATCAAGAACAACACTGCGAATCAGCTAAAGCCCATGTAGCAACTGGCCATGTGCCGCATGGTATTGCCAATCAACCTAAACAATAATAACAAAAGGATAAGCACGGCCAGGCAAGCAGAAGCCCTTCAACGCTTTTTATTTTGCAACTAAGCGAAGACAAGATACCGGTATTTTCCAATATCGTTGCCGAAGTGACTAATGTTGTCAGCAGCCAGGATACGTTAGCGTTAGATGTTACCCGCGTGTTCTTGGGTAATGTGGCATTAACCGGCCGCTTGCTGAAAATGCCCAAGTATTGACTACAATCGGCAGTGAAAAGTGAGTGGCACAGTTTCCTGGCAGGATGAGAAACTCCAGCTATGGCTCAGCGACAACGCTAAACAGCTTGATAAAACCAACCGAACTGACCATCAAAATGCCCAGTGAGCCTGGCAACTTAGCCGGCTTTGCGATACACATAATGCCTAACTTATATTGCTAAACCGCCGTATCTCATGATGCCGGCGATTGTTGTCGGTAAGGTCATTGGTTTATTTCCGGCAGATCAAAATGCGACACGATGGGCAATTGAGCAAACCGACCTGATGGCTTTTCAGCAATTTTGTCAGCATGCGAATATGCGATTAACGTTTTTGAAGCTGCAAGGCTAGTGTTGCCTAGTTTAACTGGCTATAATAGTCGACTTGATTAGGTATGAATGTATATCTGAGAAGCATTGCGAGAGTGGCGGAACTGGTAGACGCGCTGGATTTAGGTTCCAGTAGGGCAACCTGTGAGAGTTCGAGTCTCTCCTCTCGTACCATTCGAAATTGCTGGTAATAACCAACAATGTTCTGATCCCCCATGTTTGAGGTAAAGAATGCAAGTTACTGTAGAAAATGTCAGCGAATTAGGCCGTAAAATGACGGTGACCGTTGAAGATGCCAATATCGAAGAAGCGGTGCAACAACGTTTGGTGGCGATTCGGCCGAACGTCAAAATGTCAGGCTTCCGTCCTGGTAAAGTGCCGATGACTATGGTTGCTAAAAGCCACGGTCCGGCTGCACGTCGTGAAGTTATTGACCAACTGGTTCAGGACAGCATGCGTGAAGCGTTCACACAGGAAAAAGTGAATCCTGCCAGCACACCTAATATCGACAGCATGAAAGAAGAAGGTTCGGCGTTGGTTTACACCCTGAACTACGAAATCTTTCCGGAACTTGACAGCATTAAGCTTGATAAACTCAAACTGGAAAAAACGGTTGCTGAAGTTGGTGATGAAGATGTTGATGCCATGCTTGAAACCTTGCGTGAGCAACGGGCAACCTGGGAGCCGCTCAAACGCGCTGCCAAAGAAGAAGATGGCGTTACCATCGATTTCGTCGGCAGCATTGACGGCGAAGAATTCCAGGGTGGTAAAGGCAAAGATGTCCTGGTCGTTATCGGCAATGGCAGTATGCTGCCAGAATTCGAACAGCAACTGGTAGGTGTGAAAGCTGAACAGGAAACCACTATTACCATGACTTTCCCGGAAGATTACCGCGCCGAAAACCTGCGTGGTAAAACGGCAGAATTTGCCGTTACCGTGAAACAAGTTGCCAAGAAAAAGCTGCCAAAACTCGACAAAGAGTTTGCTGAATTGTGTGGTGTTGTAGAAGGCGTTGCCGCACTTAAAAAAGAAGTTCGCGCCAATATGGAACGTGAACTCAGCTCAACATTAAAAGCAAAAAATAAACGTGCTGCGATGGATGCTGTGGCGGAAAACAACGACATTACCTTGCCAGAAGCGCCTGTTGAGCGTGAAGCCCGTTATTTAATGGAGCAAGCAAAAAATAATTTGCGTCAACAGGGCGTTAATGTTGAAGGCCTGCCATTTGAATTGGATGCCTTTAAAGACAGCGCAGAAAAACGCGTCAAACTAAGTCTTTTGATTGGCAAGATTATTTCTGACAATGGCATTAAACCAGATGACGCTAAAGTCAAAGAAGCGATTGATGCGATTGCTGCTAGTTACGAAGATCCGGAAGATGTGGTGAACTACTACATGACAAATCAGGACAAACTTTCAGAAATCCAAATGATGGTTGTCGAAGACGCCGTGGTTGATTGGATCTATGACCATGTTAAAGTAACTGAGAGTACCTCTTCATTCACTGAAGTGATGAACGCGGCGAAATAAAATATTACCGCGAAATTGACATGAAGAAGCCCGTGCTCAACAAAATTGGGCACGGGCTTATTTTTTGGGCTTAATGACAGGAATTTTAATGAGCAATATCTTTACCGGTGAAAGCCAACCCGTCAGCAACGCGTTAGTGCCGATTGTCGTTGAACAAACGTCACGTGGTGAGCGTTCTTATGATATTTATTCACGACTGTTAAAAGAACGGGTGATTTTCCTGGTTGGTCAGGTGGAAGACCATATGGCGAATCTGGTGGTGGCGCAGATGCTGTTTTTGGAATCTGAAAACCCCGATAAAGATATTCATTTATATATCAATTCACCGGGTGGTGCTGTTACGGCGGGTTTGGCGATTTACGACACTATGCAATTTATTAAACCGGATGTCAGCACGTTGTGCATTGGTCAAGCGGCAAGTATGGGTGCACTATTATTGACTGCCGGTGCGGCGGGTAAACGTTTTGCTTTACCCAACTCACGAATGATGGTGCATCAGCCGTTGGGTGGTTTCCAGGGGCAAGCCTCGGATTTTGATATACATGCTAAAGAAATTCTTAATATTCGTGATCGCTTGAATCGAATTATGTCGCATCATACCGGTCAGGATATTAAGAAGATTGAAAAAGATACCGATCGTGATAATTTCATGAATGGAGAGCAGGCCGCTGATTATGGTCTGATTGATTCCGTATTGAGCAAACGTCCTGAAGATAAAGCCTGAAAACAAAAGTAGGAATGTAGTGCGATGAGCGACGACAAGAAAAACGACGATAAATTACTGTACTGTTCTTTTTGCGGCAAAAGTCAGCATGAAGTCAAAAAGCTGATTGCCGGTCCATCTGTATTTGTCTGTGATGAATGCGTCGAGCTATGCAATGACATTATCCGTGAGGAAATGCAGGAGCAGAAAGTTGACCAGACCGAATCGAAGCTGCCATCGCCGCATGAAATAAATACGGCACTGGATAGTTACGTTATTGGCCAGGACAAAGCTAAACGTGTTTTATCCGTTGCGGTCTATAACCATTATAAACGGCTTCGTCATGGTCAGAAAACTGATGATGTTGAACTGTCAAAAAGTAATATTCTGCTGATTGGCCCAACTGGTAGTGGTAAAACCCTGCTGGCCGAAACACTGGCTCGCCAGTTAAATGTGCCGTTTACTATGGCTGATGCTACGACGTTAACCGAAGCCGGTTATGTCGGTGAAGATGTCGAAAATATTATTCAGAAGCTTTTGCAAAAATGTGAATACGATGTCGAAAAAGCCGAAACGGGTATTGTGTATATTGATGAAATCGACAAAGTTTCGAAAAAGTCTGATAACCCATCTATCACACGCGATGTTTCAGGTGAAGGCGTCCAACAAGCTCTGTTGAAACTTATTGAAGGCACTATTGCGTCAGTACCACCGCAAGGTGGACGTAAACATCCGCAACAGGAGTTTTTGCAGGTCGATACCAGCAAGATTTTGTTTATCTGTGGCGGCGCATTTTCAGGCCTTGATAAAGTGATTCGTAACAGAACCCATAAAGGTGGTATTGGTTTCTCTGCCGAAGTGAAAAGTGTTGAAACCCAGAAAAGTTACGGTGAAGCTCTACAGGTGGTCGAACCAGAAGATCTGATTCAATATGGTTTGATTCCGGAATTTGTTGGTCGTTTGCCTGTGGTCGCAACGCTCAACGAGCTTGACGAAGCAGCGCTGGTGCAAATTCTGACTGAACCGAAAAATGCCCTGACCAAGCAATACCAAAAACTGTTTGA
>CBFHWI010000003.1:0-29445 GCA_965659475.1 Methylophaga sp.
TCATCAAATGTCAGGGCTTCTTGCGCAATTCTCATGGGGTGGGTTCCTGATTTTCCTGTAGTATGATCGGCAAATTATATCAGGAACTTGGGGACTTATGGCAGCACTTGTCTCATCTGATCCGCAGTCAAAATTAGCTCAGCGCAGCGTCAAAGATATTTATCCGGTCTCCCGACTGGTCAAAGAGGTCCGGCTGTTGCTGGATGGTACGTTTCCGCTGTTGTGGGTGGAAGGCGAAATATCTAATTTAGCGATGCCTGGTTCCGGGCATATTTACTTCACGTTAAAAGATGCCGCTGCGCAGGTACGCTGCGCGATGTTTCGTGGCCGTAATCAGCAACTGCGCTTTACCCCGGAAAATGGCATGCAGGTGCTGCTTCGCGTCAAAGTCACGATGTATGAAGGCCGCGGCGAATTTCAGCTGGTCGTTGAACATATGGAACCGGCGGGAAGCGGTGCCTTGCAACGTGCTTATGAAGCGTTAAAAGCGCGCTTGGGGCAGGAAGGTTTGTTTGACACCGCCCATAAAAAACCGCTGCCAACATTGCCAGAATCGATTGGTATTGTGTCGTCGGCTGATGGCGCGGCAGTACACGATATTCTGAGCGTCTTAAAACGTCGGTTTCCAGCGATTAAAATCATTTTATATCCGGTGCCGGTACAAGGCGAAACAGCACCAGCACTGATTGCTGAAGCAATAAAAATGGCCGATCAGCGTCAGGAATGTGATGTGTTAATTGTCGGTCGGGGCGGTGGTTCGCTGGAAGATCTATGGTCATTTAATGATGAGCGGGTGGGGCGGGCGATTTTTGCCTGTGGTTTGCCGGTAATCAGCGCTGTGGGTCACGAAATTGATTTTAGTATTGCGGATTTTGTTGCCGATGTCAGAGCGCCGACGCCTTCGGCGGCTGCCGAATTAGCAGTGCCCGATGCCAGTCAGTTAAGCCGTCATGTGCAGCAACTTTATCAGCGCATGAATTTGCAATTGACGGGTTGGCTCAGCCAACAACAAAAGCATGTTCGCTATTTGCAGCAGCGTTTGCCTAAACCCCAACAACAACTTCGGATGCAGCAACAGTTGATGACTCGGTTAAATCGTCAGCAGCAAGCGGCAATGCAGCGTTTTTTGCAGGCCAGACAACAGCAAACTGATTATTTAGCGGCGCGTTTACAACACCCCAAGGCGCAGATCGATCGGCAAAAACAGCGACTGGTTGAGCGTCAACGCCAGTTACAAACTGCCTGGCACCGCATTTTGCAGCAACACAGTGTGCAGCTAGCACAGCGCCAGCAATGTGTGCAGGACTTGAAACAATTGCTACAGAAAAATATGGGTGGAAGGTTGCAAATCTGCCGACAATATCTGGCACAGCAAATTCGCACTTTATCTGCGGTTAGCCCGTTAAATACTTTGGATCGTGGTTACAGCATTACCACCGATGCCAGTAATGGTGCAGTGATTACCAATAGCGCCGAGGTGTCAGTCAATCAGACGCTGAAAATTCGTTTGCATCAAGGCCAACTGGATTGCAAGGTCACCCATAAACACGATGCTTAAAGCGCTCTGTTTTTTGCTGTTGAGTGTATTGCCGCTGCTGGCAATGGCTTTGCCGCAGACGCTTGCTGTGCCGGGTGGCGTGGTGGTTATTGCATTGGATGTTGATGCCAACGAACCGGCCCCCAAAGTGTTTTTCCAGGAAAAACCGGTACTGGTAACGCAGTATCAGCAGCGTTGGTATGTATTGGTCGGTATTCCGCTGGATGCCCAGCCGGGCGTGCAGCGAATAACCGTTGATGATGGCATTAGCCGCAGCAGCCAAATATTCGATATTGCTGATAAACAATACCCGACCCAGCATATCAACATAAAAGATCAAAACCAGGTAACCCCGGACCCCGAATCTTTAAAACGAATTCACAGGGAAACCGAGCGGATTCAGGCTGTGTTAAACAACTTTGATGACAGCCAAAATGCAGACTGGCAAATGGTCTGGCCGGTGGAGGGGCGTATTAGTGGCTTATTTGGCCGGCGTCGGGTGTTTAATGGTGAGCCGCGCAAACCCCATGGCGGCATTGATATTGCCGCCAAAACCGGCACGCTGATCATGGCACCGGCTGATGGCAAAGTTGCTGATACCGGTGATTATTTTTTTAACGGCAAGACCATTTTTATCGATCACGGGCAGGGCCTTGTCAGCGTTTATTGCCATTTAGATGAGATAAACGTCCAGCCGGGTGACAAGGTCAGTCAGGGCAGCCGGATCGGCACGGTCGGTGCTACCGGGCGTGTTACCGGGCCCCATTTGCATTTGGGTATCAGCCTCAATGGCACCATGATCGAGCCGCGATTATTGATGCCGGATTTGCCCGGCCATCCACCGCTAGCCACGGAATAATTAACTGAGCTGGCTGAGCTGTTTATCGAGCTCAGTAAAGTCCAGTGGCTTGGTTAAATAGGCATTAAATAAGTCGCTGGCGCGCTGCTGCTGATAAGGCATCGCGGCAGCGGTGATGGCAATAATGGGAATATTTTGCATATCCGGTAGCTAGCGAATTTGTCGGGTGGCTTTCAGACCACTGATACCGGGCAAGTTGATATCCATCAAAATCAGATCCGGTTGCAGCGATTGAATCACCTGCAATCCCGTTTCGGCCATTTTGCAGCTATTTAGCGCAAACTGCGGTTGCTGGCGGAAATAAGCCTGCATTAATTTAATATTGGCCGGGTTATCTTCGATATACAGGACTTTGCGGATAGCCCCGCCGGCCGTTATTTAGCGGGCATCGGTTGGGTGATGTTGTGGCCGATAATTTCTTCTGGGTGATAACCATAGCGCTGGGTTGAGGCATGATTAAAATGCTGAATATTGCCTGCGGCATCAATGGTAATAACGCTTTCCAGTGTATTATCCAATAGGGTTTGCAAACGGTCACTTTCGCGTTTGGCGTGTAATTCCAATGCTTCGCGACGCTGGTGATCGCCTTCAAGCTCCGCCGTTTTTTGCTGCACCAGTTACTGAGTTGTTTGGCATGACGGTGTTTCAGGCTAAGGCCCAACAGCAAAAAGATTGCCAAAATGATTAAACCAAGCACCAGCCAGCGCCACCAGCTATTATCGATAAATAATTGCTGCGTTTCGGCACGAATGCTGTTGCTGAATAACAATAGCGTAAACAACAAATATTGCGGGAAGTGAGGCATACATACTGACATCTTTACTGCATCTTAACTGGCCAACAATTTTGCTATTTAAAGCCTAAATTCGCGTCCCAGATAAACGTTCAGCACTTTTTGGTCTTGGAGAATTTGTTCGGGTGTGCCGAGAGCAATCACTTCGCCTTCGTTAAAGATATACGCACGCTGGCAAACACTGAGGGTTTCCCGAACATTATGGTCGGTTATCAGAATGCCAATGCCACGATCGGCCAGTTCTTTAATAATGCCTTGAATATCCAAAACTGAAATTGGGTCGACACCGGCAAATGGTTCATCCAGCAAAATAAATTGGGGCTGCATCGCCAGAGCACGGGCGATTTCGACGCGGCGGCGTTCACCGCCAGACAAAGCCATACCTAGAGAACGACGAATATGACTGATATGAAAATCATCAAGCAACCGTTCCAATAAATCATCCTGGGCTTCGGCACTGAGCTCTTTTCGGGTTTCGATAATCGCTTTCAGATTGTCTTCGACGCTGAGTTTACGAAAGACGGACGCTTCCTGCGGTAAATAGCCAATACCAAGTTGCGCCCGCTGATGAATCGGGTCATGGGTTAATTCTTGCTGGTCCAGAAAAATATGGCCCTGATCGACCGGAACCAATCCAACAATCATATAAAAACTGGTGGTTTTGCCGGCGCCATTGGGGCCGAGCAGGCCAACAATTTCACCGCTGCTGACTTCCAGTGAGATGTTTTTTACGACTTGCCTGTCGCCGAAACGCTTGGCAATCTGCTGTGCATAGAGTGTACTCATAGACAGCGGGCTTAGTTTTCTTTGATATAGCGTTGATTAACCCAACCAATCACTGATTCATTATTAACCAGACCTTTTACCTGTGCCCATTCATTTTGTCGGGTCAGAATCAAGACTTCAGTATTGGCAGCAAAGGTCGACAGTTTTTCGTATCGCACGCCAGGGCCGGTACGGACATTCAATGCTGTTGTAATCAAACCGGTGGGGTATTCGGTATCACTGGTTTGAGTGGGGGCGGCAATCGGCTCAACAGTCGTCGATGCTGGCTGATTGGCTTGTGGTTTATTTTTTTCGCGCTGACCGGGCGGTTGAATGGTGACATGCACACGGCCACTGGTCTGGGTTTCGCCATCAATTTCCACCGGGCCGGAGTTGGCAAATACCACATCTTTGGCGATATCGTATTCAATCCGATTGCCTTTGAATTCATCGCCGTTTTGCCAGACATAACCCTGGCCAATCAAAAAGATTTTTTCATCAGCAGCCATATAATCCATGCGCAAGGCCTTGGCGCGAACCGGTGCTTCACCGGGTTTGTGGACTTGTTTATAGGTGGCCAGCTTGCCTTCGGCAACGGCTTTTTTCAGTTGTTTATTTTCATCATAATAAAAGGTGATGATGTCGCCTTCAATACGCAAAGTCCCCTGAGTCAAAATCGCATCACCTTTGTATTGCGCGACCCCTGAAGCGTCATCCATCTGCGCATGGTCAGCTTCGATATTAATCGGTTCTTCGCGATCACTTGGTAGCGCCCAGGCCGACATGGGCAGCCAAAATAACAGCAGACTAGTTTGCAGCAGGCGCATCATATTGTCCTCGTACTCTGGAGTGCAGGTTTATAGTTTCTTCTTGCAACGCCGCATGGAAACCCACTGAATGGGTATCGCCATTAGGCGAGCGCATTAATACCGGCCGGTCGGTGTAAGCCGTGTTGTTAACGGTGTCGAGGTTTAACAACTCGGTCAGTAACTGGATGTCCGGCTGATCTTTATTGGTGATAATAACATTGCCGGTCAGCACAATGTGTTCTGCTTTACCACTGGTATCAGCCCGATCAGCCTGCATGATCCAGTCGTCATTATCGACGGCGATATGCAGCGCGTCGGGATTGATAATCTCTGTACGATCACCATCAGGATAATGCGATGCTTCGCTGCCTTTAATAATACGTTGCGGCTGACCATTGATATCCATAACGGTCATGGTGAAATCGGTCATGCCGTAGTCACTGCTGCGTTCAACTAATTCATCACCAGACTGTTGTGGCGCCTGGTCATTGTCAAATAACAGCCACAAAGTCAGTACAGTTGCCGCTACTAAAATCAGCCGCAGTGGCCATGACAAGTTAAAAATGGCGTTCAAATTGATCCTGTAAGCTGCCTTGCGCTTCCATAATGAGTTCACAGACCTCGCGAGCCGCCCCTTTGCCGCCGCGTGAGGGGGTGATCCAATGAGCATGTTGTTTGACCCGGGTATCGGCATCTTGCACGGCAATCGCAAGACCGACGCGGCTCATAATCGCCAAATCCACCCAATCATCGCCAACATAAGCACATTGCTCAGGTTGTACATCTAATGTGTGCAGCAGTTCTTCATAGGCCGGTAATTTAATGCGCTGACCTTGATAGACATGCTTAATACCTAAGCCATTCATGCGGTGCTCAACGGTTTTTGACGTGCGGCCAGTGATAATGGCTATTTCGACTCCGGTATATTGGAGCAGTTTCATGCCATGACCGTCACGCGAGTGAAACGCCTTATATTCCTGGCCATCGTCGCTAATAATGATGCGGCCATCGGTCAGGACACCGTCAACATCAAATATCAGTAGTTTTATTTGTTTGGCACGGGCCAATATGTCTTGCATGGGGATTCCTGTTTAAACAACACCGGCGCGCAGCAAATCATGCATATTGATCGCACCGACCAGTTGTTGCTGTTGATTGATAATGAGCAGGGCGTTGATTTTGTGTTGGTCCATTAATGCCAGCGCCTCGGCGGCAAGCATTTCCGGGCGGCCGGTTTTACAATTACGGGTCATATGATCGTGTAATTTGGCAGTGCGAATATCAACTGTTTGTGCCAAGACGCGGCGTAAATCACCATCGGTAAAAATACCGGTCAGCTCGCCGGCATCATTGACCACCGCGGTCATTCCCAGACTTTTATTACTCATTTCGATCAATGCATCACCGAGCAGGGCATTGTGATGGATCTGCGGTATCGCTGCACCTTTATGCATAATGTCGCTGACATGCAGCAATAACCGCCGTCCTAAATTGCCGCCCGGATGCGATAAGGCAAAATCTTCGGCGGTAAAACCGCGCGCTTCAAGCAAAGCAATAGCCAAAGCATCGCCCATGACCAAAGTCGCGGTGGTACTGGACGTTGGCGCGAGGCCCAAAGGGCAGGCTTCTTTTTCGACACTGACATCCAAATGAGCACTGGCACACTCCGCCAAGGTTGAATGTGGCCGGCCGGTCAGGGCAATAAGGGGAATGCCAAGACGTTTTATCAGCGGCAAAATAGTCAGAATTTCGCTGGTTTCACCAGAATTGGAAAGGGCAATCACCACATCCTGTCGGGTGATCATACCCAAATCGCCATGACTGGCTTCGCCAGGATGCACAAAAAATGCCGGACTGCCGGTGCTGGCCAAAGTTGCGGCCAGTTTGCCTGCGATATGGCCCGATTTACCCATGCCGATAACGACGATACGACCCTGGCAAGTTAATAAGTAATCGCAGGCTTTAACAAACGTGGCATCGATCCGTGAACGCAACGCTTGCACTGCACTGATTTCAGTATCAATGACGGCAATGGCCAGCGAGGTTAATTTGTCAACATCAAGTGTCATTTGCGGGGCAATTTATCTGCTTAAAGTTAAAGTGCTCAGTATACCTGAGCACTAGTGAATAGGACTATTACCGAATAGTCAGCAGCACTTTTTAAACATAAAAAAACCGGACGAGGTCCGGTTTTTTTAGCAATCTGATGACATTTATTGCATATCATCAAACAGATCAAAATCTTTATTACTGTCATCGGCATTAGGCGGGTTGCCGTCATACACCAGATACTGACGGCGTTGCAGATAAGCATCCCGTACATAGGCGTACTCATCATCAGTCGCTTCTGACAATACCTTACCGGCTTTCAGCAAGTTGGCGCGCATGTCAATCAGACGGGTCCCCGCCAATGCCAGCCGTGCGTCATCACCTTCAACATACATGACCGGATCAGTAAACATATCACCAACCAGGCCAAAGCTGTCACGCACTGTGCGGGGACCAAACAGTGGCAAAACAACATACGCACCGGGTTCTGCACCCCAGACACCTAACGTCTGACCGAAATCTTCGTTATTTTTCTTGTAACCAGCATGACCGGCAACATCAAAAATACCGAATACACCGACGGTGCTGTTCAGGCCAAAGCGGCCAGCATCATGCGCGGCTTGTTCGAATTTACCTTGTAATAAATCGTTAATGATCACCGTAATTTCATTCAGGTTGCTGAAGAAATTACTGACACCCCAGCTGATTGGTTCAGGTACGACAAAGTCATAGCCTTGTGCCACCGGTTTAATAACCGCTTTATCCAGCGTGTCATTAAATGTATACATCGCACGATTATAACCTTCGTAAGGATCCTGTGGATTATCGTAGGAGCTGGCGCAGCCACTTAATAAAGCCAGCATGGCAATCATTGCCAAATCGCGCGAGGAATTAAAAAATGTCATAAGGCCGATCCCTGAAAAGTGCACAGTTCGGCAAATAATCTCACGCGGACTCAAAGGCGATCAAGTTATCTGTGGTATTGAAGTCATAAGCGAGGCGCTAATGTGGCGTAATTACAACGATGTACTTTAATTAGACAGGGGAGCTAGTGGCCACAGTGCCTGTCGTTTGCGGCGAATTATCAATCATCATCGATTCAAACACCCGGCTGCACGCTGTCCAGCTATTAAGGCTGGCAAAATGGATGCAATCGGCTTTGTTCAGTGCTAAAGCCTGTTGTGCGGCATTTTGTAAATCGTTATCAATAATGCCAGTGCTGCCATTTTCGATGATATCCTGCGGCCCGGTAACCGGATAAGCTGCTACCGGTAAACCACAAGCCATGGCTTCTAAAATCACCAGTCCAAAGGTATCTGTTTTGCTGGGGAACACAAATACATCACAGGCAGCCAGCCAACTGGCCAGTTCTTCGCCAAATTTGGCGCCGGCAAAAGTCACTTGCGGATAACGCTTTTGCAACATCGTTAGATCGGGGCCATCACCAATCACCAGTTTGCTGCCGGGCAAATCCAGGTCCAGAAAAGCTTCAATATTTTTCTCAACAGCAACTCGGCCCATATTGACAAAAATAGGTCTGGGTAAATCCAGCGCAACCGGATTATCGGCTTTAAAAATTGCGGTATCGACACCGCGACCCCAGACATCTACGCCCTGAAAACCGTGTTCGTTCAGACGCTGTTGTTGGGAGACAGTTGGCACCAATGTGTGCACCGCCGGTTTATGAAAGCGTCTTAAAAAAGCATAACTCCAGCTAAGCGGAATCGGCGCCCGCAGTCTTAAGTATTCAGGAAACTGAGTATGATAAGAGGTTGTAAATTGAATGTTGTGACGTAAACACCAGCGCCGGGCAGCCTGACCGAGCGGACCTTCAGTGGCAATATGCACCGCATTGGCATTGAATTCGCCCATGAGTCGTTTAATGACGCGATAGGGAAACAAAGCCAAGCGAATGCTAGGATAGGACGGACAGGGTACGGTCTTAAAATCCTGGGGTGTCACCATGCAGACTTCATGACCGAAGCTTTGTAAATAATCACGGGTTTTGCCCAGCGTTCTTACAACCCCGTTGACCTGCGGCTCCCAGGCATCAGTGACAATGACTATTTTCATCAAGCAGCCTGGGCGATGGCGTTGCTTTCTGCGACCATTTCGGTCCAGGTCAGAATTTCCATTTGACCATCCGGATGTTCAACCAATGCCGTGCAGCTTTCTACCCAGTCGCCACAGTTGTAGTAATCAATGCCATGTAACTGGGTAATTTCCGCGCGGTGAATATGGCCGCAAACCACACCATCAACGGATTGGCGTGCTGCTTCGTGGGCAACGGCTTCTTCAAAATTACTGATGTATTGCACTGCATTTTTAACTTTGTGTTTTAAAAACGCTGCCAAGGACCAGTAAGAGAAACCCATTTTCCGACGCATCCAATTGACATATCGATTGGCACGCAGCAAAAACTCATATAAGCGGCTGCCAATTTTCGCCAGCATCGGCGAAATCTTCACAACGCTGTCAAATTCATCGCCATGCAGTATTAAAAGTTTGCGATTATCGGCGGTGGTGTGAATGGTTTCATGTTTGATTTCGACATTACCAAACACCATGCCGTCGTAATCACGAAACACTTCATCATGATTACCCGGAATATAAACCACCTTGGTATTGTGTTTGGCCTTACCGAGCAAAGTGCGGATAACGTTATTATGTTCTTGCGGCCAGTACATGCGTTTTTTCATTTCCCAAACGTCGATAATATCGCCGACCAGATATAAATACTCGCATTCGGTATGATGCAGGAAGTCTAGCAACAACTCGGCGCTACAACCTCTAAAACCTAAATGAATGTCTGAAATCCAGATGCTGCGAACTTTCAGTTTTCGTTTCGGACTTACTTGTGTTTGCATAATACGCCCCTATTTTTAACTTGAGCGCACACTAACGAAAGACTATTGCAGCGATGTGACTTTTTGGTTGCAGAAATATGACGCAGCAACCGGTTATCACCGGCATTATGACTAATTACAGGAATTAAATGGCTATGAGTAACCCATTATTAGATCACCAATTTTTACCGCCTTTTTCGAAGATCAAGGCGGAACACGTTGAACCTGCGGTGGATTATGCCTTAGCTCAGGCCAGGCAAATCGTTAATGATACGCTGGCGGATTTGCAACAGCCGACCTGGCAAACGCTGGTTGAGCCCATGGAAGAACTGGATGTATTGATCGACAAAGTCTGGTCGCCGGTCAGTCATTTAAATTCAGTAATGAATTCTGAAGAACTGCGTAAAGCCTATAACGCTTGCCTGCCCAAACTTAGTGATTTTGGCACTGAATTAGGCCAAAATGAAGATTTATATAAAGCTTATAAAACGCTGCAGCAAAGCCCCGAATATAATCAGCTCGTTACTGCTCAGAAAAAAGTTGTCGATAATGCAGTCCGTGATTTCCGGCTGTCGGGGGTTGAATTAAGCACTGCCGACCGCCAGCGGTTTAAAGAATTGTCACAACAAATGACCGAGCGGTGCGCCAAGTTTGAAGAAAACCTGCTCGACGCCACCCATGCCTGGAAAAAGCATATTACCGACGAAAGCATGTTGTCTGGCTTGCCACCATCCACTATCGGTATGGTCGAGCAAATGGCCAAACGCGAAGGTTTGGATGGTTGGTTATTTACACTGGATTTCCCGTCGTATATGCCGGTGATGAGCTATGCTGATAACCGCGAGTTTCGCGAGGAAATGTATACCGCTTTTGCGACCAAAGCTTCGGACCAAGGCCCGCATGCCGGTCAGTGGGATAACACTGAGGTGATGAAAGATATTTTGCAACTGCGTCATGAACTGGCGCAGTTGTTAGGTTTTGCCAACCATGCTGAACGTTCTTTGGCGACCAAAATGGCAAAAACGCCGCAGCAGGTGTTGGATTTCTTGAGTGATTTGGCCGCGCGCAGCAAGCCGATTGCTGAAAAGGAATACGCCGAATTATGCGCATACGCCAAACAGGAATCTGGACTGGCAAGTCTTGAAGCCTGGGATGTGACTTATTTCGCTGAGAAACTGCGCCAGCAGCGTTATTCAATTTCACAGGAAGAACTGAAGCCTTATTTCCCGCAAGATAAAGTTGTGAATGGTCTGTTTGCCGTCGTTAATCGTCTGTATGGCCTCGATATCCGGGAAAACAAAGATGTCGATGTCTGGCATCCCGATGTGCGCTTTTTTGAAATCGTCGGTGATGATGGCAACGTCCGCGCCCAATTCTATTTAGATATGTATGCCCGTCAGCACAAACGCGGCGGCGCCTGGATGGATGAATGCAAAGTGCGTCGTAAAACCCGCGATGGCATTCAAATCCCGGTGGCCTTTCTGACCTGTAATTTCTCAGAACCAGTTGGCGATAAACCTGCGCTGTTTACCCATGATGAAGTTACCACCTTGTTCCATGAATTTGGCCATGGTCTGCACCATATGCTGACTAAAATTGATGCAGCCGGTGTATCGGGTATTAATGGTGTGGCCTGGGATGCCGTCGAATTGCCCAGTCAGTTTATGGAAAACTGGTGCTGGGAGCGGGAAGCGCTGGATTTGATCTCTGGTCATTACCAAACCGGCGAAAAATTGCCCGATGATCTTTACGAAAAAATGATCGCCGCGCGTAATTTTCAGTCAGCGATGACGATGTTGCGCCAGCTGGAATTCTCGTTATTTGATTTCCGCCTGCATTTGGAATTTCAGCCAGATGAAGCCAATCAGGTCGATAAAATTCTCGAGCAAGTCCGCGATGAAGTATCAGTGGTCAAACCACCTAAATTCAATCGTTTTGCCCATAGTTTCGCGCACATATTTGCGGGTGGTTATGCCGCAGGTTATTACAGCTACAAATGGGCCGAAGTATTGTCGGCTGATGCCTTTTCCAAGTTTGAAGAAAAAGGCATTTTCGACCGGCAAACCGGTTTGGAATTTCTGGAAGCGATTCTGGAGCAGGGCGGTAGCCGTGAGCCAATGGAATTGTTTATCGAATTTCGTGGCCGCGAACCGCAGATTGATGCGTTGCTCCGACATTCAGGGATTGCTGCTTAAACAAAAAAGGGCCGAAAGGCCCTTTTTTTATAAATATCAGCGCGTGTTAATTATGAATTAAGGCACATTTGCACGGTTTCTTGTGCATTGCCGATCATAATCATCGCCTGATCTTTATTAAGCTTACCCGCTTCGATATCGGCCATCATTTGCTGATTTAATGCCTGCGTGGTTTCTGCGATATCGGCGCCCTGAGCGACCGGCATAATGGCTTGTTCCCGATATTCTTCAGGGAAGTCGGCGAGACCTTTTAATTGGCAGCCGGCCATTTTGGTAACGTAGGCTTCGGTTTCGGCTCTAAGCGCCTGAGCAGTCATTTCCGGTCTGTCAGTACTCAACTTTTTAATCACTATCGGCTTTAATTGTTCGCTGTAGTTCTGTTTATAGTTTTCTTCATCCTGGCTATCAATCGCCAGCGCCAGCGGCGCGCTTAGAATAAATGGCAACATCACTAATAATTTTTTCATATTCTCTCTCTTTATTATGGTGGTCCGATAAACACTCAGGCGAATTTTGCAACCCGCAATCTGCGGCAAATAAAATGCTCTCGAACTGTAACTGTTAAAACAAAATGAATCCAGTGGCGCCAATAAAGGTTGGCTTTTAAGTATTCAGGTTTATCAGAAAGCCAAAAGGGCACAAAAGTGCCCCTAAGGTGATTTTGCAAACAGCGATTGCATTTAACGCAGCTGACTATCCTTACTGCCACGGCGGTTAAACAGGCCAGCGTTTTTGTTTTCTTTATCGATAATCTCTTGACACTTCACGCATAAGCGTACGCCAGGAATCGCCTCTCGCCTGGCCTGTGGGATTGGTTTATCGCATTCCTCACAATGGGTCAGGCTTTGGCCTTTGGGCAAGCGTGAACGCGCCTGACTAATGGCGTCTTCAACACTGGCATCGATTTGATCTTGTACTGCCCCGTCACGGGACCATCCTCCAGCCATAACAACCTCCAACTGACTGACTTCACAGCTTTATTTAAGCATACTCTTTATACATTGGGTTGGCTGCGTGAAAACGCAAGGTGATAGATCAAACGTCTATTTCAAGGGTAGGTTGGTGCTTAGCTTGCGAAACCCAACAAAATGTTGTCATTCCCGCGCATGCGGGAATCCATAATCCAGCATCGGCGGTAAATCCTGATTTGAAACGCTGCCGCGGGGCGTTCATTTCTTTTGCTTGCCCACAAATTCATCAGGAATGAATTTGGACGCTGAAAGCGCCCGCAGGGTGAGGGGCATGGATGCCACGAATCAGACAGGTAAGTTTCTAATCCTGACAAAAAGCCGCTACTCGTCAGCGTATAACGGGATCTGAGGAAGTTTGTTATTGATAAACTTCTCGTAGAATTAAATTAAGGTGGTTTTGTACGTGTTTAACTTTTTAGATTTTGGGCTTTGTATCTCAGCCCAATCTACTAAAAGTTTAATAATGATATCGGCAGGAAATAATGGTGATAGCCACATCATCAACGGCATAAACCAGCCGGTTAGTGTCATCAATCCGTCGTGACCAAAAACCAGACAGGTTTTCTTTTAACGCTTCTGGTTTGCCAATCCCCGTAAACGGACTGCGAGAAGTCTCAGCTATCAACTTATTAATCCGGCGCAGTGTTTTTTTATCCTGACTTTGCCAGTAGAGATAGTCTTTCCAGGCTTCGTCGGTCCATGACAAAAGCCGTTTAGTCATCAATCAACACTCGCTGTTGAACTTTGCCAGCATTGAACTGGGCAATCGATTTGTTCAGATGTTTAACGTTTTCAGGCGAACGCAATAAATGTACGGTTTCCATCAAACTGTCGTAATAATCCTGTGACATGACCACTGCATTTTTGGCATCACGGCGGGTAATGACCGTTGCATCGGCATCGTTGACGACGCCATCTAGCACCGCTTTTAAGCTGTTTCTGGCTTCAGAAAAAGAAATAATTTTCATCTCAGCACCTTTGTACTATTTGTTGTACAAGTATAAATGTGTGTGATGACTTGTACAATAAGTTGTTCAGGTTTTTGTAGTTTGGCGTTGAGCTTGCGGAAACCAACAAAACGCTCGTCATTCCTGCGCATGCGGGAATCCATAATCCAGTATCGGCGGTAAATCCTGATTTGGAACGCTGCCGCGGGGCGTTCATTTCTTTTGCTTGCCCACAAATTCATCAGGAATGAATTTGGATGCGGAAAGCGCCCGCAGGGTGAGAGGCCTGGATGCCTCGAATCAAATTAAACGAACCAAAGAAAAGGGCACCCGATACGCTGGCCTGCGGCTTCACTGCGTTGCGTTTTTTGTCAGGAAAACTTACCAAACTCGCTGAGCTCACAAATTTGTCTGGAACAAATTTGGACGCCGGAGGCGCCCACAGGGTGAGTGGCATGGATGCCACGAATCAGACAGGTAAGTTTCTAATCCTGACAAAAAGCCGCTACTCGTCAGCGTATAACGGGATCCAGGAAAATTTGTATCAGCCAGTTTTGGCTGATGAATTGTAAAAGCAGTTCCAATTGTGTTTGACCCATTTGGTTTATTCTTCTTTTTATAACGTTCAAATCGCTCTCCCTAATGATGGTTAGTTGAAATTGCCATCCGACGACAAAATGATGTGATCTCTTTAGTCAAAGTAACCATTGAAACTGCTAAGCTACGTTAATCCTCAATAATAACTTTAACACCATGAAATACACCGACCTACGCGACTTTATCAATGGCCTGGAAAAACAGGGCGAACTGAAACGCATCACCACTGAGGTGGATCCGTATCTGGAGATGACCGAGATCTGTGATCGGGTGTTGCGTACTGGTGGGCCGGCGATTTTGTTTGAGAATCCTAAAGGCAGCAAAGTGCCTGTTTTAGCCAATTTATTTGGCACGCCAAAACGGGTGGCGTTGGGCATGGGCGAGGATTCGGTGGATGCATTAAGAGAAGTCGGTAAGTTACTGGCATTTCTGAAAGAGCCGGAGCCGCCTAAGGGGATGAAAGACGCCTGGGATAAATTACCGATTTTCCGGCAGGTGCTGAATATGGGCCCGAAAGTGATCAAAAACGCGCCGTGTCAGCAGCAGGTGATTGAAAGCGATGATATTGATCTGAGCCAATACCCAATCCAACACTGCTGGCCGGAAGATGCCGCGCCGCTGATTACCTGGGGTTTGGTGGTGACCAAAGGCCCACATAAAACCCGGCAGAATCTCGGTATTTACCGCCAGCAGGTGATTGGCAAAAATCGGGTGATTATGCGTTGGTTATCGCATCGCGGTGGCGCGCTGGATTTTAAAGAATGGCAGCAAACCCATCCCTGTGAGCCTTTTCCAATTGCCGTGGTGTTAGGTTGCGATCCAGCAACCATTCTCGGCGCCGTGACCCCAGTGCCCGATACTTTGTCAGAATATGCCTTTGCCGGTTTATTGCGTGGCAGTAAAACCGAGTTGGTGAAATGTATCGGCAGTGATTTACAGGTACCGGCGCATGCTGAGATTGTGCTCGAAGGCTTTATTTATCCCGATGATATGGCGCCGGAAGGGCCGTATGGCGATCACACCGGTTATTACAATGAAGTCGATAGCTTTCCGGTGTTTACTATTGAGCGGATTACTCAGCGTAACAATCCGATTTATCACAGTACTTACACTGGCCGCCCACCGGATGAACCGGCGATTCTGGGCGTGGCGTTAAACGAAGTGTTTGTGCCGATTTTGCAAAAGCAGTTTCCGGAGATTGTCGATTTTTACCTGCCGCCTGAGGGTTGTTCGTATCGTATGGCCGTAGTCAGCATGAAAAAACAATATGCCGGTCATGCCAAGCGGGTGATGATGGGCGTCTGGTCGTTTTTACGGCAGTTTATGTATACAAAATTCGTGATCGTCGTCGATGATGATGTCAACGTGCGCGATTGGCAGGATGTGATTTGGGCGATTACCACACGCATGGATCCAGCACGCGATACAGTGTTGATTGAAAATACACCGATTGATTATCTGGATTTTGCGTCGCCGGTCTCGGGCTTAGGCTCCAAAATGGGCATGGATGCGACCAATAAATTACCCGGTGAAACCAACCGTGAATGGGGCCGGCCGATTGAAAAAGATCCGGCTGTCGTTAAACGCATTGACGATATCTGGCATCAACTGGGGTTAGATGCGGAAAAAGCCGATTAAGCACTGAACCAGACGCTGACATAACCCAGCGCTAAATAAACAATATTTAAAACAGCTAGGCCAATAATCAAATAGAGCGTGATCTGCATCCCCAGTACTCGCTTTTTAACATCATGGTTTTTTAGCCCAGCGACGTGAATTAGACGACCGACCAATAATAGGATGCCAGCCAGATGAATAATCCACAGCGATACATTCATCATTTCCAGCAGCAAAATCAGTAGTAGAGTAATGGGAATATATTCGATGGCATTGGCCTGAATACGGATGGCAGTTTGTAATTCTTCAACGGCACCGTCACCCAGTCGCACTTTATGTTGACGGCGAAGGGCAATCACGCCCAACGATAATTTAACAATCAATAATGCAGCCAAACTGGCGTAAAGGGCAGTGATCATATCAGTCTCCTAAGTGCCATCAGTATTGTCGCTAACCCAGTGCTCGCCATCCGAGCGTTGTTCTTTTTTCCAGAATGGCGCGTTATATTTGAGCGCTTCAATCAACCAGTTGCAAGCATCTAGCGCGGCGCGGCGATGCGCCGACCAGCAGCCAATTAAGACAATGGCATCACCGGGCTGAATATCACCGACCCGATGTACAATCAGACAATCATCCAGCGGCCATTTATCACGAGCTTGTTGTTCGAGTTTCTTCAGGTAGTTTTCGGTCATCGCCGGATAATGTTCCAGCGTCATCTGTGACACGCCGGCATCATTATTAAAGTCGCGCATGGTGCCGATAAAGCTCGCCGCCGCACCGCTCTGACCGGCTTGCAGTTGCTGGCTGAATTCGCTGAGCCATTGATACGGCAGAAAATCGCTGTCGAGGATCTGCGTGGTCATCTCAGCCACCGGTCACCGGTGGGAAAAACGCGACTTCGTCGCCATCTTTAACGACACTGTCCAACGTTGCATAATCAAGATTAACAGCGACCAGAATCCGCCCTGGCAAAGGCTCGCCATCAGTAGCTTGCTGCCATACATCAGCAACCGTGCTGGCGGCAGTAACTTCGGTGTCACTGCGACCGAGTTGCTCACGTAAACTGGCAAAAAATTTGACTTGAATAGGCATCGGTTTATTGTTGCGATTAATGAAAACTAAAGGATAACACTGACGATGTCGGAATTAACGCATTTTAATCAGGCCGGCGAAGCACATATGGTTGATGTCGGCGCAAAAGACGTGACTCAGCGCCGCGCCATCGCCAGCGGTAAAATTGTTATGTTACCGGAAACCCTAGAGCTTATTGAACAGGGCAATCATAAAAAAGGCGATGTGCTGGGCATTGCCCGGATCGCCGGCATTATGGCCGCCAAAAAAACCAGCGATTTGATTCCGTTATGTCATCCACTGGCGCTGACCAATGTCAGTGTTGAATTTCAAGTCGATCTATCTAATCATGCTGTCAATTGCGAAGTTACCGTAGCCACAGCTGGCCAGACCGGTGTTGAAATGGAAGCGCTGACAGCGGTGCAGGTTGCTTTATTAACCATTTACGATATGTGCAAAGCGGTGGATCGCGGTATGGTCATGACCGATGTGCAATTACAGGAAAAAATTGGTGGTAAATCGGGTCATTGGCAGCGGCATCCATCGTAACATCAGTTACCGAAAATCTCGCTGAAACTGACCATTTGCCCCGATTCAGCTAAATCATAACCAGCTAAACCGGTTAGCGATTGCTGCCAGTCAGCAGATTTCAGGGTGTTTAATAAAGCTTGCACAGGTTCAGCCTGCATGCAGTTTTCTGGGATTGCCAGACAGTAATGCTCTTCACAGACCGGCAGAAAATCCAAAGCAAATTTTTCGGCCACCGCAGCAATACCAAAGCCACAATCCGCCGCGCCACTAGCAATCATTGCCGCCACGGCCATATGGGTAAACTCTTCCAGCTGGTAACCCTCAATGCCAGCAGTACTGATTTGCTGCGCTGTCAATAATTGATCCAGCAGTAACCTTGTACCGGATCCCTGCTGTCGGTTGATAAAACGCAGGCCGGGCGTGAGCAGATCGTTTAACTCCCGGAGATTCAGCGGATTACCTGTGGCCAACATCAAACCCTGCTGACGGCGTACCAGATAGATAAGTTGGATCTGTTTTTTGTCCAGCAGCGCCAGATATTGATGGGCAATTTGCCGCCCCAGTTCACCGACCGGTATATGAAATCCGGCAATATCACACTGACCCTGTTGCAGGCCCTGCAAGCTTTCCAGACTGCCGTGAAAATGTAGATCGACAGCAATTTGCTGATGGTTCAGCCGGTCCCGCAATGCACTTACGGCAAGACCATGACTGGCAAAAATTTTCAGCCGTGCGGGGTTTTGTGCAGATTGTAATTGCTGCATTTGCAGGCGCAATTGTGTGGCCTGATTACTAAGTTGCGGTAATAATCGCGCCTGTAAATGTTGATGTGCCTGTAATAAATACTGGCCGGCTGGTGCCAGATTAGTACCGCGCCCCCGCTGCTTTTCTATTAACGGCAGGCCAAAAATCGCCTGCCATTTTTCCATCAAACCCCAGGCATGACGATAAGAAACATGGGTCTGTCTGGCTGCTTGTTGTAAAGCGCCATGTTCAGCAATCGCCGCCAGTAAGTTTAGTAATAGCGGATCCAGTGCCCGGCTTTTGCCATCGGTCTGGATCTGCCAGTTAAAATCAATTTGGAATTCCATTGGCAAATTTAATCATATTTATAATCGAAGTATAAGCATTTAAACTAAGATAAGACAATATTTAAATAAGATTAATTTTGCATATTTGGAGTGATGGTTTTGGAAAAGAAATGGATTGTTATGGCCTTGAGTGCCAGCCTGATTAGCCCGACCGTTTTGGCCGGATCAGAAATCGAAACATTGATTAATATGCTGCATGAAAACGGCATGGTCAGTGATGCACAAATGCAGCGGCTGCAGACAGAATTACAAGAGTCTCAGGCAGAACAAGCCGCGCTGCAGGCAGATTTAGAAGCCCAGAAAGCTGAGTTGGCGGCCAAACAGGCCGAGCTCGACAAACAGCTTGCAGAAACTAAAGCGGCTAGTGAAGCAGCACAAAAAGCGAATAATATCGAGATCGTACCGCAGGGCGGTCTGGCAGTGCGCAGTAAAAATGGCGATTTTGAAACCAAAGTTGGTGGGCGGGTGCAGGCCGATGCGGCAACCTACAGTGGAGACGGTGAATATGGTGATGGCACCGAAATCCGTCGCGCCAGACTGTATCTGGCCGGCAAAGTCTATCGCGACTGGCACTTTAAACTGGAATACGATTTTGCCGGTGAAAGTATTGCCGATGCCTGGTTGAGCTACAAAGGCCTCAAAGACAGCGAATTTAAAGTTGGCCATTTTAAAGATCCGTTCAGCCTGCAAGAGCAAACCAGCTCAAATAATGTGGTGTTTACCGAACGTGCATTGCCATCTGCTTTTGCCGCCGGCCGTCATATCGGTGTTATGGCCAGCCGCTATCATCAGAACTTTACCCTCGCCGGTGGTTTATTCGGTGATAGCCTGACTGCTCGGGGTAATGAGCAGAATGAAGGCTGGGGTTGGGGCACCCGCGGTACCTGGGCGCCAATTAATGAATCCGGCAAAGTGCTGCACATCGGCCTGGGACTGAATTACCGGGATCTGCAACCAACCAATACCGCACGCTTCCGCCAGGAACCGGAAACCTCGGTTGCCAATGTACTGCTGGTTGATACCCGTACGTTGCTGGATGCCGATACACAATTTAAAACTGGCCTGGAAATGGCTACAGTCATTGGTCCGTTTGCCGCACAGGCTGAATATATACAGGCTGATGTCGATTTGGACAATGGCAGTGATGCCGATTTCAGTGGCTGGTATCTGCAATCTAGCTATTTTCTGACCGGTGATTCACGGCCTTATAAAAATGGCTCATTTGGCATGACTAAACCGAAAAGTCCCATGGGCAGTGGTGGTTTAGGTGCATGGGAAGTGGCGGCGCGACTCAGTAATGTTGACCTGAATGATGGTCTGGTGGATGGCGGTGAAGCAGACAGCATGACATTGGGCGTCAACTGGTATCCGGTCGGTGGCTTGCGTTTTTCTGCCAATTACATCGATGTACTGGATGTCGATGGGGGGCCGCAGGACGGGCTGGAGCCGAAGATTTTCCAATTACGCAGTCAATGGGCCTTTTAAGCCATTTAAATTCAGGAGTTAACGATGAAAAAATTAATGTTGTTTTGGGCCGGTTTATTGGCTTTGTCATTGAATATCACGGCGGTGCAGGCACAGGATGTTCTGAAAATGTCTACTACGACCAGCACCGATAATTCGGGCCTGCTGAAATATTTGCATGAAAATTATCAGACAGAAACCGGTGTACAGGTGGCAGTGATTGCGGTGGGCACCGGTAAATCGCTGAAGCTGGGCGCCAATGGCGATGTTGATATTGCACTGGTGCATGCGCCAGCGGCTGAACTGGAATATGTTGAACAGGGCTGGTTTGTCGATCGCAAAGCAGTGATGTACAACGACTTTGTCATTGTCGGTCCGGAGAATGATCCGGCGGGTATCAAAGATGCCAAAACGGCGGCTGAAGCACTGGCCAGGATCGCTGAAAGTAAGGCTGATTTTGTTTCGCGGGGCGATGATTCCGGCACCCATAAAAAGGAAATGCAACTGTGGCATGCCGCTGGTATTGAACCGGAAGGCAGCTGGTATATTGCGGCCGGACAGGGCATGGGCGCAGTACTGAAACTGGCCGATGAAAAACTCGGTTATGCGCTGACGGATCGCGGTACACAAATCGCTTTTGCCGAAAAAATGGAACTGGTGGTCTTGTCAGAAGGGGATGAAGCGCTGGGCAATCCCTACCATATTATGGCGGTAAATCCGGAAAAACACTCGCATGCTCGCTACGATTTGGCAAAGCAATACATCAATTTTATTACCAGTGATACCGGCCAGAAACTGATTGCCGATTTCAAAGTAAATGGTCAGCAGCTGTTTTATCCCAACGCTGAATAAACTTGTCAGGGCCGGTTATGCTGGCCCTAACCTTGTTCCAGCAAACGCCGTAAATCAATCATGGCTGCATTGGCGCGGGCCACATAAGACGCCATCACCAGCGAGTGATTAGCCAACAGACCAAAGCCGCTGCCATTTAAAATGACCGGGCTCCACACCGTTTTTTGCGAGGCTTCCAATTCGCGGATAATTTGCCGCAAACTGACCAGCGCATTTTTCTTTTGCAAAACATCGGTAAAGTCGGTTTCAGCCGCTTTTAATAAATGGATAAGTGCCCAGACGCTGCCACGCGATTCGTAAAACACATCATCCAGTTCCAGCCAGGGCGTTTTACGAAACTGCTCTAATTCCGTGACAGTGGATTGATGTGCACTGGGATCACCCGCCAAATCAGTGTTAATGCGCACCTGACCAACACTGGCAGACAGACGCTGAGACAAACTGCCGAGGCGTTTTTCAGCGATTGCCAGCCAGGCAGCTAAATTATCTGCGCGCGCATAAAACTGGGCATTACTGTTGCTGTCAGCCAATCTATTTAAATAGTTTTGCAGGGCTTCGATGCCTTCCCGGTATTCGCTTTCTGAAGGCGGGAACAGCCAGGATTCGGAATCAAAATTAAATTGCGGTTCGGCGATGATTAAATCTTTATCTTCGGTCGATTGTGATTGAGAGCGACTCATATCATTGCGCAATGCTCGCGCGTAATCACGAATTTGTACCAGTACACCGAACTCCCAATTCGGAATATTGTCCATCCAAACCGAAGGTGGTGTGACATCGTTACTCAAGTAGCCACCCGGTTTGTCGAGCAAGGTTTCGCCAAGTCGGATGAGCGTGGCGGTACTGGTATAACCGGTAACAATGTCATCCTGTTTTTTTGCGGCTTGTTTGCGGGCTTCATCATTTGGTGAAAACGCCGCCGGTGTGTTGCTCCACCAAAGCATCAGCAAAATCATGGTGCTGAGAATCACGCCAACGGTAACGGCCAAAAATAAGCTGAACCGGGCGCGAGTCGTTTTGTCAGCGACACTGTCTTTGAGATGAGCAAGGCGCTGGCGCAGGGACTGAATTTGGCTGGCAAAGGTCATGGACTGGCTCTTATATAAAGGATGCTATTCCTAGCTTAAGCTCAGGTGGTCAGGAAGACAAATGCACAATAGAAAGTTGTAGGAGTAAGTGAATCTGACTTGACGCCAGTTGTGTTGGGTCTGAATAATGCACGGTTTACTAAAAACCCTTTTAAAAAGCGGGGGACGCTTTAGGTATGACATCAGCAATCGAGATCAATGATCTGGCTAAGTATTTCGGCGAGATCAAAGCCGTTGACGGCATAAATTTCTCAGTTAAAAAAGGCGAAGTGTTGGGTTTTTTGGGACCCAATGGTGCCGGTAAATCGACCACCATGAAAATGATTACCGGCTTTTTGACACCAACGCAGGGGTCGGTGAGTGTCTGTGGCTATGATGTATTGGAAAAGCCAATAGCCGCTAAAGCCAGTATCGGTTATTTGCCTGAAGGTGCACCTGCCTATGCGGACATGACGCCGGATAGTTTTCTAAAATTTATCGCTGATATCCGCGGTTTTTCTGGTAAGGCAAAAAAAGATGCGGTGATTTCCGCTGCTGAAAGAGCTCGCGTGATGGAAGTCATGTTTCAGCCAATTGAAACATTGTCCAAAGGTTATAAACGCCGTGTTGGTCTTGCGCAGGCGATTTTGCATAACCCGCCGGTATTGATAATGGATGAACCGACAGATGGTTTGGATCCGAATCAAAAATACGAAGTACGCACCTTAATTAACGAAATGGCGCATGACAAAGCCATCATTATTTCCACGCATATCCTTGAAGAAGTCCATGCGCTGTGTACCCGCAACGTAGTCATTTCCCGTGGCAAGGTCGAATTCGATGGGACACCGTTTGAGCTCGAAGCCATGTCGCGTTATCACAACGCAGTGGTACTGACGGTGAACAGCATTGATAACAGCACTTTGGCCAAATTTGTCGGTGCCCTCGATTTTGTTGCCCAAACGGAAGTGCTTGGCAGTGATCAGGGCATTCGCGTGTTCCCGAAAGACGGCAAACATATCACCGTTAATTTATCGGAAAAAATCCGTGAACAAGGATGGGAAATCGCCTCTTTATATGCCGAAAATGGTCGTCTTGATGAAGTTTTCCGTGCCATTACCACTAAAAACACTGCGGGAGCCTAATGATGAATATGCGTAATATCTGGTTCATCATGAAACGTGAGTTCAACGGCTATTTCGCCACCCCGGTCGCTTACGTTTTCATCATTATCTTTTTGTTGCTGGCCGGTTTTTCAACGTTTTATGTCGGTAATTTCTTTGCTCGCGGTGAGGCGGATTTATATCCGTTTTTCTCGATGCATCCCTGGCTGTATATTTTGCTGATTCCGGCGATATCGATGCGCTTATGGGCTGAGGAACGAAAAAGCGGTTCGATTGAATTGCTGATGACGCTGCCGGTGTCGGTATTTGAAGCGGTTATCGGCAAGTTTTTGGCCGCCTGGGCCTTGACCGGTCTGGCGCTGATTCTGAACTTCCCGTTGTGGATCACCGTTAATTACCTGGGTAATCCCGATAACGGCGTGATTTTCACCGGATTTTTGGGCAGTCTGCTGATGGCCGGCGGTTTTCTGGCGATTGGTTCGTGCATTTCGGCAACAACTAAAAACCAGGTCATTGCCTTTGTAATCAGCCTGGTTGTCAGTTTGATCTTTGTATTGGCAGGTTTTGGTATCGTGCTGGATTTCTTCAGTAGCTGGGCACCACAATCGCTGGTCAATGCTATCAGTTCATTCAGTTTCCTGACGCATTTTGACGCCATTTCGAAAGGGGTTATCGATATGCGCGACATGCTGTATTTCGCGGCGCTGATCACCATTTGGCTGTTTGCCAATGCGTTGATCGTTTATGCCCGTAAGGCCGACTAGGAGTAGCAAGCTAGATGAATAAACAACTGCTATCAACAACAGGGCTAATCCTCGCCATTATCCTGTTTGTGTCATTTATCATTGTGGTCAACGGTAATCTGCGTTCAGTGCGTGTTGATTTGACTCAGGACAATATCTATACGCTATCCGATGGGACTCTGAATATTCTGTCGGAATTACAAGAACCGCTGACTTTGCGTTTGTATTACTCAGAACAAGTGGCGCAGGCTTTACCGTCACTGAAAAGTTACGCGCAGCGGGTACAAGAATTGTTGCAGGAGTATGAGCGTGCTTCCAGTGGCATGATTAAGCTGAAAATTATTGACCCCAAGCCTTATTCCAATCATGAGCATCGTGCTGATCAATATGGTTTGCAGTCAATTCCAATTGAAGGTGAAGAAGATCCGTTGTATTTCGGTTTGGCGGGCACTAACCAACTTGATGGTTTAGAGCTGATCAAATTCTTCCAGCCTGAGAAAGAAGATACGCTGGAATACGATCTGACCCGATTGGTGTATCAGCTGTCAGATGTTGAACGTAAAAACCTGGGTGTGCTCAGTTCATTGCCTGTCGACGGTGAACAATATGATCCGCTCAAGGGTGAAGTTCAAAGCGATGAGGGTAATGCGCCCTGGCCGATTATGCGGCAACTGCGGATGATGTTTGATGTGGCGACTTTGCCGGCTGATATCCGTCGTATTCCGTCATCAATCGATGTGTTGATGGTGGTGCATCCTAAACAACTGACACCGGCTACGTTGTATGCCATTGAGCAATATGTGTTGAAAGGCGGCAAGCTGATTAGTTTTGTCGATCCGTTTGCTGAAGTCGACGTGCCTGAAAAAGATCCGGATAACCCGATGGCAGCCCTGACCGCTGTGCGCAGCTCCAATATGCCCGAATTATTTGCAGCCTGGGGTTTTGAGCGCGATAACAAAGATGTGGTCGCCGATCGCAAAGCGGCACGTAAAGTCGACTTCGGCAGTGGTGAGCCAATTGATTACGTATTGTGGTTAGGTCTGGATGAGACAAATTTCAATAAAGAACAGCCAATAACCGAGAGACTGCGTCGTATTAACCTGGCAACAGCCGGTCATTTCAAGCAGTTGGATGGGGCGACGACCACCATGACGCCACTGATCAGTTCGAGCGAAGAATCGATGCTGGTTGATAAACGGGTAGTGCAATTCCGTAATGATCCAGTGGCATTACTGACTAAATATCAAGCGGGTACTATCAGTTATCCCCTGGCGGTGCGGGTGACCGGCGATGTTCAGTCAATTTATCCGGACGGTGCACCAGACAATCGTGGTCAAGTGCAAAAAATGCCCGATCATTTAGATGCTTCTGCACAGCCAATTGATGTTATCGCGGTAGCGGACGTCGATATGCTTGATGATCGATTCTGGGTACAGATGCAAGATTTTTATGGCGAAGATTTGGCTTTCAACACGTCCAACAACCTCGATTTTATTTTCAACGCAGTGGAAGAGTTGACTGGTACAGAAGGGCTTATCAGTGTCCGTTCGCGTTCTGGTTTCTCGCGGCCATTTATATTGGTCGATCAAATCGAGCGTGAAGCAGAGCGGCGTTACCGTGCTAAAGAGCGTGAGCTGGAACGTCGTCTGCAGGAAACTGAGCAAAAAATCGCCCGGATGCAGGTAGAGCGTACTGGCAGCGGTGAGGTGATACTGACCGCCGAACAGCAAAAAGAAATCAACGAAGCACGCTTGCTGGCCGATCGTACTGAGCTGGAACTTCGTGAAGTAAAAGGTAATTTACGCCGTGATATTGATGCGCTGGAAACCACTGTTAAATTCGTTAACATCGGTGTCGTGCCGATTCTTGTAGCGATTCTGGCGGTGATGACCGGTTGGTTAAGGATTCGCAAACGCAGTAAAGGCCGTTTTAAGGTCTGAGCGCTTAGCGCTGTGTTTAAGTCTTTTCAGAATACAGGTTTCAACCGATGCTAAAAAAATTAAATAGTCTGACCATTCTCGCCATTTTGACAGGGTTGATGGTGCTTCTCATGTTAGTCACTATTTATCAGAGTGATGATGATGCTGATGATTTTGCCCTGTTATACCCCGAGTTGTTCGAGCAGCTTAGTGATGTCAACAAACTGACCTTTCAGGGCAGAGAGGGCAGCTTTTCACTGACCCGGAATGAAGGTGAAGATTGGACGGTTGATGATTATTACAACTATCCAGCGGATTTTGATTTGGTCAAACGGATGCTGATTGATCTTGCCGATGCCAAGATCCTCGAAGCTAAAACCGATGATCCAGAATTGCACGCAGTACTCGGTCTGGATACCACCGGTGATGCATTGGAAATCAAAATGCTCAATGCTGACGATATCATTGCCGGGGTAGTGCTTGGTAAAACACGTGATGTCACAGTTCAGACTGGACCACGGCAGACATACGTGCGCCGTAGTGACGAAGAGCAAACCTGGTTAGTGGAGGGGTATCTGCAAATCAGTCCGGTGATGCTTAACTGGATTGATGGGGAAATCATTAATATTGCTCGTGAACGGATTGCCCGGGTCGATATTATTCAGCCAAACGGTGAAACCGCGACGCTGATTAACCTTGGTAAAAAAGATAAGTTTGGCACGCCAACAGATCTTGATAAGACCGTATTTAAGTATCAGCAACTGGGTTACGACATTGCCGGTTCGCTGTATCAATTGCGTTTGGAAGACGTCACGCCGATTGATGCGTTCAGCAGAGGTGATTCTGAAGTGGTCACCGCTGAATTTTTGACCTATGACGGTCTGAAAATCACCTCAGAAACCTCGTTCATAGACGGTTTCTATTATGCGACTTTCGACGCGGCATATGATGATTCGGCAACGGATAATGTGCCAGCGGATATTGCCGAACTGGATGAGCTGAAAAGTCGTGATGCTGTTGAGCAGGAAATTGCTGAGCTCAATAAGCAGTTTGCCAACTGGGCTTATCGCGTTGGTGGCTTCGTCGGTACCAATCTGATGCGGGCCAAAGCCGATATGGTGACTGAGCGTCAGTCACAGATCCCGATGCCGGCAGATACCAGCGGCCGCGGACCATTATTGCCGCAATAGCAAATGAAAGGCGCTTCAGGGCGCCTTTTCTAATTCCGGCATCAGCATTACCTGAACGGTGAGCGCCAGATCATCTGGTGCGAATTTGGCAATAAATTTATCGGCACCCACTTTCGCCACCAATGCGTTGTTGAACGTGCTGCTCATCGAAGTATGCAGCAATATCTTTAAACCCTTCAGCGCGGGGATCTGTCGGATGGTAGTGGTCAGTGTGTAGCCTTCATTCAGGTATGACTCTTGCAATTACATTGGCAAAGTGATCTCACGGCAGTGGCGTTATGCCTTATGTTGCGTTTATTGACGTTTTTAACATTCTTAAACAATGTCATGTTTGTCCTTGATGGTGTCGGCGTGGTGCGCATTGAAACAATATAGACAGAAAATTATTTAAGTTTGTCAAAGCGTTGCCGATATTATTGTATAAGCTCTTTTGAGACAGCAATGTCAGAAATTAACAACATCAAATCTAATGCGCCGGGCGGAGTTAATACCGCGTAGCACGCCGGTTGATGATAAAAATAGTGCCGCTAAAACCAGTGCTGGCACTGATGCTGCGCCGGCGTCTGATAAATTCAGCCTGACTGATGACGCTAACCAGTTGCAAGCATTGCAGCAGATGATTGCCGGGATGCCGGATGTCGACAAACAACGCATTGCCGATCTGCGTAGTGCTATCGAAAATGGCGAATATCAGGTCGATTCGCAAAAACTGGCACAGAATATGATTGATTTTGAGGGTCAACTCTAAGCAGGACAGACCCATGTCGATGACCCCGGCACAACAACTACGTTCCATTTTACAAGCGGAATTGCAATTGGCCCAACAGTTGGCCACCATTCTGGAAACGGAGCGCGGTACTTTAACACAGGCCGACAGCGCCGAATTAGCCCAATGTGTTCGTGCCAAACAACCGCTTATCAAGCAGCTTGAGCAGTTAGGCCGGCAACGTGATTTGATTCTGAAAACTGCCGGTTTCCCGGCAGGTAAACAATGCATGCAAGCGTTTGTTGTTAATCAAACGGACGCTGAAGTGATGGCGCTCAATAAACTGCTCGGCCAGTTAAAGATTCAAGCCGCACGATGCTGTGAACATAACCAAATTAATGGCGGTATCGTGAACGTTAATCGCCAATATCTGCAACGGGCGATAAGCATTTTGCGCGGCCGTGATCCGGAAGTCAGTTCCTACGGACCCAGCGGTGAGTACACCAGTGGTGTGGTTTGGCAGCCGCTGATCGGCAGGGTTTGATCAGCGATTTTCTGCCCAGTCAGCGAGTACATCCACCCAGGCGGGATGAGCATTCAGGCATGGCACCAATGTCAAAGATTCGCCGCCTGCCTCAATAAATACCTCTTCGCCGCGAATGGCAATTTCCTCAAGGGTTTCCAGGCAATCAGTGACAAATGCCGGACACATTACCAATACTTTCTTGACACCTTTACCGGCCAGTTCAATCAGTACATCTTCGGTATTTGGCCCCAGCCAGACTTGCCGGCCCAAACGTGACTGAAACGCCACCGAATATTTTTCAGCAGGCAGGCCCAGCCGTTCGGTAAAGGCTTTAGTGGTCATCATTACCTGATGCCGATAACAGGTTGCCTGGGCGGGGTGTGGCTGCATACAGCAATCTGCGCGTTTCAAGCAGTGCTCACCGGATGGATCGCGTTTGGTGATATGCGATTCTGGCAGACCGTGATAACTCAATACCAGATGATCAAAATCAGTCTGTAAATGTTCGCGTGTTTGCTGATACAGCGCTTCAATATATTGCTTATCCTGATAAAACGGCGGCAGCACCTTCAGGGCGAAACTCAGGTTGTGTTTAGCAATCACCCGCTCAGCTTCAACAATTGAAGTGGTAACCGTACTATCAGCAAAATGCGGATACATCGGCATATACAAGACTTCGGTAATGCTGGGATCATCAGCAATTTTCAGCAGCGCCGATTCAATACTCGGATTACCGTAGCGCATTGCCAGATGGACCGGCATATCGATTTTTGCCTGCAATGCTTGTTGCAATTGTTCAGATAAAACAATTAACGGCGAGCCTTGCGGTAACCAGACACTGCGGTAAGCTTCAGCAGAGTCTTTGGGACGAAACGGCAACACAAATAAGCCGACAATCATGCGTCTCAATAGCCAGGGCACTTGAATCACATAACGATCCATCAAAAACTGATTCAGATAACGGCGAACCGATGACGTATCAGGTTTATCAGGTGAGCCCAAATTGGCCAGTAAAATTGCACGTTTGCTCATAAGTTTTCCGTTTTATTGTTTATTAAGTACTGCTTCGATAGCCGGCCGTAGTTCAGTGTAGTTAAACGCGAAGCCGGCTGCGAGTGCTTTTTCCGGAATGGCGCGTTGCCCGCCGAGTAGCAGTGTCGCCATTTCGCCCATTGC
>CBFHWI010000003.1:29455-44737 GCA_965659475.1 Methylophaga sp.
AAAATAGCCGGCCGGTTGAGCGTTGAGGCGAAGGTTTTAGTAAATTCGTTATTGGTCACCGGATTGGGCGCGGTACCATTAAACACACCATTTGCGCTATCGTGTTCTGCCAAAAATAAAAATAAATCGCGAATATCAACAAGGTGAATCCACGGCATATATTGTTGTCCATCTGCAATGGGGCCACCCAACCCCAGTTTAAACGGCAGTGACATTTTACTTAAAAAACCACCGTTGGCAGCAACCACCAGACCGGTGCGAACGATCGCCACACGAATGCCCATGTCGGTGGCGGTCAGTGCCGTCTGTTCCCAATCGTCACAAAGTCGATGGGCAAAATCATCGTGATAATCACACTGCTCAGTGACAATGTCAGCCTGATGATCGCCATACCAGCCAACCGCTGAGCCACTGATTAATGTATGGGGTTTTAGTGAACGTTGTTGCAGCCAGTTTACCAGTTGCCTGGTCAAACCAATTCGGCTATCACGCAGCGTCTGTTTTTGTTTATCTGACCAGCGTTTATCCGCAATAGGGGCGCCTGCGAGATTAATGATTATATGGATTTGTCGTTCGGCAGGAATTTGTTGTAAATCATTTACCGCCATTGCCAAGCAGTTTTTCACTGATCGCGCGGCCAATCAGACCAGTGCCGCCAGTTATTAGGTATGTTGCCATTGTGCGTCCTTGTCGTTACAAATTGTTTATAGAGTGGCATGTCCCGATAAAGTTTATGTGAAGTTGATGGGCTGCGACCATTTATCGGCATACCTTTTAGTTATAAAAATAGCTAAACTCGTTGGAAAGCAACGGAGGCTGTGTGGACTGGAAACGTCTTTTATATCTCAATAGCCTGGTGGCGGCAGCTTATTTTCTTCTGGCGTGGTTATTGTTGCCACTGACCATGATGCCGATTAATGCTGTACCCGTCTGGTTGCCCGCGGGTCTTGGCTTAGCAGCAGTACTCATTTGGGGGTATCGTTTGTTACCGGCAGCCTTTGTCGGTAATTTCCTGGTTGGCTGCCACCGTATTTATCGAACGATTGAGCGCATTGGGCGTAAGTTTTGCGTTGGATGATTTTGGCAGTGGTTTGTCATCATTTGGCTATTTGAAAGAACTGCGGGTTGATTCACTGAAAATCGATGGCATGTTTGTTAAAGATATGCTGCTAGACACGCTTGATTTTGAGATGGTTAAGTCAATTAATGAGATTGGTCATGTGATGGGGTTGACCTCGATTGCCGAGTTCGTCGAAAGTCCGGCTATTCTTCAAAAACTCCGGGAAATTGGCGTAGATTACGCACAAGGTTATAGCATTGGTGTGCCAGCACCGATTGAGACGCTTTTGTAGGTTGGCAATAACATTTATGGATATAGGTTTTGGTCATGGAAGACGCCGCGATTATACAACAGCAGGCACGACTGCTATTTCAGCAAGCCCCTTTTTCGAACCTCACGGTTATCAGTGTATCGTGGCTATTTGCCTTGCTTTTTTGGCAGCATGAACAAGGACTGCTATTGGCAATATGGTCGTTGGCAATTTCACTCACTTCTTGTGTTCGCCTGCTGGTCTGGTGGCTGTTTAACCGTCGACCAGAGCTGTTGACTCCTCAGCAATGGCTAAAGGTTTATACCTCACTCACGTTATTAGTTGGGATTGCCTGGGGCAGTACCAGCATGTTCTATTTTTTGATTGACGACATTCAGATAAACACCTTGTTTTATATTCTAATCAGTGCTGTCATTGCTGCCGCTGTGCCAGTTTTGGCAGCATCATTCAGTACTTTTTTAGCCTACACCGTGCCGCCAGTATTGATGTTGACGTCGATAACGGCTTATCAAATTCTGACTCAAGCACAATGGCATGCTTTGCCATATTTCCTACTAATTGGCATGTATGCCTACTGTGTTTTTATGATTTCGCTTGCCAGACTAACCAATCGAAATATTATTGACGGCTTAAAATTGCAGGAAAAAAATCAGGCGCTTTTAGACGATTTGAACTGGGAAGTGGCGCAGCGGGAGAGCATGATTGAGTCACGGACTACCGAATTACGTGAAGCAAACCAGCAATTATCTGAAAACCGCGCACATATGGCGAAGTTATCCAGTGCCGTTGAGGCGAGTCCGAATGGCATTATGATCACCAATCGTGAAGGCATTATTGAGTACGTAAACCCACGTTCCGAACAAATTAGTGGTTATTCCTTGCAGGAAAGTATTGGTAAAACACCACGCCTGTTTAAGTCAGCCTTTACCCCCAGGGGGGCTTGTAAGTCGATGTGGCGAACCATTATGGATGGTCAGGAATGGGTGGGAGAACTGGAAAATAAACGCAAAAACGGCGAAGCCTATTGGGCCAGGGTCTATGTGGCGCCGATAAAAAATCAGCAACAACAGATCACGCACTTTGTTGCCATTCAGGAAGATGTCACCGAGGCACGCGCTCTGGCATCAGAGTTATCATATCGCGCCAGTCATGATGAATTAACAGGTTTAATTAATCGCAGTGAGTTTGAGCGACGACTGACGAATTTGGTTGCTGAAACGCAGCATAGCGATGCGCAGCATGCTTTATGTTTTCTGGATTTGGATCAATTCAAAGTCATTAACGATACTTGTGGCCACATCGCCGGGGATGAACTGCTACGCCAGTTAGGGCGCCAACTGAGTAATCTGACACGAAAACACGATACGCTGGCTCGGTTGGGCGGCGATGAGTTTGGCATTTTGATGGAGCATTGTGATGTCCAGCAGGCGAACCGGGTGGCTGATGACATTCGTAAAGTAGTGGAATCATTCCAGTTTATCTGGGACTCACAGTTTTTTACGATTGGTGTCAGTATTGGTATGACCCGTATTGATCACCAGACTGTCAACGCCACTGAAATTCTCAAGCAGGCAGACTCGGCCTGTTTTGCTGCAAAACGCTCCGGTCGTAATTGTGTTTATCTTTACCAGGATGACGATGCGCAATTAGTTGAACAAGCGGGTGAATTTCGATGGGTTAACGAAATTAAGGAGGCGCTCAATCAGTCAAGGATGGCGCTGTTTGTGCAGCCAATTATCAGCCTGAAAACGGGTCGTAAGCAGCGTTATGAAATACTGGTCAGACTACGCACCCGTCAGGGAAAATTGATTATGCCAGGCGCATTTCTGCCGACCGCAGAGCGTTTCAATTTATCAGAACGCGTTGATCGCTGGGTAATAGATGAAGCCGTTAGCTGGCTGAATAAACATCATCAGCAACTGCCCAATATTGAACATTTGGCGATTAATTTATCCGGTGCATCTATAGGTAACCGGCATTTGCTGGAACATATTGTCCAAATGCTCAGTCATGCACAATTTAAACCCCAGCTGATCAGCTTTGAGATCACCGAAACCGCAGCCATTGCCAACCTTCGCGAGGCAACTTTCTTTATCAATTCGTTGACCGAATTGGGTTGTCAGTTTGCTTTGGATGATTTTGGCAGTGGCTTGTCATCGTTTGGTTACCTGAAAAATCTGCCGGTCAGTGCCATTAAAATCGATGGCATGTTTGTACGCGATATTATGGATGATCCATTTGATGCAGAAATGGTTAAAGCGATCAATGATATCGGCCATGTTATGAAATTAGAGACTATCGCCGAGTTTGTTGAAAATGCGGAGATTCTTGGTAAATTGCAGGAAATAGGCGTTGATTTTGTTCAGGGTTTCTATTTAGGTCAGCCGCAGTCGATTGATGGCATTCTCGATACAGATAACGCCAATCAACTGACATCAGGGCACCGTAAGTTTCATTAAAGGCTGTTTAAGTTTAGGGGACTTTGTGTGCAAAGACGTGATTTTCTCAAATTAAGCACGCTGGTACTGATACCCGCAAAACTGCATGCCGATGAGGAACCTGCTCAGTTAACAGGCATGATTTTGGATAGCCGGTTTGCCGATTATCACATTTCGGCAGCGCATCCTGAGTCACCACAACGTTATCAGGTTGTAGCGCAAACATTAAGCCACGCGGATGTTGCCGGGAAACTGCAAAAATTGACGGCGACGCCTGCCAAACTAAAATGGCTGAGTACGATTCATAGCCTAGAACACCAAGCGTCAATAAAACGTCACGCAGCATCTGCCTATGATGTTGCCCGGCTGGCAACCGGCAGCGTGCTGGCCTGTGTCGATGCGGTCATGAATGGACAGGTCAAAAATGCTTTTTGTGCTTCAAGACCTCCCGGGCATCACGCCACGAATACTGGTCAGGAAGAGGGGTTTTGCTATTTTAATCATATTGCGATTGCTGCCCGCTATGCACAGCAGAAATATGGGCTGAACAAAATCCTGATTGTAGATTGGGATTATCATCATGGCAATGGCACGGAATGGGCGTTTTACGACGATCCCAGCGTGTTGTTTTTTTCGACGCACGATATGCTGGCTTACCCTGGTACAGGGTTACCTGAGCGCACAGGCAGTGGGGCCGGCAAGGGTTTTAATATCAATGTACATTTGCCTTGTGGCAGTGTTGATGCCGATATTCTGGCTGCTTTTGAGCAAAAACTAAAACCAGCAGTCAGCGACTTTCATCCAGAGCTTATTTTAGTGTCTGCGGGTTTTGATAGTCGGGTCGATGATGTGCTTGGCTGTCATGATATTACCGATGACGGTTTTCAGACACTGACCCGATTTGTTATGCAACTTGCTGATAGATATTGTGACGGTAAATTGGTTTCAGTGATGGAAGGCGGTTATCAAATCAAAGGGTTGCAACAAGCTGTGCTGGCCCATGTTCAAACGTTAAGCGGTTCTACCTAACTGATTTTAATAACAAATCATCATAATTCTTCTTGCGGACAACGCTTGTCGCGACATTCAAAAAAACATTTTTGCGAAATACGGCACATTTCATGCTTTGACCTAAATGCGCTTGCCCTGCCAACGAGGAGCAGGGTCGTTTTCCCTTTAGGGTTTCAAGGAGATGATGATGAATGCCATGCCTTTACTGAAAGAAAATTATGTAATAAATGAATTAAAAACAAAGGATTACCAGCAATTAAATACGCATTATGATGCCCGCTACAAGGCGAGTTGGTTTTTAATGCAAGGACAACCAAGACCGTGTTTTACCAAAACATTGTTGCAAGATATTGCTGAGTTTTTTGCTGATGTCCGTGCCGACATTGCCGCTGGACATGATGAAAAGTACGATTTTCTTATTTTGGCTTCAGATGTTGACGGTGTATTTAATTTGGGGGGGGACCTGGATCAGTTTGCCCATGCGATTGAACAGGGAGATCGTCAGGCATTAATGGATTATGCCGTCCTCTGTGTGGATGTGCTTTACGCGAATTTAGCCCATTTAGATGAGCAATTAACCACAATTGCCCTTGTTAAAGGTGATGCGCTGGGAGGCGGTTTCGAGTCAGCGTTATCCAGTAATTTATTGATTGCTGAGCGTGGTACCAAAATGGGGCTGCCAGAGGTGATCTTTAATTTATTTCCAGGAATGGGGGCTTTTTCGTTATTGAGTCGTAAAGTCGGACCAAGGCTGGCTGAAAAAATGATCATGAGCGGCGCGTTGTATGATGCGGAGGTGCTTTACGAGATGGGCGTGGTCGATATTCTGGCAGAGCCTGGTCAAGGAGAACTCGCGGTATATCGTTATATTGATAGCGTAAACAAACATGCATTGAGCCATCGGGCTATGGCCAAAGTTAAAGATTATTGTAATCCTGTTACATATCAGGAATTAATTGATGTCACCAAGATATGGGTTGATGCTGCTTTACAATTAACGCGCCGGGATCTGCGTATGATGAAAAGGCTGGTACAACGTCAATCGGCAAGAATTGCAGTCTAGGTAATCATTCTGCTTTAGTTCGCTTTTCAATAGCCGTTGTTTTTAATATATGAACGGTTTTTTCAAAGGCTGCTAATAGGGAATCAATGAGTTTTTTGGTTTGTGGCGTATTTAACATGTGTGGTTTTATATTTTCTGCTTGACGGCACAGTTCAGTAATTTTGTGGGCACCCATTTCAGCCGCTGAACCTTTAAGTGCATGTAAACTTTCCCGAAAAGCCAGATAGTCGTCATTTACAGCCTGCGTAATGTTACCTATATGTTTTTCGCCATCCGTTACAAAGCCATTTATGAGCTGGTCTAAAAAATCCTGGCCACCGCCCAGCTGGCTTAGATCTTCGAGCGTTTGTGGGTCAAGCCACTCTTGATTATCAATAGCGGGCTTAATATTTGGCTTGATATTTTTCGCAGCCAGTTTAGCGATTGTTTCCAGTAATATTCTGGAATCAATGGGTTTGGTGAGAAACTCATCAGCGCCAGCGTCTAAACTAAGTTTACGCGCTTCGGGTGTGGCGTCTGCAGTCAACATAATGACCGGCAAATTTATTGAGGTGTCCATGTAACGCATGGCACGAATCACTTCTGATCCTGAATAATCTGGCATATTCATATCGACGATCATTAAGTCGATTTCGTAGAGTGAATCAGCAAGAATATCCAATGCTTGTTCGCCAGATTCTGCCAAACGGGTTTGATGGCCAGTGTGTTCCAAAATACCGGCTAGGATCTGTTGGTTAACCTTGTTATCTTCAGCAATCAAAATTCGCAGTGGCTGAGCATGCGACTGAGCAGCATAGTGTTGCGCCAGTGTGACTACTTTTTCATCTTGCACAAAATGGCTGCTCTGTGCGGCATGGATAGCATTAAATAACTGCGGTTTGGCATGGATGTCGTGAATGATACAAACAAAATGTTCACGTAGTTTTGGATCTTGACGACTTTGTTCGCTGGGGTTGAGCAGAATTAATGATAAATGCGCCAGTTGTGGTTCATCATGAATCATGCTGGCAAACTGCTGCGGATTGATTTTTTGCATGCATTGTTGATCGATCATTAACGTATCGTAGGCGGAGTCACTGTCGCTGAGTCGCATCAATTCGGCAAAAGCTTTGGCGGTCGAACTAACACGTTGGTACTGGATTTGCCAGCCAGCAAGAGTGGGGTCAAGTTGTTGTTGAATAGCTTCGCTGCTGAGGATAAGCATAGGAGTTTCCGCTAGTTGCTTAATGTCGGTTGCCAATGATTTGAAGGGTAATTCAAACCAGAAAGTGGTGCCTTCGCCAACTTCACTGACAAGGTCGATATGGCCATCCATCAACTCTATCAGTTCTTTGGCAATGGTAGTGCCCAGACCCGTGCCACCCGTCCGCTGTCCAGCACCGGTGACTTGTGTAAAGTCATTAAATACCGTCTGTTGCGCATCTTTTGGAATACCAGTACCGGTATCAATAATTTCAAAGCGAATTTGTAGTGTTTTGTCATGTTGTTTATCGGCAGGAAATACCTGAAGTTTAACGCTGCCGTTATCAGTAAATTTAATACCATTGCCGAGCAAGTTAATCAGTACTTGCCGGAGATGCTGGGGATCGCCCTCCAGACTGTATGGTAAGGCCGGGTCGATATAGCAACTTACCCGCAGTCCCTTGGCTTCGCCCATTGGAATTTGCATCGCCATCACACCATGTACCAAACGATGTAAGTCAAAAGACTCTTTACTGATTAAAATTTTGCCGGCTTCTATTTTAGCGATATCCAGCACGTTATCGATCAAACCCAGCAAAGTATGTGCTGATGCCCGCATGATGCTGACAAAATCACGCTGCCGATGATTGAGTTGGGTCTCGCCCAGCAGATCGGCAATACCTATCACGCCATTTAAAGGGGTACGCAGTTCATGGGACATATTAGCCAAAAAACGGCTTTTGGCTTCATTAGCCTGTTTGGCAGCTGCAATGGCGGTATGCAGTTTGGTGATTAAAAATGCCGAATACAGTGGGATCAGTATTAATAAAAATAACAGGCTGAAGCCAAAAGGTTCATGTTGTGGGTGTTGCCAGTATTCTCCACCGAGCACGGCCACGGTAAAGCCAACAATACCAATCGCAAAAGAAATATATAAATAGTTGACGCCGTAGCGGAAGCCATTGCCAAGAATGACCCATAAATATAAAACAAATAGAAAGACACTTTCTTCACCAGCAAAAAACATCAAAATTGATAATGCACAGAGATCGATGAACATGCCAAAAACACGGCGAACTGGAGAGGGCTTTGGGCTGACGATTATTGCCAATGCGATACCCAGCGCCAGACAGTAATAAAGCATCGTCGTTAAGCTGGGTAACGATAATAGCGTTTCAATAAATCCTTTTTCTGGACGCCATGGCAGACAAAAATAAATAATGATGCCTAAACCGATTGTCAGACGGATCTTAATAGCCTGTTCGGGTTCGCTGTCCCCGGTTTTTGCCAGGCGCTCTTTTAGCCTGTGCAGTAAGCCATTTTGTTTATCTGCCTGATGCATCAAATTTTAGTTACTCATCGGCGTAATCAGCCTGAATGTCACGGATAGCGTCATAGCGATCAAAAAATGCCTGCACACATGTGGGGTCTAATTGCGAACCGGCTTGGGACTCGATGTAGCTGAGCGCTTCGGTTTCTGACCAAGATTTTTTATAGGGACGTTCCGACACTAATGCATCGTAGATATCAGCCACTGAAACCAGCCTTGCAATTAATGGGATGTCGGTGCCCCTAAGGCCATTGGGATAACCTTTGCCATCAAACCGCTCATGATGATTCAGCGCGATGATAGCGCCGATTTGCATGTATTTTGACTGACTACCTGACAGAATCTCGTGGCCAATTAATGTATGGGTTTTCATGATTTCCCATTCATGCGGGCTGAGCCTGTCAGGTTTTAGCAGAATGCCATCCGGAATACCGATTTTACCAATGTCATGCATCGGTGCTGCGTATTCCAGATCTTCACATTCTTGTTCATCAAATTGATCCAAAGCTTCGGCAATTTGCCGTGCGTATTTCGCCATGCGAATAACATGATTGCCGGTACCTTCATCACGGTATTCGCCGGCTTTGGCCAACCGGATAATGGTTTCTTTTTCTCGCTGGACAATTTGCTCAGTAGCAAGCTCCACTTGACGTGCCAGCCAGTTGGCGCGGTCCTCAATGATCAGGTGTTGTTCATGCATTTGCAGCAGATTACGGCAGCTGGTACGACATTCAATCTGATCAATGGGCCGCATCAAAAAAGCGGTTGCGCCAGCTTCCAGCGCTTCGTAACGCACCGATTTTTCGCTAACCACGGTGATCATAACGATGGGTACATTCTGACAATGATCTTTTTGCCGCACCAGGCGGATAAATTCAATGCCGTTAATTTCGGGCATTCGGTAATCAGTAACAATCAAATCCACATCATGCAAATCTAGCCATTCCAGGGCTGTCGATGGATTGCTCATCGCAGTGACATGAAGGTTGTCCCCTATTTGTTGAATGACTTTTTCGAGAATAGCGCGGCCAGTGGATTGATCATCAATGATCAAAACCTGTTTGGCTTTTTTGAGAATATTCAGCTTACGCACCATTTCAAAAGGGGCCAGCACACTGTTTTTATGTTGTTCGGTCATCTAAGCAGATGTCCTCATTACTTTGACGTTTTTCAGGTCGCCTCCCGCAACAAGTCAAACTTAACAATTGGACAAAATTCCCTGTGTCCAAACAAATTGAAACAGATTTCATCATAAACAGTTTTTATAATTATGCGAATCATGTCACATTTTTTATAAAATAGTTTGAAGCTAATGTTGTTTCCCCAGCTGTTATACTCACCGGTGTTTGCAAAAAATCCAGCCAGCTATCGTTGCCCGATTGGAGATTGTTATGAGTGCTGATTTATACGAGCGTGTAAAACGCGATCCCCGGTTTACTGAAGTGACAAAAAAAAGGGCACGTTTGGCCTGGAGCCTGTCAGCGATCATTTTGCTTATGTATTTTGCCTTTATTTTGTTGATTGCTTTCGCACCGTCCGTGCTGGCAAAGCCTATCGCTGCCGGTAGTGTGGTAACGGTGGGTATTCCGGTGGGTGTGTTGATTATTGTCTTGGCATTTGTGCTGACCGGCGTTTACGTGCATCAGGCCAATACCCGTTTTGACGCGCTGAATCAGCAAATCAAGGACAGCCTGCAATGAAATGGACGGTTTATTTCCTGTTAACAGCGCTATTTACGCCTGCTGTTTGGGCGGCGGACGTGATTACTGGAAGCGATGCTGGGGCATCATTAAATATTTCTGCGGTGGTGATGTTTTTGTTGTTTGTTGGCGCGACCTTAGGCGTGACCTATTGGGCTGCACAGCGCACTCACTCGGCAGCTGATTATTATTCGGCGGGCGGCGGTATTACCGGTTTTCAAAATGGTTTGGCGATTGCCGGTGATTACATGTCGGCCGCGTCGTTTTTGGGCATTTCTGGTTTGGTTTTTATGTCTGGTTATGACGGGCTGATTTATTCGATTGGTTTTTTAATTGGCTGGCCATTAATTTTGTTTTTAATTGCTGAAAGGCTGCGTAACCTCGGTCGTTATACCTTTGCTGATGTTGCTTCTTACCGGCTGGGGCAATTTCCTATTCGCACCTTATCTGCATTTGGTTCATTAGCTGTAGTAGCCCTGTACCTGATCGCCCAGATGGTGGGCGCCGGTAAATTAATCCAGATTTTGTTTGGCTTGCCTTATGAACTTGCCGTGGTATTGGTTGGCGTATTGATGGTTTTGTATGTCACGTTTGGCGGCATGCTGGCGACCACCTGGGTGCAGATTATCAAAGCGGGTTTATTGCTATCCGGTGCGACTTTTTTGGCCTTTATGGTGCTGAAGAATGTTGGTTTTGACGTTAGCGAATTATTCAGCCAGGCGATAGCGGTACATCCAAAAGGCAGCGAAATCATGGCGCCAGGCGGTCTGGTTTCAGATCCAGTATCGGCTATTTCGTTGGGTATCGCCTTGATTTTTGGCACCGCTGGGCTGCCGCATATACTGATGCGGTTTTTTACCGTCGCTGATGCCAAACAAGCACGTCGTAGTGTGTTTTTTGCGACCGGTTTTATCGGCTATTTTTACATCCTGACTTTTATAATCGGTTTTGGCGCGATTGTATTGGTCTCGACAAATCCTGAGTTTTTGGATGCCAAGGGCTTGCTACTTGGCGGCAATAATATGGCGGCTGTGCATTTATCTGCTGCGGTGGGCGGCGATTTGTTTTTAGGCTTTATTTCAGCCGTCGCTTTTGCGACAATTCTAGCTGTAGTAGCTGGCTTAACGCTGGCGGGTGCCTCAGCAATTTCGCATGATCTTTACGCCAGTGTCATCAAAAAAGGGCAAGTCAGCGGGCCAACGGAGATGCGTGTTTCTAAAATCGCGACCGTGGCATTGGGTGTGATGGCGATTTTGCTGGGTATTTTATTTGAACAACAAAATATTGCTTTTATGGTCGGACTGGCATTTGCGATCGCTGCCAGTGCCAATTTCCCGATTTTGTTGTTGTCTATGTATTGGAAAAAACTGACCACCCGCGGCGCTTTTATCGGCGGTTTTGCCGGTTTGATAACGGCAGTAGTACTGGTGATTTTAGGGCCGATTGTCTGGGTGGATATTTTCGGCTTTGCTGAAGCTGTTTTCCCGTATAAATATCCGGCGCTGTTTTCAGTTGTCGTCGCTTTTATCGGTATTTGGTTTTTTTCTATTACCGACCATAGTCCTGAGGCGCAACAAGCACGGGGTTTATTCGAACATCAATATATTCGCTCTCAAACAGGTATTGGGGCGCATGGAGCAAATGATCATTAATGACGACACATAGTAGAAAAAAAGCTTTATTACTGGTGGCTCACGGCAGCCGTCGTGCTGCGTCAAATCTTGAAGTTGCCCGGCTTGCGGAACAATTACAGGTGGACTTAAAAACTGAATTTTCCATGGTCAAAGCCGCTTTCTTAGAATTGGCGGAACCGTTGATCCCCGAAGGTATTCATGTCTGCGCTGAAGCTGGGGCCGATGCTGTTGTGGTATTACCCTATTTTTTGAATACTGGCCGTCACGTGGCAGAGGATATTCCGGCAGAGATAGATAAGGCCCGTCAGCAATTGCCGGGAATGACCATCACATTGCAAGCCCATATTGGCGCACTGCCCGAAATGCATAGTCTATTGTTAAAAGCCGCTACCTATAACTAATTAAGCGTTAATTTGACGAGGTTTAACTAGGATAATGTGATATGCATCACAATATCTTGCACAGATTAGTTGCAGCAGGCCATCAAAAGGCCGATACAGTAATTGAAGCCATCGCTTCTAACGTTTCTCCCTATTATTTTTTAGTCAGGTCATCGGCCTGACTTTTTTTATCAATATTGCTGATTAATCTGTTGTTCAGTCAAGTGGACATTTGAAACCAATCTTATTGTCGTTTCATCTGCCTTTTCTCATGCTCAATGGCTTGCCCCCAGGTCGTAGGCATATTTGTTACCGGTTGCAGCTTGGTAGAGTTTTGTTGCATTGCTTTATTCGATACCGCGGGAGAATTTTTCTGCATCCTAGCTTGTTCAATTGCCACAATGTCAGCCAAAGAGGCGGGCGGATTGTTGACAGATGTTGTTTTTTGTCTTGCAACAGATGACACTTTTGCGGCCTGTTGTGGCTGGTTCTGCTGCATCTGCTGTTTTGAAACACTAACAAATTCAGACCACGTTGCTGGATGTGCTGCAAAGCTGATCCCTGGCAACACAAAAGCCGATAATAAAATAACTGCTGCATTTCTCGTAAATATCATTATGGTGTCTCCTACAGCTGAAGCTCAAAACTTTAGTTTATGAACAATATTGATAAAAGAGGATTATTTTGCAAGTAATTCGAATCAAATAAATCAAAGGTGTCTGACCCTGACCGATCGTCTGACCCTGACCGATCGACCCTGACCGATCTTGTCATCCTTCCTAGAGCCAGTACCAACAAAGCACAGATTGCCCGAGAAGACTTATTTTGTCTGGTGGAGCCTCATATATTAGGCTAGACTGGTAATATCTCGAGGTGAAGAGATGCAAATTACATTATTTAAGAATAATAAAAACAACCATTTATTAGAGAAATACAGAATGAAAAAGATTATATTGCTTTGTTTATTAATGTTATCGGGTTTTCTGGGTGGCGGCGGGATGGCATTCTCGTCTGAATGCGTAAGTTTCAGCAAATGCAATGATGCTGGAAATAGCGACCACTCAGGAAAACAGTGTTGTGACGATGGTATTCCCGTAGGTAGCTGTGAGGCCTCGACTAGTAATTCCTGTTTGGAAGATTGTCTGGCTGAAGGCGGCAGTAGCGGTACCTGCAGCAATGAATGCACTGCGACTAGCTGTGAGGCCTATTAAAAAAATCCAAAAGAAAGATTCAAAGGTGCAGGCCCTGACTTAGCCCCACGAAATAGCGAATGAAAACAATTGATAACAGTGCAATAAAATAGAGCTTTCACGGCACTCGTTGATCTGAACAATCGCCAAACATCACAAATCAGGAAATGCCGTGAAAGCCAGCACCATTTGAACAGACTGTTAACAGATGTCATGCAGACTATGCACAAAATTCGCAGACAAAGCCTGAAAGCCATGCTCACCAGCCTGATGTCAGGAGCAAGCCTATCTGTGACCAAGTTAGGCCGGCATATCAATAGTCACACCACTGAAAAGCATCAAATTAAGCGCAGTACCCGATTATGCAGCAATCCGCATTTACAAGCGGAAATGGCCGCTATCTATTCCCGTGTCGCTTTGCGACTGATTGGTGATCAACAGCGGCTCGTGATTCTGGTCGACGGATTGGTCAGGGTCAGACACGATCGATATTAAAAATATGGAGCTTAGTAGATTGGTCAGGGTCAGACACAATCGATATTAAAATATGGAGCTTAGTATGGTCAGCATAAACAAATTAAAATTTTTTGAAAAAAAATTGAAGCTCATAAAACTGTATTGCGCACCTTTATTGCTTGTCATTATTGCTGCTATTTATATATTGGTTTATCAGACGGGCGGTATAAAATTTGTCTATTCGCATTCAATGTACATTCCAATTGTTACTGCAGGATTCATCTACGGTATACGAGGTGGGATATTTTTTGCGTTTCTAGCTGGTATTGTACTAGGGCCATTCATGCCCATAGATGTTGCCACTGGCGAAATGCAAAAAACGATTAACTGGCTATATCGAACTGGTTTTTTTGTATTGATTGGCTTTTTGGCAGGTTTTGCCAGTTATTCAGTTAAAACCTATATCAAAAATCTTAAATGGCTATCACGCCACGATCAGGCAACTAGTCTGCCTAATCGCACGGCACTTGTTGAGGACTTTCCTGTCTTGGTCAAACGCCATGATGAACCCAATTTAAATTTGCTATTGGTAGTATCACTTAACAACACACGGCAGATAAAGATGGCTTACGGCTACGATGTGATTGATTTAGCTGTGGATCAAATTTCAAAGCGTTTCAAAGATTGTTTAGATGAAATAAAGCATGAATACGAAATATACCGTGCTGATGCAGTCTCTATGTGTGCTCTTATAACAAATGCCAGATCTGACAAAGTCCATCCATTAATGAAAAAGTTATCTATTATGGCACGCAAGCCCTTAGATATTTCGGGCATTCCCATTCATGTTGACTTCAGGATGGGATTTGTTTCGTTTAACGATATACCAAGTGATCCCGCTTTGTATTTACAACATGCGGAATCAGCAATGAATTATGCTCATGAAAGTATGAAAAACTTTGTAGAATTCGATGAGCAGCAAGTAAGTTCAATTAAAGAAAATTTGGCTATTCTCGGTGAATTGATTAAAGCTATTAGCGATAATCAGTTGACATTAGATTATCAACCGAAAATTGACATTCGTCATACTAATGTTTGTGCAGTTGAAGCCTTGATTCGATGGACGCATCCGGAAAAAGGTAATATTCCACCAAATGTATTTATACCTCATGCTGAAAACAGCACACTCATTGAGCCATTAACTTCTTTTGTTGTTGAAGAAGCTGCAAAACAAATTGTCAGATGGCAAAATGCTGGTGTTAATTTACCCATTGCGATCAATGTTTCACCGTACAACTTGGGTCAACGTGGTTTTGCTCAATCGGTCATCAATATTTTGAAAAGATATAATGTTGCACCAGAGCTAATTGAGATTGAGGTGACCGAAGGTGCATTGATACTGGATATTGAGTGTTGTGCAGTTGAACTGGATATACTCGACAATGCCGGTATTGTAATTTCAGTCGATGATTTTGGGACGGGCTATTCCTCATTACAGTATTTGCAGTCTTTACCGATGTCCAAAATTAAAATTGATCAATCTTTCGTCAAGCATTTACCTGATGAA
>CBFHWI010000003.1:44833-90503 GCA_965659475.1 Methylophaga sp.
CGGCATCAGTGCATATTGTTGAGGCTTCCATTAGCTTAGCCCACAATTTGGGTATGAGAGTTGTTGCAGAGGGCGTGGAAAACCAAGCTGCTTATGATTTCTTAAAAGAAAAAGGCTGTGATTATGCACAAGGTTATATGATTTCCCAGCCCCTTCCTGAAGCAGACTTTTTGCGGTGGTATCAAAATTTCAAATCAAACACACTGACCTTCCCTCCAAATTTAGGACCTTGACCATTGATGAGACCTACAAATGATTGGTCAGGGTCAGACACGATTGATTTGTTGCCCTTGATTTAAAGCGCTGAAGTGATTTCTAACGGATTAAAGACATGTAAGTCTTGAGTGGGCCCGCTGGTTTGATTAGTGGTCAGCTAGCGAGAGTGCCAGTTCGGTTAGTGATGAATTATGCCTGTTATAATGCTTGCGGCTTGCCCTCGTAGCTCAGCTGGATAGAGCGTCCCCCTCCTAAGGGGAAGGTCACACGTTCAAATCGTGTCGAGGGCGCCATTATTTCTCGGTCTGTGGAAAGTCATAATATTCTTTTTACCATAGAATGCGGGTCACAAGTGTGGCAAGAATTTTAGTTGCACTCATTTTGTTGGCGGCGGGGGGGCTTTTTGATTGACTGAGAGATTGTAGTAGCTGCCCAGATACAAAAAAGAGTTATTTCGTGGGGATTGGTCAGTGTCTGACCCCTTTGGATTTATTTGAATTCCATCACAATCAGATATTGGACGAAAGTAGCCGCCATTAACTTGTATGTTTGCAAAAGATAGCGATGAACTGATAGCCCGGTGCCTATTCGAGTACACAGGATTATCCTGATTTTAATAGAACCTTATATTTTTTATAATGGCTCACAACTAGTCGAAGTACATTGGTTGCTGCAGTTACCCATACTGCCGCCTAAAATCAAACAATCTTCAATACAAGTATCACTAGTCGAAGCCTCACAGCTAGCTACCGGAAAACCATCTTCACAACACAGTTTTCCTGAGTGGTCACTATTTCCAGCATCATCGCATTTGCTGACACTTATGCATTCAGACGAGAATGCCATACCGCCGCCATCCAGAAAACCCGATAACATTAATAAACAAAGCAATATAATCTGTTTCATTCTGTATTTCCCTAATAAATGGTTGTTTAAATTATTCTTAAATATTGTAATTTGTATCTCTTCACCTCCTGAATCGCCACTAATTTACTAGATACCTTTCAGCCATTTTTTCGAAATCCACGATGGTATTAAGTCTTTCATAAACCGGATTACTGATTAAGTAACAAGAGGCCAACTTGATTTTCATAAATAAGTGAAGCCATGCTAAAAGATTTTTAGATCGCTCTTTCGGCGTTTTTTGGTGTCTCGATAGAAATTCTCGTGAGGCCCGATTGAAAGCAAGGTTAGAGTGACCTTGCCTTCGTTCCAGTTATAGCCAAGCAGGATCTGCTCGCCATTTATCTTGAACTTGTGAACGCGCAGATGAGAGAGGTCTCCCTTTTTGAGGGTGCCAACCTCCGGATCAGCCATTATTAGGTCGATTTGATCATCGACCATATCTCTAATTGGATTGTCTAACTTGCCTAATGCCCTTTCAAAAGTTGTTGTTTGATAGACATCAATCTTTCGGTTTTCTTCGGACATACTTAGTTACCTTACTTTGGTTTAACTCAGCGGTGGCAACCAGTGAATCTCGGATAAACTCAAAAGGTAGATCCGGATTATCCTCGGCGATCCGACCCAATTGAGCCCAGTGCTCAATTTGTTTCGGCACGCTTCGGTGGTTAGCCTCTGCATACACTTGTGCATCCTGGACGAATTCGTCATCCAATCGAATACTTTTAGCCATTTTTTCATCTCCACCGAATTAGCGTTAGATAACCGGATCGCTCCCGTTTTTCATGATATTTCGCTCTGATTGGGCAAATTTACCCCAGAACGTACTCTTAAGTTAGTAGCTCAATAAAACTAATTCTTAGCCTTACTGTTGCGACATTTTGTCGCTAACTGCGATTGTACGCCCACCGTTTGATATTTCAAGTGAGAAATAGTTAATGAATTGGTTAGAGTGAATCAATGAATTAACAAGTCTGGTCTGTAATCCCACCATTAATAATCGTATTTAAAAGTAGAGGGTTAAGCCGGACTCAGCAAATACCTTGGCAGGGCCCTGCTTTTCTAAAACAGAATTTCCATTCGCGCTTGCGTTAGCGAGGGTGACGCGTCATCAAAGTCGCCTTCATCAATGGGATTCACTTTAATGTGTTCGACAATAAGGCTGAGATTTTGGCTCAGCAGCCAGGCCAAACTCATCGTCATATTTTGCTGGCGACCACCTTTGATAAAGTTGTCATTTAAATCCAGCTCACTAAAGCGCATGCTGGCTTTCCATGCCCCCCCCAGCCACCTTTATGTACCGGGCGTAATGGCTTTAAACGGCCTAAAGTGCCTTTTTGCTGGTTATATGGTTGGGCCTCACCGCTCAGAATCCAAATTGCATCAATATGCCAACCGTTAAACTGCAGTTGATGACCCGATGTTGTAACAGTCGACTGGACTTTGGGAATAATACTTTGAACATATTCAGCCTGCAGGATCATATTGTCGCGTGCGAAAGCGGCTTCTAAACTGTACAACCAGTAGTCTTCAGTAATCAGATCGCCCGTATCGATCAATCTTAAATCAGTGCTGCGTGTTTCGGGGCGTTGGTTAAGTTGCAGGGTTTTACCGCTTCCAGTTGACGATAAGCTGCGCTAAAACCGGCATGCATAATGTCACCATCTTTACTGCGGGGGGCGATGGTGACACGACCAGAAATGCTATAACGAATGATGTCGCTGCTTTGATCCAAATCACCGGTAAATAAGCCTAAGCCCATGGTGTAATGATCTCCCGAACGCTGCACCGCAAGACCCACAGATCGTCTGGGGGCCATTTCGGTTACAAGCGAACGTTCCATAAAAGCCAAATCACGAACGCTGGTCAGCCGCTCCATGCTGAATGGCTCTTTAAAGTGATCTACACGCAGCCAGAAAGCATCCAGACCACGGTATTCCAGATAAGCATCACGCACACCGCTGATGCCGTCACGGGCGAAGTCATAGGTTAAATCGAGTATCCAGGTATCGTAGAAATTAATTTCGTTGGAAAGCCGCGCTCTGCGGGTATTCCAGCTGTTATTAAAGTCTGTAGTGTTGTCGTTATGGAGTTGTGTGCGATCCAGCTGTAATCGCCCGCCAGCCCATGATTCAATGGCACGATCTTTTGGTGGGACAGCAGTCGGCTCATCCGCTGCGAAGGAAATCCCCAACGTGGATAGCCAAAAACAACAAAAAAACAATCGGCGCATTAAGGTTATTTGTGTTCGTTAATGGCTAAGTCGCGCGGCGTGGGATCACGCCAATGCTTAGCAGGGTTGCAAACATCCATCAAAGTTCATGTTTATCAACGTGAATTTTATTATCATCGTCTTTGTCATTGGTGGATAAACCTGCGGTCAAAATCCAGCGCATGGCATCTTCATTGCCCATTTCCAATGGTTGTACCTGACTGCGTGATACCAACACGGTATAGCCACCAATCTGGTAGCTCATCGGCAGATAAACAGCGACTTTATCGCTGGGATCTACTTCATTGCTGTCCAACAGATTATGCAGATCATCTCTTACCTGAAAGCCAATCAGCTGAACGTCGCCAACGGTGACAGCAACGGCATTACTGAGATTTTCGCGTTGCCGGTCACGGGAGAAAAAGTGCATAAAATCGCGCAGCGCACCGTGAATGGATTTGATCAACGGGATGCGATCTAATATGGCCTCGCCCAGCGCAAATAAGCGTTGAACCAGCCAGGCATTGACGGCAATGCCCATCGCAAAAATCAGTGCGATAGCTGCTAAGAGCCCCATGCCCGGCCAATATAAATGCTCAGGCATCACTGTCTTTAAAATCGGGCCCAGGCCTTTTTCAGCAGTCACCGCCAGCCAATAAATCAGATATAAAGTGATTCCAACCGGTAACAGTGCTGCCAGACCTTTCAGAAAGGTTTTCCAGATAAAGTCCATCACAAACCTCCTGTCGGTAACGCGCTATATATATAGAGTTATGTCTGCTTCGCTGGCAAACTCGAGGAAAGTCGCGGCACCACCATGACTGATGCCATCAATGAAATCACTGTCTTGAAAATCAAATAAATCAACGGTCATCTGGCAGGCAATCAGTTCGACATCGGTTTCTAGGCAGGCTTCACGAAGATCAGCGATGCTGGCCACACCTTTTTGTTTCAGTTTACGGCGCATCATCCAGGTCGCAAAAGCTTCCATACCAGGAATGATTTGCAACAGGTTGGGAACAGGCACTGGCATCGGCATGGCCGGATTACCCAGCGGTGAGACTTGCAGTGACAGGTCTTTTTTGAGTAATTGCAGGCCGTAAAACGTGAAAAAAATCTTCGCCTCAAAGCCTAGTGCAGCAGCAGTAGAAGCCAGTAGAAAAGGCGGATATCCACCATCTAAAGTGCCTTTACTGGCGATAATGGCAAGTTTTTTGGCCATGTTTCAGCCCTTCTCAATTATAAAATGTAGTTTTTTGTCACTTTCATGCGTTGCCACTAATGCATTGCCAGTCATTTTGCAAAATGCTGGTATGTCTTTGTTGGCACCGCGATCGGTGGCAATAAGGTGTAATCTTTGGCCTGATGCCAAGGTGGACAGGGCTTTGCGTGCCTTGAGCACGGGTAGCGGACAATTGAGCCCGGAAGTGTCAATTTCTACAGCAAAATCTGACATACTTGAGTCCCCGAAAAATTGAGTTTCAAGCTGCCATGATAAACACATTGCGGTATTTTCGCATGACGCTGATATCGGAACTGGGCAAAACGGCCAAAGTCTAAAGTCACTATGAAAAAAGCTATTTTGATGTCGATTTTGGCGCTGACAACGATGTTCAGCTATGCCAATCCTAATATCCAGTTACCAGAAATGGGTGATAGTGCCGGTGCTTTGGTATCGCCACTTGAAGAGTATCAGGTCGGCCAAAATTTTTTCTGGCAACTGCAGCAACAGTTAGATTTGGTCCAAGACCCGGAAATCAATGATTATCTTAAAGGCTTGGGTAATCGTTTAGTTGCTAGCAGTGATGCACCGAGTTTGCCTTTTACCTTTTTTATGGTGCCGGACCCATCCATTAATGCGTTTGCCGCGCCCGGTGGCTTTATCGGCGTGCATAGTGGTTTGATGTTGACGGCCGATAGCGAAGATGAAATTGCTTCCGTTATGGCGCATGAAATTGCGCACGTCACGCAGCGGCATATTTTGCGCAGCTACGAACGCGGTGAGCGGATGAGTATACCGCTGACTGCGGCGATGATTGCCGCTGCTTTACTGGGGATTGCTGATCCCAGTGCCGGCAGTGCAGCGATCATGGCGGTGCAAGGCGGTGCGATACAAACGCAGCTGGATTATTCCCGTGCGCATGAATCCGAAGCTGATAGTCTGGGTATGCAAACATTGGTCAATGCGGGTTTTGATCCTTATGCCATGCCGGCATTTTTTGAGAAATTGCAGGTGGCCAGTCGTTTTTATGGCGGTGGCCATGTGCCGGAATTTTTGCGTACACATCCAATTACCGGCTCCCGTATTGCTGAAACCCGTGCTCGTGCCGAGAATTATCCGATAGTCGCTAAACCGCGCGATGCCAAAAATTTTTATCTGATGCGGGAAAAACTAAGGGTGATGACGACTGATAATTTGGCTGAGCTGACCAGCTTGTATAGCGAAAAAATGACCGATGAAGGCGCTAAGGAAGCTGATATCACACGCTATGGCTATGTGCGGGCGTTAATTAAGGCTAATAATCATATTGCTGCACGGAAAGCGTTGATGCCACTGGTTGAAAAAGATGAAGATCGTTTAACTTATCAATTGGCCCTGGCAGATATTGAAATGGCAGTGGGCAACACCGCTGCGGCGTTGGCTATTTATGAAGATTATCAGGGGTTGTACCCTGATGACCGAGCTTTATCGATGAAGCAAGTTGAAGCACTATTGCTTGTTGGTGAGCCGCGTAAAGCTGCTAATATTTTGCAGAGACAGTTGGATGTTGGTGAAAGCTTCAGAGATTTATATCGTCTACTCGGCAAAGCCCATGAACAAATGGGCAATAAAAGCCAGTCTCATATGTGGCTGGCAGAAGCCTATTATCACAGCGGCCAATTAACAGCAGCGGTAGATCAATTACGAATTGCAGCGGATTTTGCCCGTGGCGATGAATATCAGCGGGCTAAAATCAGCTCGCGTTTACGTGAGGTCGAAACCCAATTGGCGACCATGGAAAGAAATCGATGAATGAACAGTTTGATGCGGCTCGCCGCTATTGGCTGAAACGCGGTGTTTCAGCCACCACACTGGCGATGGTGGCGGCCAGCGGGTTATTACTACCACAACAGTTGTTGGCGCATTGGCCGCGAGATGCCTACAGTGCTAAAACCGTTGAGGATGCTTTGCGGGCCTTATTAGGCGAAGCGGATATGATCGATGATGAAGCGGTTTATTTCAGTGTCGGTTCACCACCAACTTATGCGGTCAATGGTGCGACGGTACCAGTGGAAATTAATAGCACGCTGGAAAAAATCGAGCATATTGCGCTGCTGGTGGAAAAAAATCCATCACCGTTAGCAATGAGTTTTGTGCCCAACGATGATGTCATGTTGCCCTTTAAAACCATGCTTAAAGTTGCCGAAGACTCCGATATACTGGCGGTGATTCGAGCGGAGGGCAAACTCTACGTCACCCGGCGCTATGTAGAAATTGATATTGGAGGCTGCGCCTGATGGCGGTAAGAGGCAAAGATCGGATCCGTGCCAAGTTGCAGGATGGCAATACCCTGGTACGAATTTTACTGGCACACCCGATGCACACTGGCCGGGGAGAAGATGCCCAGGGCCAATTAATTGCTGCTGAATTTATTCAGGATATCCGCTGCTGGCGAAATGATAAGGAAGTGTTGACCGTAAAATGCGGAACGGCAACCTCACGTAATCCATTTTTTGCTTTTCAGCTGAAAGGCGGTGCCCGGGGCGATGCGATCACCTTGCGCTGGGTTGATAATACTGGTGCCAAAGGCCGTGTGGAAACCGAAGTCCAATGAGTTTAAAGCTTAAGGTCAACCTGTTTTTCGCATTGATTCTGGTGTTGTCAGTGCTGGCGAGTAGTTGGGTATTGATGGCCAATGCCAAACAGTCAGTGAAGGCCGAAGTGCAAAACACCATGGATACCACGGCACATATTATAACCGTGACCCTGGCCGGCACCCGCCTGAATCGTGATCGGGCGGTCAGCGAGCATATGAAAGAACTGGTCATGGCGCTTAGTGAAATGCGCAGCTTGCATATTTTAATGTTTGACCAGCAGGGGCTGATGTTTGAAGGGCAGCCGGATAAAAATATGCAAGACACCCCACCAGACTGGTTTGTGAAATATTTATTTCCAGAGATCAAACCACTATCGCGGCGTTTTGGTGAAGGCCATATGGTGATATATGCCGCGCCCATGCTGGAAATTGCCGAACGCTGGCGCGATATCCGTGACATCATGACGCTGGGTATTGTGATTTTTATGGTGTTGGCGGTGTTCTTGTACTGGGGCGTTGGCTGGGTCATGCGGCCATTGCAAAGACTGCTCGATGCGTTGTCGGGGTTTGAGCGCGGCGATCTGCATTTGCGGCTACCGCGCTTTGCGCTGTCAGAAATGGATCAGATCAGCCAAACCTTTAACCGAATGGGTGAAACGCTGGAGCTGAGCAGCGCCGAAAACCACCGGCTGGCAACCTTGGTCAAACAATCCGGTGATGCTATTTTGTCTTTGGACCATGCGGGTTACATTACCTTTTGTAATGCGACTGCCGAGCGTTTGTTTGCAGGCCATGCAACGGTCCTGATCGGTGAATCTTTAACAACGCTGGGCTTGCATGAAAACCGTAATCAAATTATCAGTGTCATTGAAGGCTGCAGGGCGGTAGAAAACCTGGAAACCAGCTTACTGCAGCCTGACGGGGAAAAAGTCTCGCTGCTGATGTCTACTGTGCCATTACTAGAAACTGATGGCTGCGTCATTGGGGTCATTTGTACCTTCCGCGATATTACTGAGCATCGTCATGCAGAAAAAGCCCGTGCCCAGCTACACGAAACCCGGATGCTCACTAAGCATATGGATGAGGCCCAGGAAGCTGAGCGTCGGCATTTGGCCCGCGAATTACATGATGAGTTGGGTCAATGTCTGACCGCGATCAAAACGGATGCGGTGTTGATCCGTAATCGCACTCAGGATACCGAACCTAAGCTCTATCAGAGCTCGCAAGCGATTATCGATACGGCCAGTCATATTTACGATGTGGTCCACAACATGATTACCCGCCTGCGGCCCAGTCCGTTGGATGATTTGGGCTTACTGGCAACGCTCGAAGAGGCGATAAAAAACTGGCAGGATCGACAATCTGATATTAATTTTAGTTTGGATGTGCAGGGCGATGTTACCGGCCTTAATGAATCGATTAATATGACCGTTTTCCGAGTGGTGCAGGAAGCGATTACCAATGCCGTGCGTCATGCCGCTGCCAGTCGCATTAGTGTGGCCGTTCACCGTGAAACAGTGGCCAGCGGCGAGCAGTTAGAAATCAATATTCGTGATAATGGCAAAGGTATGGAAGTCCATGATTTTCATTCAGATGTCGACTTTGGCCTCTTGGGGATGCGTGAACGTGCGCAGAGTCTGGGCGGCACATTTACACTGGACAGCCGTCTCGGTGAGGGTGTAAACCTCACCGTGACTATTCCCCTTGGAGCGCAAAACTGACATGAGTATGACCAAAACCAAAATATTGCTCGTCGACGATCATGAGTTGGTGCGTGCTGGATTTCGGCGCTTATTGGAAGATGGTGAAAAATTCGAGGTGGTCTGCGAATCGGGCAGTGGTGAACAGGCGGTACAGGATTTTAATAAGCATCACCCTGATGTTGTCGTTATGGATATTTCTATGCCGGGTATCGGCGGTGTTGGTGCTATCGAACGCATTATCGCTCGCGAGCCCAAGGCCAAAATTCTGGTCTTGAGTGTTCATGAAGACAGTGTTTTTACGACCCGTGCTATGCAAGCTGGTGCTTTGGGTTTTATCCCCAAACGCAGTGCTCCGGAAGAGATGCTCAAGGCTGTTGAAATGGTCGCCCAGGGGCGTACCTGTATTGCGCCGGAAATTGCCCAACAGATCGCCATGCAAAAACTGACCGGCTCAGAAAATCAGTTGGACGTGCTTAGCCAGCGTGAATTTGAGGTGTTTCGGTTATTGGCGGAAGGTCAAACGGTCAATGAAATTGCTGATATTTTAAGTTTGAGTCCAAAAACGGTGGGTACTCATCACACCAATATCAAACAAAAACTCCATGTCTCAAACTCGGCAGAGTTGGCAAGGCTGGCCATTCGCAGTGGTTTACTGGATGCGTGACGTTGCATGTATCAGTAAAATCCTGAGTGATATCGCGCAAAATGCGCTATAGCCTTTTTTAGTTTCTGCGTATTATTTTAATCGTAGCTTTCGGAATTGTCCGAAACCTGTTGGAGATAATTACCATGTGGACTAAACCAGAATATTCAGATATGCGTTTCGGTTTTGAAGTAACTATGTACATCTGCAACCGTTAATACGCAGACAATGCTTTAAAGAGAGCCCCGACTTTTTCGGGGCTTTTTTTTGCCTGACATTTGCCGGCAGCGCACTTAATTTACAAACTGATGCAAGCCTCAGTATATTGAAACCATTCACTATCATGTTTCAAGGACTCGTTAAATATGGGCTTGTTGCTGCGTTTTAATCTGATTGCTTTAACGGTTTTTCTAATTGGCCTGGCAGTTGCCCAGTATCTAGTTGTGCGAGATATGCGAGAGCGTGTCCGTTCTGATATGGAAATGACATCAGCGCTTGCGGATTATCTAATTGAGTCTCAAACAATACGCTTATGGCTGGATTTCCAACAAGATGGTCTTACGCCGACAGAAAGGGCATTGAAAAGGTTTTTTCAACTAGAAAGATTGAAATATTTAAAGCATCTGGACATACGCTTTATTAGTTCTGAAGGAAAAACACTCGACAGCAATAAAACGAAAAATTTAAATGCACCAGAGACCATGCCGGACTGGTTATTTGATTTCCTCTCCAACTACTTACAAGAGCAGAAAGTTATTAAAACTGTCACTTTGGCGGGACGAAATATTGGCGAAATACAAATTACCAATAATTACAAAAGCGAAATTGATGAAATATGGCGTACCAGTAAAGAAGTGATGTTGCCATTGTTCTTAGTGTTTTTAACGGGCAGCGTCATAATAGCCTTGCTGGCCTCATTGATTGTTAATCCGGCTGAGAAATTATTACAAATCAGTCGCAAGTTAGGCGGAAATTCAGATGCAAGGCGCCAAACTTCGGCTGATATGGTATCGATCTTTAATGCAGGGCATCATTTGGATGATATCGGCCGTCAATTACAAAATCATAACCAGCAATTGCGTGAGCTTAATGAGCAGATGCTAAATATGCATGAGTTTGAGCGTAAGCGACTATCGGCAGAGCTACATGACGAAATAGGCCAGCATTTAACGGCAATTCGTTTTGATACGGCAACCATTGCCTCAGCGGTAGATTTGGCGGAAGCCAAGCAGGCAGGGACATCAATAGATAAAATTAACCGGCAATTAAACGATATTATCCGCTCAATGTTACAACGCTTGCGACCACCATCACTGGACACTGCTGGTCTGGCAGCCAGTCTTATTGAGCTTATCGATGAATGGAAACAGCGTCATGTACAGCACGATTTAGAGCTTAATATTGAGGGCGATTTTGCGGATATTCCGGATGCCGTAAATCTGGCTATTTATCGTGCTGTACAGGAAGCACTGACCAATATTGGCCGTCATGCGGGGGGGGAAGTCCGTGTCATAATTGACTTGTCGCGCACACCGGAACAAGTACAACTGACAATCAATGATAACGGGTGTGGTTGTGATCTGAGTAATGCCCATGGTGGTTACGGCCTGATTGCGATGCGGGAGCGGGTAGAGTCTCTTGCGGGAGAATTTACGGTATTATCGGCACCGGGTGATGGTTTAACGGTGGCTTTCAGTGTGCCGATTTGATAGGTTTTGATAATGGACGCAATACGAATATTACTCGCCGACGATCATGAAGTAGTGCGTTCTGGTCTGGCGCGTATGCTGGAGCGGCATCAGGACATGCAGGTGGTCGGAGAAGCCGTCAGTGGTGAACAGGCTTATCAGTTGTTTACCGAACTGGATCCGGACGTGCTGATTATGGATCTGACTATGCCCGGGATTGGCGGTCTTGAAGCCTTGCGCCGTATCCGGGTGCGGTATTCGCAAGCCAAAGTCATTATGTTTTCCATGCACGAAAATGCCACGCTGGCGGTACAAGCGATGAGTGCTGGTGCGGTTGGCTATGTGTCTAAATCCGGAGATGCCAATGATTTATTGCTGGCCATTCGTCAGGTGGTTTTGACGGGCAAGACCTATCTATGTGCGGATATGGCGCAGCGTATTGCGCTGCAAAGTGTTTCCGGCAGCGATGACCCGACCCGACGGCTGACCGTGCGGGAGTTTGAAGTGTTCAGATTGCTGGCCGAAGGCTTGCCGCTTGAAGATATTGCCGCGCTGCTCAGTCTGGGTCATAAAACGGTCGCCAATTACCAGACCGTGCTGAAGCATAAACTGGGCTTCAATTCTTCGGTTGAACTGGTTCGGTTGGCCATTAAATACAACGTCATTAATAACGACTGATCGGGAGTTTTTTCCCGCTTTGTTTTTTTGAGCTAGTCGAGTATTTTCAAGGTGTTCAGTCTCACTCGGGAAAAATTCCTAATTACCACGGGATTTGCTCCTAATGATTTTGGGGCAAAAGCGGAATAAAGTTCGAATCTCATGAATGTGCAGCCACTGCTGCACATCATGAAATAAAAAATATAGAGGATAACTTTATGAAGCTGAAAACTTTATCAATTGCAATGATGGGTTTAGTAGCACCAGGTCTGGTCGCTGCAGATGAACTCGCAACATTGCAAGAAAATGAAAACAACTGGGTCATGCCTGCTGGTAACTATGAAAACCAACGTTACAGCACACTGACACAAATCAACAAAGACAACGTTGAAGATCTGAAAATGGCCTGGTCATTTTCAACAGGTGTCCTGCGTGGTCACGAAGGTAACGCTCTGGTTATGGACGGTACTATGTACGTTCATACACCTTTCCCTAACATCGTATTCGCGTTGGATTTGAACAACGACGGCGCGATCAAATGGAAATATGAGCCAAACCAAAACTACGATGAAACAGTGCCAGTTATGTGCTGTGACACCGTTAACCGTGGCCTGAGCTATGCTGATGGCAAAATCTTCCTGAACCAAGCTGACACAACTCTGGTTGCGTTGGATATGGAAACTGGTGAGAAAGTCTGGTCTGACACACGTGATGATCCAAAAGTTGGCGCGACAAATACTGCTGCTGCGCACGTTTTTGATGACACTATCATCGTTGGTATTTCAGGTGGTGAGTTCGGCGTACGTGGTTACGTTCAAGCTTATGACTTAGACGGTAACGTCAAGTACAAAGCTTACAGTGTTGGTCCAGATGACGAAATGCTGGTTAGCCCAACCGAAACTATGGCTATGCTGAAACCTGTTGGCAAGGATTCTTCACTGAAATCTTGGCAGGGTGATCAATGGAAAATCGGTGGTGGTACAACTTGGGGTTGGTATTCATACGATCCTGATTTAGGTCAGTACTACTATGGTACTGGTAACCCATCTACCTGGAACCCAGTACAACGTCCAGGCGACAACAAATGGACAATGTCTTTGTTTGGTCGTGACCTAGAAACTGGTATGGCGAAATGGATTTACCAAATGACCCCATACGATGAGTGGGATTACGACGGTGTAAACGAAAACATTTTGGTTGATCAAAAAATCAACGGCAAAATGCGTAAAGCACTGGTCCATTTTGACCGTAATGGTTTTGCATACACCATGGACCGTGCATCTGGTGAACTGTTGGTTGCTGAGAAATATGACCCAGCGGTTAACTGGTCAAACGGCGTTAACTTGAAAACTGGTCTGCATGACCGTGTAGCCAAGTACTCAACTGCCCGTAACGGTGAAGATGTCAACACTACTGGCGTTTGCCCAGCGGCTTTGGGTACTAAAGATCAACAGCCTGCTGCGTTCTCACCACGTACTGGCCTGTTCTATGTTCCTACCAACCATGTTTGCATGGACTACGAACCATTCGAAGTTGAATACGTAGCCGGTCAACCATACGTTGGTGCAACACTGAGCATGTACCCAGCACCAGGTGGTACACACTTGGGTAACTTCATTGCATGGGATGCACGTGAAGGTAAAATCGTCTGGTCAAACCCAGAGCGTTTCTCAGTATGGTCAGGTGCTTTAGCAACTGCCTCTGATGTTGTGTTCTACGGTACGCTGGAAGGTTACCTGAAAGCAGTTGATGCCCAATCAGGTCGTGAACTGTGGAGATTTAAAACTCCATCAGGCGTTATCGGTAACGTCAACACTTACAAACATGAAGGCAAGCAGTACGTTTCTATCTTGTCTGGTGTAGGTGGTTGGGCTGGTATCGGTATGGCTATCCCAAGTTTGGAAAACGACACAGATGGTCTGGGCGCAGTTGGTGCTTACAAAGCACTGTCTAGCTGGACTAACCTGGGTGGTGTTCTGAGCGTATTTAGCTTGTAAGACCACACGTATATTGTTTTACTAAATATACTGTAGTTAGATAAAAAGACCCGGTGTCGCAAGACGCTGGGTTTTTTTATGTCAAAAACAGTACGGAAATTCACTGAGTCAATGAATTTATGGGCAGATAGCCTTCGCCGGCATGCTTTCAGGAAAATCCCGAACAGCAATAGGGCTATTCCTGACGTAAAGCTTGGCAGGCCGGCGTAGTATCAATTTCACCAATTGAATTGTTCAGTTGGTATGTTTTTAATAATTTTTGAGAGGAAGTTAATTATGTGGACTAAACCAGAATATTCAGATATGCGTTTCGGTTTTGAAGTAACCATGTACATCTGCAACCGTTAATATCGGTTTTGATGTGTGCCCGGGGCATTGCTCCGGGCATCTTTGGCCGGCAAATGACAGTTGCTTGCGTTATCATGAGATATCATTCGCAGCCAACTGTCATTTGCTTATCAGGATTTGGGAAAGAAAATTATGCATATTCACGTATTGGGTTCCGGTGCCGGCGGTGGCTTTCCGCAATGGAACTGCAACTGCGTCAACTGCAAAGGGGTTCGACAAGGCACCGTTAATGCGCAACCCCGCACCCAGTCATCGATTGCCGTCAGTGCCGATGGCGTGGACTGGATCTTGTTTAACGCGTCTCCTGACATTAAAAAACAACTTGATGCATTCCCTGCCATTCAACCTGCCAGAGAAGTACGCGATACTGCTATAAAAGCTATTTTAATTACGGATGCACAGATTGATCACACAACGGGGTTGCTCACGCTTCGTGAACACAACAAACCGTGGGATATTTATTGCACCGCAGCGGTGAATGAAGATTTAACGTCAGGCTTTCCTATTTTTAATATCTTGTCACACTTTCGCGGTGTCAACTGGCACGAAGTCAAAACTGATCAAGTGCCGTTTACTATGCCTGCTGCGCCCGGACTTGAATTCACTGCGGTGCCACTGAAAAGTGAAGCACCACCGTTCTCACCGCATCGCCATAATACGGTTCCTGGTGACAATATTGGCATTAATATTCACGATACCCGCAGCGGCAAAAATGTGTTCTATGCACCGGGCTTAGGGGTGGTTGAAGCGCATGTCCTTAAATATATGCGCGATGCTGACTGTATTTTGATGGATGGCACGGTGTGGACAGATGATGAAATGTCCCGTGAAGGTATCAGCGATAAACGCGCCACTGAAATGGGCCATATCAACCAGTCTGAAGAAGGTGGATCGATTAGCATTTTGAACAGTTTGCAAAAGCCCCGCAAAATTTTAATTCATATTAACAACACCAATCCTATCCTTAACGAGGATTCGCCAGAACGTCAGGTATTAAATAGTGCCGGTATCGAGCTGGCTTACGACGGTATGGATCTGGAATATTAGAAGGAATTACTGATGGCAGCTGATAACACGCTTTGGTCACGCGAAGAGTTCGAGCAAAAACTGCGCGATAAAGAACAGTTTTACCACATCAATCACCCATTTCATAAGCTGATGCACGCCGGCAAGCTTAATCAGAAGCAGGTGCAAGGTTGGGTGGCCAACCGTTTTTATTATCAGACGGCAATTCCAATTAAAGACGCAGCGATTATGGCAAACTGCGAAGATGCGGAAGTCCGTAAACATTGGGTGCAGCGAATTCTGGATCATGATGGTTTTGACGGTCAGGAAGGTGGTATTGAAGCTTGGTTACAGTTAGGTGAAGCGGTCGGCTTAACGCGTGATGAACTGACTTCTTATCAGCATGTATTACCGGGTGTACGTTTCGCCATTGATGCCTATGTGAATTTCGCCCGTCGGGCGCCATGGCAAGAGGCGGCAGGTTCATCTTTAACTGAATTATTCGCGCCCAAAATTCACAAAGCACGTTTAGATAACTGGCCGGAACTGTATCCGTGGATTGACGAGAAAGGTTATCGTTATTTCCGCAAACGGCTCAGTGAAGCGCGTCGTGATGTTGAACACGGCCTGCAAATTACTTTGGATTATTGTGATACCCGACAAAAGCAACAACGTGCTTTAAATTTACTGCAGTTCAAATTGGATATTTTGTGGACCATGCTTGATTCGATGTGGATGGCGTATATTGAAGATCGCCCCCCTTATTGCATGGATGTTGAAAAATGAGTGACCCCAAATTTACCGAAAACAGTGTGCCCGTATTGGCATTAGGTTACCGCTTTCAATGGGAGCCAGCGCAAGATTGTCACGTGCTGCTATACCCGGAAGGCATGGTCAAACTTAATCCTGCTGCTTCAGAAATTCTGAAACGCATTGTCGATAAGAAACAAACCGTTGGTGAATTAATCACCGAACTTAAAATAGCATTTAACGGCGCCGACTTAGATGACGACGTCTATCAGTTCCTGGAGGAAGCCCATGACAACGACTGGATCAGAGCAGAATAAAGCACCCGGCAGCATTGCCGGATCATTGAGCATGGACGATACCAGCAATATCCGCCAGCCATTGTGGTTATTGGCAGAGTTGACCTATGCCTGTCCGCTGCAATGTCCGTATTGTTCCAATCCGATGGACTTCGCTAATATCAAAAGCGAATTGACTACCCAGGAATGGATAGAGGTTTTCAAAGAAGCAAGGGCTATGGGTGCGACACAGCTGGGGTTATCTGGCGGTGAGCCATTGGCACGACCAGATATTATTGAGTTGATCACTGAAGCACGTAATTTAGGCTTCTATACCAATCTGATCACTTCGGGTATCGGTCTTACTGCCGAGAAGGCAAAAGCATTTAAAGAAGCCGGACTGGATCATATTCAGGTCAGTTTTCAGGCCAGTTCTGAAGATTTGAACAACTTGATTGCCGGTACTGACGCTTTTCAGCACAAGATTGAAATGGCCAAAGCGGTTAAAGCTGCTGGTTATCCGATGGTGCTGTGTTTTGTTACCCATCGTCAGAATATCGACAAAATTGATGAAATTCTGGATCTGGCGATCAATCTCGATGCCGATTACGTTGAACTGGCAACCACGCAATACTACGGCTGGGCCATGCATAACCGTGATCAGTTGCTGCCATTAAAAGAACAACTGGTGCGTGCCGAGGCGATTGCCCATGAGTATCAGGAAAAACAAAAAGGCAACATGAAGATTTATTATGTGGTGCCTGATTATTATGAAGTACGGCCTAAAGCCTGTATGAACGGTTGGGGTAATGTGTTTTTGACGGTCACCCCGGATGGCACAGCACTGCCATGTCATGCTGCTCGTGAGTTGCCTGGTATGGAATTGCCAAATGTTCGGGACAATTCTATCAGCGATATCTGGAATGGCTCAAACGACTTTAACCGTTTCCGCGGTTTTGACTGGATGAAAGAGCCTTGCCGCAGCTGTGACGAAAAAGAAAAAGATTTCGGTGGCTGCCGTTGTCAGGCGTATATGCTGACTGGCGATCCATCGGTTGCTGATCCGGTCTGTGATAAATCACCGCACCATCATCTGATTGAAGAGGCGATTGCCAAGGGACGCGAAGAAGCTGCTAAAACTGAAGAACAAGCTAAACCATTAGTGTTTCGAAACCCGAAAAACTCTAAAGAAATCTGTGGCCTTTGAGCTGGCGATCCAAACCCACGGCCTGACCAAGCAATATGGTCAGGCCGTGGTCGTTAATGGCCTGAATTTACAGGTAAAAGCTGGCGAATGTTATGGCTTACTTGGCCCCAATGGGGCCGGCAAAAGTACCACCATTCATATGCTGACCACCATGACCTCACCGACCTCTGGTGATGCGTTAATTTGTGGCGAGGCCGTTACCGATAATCCAGTGCATATCCGTAGTTTAGTTGGCCTGGTATTTCAGGATTCCGCACTGGATCGCACAATGACCGTTGATGAAAACCTGCAGTTTGCGGCGGCGTTGTATGGCCTGAACAAACAGCAAGCCAGTGAGCGGATTGATGAATTGTTGGCGGTATTTAATCTGGAAAACAAACGGCATTTAAAACTGCTGGCTTTATCGGGCGGTCAGCGTCGCGCAGTCGATATCGCTAGAGGTGTGTTGCATAAACCCCAAGTGTTGTTTCTTGATGAGCCAACGATTGGTCTGGATCTGCCCAATCGCCGGGCAATTTGGCGGTTTGTCGAACAACTGCGCCGAGAACAGGGCATGACGGTATTTCTGACCACTCATTATTTAGAAGAAGCGGTAGCTTGTGATCAGGTGGATTTTATTCAACAGGGCAAACTGCAAAAAGGCGGTAAGCCGACCAGTTTGATTCGTGATTTAGCAGCGTTTATTTTAGAACTGGATTGTGCCGACAGTGAAGCGGTCGCGGCACAACTGACACCTGAATTTGGCACGCCATTAGTCGAAGATCAGCATTTAAGCTTTCGGGTGCAAGATGCCGATACTGATTTTACGGCGTTGCAAAAATCACTGGGTGATTTTCTGAATGCCATGCAATGGCGTCGGCCAAATCTCAATGATGTGTATTTGTGGAGCATGACGCACCATAAAGCAGGTGTGCAATGAGCTTGTTGGCAGTCAAAGCGGTCATGCAGCGTGAGCTTAGCAAAACCTTTCGGCAACGGGGGCGTTTACTAAGTAGTCTGGTTCGGCCATTGATTTGGTTGCTGGTGATTGGTTCAGGTGTTGGCAGTATGCTCAGTGGCACGCAGCAAGAAGGTTATTTGCAGTTTCTGGTGCCGGGTATTGTCGCCATGACCTTATTGTTTGCGGCCTTGCTTTCCGCATTAACGCTGGTTTATGACAAAGAATTCGGCATTATGCGGATGATGATGATTGCGCCCATTGCTCACGGTTGGATTGTTGTTGCCAAACTGATTGCTGCCACCATTATTGCCATGGTGCAGGCGGTCATGTTGCTGGTTATTTTAGTATTGATAGGGTTGTTGGATTGGCAATCGGCGCTACTATTATTGCCCCCGGCACTGCTCACAGCTTTGTTATGTGCATCGATGGGTGGCCTGATTGCCGTTTGGTCAAAAACTCTGGATAACTTTGCCGTGATTATGAATTTCGTTATTTTTCCGGTGTTTTTTTTGAGCGGCGCCTTGTACCCGGTGACACAGCTGCCGGATATGTTGCGTTATGTCGTGCTGGTTAATCCATTCAGTTATGGTGTGGACTTGCTGAAACACAGTATTCCAGGGTCACAGACCGATTTCAGCATCATTACCGATATGAGTGTCCTGATTGGTTTCACCATCGCGGCGATTCTGATTGCCTGCTGGCGTTTTTCCCGCGAATCAGTGCATGAGCCGTTATTTCGTGGTGGCAAAAAAAGCTAAGTTTTAATCAATGCAATCAGTCAATGGCAACTACCTTGTCCGCGTTTTTCCAGATAACACTGATGGTATTCTTCAGCCGGATAAAATTCGCTGGCAGCACTGATTTCTGTGACAATCGGCTGTGAGAAATGACCACTGCTATTGAGTTCGTTTTTCATTATCTCGGCTTGTTGCCGCTGTTCATCATCATGGTAATACACGGCTGAGCGATATTGGCTACCAATATCCGGGCCCTGTCGGTTGAGGGTTGTCGGATTATGTATTTGCCAAAAAAAGTGCAGTAATTCAGCATAGCTAATGTCGGCCGGATCAAATTCGACCTCAATCGCTTCAGCATGACCGGTATCACCTGTGCAAACCTGCTTGTAATCAGGATCTGCTGTTTGCCCGCCGGTGTAACCCACACGGGTATTTTTGACGCCAGGTAGTTGCCTGAATTTGGCTTCTACGCCCCAAAAACAGCCTGCAGCAAATGTGGCTTGTATGTTCATAAAAACTCCTCAAATAGAGTGGTTGCAAGGCTATGGCAAACGCCCTATGCTAACCGTTTGCCCGGTTGACCTCAAAAGCGGACCAATATGACAGCGGTAACTTCGACAGCGCACGCCAATATGGTTTGGCAACAATTACGGCCTAACGATGTATCAGACCCCGACGTTTTACAAGTGTTGCAAAATACTGATCGTGCTGATTTTGTCAGCGAAGAATTAAAAGCACTGGCTTATGCCGATACACAATTGCCGATTGGCTATGACCAGCACTTGTGGTCACCGTTACAAGAAGCCCGGATCTTGCAGGCTCTGCAACTGAATAAGACTGATACGGTACTGGAAATCGGCACCGGTAGTGGCTTATTTACTGCCATGCTGGCGCAACTGGCTGGCAAAGTGTTCAGTGTTGAAATCCATCCTGAGCTCAGTCACGCCGCGCAGCAACGCTTTCAAGCCATGAACCTTGATAATGTGACCTTACAAATCGGTGATGCCTGCGATGGTTGGCCAATGCCGGAAAGAGTTAATGCGATTGTGTTGACGGCAGCTTATCCCAATATACCTGAACACTATTTACATCAGTTGATGGTCGGCGGCAGGTTGCTGGCGATTGTCGGGATGACGCCTGCAATGTCAGTTCAACGGATTACCCGAATTGGCGAAACCCAGTGGCAAACTGAAACCTTATTTGAAACGGTTGTCGCAATGATGCTGGGCGCTGAACCAAAACCTGAATTTGCCTTTTGATGAAGAGATTTTTATGAAACAAATGAATGCCACCGAACTGGCCGCCTGGCTGCCAGAAAATAACGCCATGCTGGTTGATGTTCGTGAAGCCCATGAACTTGCCAACGGTATGCTCGAAGATGCCAAACATATTCCCATGAATCATATTCCGGCCCGCATTGGTGAACTTGAATCTGCCAAAAATAGTCCGATAGTGCTGATTTGCCGCTCAGGGCAGCGCAGCATGCAAGTCGGTCAATATTTAGAGCAGGCCGGCTTTAGTGATGTGATTAATCTGCAGGGCGGTATGAATAGTTGGGCAACGGATGTCGACCCCTCAATGCGAGTTTACTAACAGCTATATGAAATTTCCGGTAATCGTAATTTTATCGATGCTGACGCTGCCAGTCAGCGCCGCTCAGGATCTGCTGGAAAGCTATAATTTAGCTTTGCAAAGTGACCCGCAATTGATGGCACAAGCCGCCAATCAACGGGCAACATCGGAACTCGCTGATCAGGCAACCGCGTTGTTTTTGCCAGAAATCGGTTTAACCGCTGATGCCAACAAAGTCTGGACCGAAACCTCCTCGCAACGGTTTGGCGGTGACAGTGATTCCATTGACCGTGGCTACACGCTGAGTCTAATTCAGCCCATTTACCGACGGGAAAACTTTGTTCAGAATCGGCAGGCCGACATCGCCATAAGTGGGGCTGCGGCCCAATATCAGGTGGTTGAACAGGAACTGATTGTCCGGGTTGCCGATGCCTATTTTGGTGTGTTGGGTGCTGAGGATGATGTGACGTTTGCTGAAGCAGAACGTGACGCCATAAGCAAACAATTGGAAGAAGCGCAGCAGCGTTTTGAAGTGGGTCTGACGACCATTACCGATGTCAGTGAAGCGCAAGCAGCATTTGATATTGCCAGCTCAGCGCTGATTGCGGCAGAAAATGCGTTGGCAAATAGTCGTGAACAATTACGGGAAACGACCGGCCAATATCCGGATAGTTTGTCGCCACTGGTTAAAGACACGCCGTTGGTTCGACCGGAACCGGAAAATATCGAACAGTGGAGTGATACGGCACTGGTCACTAATCCCGCCTTGCAAGTGGTTGGCAGCGATGTGGATTTTGCCCGCGAAAATATTCAGTTGCAGCGCAGTGGGCATTATCCATCGCTGGATATCGTCGCCCAGAAAAATTACAGTTCGCAAAGCGACAGTAATTTAAGTGGTGGCAGCCAAACCCATCAGGAACTCGTTGGCTTGCAATTTAACCTGCCGATTTTTGCTGGTGGCGCTGTCAGTTCCCGGACCCGTGAGGCTGGTTTTCGTCTTGATGAAGTGATGCAAACCGAAGAGCAGCAACGGCGGGCCATTATGCGGCAAACCCGTGAAGCTTATAACAGCGTATTATCAGGCATTAGCCAGGTAAAAGCGTTGGCACAAGCGGTGCGTTCAAATGAAAAAGCGCTGGAAGCGACTGAAGCGGGTTTTGAGGTTGGTACACGGACCACCGTCGATGTGCTGAATGCCCGACGTGAATTATTTAGCGCCCGTCGGGATTATGCCCGCTCGCGTTATCAATACATCGTTAATACCTTGCGCTTGAAACAAGCGGCCGGCATCGTTACAGTCAACGACTTGCAGCAAATCAATACTTGGTTGGTTGCCAATCGTTAGACGAGCTATAGCGTAAGGAGCTAATTTATTATGATGACGCAGACAGCTGAGAGTGTGCTGGTGGTCATTGATATTCAACAAAAACTGGCGACGGCGATGCCCAAAGGTGTTCGGGATCGCGTGGTCGGTGAAGTCAATACGCTATCAACCGCGGCCGATGTATTAGAAATTCCCGTTTTAGTGACTGAGCAATATCCCAAAGGCTTGGGGGTAACCGAGCCGGCGCTAACCAGTCAATTGCCGGCGAATAGTCAAATCATCGAAAAAACAGCTTTTTCCTGCGCCAAAGTGCCCGAGTTTATGCAGGCGTTAACTGCTACCGGTCGTAAACAAGTAATCTTAACCGGCATGGAAACGCATATTTGCATATTGCAAACGGCACTGGATTTACGGCATGCCGGCTTTGAAGTTTTTGTCATTGAAGATGCCGTCAGTTCGCGGCTAAAAGGCAATCAATATAATGCCTTGCACCGTATGAGGCTGGCAGGCGTCGTCATTAGCAATGTCGAGTCGGTGTTATTTGAATGGCTCGGTGATGCCCAGCATCCGAGCTTTAGAACGCTGGCGAAGCTTATTCAGTAATAAGGGCTTGTTTATCTTTCAGCTCAGAACAGAGGCGGAGATGACAGATAAATAAGCCCTGCAACTCAGGCGTGCAGGCGCTGGCGTTTATTGGCAAGGCCCTGACGAGCGGGTTTATTCAGTTGCGGCAAGGTGACAAAATCGGCTTTGCCTTTAATACCATTGCGTTCAAAGTCTGCCATCAGCAACTGTTCAGCGGCTTGCGTAGGTATTTGTAAATCTTCCGTCATTACCAAATACAGCAATTCAAACAGCCGCTTCAGGGCAATATGACCGGTCTGGCCACTTCGCGCATACAAGCTATCGCCGACTTGCATAAACCGGCTAAACGGTTTGTCCGCCAGTAATGCCGGTAGCGTATTTATAAACCGCCCTGAGTTGCCAATCAGATCCCAGTAACGGGCAAAGCGGTTGACCTGTTGCATATCTGCAAACGTAATATCCCGGCTTGATAGCAGGTTATAAGGTGGCTGCGGATTAAAGCGCAGCTGGTAGTTTTCAATATGCCGGTTTAATGGTGCACCGCGCAGCCGTTTTAAAATACCGACCTGAATTTCATGCGGATTCAGCGCTACCAACTGATCAAAGCTGTCAGCAAAATTAGCCAGATTATCGCCGGGTAGGCCAAAAATCAGATCAGTATGTAAATGCGCGCCGGTGTGCTCGCGCAGCCAGCGGATATTGGCTTTGCTTTTGGCGTTATCTTGCTTGCGGCTGATAAGTGTCTGGATCTCAGTATCAAAAGTCTGGATACCAATCTCAAATTGCAGGCTTTGCGATGGGAATTGTTTTAAAACCGTTTTTAATTTTTCCGGCAGGTTATCTGGCACCACTTCAAAATGCAGATATAAATCATCACTCATCCGCGCCAGGAAAAAGTCCAAAATAGCGACGCTGGTGCTGACTTTAAGATTAAAAGTGCGATCAATAAATTTGAAATTACGCACGCCGCGCTGCCAGAGCTGATCCATTTCGGCGAGAAAATCGTCCAACGGAAATGCCGTTGCCGTCTTATCCAAAGCCGATAAACAAAATTCGCATTTAAACGGACAGCCGCGCGAAGCTTCAACATAAATCAGCCGGTTTTTAATATCCGCATCATCGTAAAAAGCATACGGCAACGTCAATTGATCCAGCGGCGTGGCACGGCCATCAATATGTTTTTCAGCGGTTGGTTGACCGGCCAGCAACTGCTGGCACAATTCCCGAAAATCCTGCTCGCCGGGACCAGCAATGACATAATCCGCCAAATCGCAGACCGCCGGTAAATCAGGTTTGTGGCTGACTTCCGGGCCGCCCAAAACAATAACAATGTCAGGATTGATGGTTTTTAATAAAGCGACTACCGCCTCGGTTTCTGTCACATTCCAGATATAAACGCTAAAACCGATAATTTTTGGCTGGCGGTTTAATAATTGCTCGGCAATCGTCAGCGCCTGTTCCTGGATAGTGAACTCCAAAATATCAGCCTGTGCCTGCAACTCACCGAGATTAGCCAGTAAATAACGCAGGCCAAAAGCGCTATGCATAAAGCGGGCATTGAGCGTGGTCAGTAAGATCGGCGTATTTTTAATGCTCATGGCTGACTATTGAGCGTCTGTTGTTTGCTTTGAACAAAGTCTTCCAACGCCGTTAAAACTTGTTGCTGCTGTGGGCTGAGATCCTGTTGCCGGCAATCTGCCAAAGCTTTGGCAAACGTCTCAAAATTCAGCCAGGGACTATCTGGCTGATTGAGCCGCTGGGCGCAAAATTGTTGCCAGTCTTGCTGCTCATCAGCGGTCAGTGACTCCGGCCAGCTGCGGGCCCGGTAGCGAAACAATAATTCACTTAAGCGGCTGTCGTTAAACGGTGGGTTAAAGTTTGTCAGCTCAGCTGGTGTTTTTTGCCGGATCTGCTGCATTTTCTGTTTGTCGTCATTATCAAAAAAACCGCCGCCATACAGACTGCCATCAACATCCGGCTGCGGAAAGTCAGCTGGCGCGTTAAAGATGGCTTCAATTTTCTGCTGCAAAACATCGGCATGTTGCAGATATTGTTGAAAATGCTGGTGGTGAAGTTCGCGGTCAATTTGGAGTCGCTCGGCTGCGGCATCATCCAACGCAGCGGCCGGCACCACTACCGGACATTTATTGATATGCACGGTTTTTATCGGCGGCCGCTGTACACCTTCCGGTAAATCGGCTGTTGGCGTATATAACCACTGGCGTAAGGTCTCGGCATCCTGCTCAATCAGTGCATCCGGTGCAAACCGTAAATCGTAAACGACGATGCCATTCTGATTGCGTGGATCGCGGGCGATTGGCATAACCAGCGCGGTATTACAAAATTCTGATGCATACATTCTTGAGACATGTAATACCGGTGTCCGATCCCGTAAATTCAGCAATGGTGCGACTTGTTGTTTACGACGTAATTGGTAAACATGGTCGTAAAGTTTGGGTTGTTTTTCTTTAATCAGTCTTGCCAGCTCAATGGTGGCTTTAACATCCACCAAGGCATCATGGGCGCCTTGATGGACAATATTATTGGCAGCCGTTAGCGCTTCAAGACGGAAACTGGGTTGACCATCTTCGCGGTTTGGCCATTCAATACCTTCCGGGCGCAAAGCGCGGGTCAGGCGTACCATATCGATAATATCCCAACGCGAATTACCGTTTTGCCACTCGCGGCCATAGGCATCATAAAAATTACGAAACAGCGTAAAGCGGGTAAATTCATCATCAAAGCGCAGGCTGTTATAACCGACGCCGCAGGTGCCGGGCAAAGCCAGCTGATCATGAATTTGTTTTATAAAGTCTGATTCCGGCAGACCATTATCAGCAGCAATTTGTGGCGTGATGCCGGTAATTAACGCGGCTTGTGGATGCGGTAAATAATCATCAGCCGGCTGACAATAAATCATCAGCGGCTCGCCAATAATATTTAGATCTTCGTCGGTACGAATGCCGGCAAATTGCAGCGGCCGGTCATACCTTGGATCGATACCGCCGGTTTCATAATCATGCCAGTAGAGCGTATTCATTTATAAACTGGCAAAGGCTTTTTGGGCGGCATCGAGTGTGGCTTCAATCTCACTATCGCTATGCGCTGCCGAGACAAATCCTGCTTCAAATGCTGATGGTGCTAAATACACACCACTGTCGAGCATAGCGTGATAAAACTTCTTGAAGCGCTGCATATCGCATTGGGTGACTTGCTCAAAAAATTCGATGAGCTCAACGTCGCTGAAGAAAAAGCCGAACATACCACCAACCTGATGGGTAGATAACGGAATACCGGCATCTTTGGCAAGCTTGGTCAGGCCATCGGTGAGTTTTTGGGTTTGGCGGTTTAAATGATCGTGAAAGCCTGGCGCCTGAATCAGTTTTAAGGTCGCCAAACCCGCTGCCATTGCAATCGGATTACCAGAGAGGGTACCGGCTTGATAGACCGGACCTAAAGGTGCAATACACTGCATCACCTCTTTTTTGCCGCCAAAAGCACCGACCGGCATACCGCCGCCGACGATTTTACCCAGTGTCGTTAAATCCGGCGTCACGTTATACACTTCCTGCGCGCCGCCCAAAGCGACCCGGAAACCGGTCATCACTTCATCAAAAATCAGCACGCTGCTATGTTCATCACAAATTTCGCGCAGCGCTTCTAAAAATCCCGGCACCGGGGGAATGCAGTTCATATTGCCGGCAATCGGCTCGACAATAATGCAGGCGATTTGATCGCCGATATCGGCAAAACACTGACGTACTGACTCGGCATCATTAAAGCGCAGGGTAATGGTATGTTCGGCAATCGATTTCGGTACACCGGCAGACGAGGGTTCACCCAGCGTCAGCGCTCCGCTGCCAGCTTTGACCAGTAACGAATCAGCATGACCGTGATAACAACCCTCAAATTTAACGATCTTATCGCGGCCGGTATAACCGCGCGCCAAACGAATCGCTGTCATGGTCGCTTCGGTGCCGGAGTTGACCATACGCACCATTTCCATCGATGGCACTAAATCACAAAGTAAATCGGCCATCACTGTTTCAATCGCCGTTGGTGCGCCATAACTCAAACCGAATTCACAGGCTTTTTGTACAGCTTCAATAATCTCAGGATGGGCATGACCGGCAATCATCGGTCCCCAGGAGCCGATATAATCGATATATTGTTTGCCTTCGACATCAGTCAGATATGCGCCTTTGGCACTGGCAAAAAATACCGGATCGCCGCCGACACCTTTAAAGGCGCGTACCGGTGAATTAACACCGCCGGGAATATGTTTTTGTGCATTGGTAAATAATTGCTGATTGGTAAAAGCCTGCATGAACGGGTCCTGTTATAGATGTGCGATAATTCTAGCCTATCACAGCAAGAAATCGGTTTTATATGAGCCTTAAACTGCGACTGTTAATCATCGTGTCGTTGATTTTGATCATCAATTTTGCGGCTGCCAGTTATTTTCTGGTGCAAAACGCCCGGCAAGCCGTCGCCGCCGAAATGGCTTCCAGCACGCAATTGGCGCGCGGTTTATTGATCAATGCTTTACCCACTTTGCGCTTTTCCAATGACCTTAGTGAGCGGTTGACGCTGATTGTCGACAGTGTCCGCCATACCCGGCATATCCGCGCATGGTTTGAAGATATGAATGGCCAGCCGTTGATTGGTCAGGAAGAGCGGATGGCGTTTTTTAATAAACCCGATGCACCGGACTGGTTTATCCGGATTATGGAGCCTGAAGCCGTCGCGTTTCGGCGCTTAATCACCAAAGGTAGCCAGTCATTTGGTTATCTGGTGGTGGAAGCAGACCCCAGTGATGAGGTGACCGAAGTCTGGCGGGATATGCAGGTACTGTTTATTCTCGGTGGCTTTTTTCTGACGCTGATTTTGATTCTGGTTTATGTGGCACTGCGACAGGGGTTAAGACCGCTTGGTGATCTTGCCGATGCATTGGCTAAACTTGAGAATGGCGATTTTACTGCCCGTGTTGATACCGGCGCTGCCAAAGAGCTCAGTCCGATTCAAATACGCTTTAACCATATGGCCAGTGTTCTGGAAAAAACTATGGCGGAGAACCATGCCCTGGCCGGCAATATGCTAACGGTACAGGAATCCGAGCGTCGTGATTTGGCGCGTGAACTGCATGATGAGCTGGCACCGTGTTTATTTGGGATCCGTGTTGATTTGGCAGAAATTGAGCGCATTGCCATTGAAAATAAACTGGCCGATGTAGAAGAAAAAGTCAGCTCGGTGAAGCTCATAACCAGTCATATTCAGTCACTGGTGCGCAAAATGCTCAGCCGCCTGCGACCGATGACATTGGATGATTTGGGTCTGACCGATGCGTTGCGCGATATGCTGCATAACTGGCGGGACCGGCAGCCTGAAATTGACTGGGAATGGGATTTTATTGGTGAGCTAAATGATTTGCCTGATACCCTGCAAGTCACAGTTTATCGGGTGGTTCAGGAATGCACTACCAACTGTGTGCGTCACGCTGATGCCCGTCACGTCAAAGTAGAAGTACGCCGCGAAAAAGAAAATATTAAAGTCATGGTCACCGATGATGGTAAGGGTTTGAATAATAATTCGGTCATCAAAGGTTTTGGCTTAATTGGTATGCGCGAGCGGGTTTCAGCGCTGGGTGGTAAGATTTCTTTTGATACTGAAGAAGGCCTGGGTTTACAGGTTCGGGTGTTGATTCCGCTTAAAGGTACAGAATAAATGAAACAGGCTGTAACAATTTTAGTGGTAGACGATCATCCAATTGTCCGTGCTGGCTGTCGTCAGCTAATCCAACAAGTTCCTAACGCCAAAGTCGTTGAAGCCGAAACCGGTGAAGAGGGCTACAAGCTGTTCCAAGAGGTTTATCCAGATTTAGTACTGCTGGATATCACCCTACCTGGCGTTGGTGGTCTGGAAGTATTACGGCGAATTCGCGCCAATCGGGATAATGCCAAAGTACTGATGTTTAGCATGCATGAAGATCCGGTTTTTGCCTCAAGAGCGATGCAGGCCGGTGCTCGAGGATATATCACTAAAAATAATGCCGCCGATCATCTAGTCGAAGCGGTCAGTAAGGTTCTGGACGGTAAAGTTTATCTTAGCCCGGATATGGCGCAGCAATTAGCCATGTTGAATATTGATTCCGGCACTAGCGCACTCAGTGATTTATCGCGTCGAGAGCTGGAGATTTTGCGGTTGCTCGGTGAAGGCAAAAGCATGAATGAGATTTCGGATGTTTTGGGGATCAGTTACAAGACGGTTGCTAATAATCTGACGCAGATAAAAAGTAAGCTGGATATCAATAAGACAGCAGAGCTGATGCGTTTTGCCATAAGCCATGGTTTGTCGTCATAAGTGACGCTATTCACAAAAACGTACTGATTTACTTTGTTACAGGAAGTTTTTCCCGTTGTAATTGGGATAACTCGCTCATGGCAAGCAAGATGATAATCATTAATATGTATGACAAGTCCATAGGAAACTTTCAGCTTCTATAGTCTTAACATTTCTCTCTCCTTCTATGAAGGTTTAGCCAGACCTACCCGGTCTGGCTTTTTTTTGCCCGCCCCAACTTAAATGATAATTAATCTCATTTAGACTTCCCAAGCATATTTTCTCCTGATAATATGGCGCTTCGCTTTTTAACGCCTGATAACAGGAATACCTATATGTTCTTATTCGCCAATCGATTATCGCTTTGGCGGCCAGTGATCCTGGCCGGTAGCTTACTGGTGCCGGTGACTTTCAGCTGGGCCGGTGCTTTGGATCAAGCTATCGATGAACAAGTTGCCGCCGACAGTGACGCGCAACAATCGCAACAGCAAATCGATAATCTTGATGACGAAACCCGCAAATTACTCAATGAATACCGTGCCGTGCTGCGTCAGACGCAAAGTCTGCAAGCCTATAACGACCAATTAGATGAATTAGTGAAATCCCAGCAGCAAGAAATGGTCTCCATTGAAGATCAGCTGGCTAATATCGAAACTACACAGCGCGATATTTTGCCAATGATGATCAAAATGATCGAGGTGCTGGAACAGTTTGTCGCATTAGATGTGCCATTTTTACCTGATGAGCGTTCACAACGCATTAGCCAGTTAAAAGGTCTGATGGATCGCTCAGATGTCAACTTGTCAGAAAAATACCGACGCATCCTTGAGGCTTATCAGGTTGAGACCGAATATGGTCGGACTATCGAAGCCTATCAGGGTGAAATTGCAGCGGACGGTAACAGCCGAACGGTCGATTTTTTGCGAATTGGCCGGGTCAATTTGTATTATTTATCACTAGATGAACGTGATGCTGCCGTCTGGGATCAGGACGAAGAGCGCTGGCAGACGCTTGATGGCAGTTATAATAAATCCATCGCCGAGGGCTTGAAAGTCGCCCGAAAACAATTGCCGCCGAACCTGCTGGTGTTGCCGGTGAAAACCGCAGGAGCTGAATAATGAGATTTTTATTGGCAAGTTTTCTGATCTTATTGTCATCGTCGGCTTTTGCTCAAACCCCCGCCAATCTCGATGAATTACTGGAGCAGGTGAAGCGTGACCGCGTGGTGGAGCAGCAGCAAAACAACATGCGTGAAGCCGAATTTCTTGAAGCGCGTGACCGGCAGGCACAATTGCTGCAAACGGCCAAAGCCGAGCTGGCCAAACAGGAACAGCGTACCGAAACGCTCAATAATGCCTTTGAAACCAATGAAAGTATGCTGGTGGAACAAGAGGCATTATTAAATGAGCGCTCCGGTTCATTGGGCGAATTATTCGGTACCGTCCGGCAAATGGCCAATGACAGCCGTGCCATGCTGGAAAGTTCAGTGATCAGTGTGCAATATCCGGAGCGTGTCGAATTTTTGCAGCAATTAGGTGAGCGTAAACAACAGCCAACGATTGATGCGTTGCGTGAGTTGTGGCTGGTATTGCAGCAGGAAATGACCGAGTCAGGCAAAGTCGAAACCTTTACCACGCCAGTGATTACCGCTTCTGGTGAAGTGGCTGAGCGGGATATTACCCGAATCGGTGTTTTCACCGTTTTCAGCGATGGCAATTATTTGCGTTATTTACCTGAAAACCAGAATCTCGTTGAACTGGCTCGCCAGCCGGTGCCCCGTATGCAGGATATTGCCCGCGAATTTGTTGCTGCCGAAGCTGGTCAATGGCAGCCTGCGGTCATTGATCCGACCCGGGGTGCCATTATGGCACTGCTGGTGCAAACACCGGATTTGAAAGAACGCATTCAGCAAGGTGGTTGGATCGGCTATATCATTATTGCCCTGGGTATCATCGGCTTATTGATTGCTTTAATGCGCTTTGGCATGTTGTTTAAAGCAGAGCGGGGCGTTCGTAAGCAACAAAAACAAGCCACCGCGGATCATGAGAACCCGCTGGGCCGGATCTTGTCTGTTTATGATGATAAACATGCTGATGATGTCGAAACCCTGCAGTTAAAACTGGATGAAGCCATATTGCGGGAAACCCCGGCAATTGAGCGAGGACTGGTAACACTAGCCATTCTGGCCGCAGTAGCGCCTATGTTAGGACTACTGGGTACTGTGTCCGGGATGATTGAGACGTTCCAATCGATTACTTTGTTTGGTACCGGTGATCCAAAATTGATGTCTGGTGGTATTTCGCAGGCGTTGGTAACGACTGAGTTAGGTTTGGCGGTAGCGATTCCGATTTTGTTGATCCACAGTGCGCTGTCGAGCAAGAGCAACCGGCTGATTCAGATCCTCGACGAAGAAAGTGCCTCGATTGTTGCCCGTCATGCTGAGCAGCACAATAACCGTGACGGATAATCTGTTTCAAATTCAGTTGTTGATGGAAAGTGGCGGCATGGTGCTGTGGCTGATCCTGCTGGCGTCAATATTGATGTGGACACTGATCATAGAGCGTTATGTTTATCTGTTGGTTTTGCACCCGAAAGAAAAACAAAAGCTGATTGACCACTGGCATCAGCGTCAGGATCGCCGTAGTTGGTATGCCCAACAAATCCGGCTGGGGCTGATTGCCGAGAGTCGTATTGGTCTGGAGCGTTATCTGGTGCTCATTAAGACGCTGACGATGGCATTGCCGATGTTAGGTTTGCTGGGAACGGTAAATGGCATGATCCAGACCTTTGACGTCATGACCGTATTTGGTACCGGTAATACCCGCGGTATGGCTGGCGGTATTTCTGTTGCTTTGATCACCACAATGGGCGGTTTGCTGACAGCTTTATCAGGCCTGTATTTCAGCACTCAATTGCAACAACGGGTAACGCGCACCGTTGATAACGTAGCCGACGCGCTGCGCCGAGATTAGGAACTGTTATGAGAAACCGACATTCCCGTCGTCAAAGTGGCGGTATCGCAGAAATCAATATGACGCCATTGATCGATATGGTGTTTATTCTGTTGATCTTTTTTATTGTTACCACCTCTTTTGTTAAAGAAACCGGTGTTGATGTAAACCGGCCATCAGCACAAACGGCGGTCGACAAAGAGCGCGCTAACATTCTCATTGCCATTCGTGAAAATGACGAAATCTGGATTGATAAGCGACAAGTTGACCGTCGGGCCGTGCGTGCCAATGTTGAGCGTTTGCATGCTGAAAATCCGGAAGGTGCGGTGATTATTCTTGCCGATGAAAACGCCAAGACCGGTACGCTGATTGAAGTGATGGATCAGGCTCGGCTGGCTGGTGTGGCAAACGTTTCCATCGCTGCTGAACGCGATTAACGGGGCCGCATGCGCATATTGCTCGGATTACTATTGGCGATACTGGTTAATTATGGCCTGTTTACGCTGATGCAAAAAATGACCAGTGCCGATGGTTTAACGGTGCGTGATGATGAGGATATACGCATCCTCGATTTTGTTCGGGTACAGGAAGAAGAAACGCCGCCGGAACAAAAGCGCCGTGAACCACCAGAAAAACCTAAACCGCCGGAAGCGCCACCACCACCGCCAGATGCCGATGCACCGCCACCGGAACAACCCGATGTGCCCCGACCACAATTAAGCGCGCCCAATATTGATGTGCCACTGAATATAACCGGCGGCCCCCATCTGGGCGATTTCCGAGCTGAACCAGCGGCCGATCCCGGATATGGACCGTCGATACAACCGCAAATGGATGGTGAAGTCGTGCCATTGGTGCGGATCCCGCCAAGTTATCCACGTATGGCGCAACGACGCGGTATTGAAGGTGTCGTAACGGTGGCCTTCACCATTACCAAAGATGGTCGGGTAAAAGATCCGCAAGTGATAAAAGCTGATCCGGAAAATGTCTTTGATGACGCTGCACTGGCTGCAATTGTGAAATGGAAATTCAAGCCGAAACAAGTGGATGGGGAAGCCGTAGAACGCCGTGCAACCCAGGAAATTGAATTTAAATTGGCCCGCTGATGACAATATTACGCGCTAAAATTACGCTGGCTGGTCTGTTATGGGCAATGATACTGACACCAGTCAGTGCTCAGGAATACTTGCTGTCTGAAAGGACTTACAAGGTGTTGGAATCAGCACAGCAACAAATGGCTGACGAGCGGTATCAAACTGCCGAAGCGGCTTTATTGAAGCTGGTCAATGACACCAAGGCTGGTAGTTACGATCGCGCTGTGGTGATACAAACGCTGGGTTATTTGTACTCAGAAACGGGTGACTATACGCGGGCCACTGAGCAATTTCGCGTTGCGCTAGACTTAAATGCCTTGCCAGAAGATGTTACCCATAATTTGCGTTATAACCTTGCCCAGCTATTGATAGCCGATGGCGAATATCAGCGGGGCATTGATTTGCTCAACCGTTGGATAAGCAATGAGCCTAATCCTGATGATAATGTTTATGTTTTGCTGGCCATGGCGCATTATCAAATAAAGCAGTACAGCAAAACCGTTGAGAATATCCGCACGGCTATCAGTCGCGCCAATACGCCTAAAGAAGACTGGTATCGAATGCAATTAGCGGCGCATCTGGAAATGCAGCAATATGATTCAGCCATCAATGTGCTGGAAACGCTGCTGACCGTGCATCCCGATGATAAAACTTATTGGGATCAGTTGAGTTCATTATATTCCCAGCAGGAAAAACAAATGACCGCGCTGGCCGTTACCATGCTGGCAAAACGCTTGGATCTGGGTAATGACGACACCGTCATGCGGCTAAGCAATATGTACCGCTATCTGAATATTCCGTTTAAATCTGGTCAGTTGTTGCAGCAGGCGTTGGATGACAAGGTGATTGCTGCCAACTTTGATAATCTGGAAAAACTGGCTGATAGCTGGCTGGCCGCCCGCGAAGCTGTTCGTGCTGCCAAAGTGTTAGAGCAAATTCGCAGTCAGGACAGTAGCGGCGAAACCGATTTAAAATTGGCGCGGTTATATGTCAGCGAAGAGCAATGGCAATCTGCCGAAGCCCCATTAGCTGCCGCCAGCGACAAACTCAGCGGCGGTAAAAAAGGTGCGGCGTTATTGATGGCCGGGATGGTGCAATTCCATTTGAAAAACTTCAGCCGCGCCGAAGATTTGTTGAAACAAGCCGGACAATTTGAACAACAACACAATCAGGCGGCACAATGGCTAAGACATGTCCAGCAAAGCCAAGCTGAAGATAACGATGTCTGAAAAAGATCTGCAAACCCTGAAATCTGAACTGGTACAGCATTACCAATGGTTGCGCCAATATGGTTGTAATGATTCGCATAGTGGTAATGCCTCATTGCGCTGGCATGATCAGGTGTGGCTGACACCGACTGGCTGTTGCGCCGATACCCTGACCGCTAGGGATTTAATTCGCTGCAACATCAATGGCGAATGTGGCGAGGGGGCTTCATTGGATGCGCCATTACATATCGCTGTTTATCAACAAAATCCAAAAGCGCGCGCCGTCATTCACAGCCATTGTCCGCATGCTGTAGCGATGACATTGAATGGCGACGATTTCAAACCAGTGGATTTTGAAGGGCAGTATTATTTTCCGGTAGTGCCGGTTATTCACATTAATTACACGGATTACGTGAAATTATCACCGCATGAAGTCGCTGCCGGCTTAGCTGATCATAAAGTTGTCATTGTTCGCGGGCATGGTGTTTATGCCTGTGCTGAAACTATTAATCTTGCTTACAAGTGGAGTTGTTCTGTGGAATTATCGGCAAAGACTGCCTGGTTAGCTGCACAGCGATAAGTTTGCAACAGTGCAATTAAAACAGCACGGAATAAGTCTCCGACCGACAAGCTGAGTGATAAGGACTTTAACCCATGAATGCCACAAGCGCTTTATCCGTCAAAGAATCTGACCAACAGACTCGAACGCCGCGCCTGGCGGGCGATGATATCGCGGCAAAACGCCGTGAAATCGCCAGCTATTTTAATGAAAACTTTGCGCGTTACGAGTCGTTGTTTGAAACATTAAAAGACGATAGCGGCTATTATCAAAAATCGATCCCACTGCGTCATCCGCTGATATTTTATTTCGGTCATACGGCAACGTTTTTTGTTAATAAAATGCTGCTTAGCGGTCTGATTAAACAGCGTGTTAATCCCCGTATTGAATCCATGTTTGCCGTTGGCGTGGATGAAATGAGCTGGGATGATCTTGATGAAACCCACTATGACTGGCCGGCGGTCAGTGACGTAAAGGCTTATCGTAAAGCTGTCAAAGAACTGATTAATGAGGTGATTGATACCGCGCCACTCAGCTTGCCGATCGATTGGCAAAATCCATGGTGGGCAATCATGATGGGCATTGAACATGAGCAGATCCATCTGGAAACCTCATCCGTCTTGATCCGTCAACAGCAACTCGATAAAGTCCGTAAGCACTCCCAGTGGCGGCCTTTTAGCCAAACTGGCAAAGCGCCTCAGAATCGTTTACTTCCTGTTCCGGGCGGTTTGGTCAGCCTAGGTAAAGATTTTGCTGATCCTATTTATGGGTGGGATAACGAATACGGCCAACACCAAGCTGAAGTTGGCGCGTTTGAGGCCAGTCAGTATTTAGTCAGTAATGCTGAATTTTTGGCATTTGTCGATGCCGGTGGATACCTACAGGATAGTTACTGGAACGAAGAAGGTTTGAATTGGCGGCAGTTTGCCAAGGCCGAATACCCTGTATTCTGGCAGAAAAAAGCCAGTGGTTGGCAATTACGCTTGATGACCGAAGTGGTGCCTATGCCTTGGGACTGGCCGGTGGATGTCAATTATCACGAAGCCAAAGCATTTTGTAACTGGAAAGCCGAACAAACCGGCCAGTCAGTCCGGTTGCCCACCGAAGATGAGTGGTACCGGCTCTACGAACATGCCGGCGTCAGTGAGCTCGATAGTCAGCCGGCCAATGCTAATATTCATCTGGATCACGCAGCGTCATCATGCCCTGTAACCATGTTCCGTCAGGGTGATTTTTATGATGTGGTCGGTAATGTCTGGCAGTGGACAGAAACACCAATTTATCCGTTTGATGGCTTTAAGGTGCATCCAATTTATGATGATTTCACCACACCCACTTTCGACAGCCAGCACAATTTAATCAAAGGCGGCAGCTGGATTTCTTGTGGTAATGAAAGCCGCAAATCAGCACGTTATGCGTTTCGTCGGCATTTTTTCCAACATGCCGGTTTTCGTTATATTGTTTCCGAGGTACCGGTCAACATTGTTGATTCGCAGTATGAAACCGACAAAATGCTCTCGGAATATGCCGAACTGCATTACGGCGAAAGCTACTTTAATGTGCCGAACTTTCAACAAAGTTTGATGCAACTGGCCATTGAAGCCATGGCTGGCAAAGCCAAAAACAAGGCGTTGGATCTGGGCTGCGCCGTGGGCCGTGGCAGTTTTGAACTGGCCAAACATTTCGATGCCGTCACCGGTATTGATTTCTCGGCACGACTGATCAATCTGGGCGTGCAAATGCAGCAGCGTGGTGTGATCCGTTACACCATTGCCAACGAAGGTGAGTTGGTGCATTACCGCGAACAACGGCTGGCCGATTTTGGCCTCGACACGGTTGCCGATAAAGTTGAATTTATGCAGGGTGATGCCTGTAATTTAAAATCGGTTTATGCTGGCTATGACTTGATTGTTGCCGCTAATTTACTGGATCGTTTATACGATCCTGCGCTATTTTTAGAATCGGTAAACGAGCGTTTAAATGTCGGTGGTTTGTTAGTGCTTGCTTCACCTTATACCTGGCTTGAAGAACATACCGAAAAAGCCAAATGGCTGGGCGGCTTCAAAAAAGACGGCGAAAGCTTTACCACGCTGGATGGCCTGCACGCGATTCTGGATGCGCATTTTAATCTGGTCAGCGGCCCACAATCATTGCCATTTGTAATCCGTGAAACCAGTCGTAAATTCCAGCATACGTTATCAGAGGTAACGATCTGGGAACGAAAAGTTTGAATCAATTTAACTTCGGCAAACCGATAGAACGCGCCGATACCGGCGCGCAAAAATACGATAACCGCCTGCCGATTTTTGGCAGGCCAGATGTCATTCCGTTGTGGGTGGCAGATATGGATTTCGCGGTGCCACCGGCCGTCAGCGAAGCGCTGCAACAACGCGCTGCTCACCCGGTTTTTGGTTATCACCAGTTTCCGGAATCTTTGTATCAAGCCTTACAGAATTGGTATCAACACCGATTTAGCTGGTCGATAGAACGCCAGCATATTTTGATGTGTCCCGGTGTGGTGCCATCGATCCATGCCGTGATTAATGCACTGACGGCACCCGGTGATGGTGTCATTGTGCAATCGCCGGTGTATTTTCCTTTTTTTTCAGCGGTCACTGAAACTGGCCGGCAATTAATCGTCAATCCCTTGTTGGAAACGGCCAACGGCTATCAGATGAATTTGCCTGAGCTGGAAGCGCAGGCCAAAGCTGGTGCCAAAATACTGTTGCTGTGTTCGCCGCATAATCCGGTCGGCAGAGTCTGGCGGCAAGCAGAACTTGAGGCCATGCTGGCGATTGCTGAGCAATATGACCTGTTAATCATCAGTGATGAAATCCATATGGATTTGGTATTTACTGGTCATCAACATATTCCATTGACCACCCTGGCGAAACCGGGCCGGGTGATTACCACGGTGTCAGCCAGCAAAACCTTTAATATCGCCGGTCTTAATCTATCGTCACTGATCATCGAAGATGCCCAGCAGCGGCGTGCCATCGAAGCTGAATTCAAACGCTGGCATGTTAGTGCCGCCAATCCATTCAGTATTGTTGCTACTGAGGCGGCTTATCAATCAGGTGCCGAATGGCTGGATGCGTTAATGATTTATCTGGCGCAAAACCGCGACTGGATTATGGATTTTTTTAACGCAGAACTAACCCATATCCAGATCAAGCCTATCGAAGGCACGTATTTATTGTGGCTGGATTGCCGTGCATTGGGACTCGATGATAAAGGGCTGAAGCAGTTCTTTATTGAAGACTGTGGGGTTGGTATGAATCCGGGCGCTATGTTCGGTGATGGTGGTAGTGGTTTTATGCGGATGAATATTGCGGCGCCGCGGGCACTGTTGCAACAAGCCTGCTGGCAAATTAGCACAGCTTGCCAACAACGCTTTAGTTGATCAAAATCAGTGCGCTTTTTGTGAGCGCATGCACAAAAACAGCGCAAAATCCCCATGTATTTCATAAGTTTGTCATCAAACCTGAGCAAAATAGAAGTCGTTTTTTGTGGCACACGAATTGCCACAGCGTTCAGGTAACCACCTAAAAAGGAGTTTGGCAATGACTGAAAATATTGGCACCACCGCTGGCGTTTTATGGCAGTTTTTACAACAAAACGGCCCAACAACAATGAGCAAAATCGCAGAATCATGTGGCCTGGATAGTAAAACGCTGCAACGGGCGATTGGTTGGCTGGCCCGCGAGGATAAAATCGATTTTGTCAGTCGCGGCCGCAGTGAATTGATTACGCTGAAATAAACACGGCCTTAATCAATACGGTGTTTGACGACACTGAAAGCACCGCGAATATCACCGTGTTGAAAGCCGGTTGCCCGGTCGGTCGGGTACCGGCGGTTAATTTCAGCCTGTAAACCGCTATCAATTTTGTCGCCATGGCAGGTCAGACAGACGGCTTCGGTACCGATGGCTTTCATCATCCGTAAGGTTTCGCTGTCATCACTGACCGCGACAAATGTTAATTCGTTAATCGGTGTACCGGTTTGTTTTTGCTGTTCAAAATCATTTAATACTGCCTGCTGCCAGGGCTTTGCCCGATTGCCGCGATTACGAACTTTTAAACTGGTACGACTGATATCCAGACCGGTTTCGGCCGATAAATTGGCAGCGATTTTTGGTGCCAGGGTCTGACAGATGGCAACGGCTGCTTCCGGGCCACCGTCCTGCATGGCTGCTTGCAATGCTTGTTTCAGTTGGCCGGCAAATTCACCAGTCGCTGACAGTGCTTGTTGTTCAAACGCGGGCAATTCATCAGATGCCGGGGGCGAGCAGGCCGTGATATTAAGCAGCAAACAGCAAATAAAGATAGCGTTTTTCATGGCCGATAACTCTTGAGAAATAATTTTTCTGACCATAGCAGATTTCAGTTTTTTTAAATGCCAGTTAATTATATCGATCAGCTGTTTGTCGAATCAATTATCCGCTGAAAGCAGCGATACTTGTACATCTGGCTTTTATCCTGCTAACCTTCGGACAACCTGAATTTTGATGACAGCGAGCCAATGACGACGATTTATGATGCTTCAGCGATTGAGGTACTAACGGGACTGGAGCCAGTACGCAAACGCCCGGGCATGTATACCGATACCACACGGCCAAATCATCTGGCGCAAGAGGTTATCGATAACAGTGTCGATGAGGCGATTGCCGGCCACGCTAAAACTATTCAGGTCATTCTGCATAAAGACCAATCCCTTGAAGTTATTGATGATGGCCGGGGTATGCCGGTTGATATTCATCCGGAAGAAGGGGTGCCTGGCGTTGAAGTCATCCTGACTCGGCTGCATGCCGGTGGCAAATTTTCCAATAAAAATTACCGGTTTTCCGGCGGCTTACATGGCGTTGGTGTATCGGTGGTTAATGCGTTATCGACGCGGCTGGAAGTTGCTATCCGTCGTGATGGTGTCAGTTACCAAATCGCCTTTGCCAGCGGCAATCTGATTGAACCCCTCAGCGAAACCGGCACCGTCGGTAAAAAGAATACCGGCACCAGCGTGCGTTTTTGGCCAGATGTCAGCTTTTTTGATGCCCCCAGATTTTTAGTGTCTAAACTGCGGCATGTTTTGCGCGCCAAGGCGGTTTTGTGTCCGGGCCTGGTGGTTACCTTTGATGATTACAGCAGCGGCGAAAAAGTAAGCGATAGCTGGTGTTATGAAGATGGCGTTAATAGCTATCTTGCTAATGCTATGACCGATATGCCCTGTGTGCCGGCCAAACCATTTGTTGGTCATTTTGCCGATGCCAATCAGGAAGTGGATTGGGCCTTAATGTGGCAACTGGAACCGGCAGAAGTGATTGCCGAAAGTTATGTCAATTTGATCCCCACAGCGCAAGGTGGCACCCATGTTAATGGCCTACGCAGTGGTCTGCTGGAAGCATTAAGAGAATTTTGTGAATTTCGTAGTTTGTTGCCGCGCGGCGTGAAATTATCAGCCGAAGATATCTGGGAACGCTGTAATTACGTGCTGTCGGTTAAGCTTGAAGATCCGCAGTTCTCTGGTCAGACCAAAGAACGGTTGTCATCCCGGCAATGTGCGGCGTTTGTTACCGGCGCCGTTAAAGATGCCTTTAGTTTATGGCTGAATCATCATATTGAAGATGGTGAGAAAATTGCTGAACTTGCGATTAATAACGCCCAGTCGCGGTTAAAACAAGCCAAAAAAGTCGTGCGTAAACGGGTGCAGTCTGGTCCCGCCTTGCCGGGTAAATTGGCCGACTGTACCTCACAGGATCCCACCCGAACCGAATTATTTCTGGTGGAAGGGGATTCAGCGGGCGGTAGTGCCAAGCAGGGACGGGATCGTGTATTCCAGGCGATCATGCCGTTGCGGGGCAAAATTCTGAATACCTGGGAAGTAGATGCTTCTCAAGTGCTGGCATCGCAAGAGGTTCACGATATTGCTGTAGCCATTGGTGTTGATCCGGGTTCTGATGATTTAACCGGTTTGCGTTACGGTAAGATTTGTATTCTCGCCGATGCCGATTCCGATGGGTTGCATATCGCAACGTTGTTATGTGCTTTGTTTGTCCGGCATTTTGCGCCGTTGGTGACAGCTGGCCATATCTGCGTGGCGATGCCGCCGCTCTATCGGATTGATGTGGGTAAACAAGTGTTTTATGCCCTTGATGATGAAGAACGGCAAATTATTTTAGAACGGATCGAACGTGACAAAATCAAAGGCAAAGTCAGTACCCAGCGCTTTAAAGGGTTGGGTGAAATGAATCCGCTGCAATTGCGGGAAACCACCATGGCGCCGGATACTCGTCGTCTGGTCAGGCTGACCATTGATGCTGATGACGATACCTTTATGATGCTGGATAAACTGCTGGCTAAGAAACGCGCATCAGATCGTAAGGTGTGGCTGGAACAACACGGCGACCTGGCAACTATCTAGTCTTAGACCTGGCTACCATCTAGCCTAATTGAGAGATTTACATGAGTACAATCATTGATGATCTGGAGCAGCAGCCGCTTCGTGAATTTACGGAAAAAGCCTATTTAGACTATTCCATGTACGTCATTCTGGATCGGGCTTTACCGCATCTGGCAGATGGTTTGAAACCGGTACAACGGCGGATCATTTATGCCATGTCGGAGCTGGGTCTCAGCGCGATTTCCAAACATAAAAAATCGGCACGTACCGTCGGTGACGTGCTCGGTAAATACCATCCTCATGGTGATTCCGCTTGTTATGAAGCCATGGTGTTGATGGCGCAGCCGTTTTCTTATCGTTACACGCTGATTGATGGTCAGGGTAACTGGGGTTCTATGGATGACCCCAAATCGTTTGCTGCGATGCGTTACACCGAAGCCCGGTTAGCCGCTTATGCCCAGACGTTATTAAGTGAACTGGGGCAGGGCACCGTCGAATGGGTGCCCAATTTTGACGGCACCATGGATGAGCCGGAATTATTACCAGCGCGTTTACCCAACGTGCTACTTAATGGCGCGACTGGTATTGCTGTCGGTATGGCTACCGATATTCCGCCACATAATCTGCGTGAAGTGGTTGATGCCTGTTTATTGCTGTTGAAATCCCCCAAAACCAGTCTGGAAGAGTTGATGGAACTGGTGACCGGGCCGGATTTCCCAACCGGCGGCGAAATCATTTCGTCACAGGCCGATATCCGCAAAATTTATGAAACTGGCCATGGCTCGATTCGCCAGCGTGCCTGTTTCAAAATGGAAGACAATGAAATCATTGTTGATGCGCTGCCGTATCAGGTATCCGGCGCCAAAGTGCTGGAACAGATCGCCGCGCAGATGAATAACAAAAAGCTGCCGATGGTGGCTGATTTACGTGATGAATCCGATCATGAACATGCAGTGCGACTGGTTATTGTGCCGCGCTCCAATCGCATTGATATTGATAGCCTGATGTCGCATTTGTTTGCTACCACCGATCTGGAACGCAGTCACCGCGTCAATATGAACATGATTGGTCTGGATGGCCGGCCACAGGTTAAAAATCTGCACGAAATCATCAGCGAGTGGTTGGTTTACCGGATCACGACTGTCACCCGCCGCCTGCAATATCGGCTCGATAAAGTGCTGGATCGCATGCATGTGCTGGAAGGCCTGCTGATTGCCTATCTGAATATCGACGAAGTCATCGCCATTATTCGTAACGAAGATGAGCCTAAAGTTGAATTGATGGCGCGGTTTAATTTGACCGACCGGCAGGCAGAGTCAATTTTAGAACTGCGTTTAAGGCATTTGGCCAAGCTGGAAGAAATGAAAATCCAGGGCGAAATGGATGCGCTCAGTAAAGAACGCAAAACCTTAGAACAATTGCTTGGCTCCGAAACCCGTCTGAAGACCCTGATCCGTAAAGAACTCACCGCCGATGCCGAAAAATTTGGCGATGCACGGCGAAGCCAGATCAAACCGCAGGATGCTGCCAAAGCGCTCAGTGATACCGAGTTATTGCCAACCGAGCCGTTAACGATTGTGTTATCAGCCAGTGGTTGGGTGCGCGCTGCCAAAGGTCATGATGTCGATCCAGTGACGCTGAATTACCGTACTGGTGATCGCTATCTGGCGTCAGTTAAAGCCCGCAGTAATCAGCAAATTGTGTTTTTGGATGCCTCTGGTCGCAGTTATTCATTGCCGGCGCATACCTTGCCATCAGCCCGCGGACAGGGCGAACCGTTAAGTGGTCGTTTACAATCTCCTCCTGAAGTACGTTTTGTGTCGGTAATTGCCGCCGAAAGCAGTCAGAAAGTGCTCCTCTCCAATACCGCCGGTTATGGTTTTGTCACACCGTTTGATAATTTGCTGGCCAAAAATAAAGCCGGTAAAGCGCTGTTTAACTTGCCTGAAGGCGCGGAATTATTGCCGCCGATGGTGATACCGGATAAAGCTGATTTGCAATTGGCCGTTGCTGCCGGTGATGGCCGGCTGTTGGTGTTTGCGGTTGGCGAAGTACCGGAGTTGAATAAAGGTAAAGGCGTCAGGTTGATTAATATCACCTCGGCGCGTTTCACTGCCGGTCAGGAATGGCTGCAATCGGTGACGTTAATTCCACAGGATTTCAGTCTGACGCTGCATGCGGGCCGTCGCCATTTGACATTAAAACCTTCTGATTTAGCGCATTACGCCGGTGAGCGCGGCAAACGCGGTCATAAATTACCCCGTGGTTTACAAAAGGTCAGCGAGGTCACTATAGCTGAGTAAAACACTCGGTTTTTTGTTAAGATTATGGTGTGAAATTAACTCCATTAACTCCGATGCGTGATGCGCCTGCCGATCATTTTGATGTTTCTGCATTAGTGCTGAAACAGCCCAGCAATCATCGCTGGGCCAAATCCAGCTGGTGCTTGCTGGGCATTGTGCCGGGTCTGGCCGATGCCGAAATAACGACGGCGCAGCAGCAGGGTGAAGTCATTACGTTGACCAGCCTGCGCTTACAGTTATACCGGCAATTCTGCGAAAGTTATTACGTTAATCTGACGGCTGAACAAACCAAGGTTTATCTGGTTTGCCGTGATGAGGGTGATAATTTAAGCCCGGTGCTGCTGACGGTTGATTTTGATGAAGCGGCATCCTACATGGAAGCCGGTGAAAAAGTCTTTGATGCGGCATTGCCCGGTGTTTTGTGTGTTTGGCTTGAGCGGTTTGTGTTGGCACATTACCAACCACAGCAACCCAAAAAACGGCATCGTAAACGCTGGGCCGATAACGATACGGAGTCCGCAAATGCAAAAAACGCCTGAAGAAAACGGTTTTCTGTCTCGCTGGTCGTCTCGGAAGTTAAAAAAAACTGATCAGCCAGCACCAGCGTCCGATGATAGTGCTATCGATGCTAAACAGTCTGATATTGCGGTTGAAAACACCCCTGAGGCATCACCAGAACCGGCTTCTGAGCAAGCTGCTTGGCAGAATCCAGAATTAGATCCGGCAAACCGTCGGCAAGCGCTGCGAGATATTTTTCAAAAGCCGGGCATTGGCCTGCCCGATGGGCTTGATGAATACGAGCGTGATTACAATTACCATAACTTTGCCAAACTGGGCGATGTGGTTACTCACGAAATGTGCCGTCTGCTGGAAAAACAAGCTGAACAACTAGCCGCTGCCGCAGAAGCTGAGCCAGACAACCAATCAGCAACAAAACCCGACACTCCCGAATCTGAGGACAACAAACTTGCATAACGCCGTTATTGAAGCCGGTGACATGGCTTTTGAACCAAAAGAATGGGTGAGCTTTGAGTCCGCCGGCAGATTATTGATAGTAGGCCCGGCCGATAAAATCAACGCGGTTATCGATCATTGTCAGGGTCTGATCATTGAGGTTTTGGTCTCTGATGACGGTGAATTAACTACCGAGCAAACCGTTACCCGGTTGAAAGGTGAGCTCAGCGAGTTAACCGGTTGGCTGGGCGACTTTAACGTGCTTATTGGCGGCGTGCCGCAAAAATATGATTTGTTACTGGATTTAAATAACGCACCATTACTGACTGCCGCTGTGCCGCCAATTGGTTATTTTGCACCGGGCGACAATCAACAAGCATTGGCAGAAGCGTTACAGCAATTGCCGGAGCTGGTCGGCGTTTTTGATAAGCCAAAATATTTTGATTACAAAGCCTCTATTTGCGCCCATCAGCGGCGGGGCATTACCGCCTGCACACAATGTCTGGACGCTTGTCCGGCTGAGGCGATTCAATCTGCTGGTGAACTGATTGAGGTGAATCCCAATCTTTGCCAGGGGTGTGGCAGCTGTACTGCCGTTTGCCCTTCGGGTGCCATTAGTTATGCCGTGCCGACGTTGGATCAAAGTATGGATCGGCTGCGCGCCATGCTTAAACAATATGTCGCGCTGGAAACTAAATCTGCCCAATTACTGATTCACGACACCTTGCAAGGCGAACAATTGCTGGCGGTTTATGCCGAACAATTGCCGGCAACGGTCATCCCGTTTTCTATTGAAGAAATTGGTGCATTGGGGCTGCCATTCTGGCTGGCGGCACTGGCTTATGGCGTGAGCAATATTACCGTTTGGGATGCCGGCAGTCATAGTGACCATGACTGGCAGGCCTTACAACAACAAATCGAACTGGCCAATGAACTGATTGCTGGATTGGGCTATCCAGCGGCGATTAGCTGGTTTCATGGCCAGCGGCTGGCGGAATTAAAAACGCATCTAAACCAGCAGCCAAAAGTTCAATTAGAAACCACCGCTAATTTTGCCGGTTTGGATGAAAAGCGCCGGGTCAGCCATCTGGCCTTAACCCATTTACATCAGCAAGCGCCAGCACCCATTGGCGAACTCGAATTAACTGAGACCGCGCCATTTGGTGAGGTAAAAGTTGACGCCAAAGGTTGTACGTTATGCATGTCGTGTGTGTCGGTGTGTCCGGTGGGCGCACTGGTCGATGGCGTTGATAAACCACAGTTGAATTTTATTGAAGATCTGTGTGTGCAATGTGGCATGTGTGAGACC
>CBFHWI010000004.1:0-89215 GCA_965659475.1 Methylophaga sp.
CAATATTGGCACGCAATTTTGGTAAGCTGCCAAACGGTGATTGCAACTGTAAATCCTTGATGATTGCCGTGCCATCAAACACTTTTACCTGCAAGGCACCATCAATATCAATTTGTTGATTCTGATAACTGACACGGGGAATCACTCCGGATAATTTGCCATCCATTTCCGTCCAGCCAAGCGCATTGGTCAGTGCTTGCATCGACAACGGTTTTAACAACCCCTCAAATTGCCAATGACTACCTGCCGGGGCATATTGATAATTAAAGCCACTGATTTGCAAACCACCGTCAAATAGGGGTAAATCCAGATCTTCCGTTAATGTCAGTTGGTTATCGGCTACGTCAGCCTGCAAGCTGCTGCCGCCAATTGGCAAGGCGCCAAAACTTATTTGCTGCCAGTGTAAACTCACCGGTATCTTATTTTGTCCTGTGGTCCAGGCAAATTGACCGTCAAGACCGTCAATGGCAAAACGTCCGGCATTATCGTTCACGGTCAGTTGCTGTAAATCGACATCAATTTGCAGTTGATCTGGTTGCCAATCAAGTTCGCCAGCGATTTGCCCCGACGCTGCTAAATTAGCGACTGCCGTACCGGTCGCAAAGGGCTGAAGCCACCACTGATAAATTGCTGACAGCGGACTGGGCTGCAAAGTCATTTCAAGTTTTTGTAGTTTTTGCTGCTCAAATTGCACAGCGCCTGTTGCCGACAGCACGTCCTGTTGCTGAAATGTAATGTCATTCAATTGCCAGCGCTGATTGTCCAGTTCAAACAACGCTGTCAATGACAGCTGAACAGGCGTCTGCTGAAAATCCGTAAACACCGGCGCCAAATAGCTCTGGCCGTTATATACAGCCACTGTTCCCTGCAATTGCCAATCTTGTTGATAAGCTGCCTTTACTTCGAGATCCATGTCGAGCGTTTCGCCGACATGATTACCTGATTCGTCACTGAAACCAAAGCCCGCACTGGTTAATTGAATATCAGCAGCGTTTAATTGCGCGCCATTTCCGCTTAAATCAGCCGTGCCAGAAATTGCGCCCTGCGGCTGCCAGTCTTTGATAGCCGACAAATCGCGATCCGGTAGCAGTTGCGTCAGCAATGCAATAAATGAATTTACATCCAGATGCTGACTATTAATTGTGGTTTGCCATTGATCATCTTTGAGCTGCAAACTCACTTGCAGTTGGCCATTGGCAATCATCAATGGATCTATTTCCAGCTGATAGACTTTTGTATCGGTGTTGGCGGTAAATGACAGCTTAAATTGCTGTTGGCCCAGCGCTATATGCTTGAAAGCTAATTGGCCTTGCCGACATTGCCAGAATTTGGCGGCGATCTTAAATTGCTGGCAATTTAACGCGACATTGGTTAATTGATGATTAGCCAGTGTAACTTTATCAGCTGTTGCCTGCATGGTCAGGCCATTATTATCCAGCGAAAGAGTAATATCTAGCTGACTTAAATCAATATCAGCATATTGCAAACTGCTGAACTGCAATCGGACTAATTCAATGGCGGCCGCTGAAAAACTAACGAGCAGCAGAAACAGCGTAGCGACGATAAACTGGCTGTTTCGGGCAAGCATTATTCTGTAGGAAACAAACCTGTCGATAAATAACGATCACCCCGATCGCAGATAATACAGACAATAACCGCATTACTGACCGATTCCGATAAACGCAGTGCGGCAGCCACACTACCACCGGATGACACACCGGCAAAAATGCCTTCTTCAGCTGCTAAACGGCGCATGGTGTCTTCGGCCAGCTGCTGATCAATATCAATGGTTACATCGACGCGCTGCGGCTCAAAAATTGCTGGTAAATAAGCAGGTGGCCAGCGGCGAATACCAGGGATCTTTGAACCTTCGGTCGGTTGCACACCAACAATTTGGATGTCTGGATTTTGTTCTTTTAAGTACCGTGACACACCCATTATCGTGCCGGTCGTGCCCATGGCACTGACAAAGTGAGTCACGGTTCCATGGGTGTCGCGCCAGATTTCCGGGCCGGTAGTTTCATAATGCGCTAATGGATTATCAAAATTACCGAATTGATTGAGTACTTTACCTTTACCTTCGGCCTGCATTTCAAGGGCCAAATCCCGGGCGACTTCCATGCCTTCAACCAGAATGATTTCAGCACCATAAGCCCGCATTGAAGACCGCCGTTCTGACGACATATTGGCCGGCATAATCAAAATCATTTTATAGCCGAGAATGGCCGCCACCATGGCCAAAGCAATACCGGTATTACCGCTGGTCGCTTCAATCAGGGTATCGCCCGGCTGAATATCGCCACGCGCCTGAGCGTGGCGGATCATACTGACCACTGGCCTATCCTTGACCGAACCGGCCGGATTATTGCCTTCCAGTTTACCGAGAATAATATTGCTGGTCTGACCCGGCATACGTTGCAAACGCACCAGTGGCGTATTGCCAATAGTCGATTCAATGGTTGGAAAATCAGACATCGTTAGCTATCCGTTAAAATCACATAAGCACTGGCATAATCGCCATCATCACTGAGACTTAAATGGCTGGCGGCAATCGCTTTGGTGGCCACCAGTTCAGCGGCTTTTTCAGAAAAATTCAGTTGTGGTTTGCCCAGAGCATCATTAATAACACTGATATGTTTTAAACTGAGACCCGCCCGGAAACCACAGCCAAAAGCTTTTGCAGTCGCTTCTTTGGCAGCAAAACGTTTGGCTAAAAAAGCCACCGGTCGGCTGGCGTGTTTAAAATCTGTAAATTCTTGTTCAGTTAAAATCTTCTGTGCCGCCTTATCACCAAACTTATTCAACATTTGCTGAATACGCGGTATAAAAACCAGATCGGTGCCAATACCACTGATCATTGTCGCCGGGCTTCCAGCATCAATTGTTTCATCTCACGGACGGCTGTTTGTAGGCCGGTAAAGATCGAACGGCCGATAATGGAATGACCAATATTCAGCTCTACCAATTCCTTAATCGCCGCTATCGGCTTTACATTGTGGTAATTAAGGCCATGACCTGCATTAACCTGTAAACCCAATTTATGAGCATATTCTGCTGCTTGGCGAATGATCTTAAGCTCTTGAATCGCCTCAGCCTGGCTGGTCGCTTCAGCGTATGCACCAGTATGCAATTCGACCACCGGTGCGCCGCAAGCCACCGCGGCGTCAATTTGTTTTTTATCGGGATCTATAAATAATGATACCGTCACACCTGCTTCAGCGAGTCGCTGGCAAGCATCATGCATTTTGGATTGCTGACCGACAACATCAAGACCGCCTTCCGTGGTCAATTCTTCGCGACGCTCCGGAACCAGACAACTATCTGTTGGGCGATAATGCTCAGCAATAGCCAGCATTTCATCGGTCACAGCCATTTCCAGATTCATTTTGGTTTGCAAAATATCCGACAACAATGCGACATCCCGATCCTGGATATGCCGGCGATCTTCTCGCAAATGCACGGTTATACTGTCGGCCCCCGCTTGCTCTGCTTCAATGGCTGCTTGCACAGGGTCCGGATAACGCGCTCCACGCACCTGACGTAATGTGGCGACATGATCGATATTGACGCCCAGAAAAATACTCATATCACTCCTTACGGTTTGTTGGCCGGCGTGGCATATCGCTGCATTTCAGCGAACAAAGCCCTGCTTTTCAGCGGTTTGCCATCCAGATAATAATTTAACACTGTTCGCATCAACTGTTTAATTTCTGCCAAAGCTGGTGCATCAAAGTCGCCTGCTTGTTGTAGTTGCTGCAAGCTGCGGCCCTGAATCAAATCAGTTGTTTGCCTGCCAGTAATCGGCATCAGCCCTTGATCCGGTTGATAGCGATAAAAAACCTCGGCCTGAATGGCGTCACCATTGGCATCGGTTTGTAAATCAAGGCCGTAACCCAAGGCATTGAGTAATTGCTGCTCAAATAAACGTAAACTGACTTCTATCTCAGCCGCTTCCGATAATCGTGACAGTGTTTGCTGGTATAGCAAAAATACGGCCGGCTCAGGATGCTGACTGCTTAACAATCTGACCAGTAATTCATTGATATATAAACCACACAAGGCTGAGGCACCACGCAGCAGAAACGCTGGCTGGGTGGTCTCGACCTGACTCAACGTCACCAGATCACCGCGGCCAAACCAGCTCAGCCACAAAGGCTGAAACAACTGAAAAGGATTATTTTGACGCCGTTTTTGCTGACGGACACCGCGAGCTACCATACTGAGTCGCCCCGCTTGCTCGGTAAACACATCCAGCAACAGGCTGGTTTCCCGGTAAGGGCGTTGATGCAGAACAAACGCTTGGGTTAAAGCCATAAACGGCCGTTACAAATCGTCGTTGTAACCCAGATTACGCAGCACCCGCTCGTTATCAGACCAGCCTTCACGGACTTTGACCCATAATTGTAAAAACACTTTGCAGCCAAACAGTTTTTCCATTTCTTCGCGGGCATCTTGACCAACCTGCTTGAGCAGTTCGCCTTTTTTGCCGATAACGATAGATTTCTGACCGCTACGTTCGACATAAATTACCGCGCTGATACGATATAAATTGCCTTCTTCCAAAAACTGTTCGATTTCAACAGTTAATGAATACGGTAATTCCTGTCCGAGGTGGCGGAATAACTTTTCCCGAACCATTTCCGCGGCTAAAAACCGTGAACTGCGATCGGTCAGCTGATCGGCATCATAAATCAGCTCACCAGCCGGCAATAAGCCGGTGAGCGTCGACTCTAATGTTTCTATATTTATGCCTTTACGGGCAGAAATTGGCACGACATCAGCGAATTTAAATTGGGCAGCAAGTTGTTCTATTTTTGGCAGCAAGACCGCTTTATCTGCCAGCTTATCCACTTTATTCAACACCAGTACCACCGGTGCTCTGGCATCTTTCTGAATGCGATTTAACACCCGCTGGTCTTCTTCGGTCCAGCTTTGGCCATCAACAACAAACGCAATAACATCGACATCTTCAATCGACGCCGCGGCTGTCCGGTTCAAATAACGATTCATGGCCTTTTTGCCATCACTGTGCAAGCCTGGCGTATCAACATAAATCATTTGCGCGGCATCGGTGGTTTTAATTCCCAGGATCCGATGGCGGGTGGTTTGTGGTCGCCGGGAAGTAATACACAATTTCAGACCGAGGACGCGGTTAATCAGCGTTGATTTACCAACATTCGGCCGGCCAATAACGGCTATGTAACCGCTGCGAAAAGGGGTGTCGCTCATAAACTGCCTTCTATCAATGTGAGGGCGCGTTCTGCCGCGCGCTTTTCTGCTTTGCGGTGGCTACTGCCTTGCGCAATGACCAGCTTATCCAACAAAGACACCTGACAGGAGGCCTCAAATACCGGTTGTTGTTGATCAGATTTTAATTCTTTAACGAGGTATATCGGCAATGGCAACTTCCGGCTTTGCAATAATTCTTGTAAACGGGTTTTGGGATCTTTGACAGCTTCAGTGACATCAATACTTTGCAGCCGCTCATCATAAAGTCGCAGTATCAGTTGCTTGGCCGATTCATAGCCACTGTCTAAGTAGACTGCCCCAAATAATGCCTCAACAGTATCGGCTAGGATCGATTCACGGCGAAAACCGCCACTTTTTAATTCACCCTGACCTAAAACCAAGACTTCACCAAGACTTAACTCCCGCCCCAGTTCTGCTAACGTTTCACCGCGAACCAAAGATGCCCGCAGACGGCTTAACTTGCCTTCTTTAACTTGTGGAAAGCGCATATACAAAGCTTCGGCAACCACCAGACTGAGAATGGCATCCCCTAAAAATTCCAGACGTTCGTTATTTTTCGGATCGGCACTACGGTGCGTTAAGGCTTGTTTAAGTAAGTCTGGATCGTGAAATTGAACCTGCAGTTTATGACACAGCTGTTGTTGCTTGCTGTTGATCATCTGATCTCCCGTGACGCGTTCTCAACATCAACCTCTTTGACAAAATGACCAACCAAATCGATTTGCGCAATAAATGGTTTACGCACTTCGTAATCGATTTTAATACGCGTAACGTAAGCGCCGCTTTTGCCCCGTCCCAGTTCGATGTTTTCCGGTTTGACGCTAAAGATATAACCAGTGTCAAAACGCCGGCTTAACAAGGTCATGACCTGTTGTTTGGTCAGTTGATTGTTTTTGATTTCGGTCTCCATGGAATCCATGATCTGCAACACACTATAATATTCTTGGTACATCGGCAGCAGCCGCATGGTCAAGGTGGCAAAAAAACCAATGATTGCCAGCACAATTACCCAGCCGATTAAGGTCATACCCTGCTGTTTTTTCATTTGCTTTCCCTCAGTCAATGCCTTTTCCAAGCCGTGACCAGACAATACCACCCGCTTCTAAATCCCAGCTCATCCAAATCATAAATGCTTTACCGACCAGATGGTTTTCTGGAACTGGTCCCCAAACGCGGCTATCGTTACTGTTATCGCGGTTGTCACCCATGACAAAATAATGGCCATCCGGCACCACCATTTCACCCTCAGCACCCGGCCGATTGACCTCTATAGCGATAGTATGTTTGCCATCATTAAACGATTCATAAAACACTTTACTACTAGAACTCAGTTGATTACTCAAAGGCACGTTGTCTTCAAGTGCCTGTTGAACAATAGCCTTACCATTAACATATAGCGTTTTATCGAAATAACCAATCTTGTCGCCGGGTAAACCCACTACCCGCTTAATATAGTCAATTTCGGGTTGCTGTGGATAGCGAAATACGGCGACATCTCCACGCTCCGGTAAGCCTGTATCAATGATTTTACTATTGATAACGGGTAGCCTTATGCCATAAGAAAATTTATTCACCAGAATAAAATCACCAATATGCAGCGTCGGCAGCATCGATGCTGATGGAATACGAAATGGCTCAGCAATAAAAGAACGGATCACTAAGACCAGCAAAATAATAGGGAAAAACGACCGGGCATACTCCACCACTACTGGCTCTTTGCTATCAGCACTGCGGTGTTTTGCCCAAAACAGGCGATCTATCAGCCAAATCAGGCCAGTCAGGGCCACCAGTAACACCATTATTGCTGGAAAACTCACACTCAATCTCCTTGTTTACGACTTCTTGGACAACTGCAAAACAGCCAAGAACGCTTCCTGCGGCACATCGACCTTACCAACAGATTTCATTCGTTTTTTACCGGCTTTTTGTTTTTCAAGCAATTTTCGTTTACGTGATACATCACCGCCATAACATTTGGCGAGGACATTTTTTCGCATGGCTTTGACAGTAGAGCGGGCAATGATATGACCACCGATGGCCGCCTGAATGGCGATATCAAACATTTGTCTCGGTATCAATTCCTGCATTTTTTCAACCAGCAAGCGGCCGCGTGACACACTGTCAGCGCGATGTACAACCAGCGCCAGCGCATCAACTTTTTCACCATTTATCAAAATATCAAGCTTCACCAAATCAGCCGGTTGAAAACGTATAAAATGATAATCCAGTGACGCATAACCACGGCTGACTGACTTAATCCGGTCAAAGAAATCGATAACTACTTCATTCATCGGTAACTCATAGCTTAGCGCCACTTGTTTACCCATATATTGCATGGATTTTTGTACACCGCGTTTTTCCACACACAAGGTAATGACGGCGCCCAGATGTTCTTGAGGCACTAAAATATCAGCGGCAACAATCGGTTCGCGAATTTCATCAATAGAACCCGGATCCGGCAAAGACGATGGGTTTTCAATTTTGACGATGTCACCCTTTTTGGTAGCGACCTGAAACACAACGGTGGGCGCCGTGGTAATTAAGTCCAGATCGTATTCGCGTTCCAGGCGTTCCTGGATGATCTCCATATGCAACAAACCGAGAAAACCGCAGCGAAAACCAAATCCCAATGCCTGAGAGTTTTCAGGTTCAAAATGCAGAGAAGCATCATTTAATCGCAGTTTACCCAATGCATCGCGGAAAGTTTCATAATCATCGCTGCTCACCGGAAATAATGCAGCATAGACTTGTGGGGTCACTTCCTTAAAGCCGGGCAACATTTTGTCAGAACCGTCACGGGCAGTGGTCAACGTATCGCCAACCGGGGCACCATCAATTTCCTTAACACCAGAAATCACATAACCGACTTCACCGCATTTCAGTTCGCCACGTTTGCTGCGTTTCGGCGTAAACACACCGACTTCATCGACTTGATATTCTTGTCCAGTCGACATCACTTTGATTTTATCTTTGGTTTTCAGTTTGCCTTGCTTGATCCGCACCAATGAGATGACACCGACATAACTGTCGAACCAGGAATCAATGATCAGGGCTTGCAACGGCCCATCAGGATCACCTTTTGGTGGTGGTACACGTTTGACCAATTCTTCCAGTAAATCTTCAATGCCCAGACCAGTTTTAGCACTGCAACGGACGGCATCCAGTGCATCCACACCGATAATATCTTCGATCTCCTGAGCAACGCGCTCAGGTTCTGCAGAGGGTAAATCGATTTTGTTTAGCACTGGCAATACTTCCAGCCCCAAATCGATCGCCGTATAACAGTTGGCGACACTTTGCGCTTCAACACCCTGCGCCGCATCAACCACCAGCAAAGCACCTTCGCAGGCAGCCAAAGAACGGGAAACTTCATAGGAAAAATCGACGTGACCAGGCGTATCGATAAAGTTCAGGTGATAGGTTTCACCATTGCGCGCTTTATAATCCAACGAAACGCTCTGCGCTTTGATGGTAATACCGCGTTCTTTCTCTATATCCATGGAATCTAGCACTTGCTGTGACATTTCACGCGCCGTCAGGCCGCCACAAAGCTGGATAAACCGGTCGGCAATAGTCGATTTGCCATGATCGATATGAGCAATAATTGAAAAGTTACGGATGTGATCCATAAAAACGTCTAAGCACCTTAACTAAAAAAATCGGCCGGCACGCAATGTGACCGACCGATTTGGATGGGTCTAACAGTAAGATTTTACGGCAAAACCAACAGACTGTCCTGACTAAAACCTATTCAGTTAAATGACATCTATTTTTCTTCAATTTTCAATGCCAGGAACTGAGCTGCGCCAGCGCGTTGCACTAATACCGGAATTGATTTTCCAACCGGCAGATTGTCAGCAACTTCGACAAATTGTCGGGCACTGGTGATCTGCTCGTTATTCAGACTAATGATGACATCGGTTGGATTAATACCCGCTCGGGCAACCGGACCAGACTCAATTTTCATCACCATCACACCGCCTGATTCAACGCCTGTTTCCTGACGTTGATCCGGCGTTAAGTCAATAACTTCAACCGCTAAAGATTCAGATTTGAATCGACCGCTCGGTATGGCACTTTGACCACTGGCCAGCGCTTCATCTTCAGGCAATTCTTCAACCTTAACGCGCAGTGTTTCCAGCTTATTTTTGCGCATAACTTCAACGGGCGCCGTTTTACCGACTTCGGTACCGCCAACAATTGGCGGCAAGTCAGAAGATGCATCGACATCACGACCATTAAACTTAAGAATGACATCGCCTGCTTCAAAGCCTGCTTTGGCTGCCGGGCTATCAGGAATTACCCGGGAGACCAGCGCACCGCGTGGCTTATCGAGGCCAAATGATTCAGCCAGTTCACGAGTTACATCCTGAATGACGACACCTAACCAGCCACGGCTGACATAACCCTGACCTTTAATTTGATTAACAACATTCATCACCACATCCATTGGTATGGCAAAAGAAACGCCCATAAAACCACCAGTGCGACTGTAAATCTGTGAGTTAATGCCAATGACCTCACCATCCAGATTAAATAGCGGACCACCCGAATTACCCGGATTGATAGCAACATCGGTTTGAATGAAGGGCACATAGCTGTCACTTGGTAAACTACGGCCCAATGCACTGACAATGCCTGCGGTCGCAGAGTAGTCGAAACCAAATGGTGAACCAATCGCCAATACCCATTCACCGACTTTTAAATCTTTCGAATCACCTAATTTAACAGCTTTCAGGTCCAAACCTTTTGGGTCGACTTTCAATAAGGCCACGTCACTACGTTCATCACTACCCAACAGCTCAGCAGTAATCTCAGTACGATCACTAAACCGGACAATAATCTCATCTGCATCTTTGATGACATGATGATTGGTTAAAATAAAACCTTCTTCCGACAATACAAAACCGGAGCCTAAAGAATTAGGTTGTGGGGGTTGTGGCTGTCCCGGCTGACCAAAAAAACGTTTAAAGAAATCATCGAAAGGTGTGCCTTCCGGAATTTCCATACCGGGTGGCATTTCTGGCATTCCCTTAGGCAATTGTTGCTGCATCTGTTGGGATTTATCCATCTTGGTACTAATATTAACCACTGCATCGCCATTTTCTTCAACCAGTTCGGTGAATTCCGGCAAGCCGCCCCGCGCCTGTACTGTCAAGCTCATCAGTAACCAGGTCATTGCCAGCGCAATAACCGCCCAAGTTTTGGTTTGTGTCATGTCGTTTCCTCTATTATTTGCGTTGGTATGACTGCATTTTTTTGTTTCAACCGCGATGCCACCCACAGAAAGCCGCCGAACAATGCCGCCAAACCAGCTGCTATTTGCAATGGTTCAGGCCAAGTCAACCAGCGTGCCAGTCCAGCGCCAGCAAACATTGCCAGCAGTGGCAACAAGTACATCATAAAAGCGCCTTGCAATAATGCATCTTCAGGGATCGCCACGGTCACTTGCTGACCAATTTTAACGGTCTTGTTGTTAGGGACAGCAATTCGATTAAAACGTTTGCCAACATGTTTGGCCAGCAAGCCAGTACCACATCCCTGGCGAATTTGGCAGCCACCACAGGTAGATTGTCGTTCGGCTTCGACCCAGATCCTATCCGTTTCAATAGCAACTACAGTGGCTTTCTGCGAAATCATGGTGTGCCAGTTAGATTAAATTCGATACCGGCACCAATCTTCTCAACCGTTGTTGCCGGCACTTCACCGACTACGGTCACAAAATGTGAACGGATAATGGTGCCAAAAGCATTGATAGCACCCATATGCGAACCACCATGCAGATGGTTATGGTGAGCTTTAATACGTTCAATAAAAATCGACACTGAGCTCAAACCATCACTGTAAACGCGTTGTTCCACATACGATCCGTTGGGAGCACGCAGTCTATTTTGTGAAGCCACCAAACTAAAACCGTCCGGCAGCCAGGTCGTATCCCAATTGGATATCAAGCGGTCATCGGTGGAAGTCATCGGTTTGCCTGGTTTTGACTCATGCCAAGTCATTTCTTCGCCGCTGGTTTGCGGTTTCAAATCATCATCACTGATATCAACATCAGTTTCGATTGCTGAGAATGCAAAAGTCTCCAACACATCACCATTTTCAGCCAATAATTCAGACTTCAGTAATAAATCTGTTTCTTTATCTACCCACAAACGATAGCCATAGCGATAATTATCTACAGGCTTAATAGCCAATTCTTGTGTCATCCGACCTGCGATACGCTCTTCATCTCCAAGAACAACATCATAGAAAGGAGTAGCTGATCGAACACGACTAGGCAAATCACTAGGGAAACCGCGCCCTAATGGCCTACGGCTAACACTGATTTTTTTACCTTCGGGATTGATGCAAGTCACCATATCGTTGGAGCGTATGACTTCTCGTGCTGGACCATTTAAGGACACCAGTCGTTCTGTTTCGCCCTCGGCATCGTTACGATGAAATATCTCGATAGATTGCAACGTCCGGCCGGTCTGATAGGCGAACACCCCCTGATAATTCAGCTCTTTGCCCGCTTGCGTCATGCGTTCCAGAAAAGCTACCGCATCATTATCCGCCCATGCCAGCAATGGCATTATCGACAACAGGCAGAACGCCCAGACTATGCGCATTATTACTGCTCCGTACCGTATGAAACCACACGGCCGTATGAAAACATACCGGCACCACCAGCATATTCATTATGATCAACTAAATAATTATTTAAACGATCTTCAATCTCCGGCTCGCCCACTGTCCAGCGATTCACCTGAGTCGAAACTTGTGTGCTATTGATTGAATTGTCGACGCTGGCCATTGGCGTCGTCTGATAATCAGGCTGATTCATCACACCGACAACAGCCAGGGCACCGACAGAAGCCGCCATCGCCAGACCAGTTGCTTGTTTCCAAAATATTTTTGGAAACGCCAACACCTTCGCTTTAGCCAAAAATGCGTTTTGCTGATAGACCGGTTCATCAGCCAGAACTGCGGATAATCGCGCCACCAAATCAGCAGGACGCTGCGTCACAGCACGGGTGTAACCATGCATCACATCACTTGTGTATTGCATGCGCAGATACTCTGCACGCGCCGCCGGATCGCTGTTGATGTAGGCCATTGCCTGCGTCAGCTCTTGTCCCTGCAACTGACCATCTACTAGCGCAGAAAGCATCTCGCGATGATTAACTGTCATGATTTAATCCTCTTCACCCATTATTGCTTTAACTTGTATATCAATGGCTTCACGGGCACGAAAAATTCGCGACCGAACCGTACCTATAGGACAATCCATTGCCTGTGCTATCTCCTCGTAACTCATACCCTCGAACTCGCGCAGCTTAATGGCTGTGGCCGTGTCTTCTGGCAAGTTATCAATGGCCAGTTGAATGGCCTGCTCCAGCTCCCTACTCATCAGACTGTTTTCAGGGGTCTCAAATTCCTTGAGTTCGGGTGCATCGTAGTAATTTGTTGCATCCATCGCATCAACGTCGCTCATCGGTGGCCGTCTGGAGCTGGCAGTAAGATGATTTTTTGATGTATTAATCGCAATACGATATAACCAGGTATAAAAAGCGCTGTCACCGCGAAACCCTGGTAATGCCCGATAAGCTTTAATAAACGCTTCCTGTGCAACGTCCATCGCTTCTACCGGATCGTGAACAAACCCCGTGATCACATGAATGATGCGTTGTTGGTATTTCATGATCAGTACATCAAAGGCTTTTTTATCGCCAGCCTGTACACGTTTTACCAATTCTTGATCGATGCTCATCCTGTGATCCGGCCTGCTCCGACATGCCGGAGGTTGGTTTTAATAATTGCTTGATTGACCAATAGCATTTTCTTTTTGTTCCACAATCAGTGCAAAATAGCTGCTGGCATTCTACCCGTTTCAGGATTCATGACCACAACTCAACGTTTTGACCTGCTTATTATCGGCAGTGGCACTGCCGGGCTAACACTGGCACTGAAAATGGCAGATCATGCCAAAGTTGCCATATTGTCCAAAAGTCAGCTTGAAGAAGGTGCCTCATTATACGCGCAGGGCGGCATATCTGTGGTACTCGATAAAACTGATTCATTGCAATCACACATAGATGACACCTTAAACGCCGGTGGTGGTTTGTGTGATTCAGATGTTGTGGAATTTACTGTCGAACATGCCCGCGACAGTGTCAACTGGCTGATTGAACAAGGTGTGTCGTTTACCCGTGATGACGAAGTCAACAAGCACTATCATCTAACGCAGGAAGGCGGCCATAGTCACCGCCGGGTCATTCATTCTGCCGATGCCACTGGCCGTGCTGTTGAAACCACCCTGCTCGATAAAGCCAAAGCGCATCCCAATATCAGTTTATTCCCCTACCATATCGGCATCGATTTGATCACCAGCCGTAAACAAATGGGCAGTGATGACAATCAATGTCTGGGTTGCTATGTACTCGATATCAAAGCCGATAAACCGGTGACCTTTTTAGCACCGGTGACGGTATTGGCGACTGGCGGTGCTGGTAAAGTGTATTTGTATACCAGCAACCCGGATGTGTCGACCGGTGATGGCATTGCAATGGGTTGGCGCGCAGGTTGCCGCATTGCCAATATGGAATTTATTCAGTTTCATCCAACCTGTTTATTTCATCCACGCGCCAAATCGTTTTTGATAAGCGAGGCCTTACGTGGTGAAGGCGCTCAGCTAAAACTGGCAGACGGCACACGTTTTATGCCGGCATTTCACCCCCAAGCTGAGCTGGCACCGCGTGATATTGTTGCCCGGGCCATTGACCATGAAATGAAACGTCTGGGTCACGACTGCGTGTATTTAGATATCAGTCATCAGCCGATCGAATTTATCAAAACGCATTTCCCGACAATTTATCAGCGTTGTTTATGTTTTGGCATCGATATCAGTAAAGAACCCATTCCGGTGGTGCCAGCAGCGCATTACACTTGTGGCGGCATTATGACCGACCAATATGGCCGCACAGATATTGCCGGTTTGTATGCGGTTGGAGAAACCGCCCATACCGGTCTGCATGGTGCCAATCGGATGGCCAGCAATTCGCTGTTGGAATGTTTGGTATTTGCCACCGCAGCCGCGGCCGATATTCAGCGCCAGCAGCGGCCAGCATTTACCGGCATGGTACCGGACTGGGATGACAGCCGTGTGCATCCAGCCAAAGAAGCTGTCGCCATCAGTCATAACTGGGATGAATTAAGGCGGTTTATGTGGGATTACGTAGGCATTGTCCGCAGTAATGAACGGCTCCGAAAAGCCGAGTTGCGGCTGCAATTACTGAAACAGGAAGTTGACGAATTTTACAGTCAACATCACATTAGCAACGACTTACTGGAACTGCGTAATCTGGCTGATGTAGCCGGGCTGATTATTCGCTCGGCATTGGCACGAAAAGAAAGCCGCGGCCTGCATTTTACGCTGGATTATCCGGAGACCGACGATAGCTCATCGGCGCAAAACACCATTATTGCCGGCCAATAAACACTAAACAGTCTGCCGGAGCAAAATGCGACATTTTCTGAGCGCATCGCTGTCAGCACTGTCGGCTAACAGCAACAACGAACGTGACCGTCCTGTCTGGCGGAAATTAATGATGATTAATGGCCGACTGATAAAACATTGTTTTAAGGCAATCGGCAGCAAATCATTATTAGGCTCTGCCAATTGCCAGCCGGTATCGGGCGAATATTTTAGCTGCCGCCTAATGCGCCGTTTTTGGACAAAATCCCACCCATACACGCCCATACTGAGCAACAAAACAATACTTAATAAAAGCTGCGCCAGATTATTCAGATTTGCCAGCCAAACCGCTGCCAGCGCCAGTATATGTATTAACAAAATCAGGTAAGCCAAACGTCTGGAAGCTATGAATTGAAGTTTAAAAGTTATTTCAGACATCGCATTTTGGGATTGCAGCCATTGAACCGTTACAATAACAGCTTCGCAATTGACTGGAACCTTATTAATGACTGATGACTTAAATGTTTTGTTAGAACAGCAACAGCAGCTAAATAAATCCATCGACTGCACGCAAACCGGTTTTGCCGTTTTGCCCGACTGGCAAGCCCTGTTGGTAACCGGTGAAGATGCCGAAAGTTTTTTACAAAACCTGCTGACCAATGATGTTAAAGCGGCGCAACCCGGTCAAGCCCAATTAAATGCGTTTTGTCAGGCCAAAGGCCGAATATTAGCTATCTTTTGGTTAGTGCGACGCGGCAATGATTTTATACTGTTGCTGCCGGCTGATCAGGCTGATTTTTTAGCGCAGCGCTTAACGATGTTCAAGTTACGCAGCAAGGTGGATGTTACCGTTATGGCTAATTGCCTGATAATCGCTCTGCCAAATAACCATGATCATACCGGTATCAGCGCAAAAATTGGTGCGGCACTGGCGATTGCTCTACTGCCCGCAGAGGATATTGACAGCACCTTGACGCAACTGCATCAGGCCGGATTAGACCAGCAAGCTAGTCATTGTTGGCAACAGGTTTTATTGAATAATGGCTATCCGATGATTTTTGCCGCCTCACGCGAGCGTTTTACCGCCCAACAGGTCAATCTGGATCTGGCCGGAGGTGTCAGTTTCCGTAAAGGTTGTTATCCGGGTCAGGAAGTAGTGGCTCGTTTGCATTATCTTGGCGAGGCAAAACGTCGATTATTTATTGGCGAAGTTGCGAGTACAGAATTACCACCGCCAGGCACCGACATTAATAATCCTGATGGCGAGGTTGCCGGTCAGTTGGTGCAATCCTGTCCAATTGATTCCGAACGCAGTCTGGTGCAACTTACATTGAAATTGAGTATGACCGGGCAGAATTTATTTTTACCTGACCATATTGAAATTAGTGGCTTAAACAGGCTCGGCAGTGACTAATCTATATCAAGTTTTTTTAGCTTGTAACGCAAGGCCCGAAAACTGATTCCCAGCTTTTTGGCTGCAGCTGTGCGGTTCCAGCGTGTATCCTCCAGTGCCTGTTGAATAATTGCCCGCTCTTGTGATTCCAAATGCGTCTCCAAATCATTGGGCGAACCGACTTCCGCGTTTTGCATATCTGCATAAGCCGCTGCCGACGACACGGTGGCAGCGGCAGTCTCCGGCAACATCAAATCATCCGCTTCAATAGCATCGCCCTCAGTCCAGGTCATTGCACGCTCCAGAGTGTTTTCCAGTTCACGGACATTACCGGGAAACGGATATTGCTGAAGCATGGTCAATGCTTTAGAGGTCAGTCTGGGTTTTTTCTGCTGATTTTTGGCAGCAACATGCTGCAAAATATACTCGGCCAACAACGGAATATCAGCCTGGCGATGACGTAATGGCGGCACTTTCAGCTCAATCACATTTAAACGGTAAAACAAATCTTCGCGAAAACTGCCATCGGTAACGCCAGCGGCTAAATCCTTATGTGTCGCTGATAAAATCCTAACATCAACATTGATTTCTTCATTACTGCCGACCGGACGGATAGTTTTTTCCTGGATCGCGCGCAGTAATTTTACCTGCATCATCAGCGGCAAATCCGCGACTTCATCAAGGAATAAGGTACCACCATGTGCAGCCTGAAACAGTCCTTGCTTATCAGATATAGCACCAGTAAACGATCCCTTTTTATGACCAAAAAACTCACTTTCCACTAATTCAGCAGGGATCGCACCGCAATTAACTGGTACAAAAGCCTTGTCATTCCGCGCGCCCAAATCGTGGATCAATCTGGCCACCAATTCTTTACCCGTACCTGACTCTCCAATGATGTATACAGGCGCCTGACTCCGTGCCAGCTTGGTCACTTTGCCACGTAATTCGCGCATTATCGGTGTATCACCCAGCAGGCGATCCCGCGAATGGCGTGCCTGTTGTATGGGCCGCGCTGGGGATAATTTAAGCGCCGCGGCCACTAATGCACGGAGCACTCTTAATTTGACGGGTTTAGAGACAAAATCAAAAGCACCGGCTTTTAAGGCCTGCACTGCCACATCCATATTGCCATGGGCCGTGATCACCGCCACCGGCAGTTCAGCTTTATTTTGTTGAATCCATGTGACCAAATCAATGCCGTTGCCATCTGGTAAACGCATATCTGTGAAACACAAATCGAACGACTGCTGCTGCAGTGCTTGTTTAGCCTGGGCAATATTTTCGGCGGTCACACAGTCGATATCCATGGCTGCCAGAGTCATTGACAGCAATTCCAAAATATCAGCTTCATCATCAACAATCAGTGCTTGAGGATTCATTGAATCATGTCTCTTCTTTGCAGGGGATAACTTATCCTAAAACAGCAATTCGGCTCAGCCAGATAGCTCAGCCGGGCACCGTTGGCCTGACATAACTCCCGAGCCAAATACAAACCCAGTCCAGTGCCACCTTGTCGCTCAGAATAAAATGGCTCAAACAAATGTTTCAAGGCCTGTTCACTGACACCAGGCCCGTTATCAATCACATCAATAATAACTTCATCCGCCTGAACATTAACCCGCACCTGCAACGGATGGGTTGCCGACATATCGGCATGCTGCAAGGCATTTTCCAGTAAATTCCACAGCACCTGATGCAACTGCTGGGCATCCGTCCAGACCCTAGCCAATGGCGTCTGAATGAACAGGTCGATCTTATCGCTTGCCAGTTGTTTGGTCTCAGTAAATTCTTCTATGAATTTGTCCAGCCAACCGGCCAGCACGATAACCTGAGGCTCAACCGATTTACGCCGGCTCATCTGTAAAATGGTCTCGATAATGGTATTCATGCGGCCACTATGGCGTTGAATAATGCCAGTCAATTTACCAATATCCTGATCTTCTGCACGCCGCTCAGCCAATAATTCACCCGCATGGCTGATCGCGGCCAAAGGATTGCGGATTTCATGCGCAATACTGGCGGTTAAACGGCCCAACGAAGCCAATTTCAGCTGTTGCGCCTGCTGTGCCAGTTCCGTGTTATTTTCAATAAATAATAAAATTTCACCAGAATCCAACCGTGTCACTCTGGCTTGTAATTCCGGCAAATCAGCACGTGCCTGAAAGGGTTTAAAGGCATCGGGACTATGTTTCTGCCAATCCTTTAACTGCAGCGCTAAGGCAGGCACATACCGTTTCAAACTGAAACCTGCCTGTAAATCATCCAAACCTAATAAACGCTGCGCCGACTGATTAAGCATGCTGACCCTTCCCAACTCATCAATGGCCAATACAGCAATCTGCATCCGGCTAATAATATGCTGATTTAAGGTGGCAAGCTTCGTTAATTCTGCTGCACGCTGCTCAGCCAATGTTTGTGAGCGCTGCATAGTGCGCGAGACCAATTGCGCCAACAAAGCCGTAATAAAAAAAATGGCGCCCAGCATACCGGCCTGACCAAAATGACTGAATTGGCCGGTGATTTGCCCATAACTAGCTTCTAATAACACCGCCAACGTCGCAATCGCAGCAATAAAGGCTGCCATCCGCCCCGGGATTAATGCACCGCCCGCGACAACAATTACCACCAGCAAAGCACCTAAACCAGTTTGTAAACCGCCACTGGCGTGGATAATTAATGCCAGCGCCAACACATCAATTAACAGTTGAATACTACACTGGGTAACAAAAACACCCCATTGCCAACTGCTGAAGACCAACAAAATCACCGCCAGCAGTAAATAGCTGAGACTGATTATCTGATAAAACGCTGGATATTTTTTACCGAGAAAATCCGGGGGTAATTGCAGATAAACGACAAAAAACAGGACAGATGCCAGAAACAGTCTGTAACCCGAAAAAAGTCTTAGCGCCCGCCAGGAAGTTTCCGTTTGTTCTACCGCAGTGGCAATTTCTGAAGCGGCCATCAGGATTGTTTCTGGAAGTCCTCAAGATGTTCTTGACTACAAAAATATTGCTGATCCATACGCACAGCTTCCTGGGGCAGCAAATGCAAACCACATTGCTGGCAACGGACCATATGCTCTTCTCTGGGGGATGCGCTGGCATCACGTTCTCTTTTTACCTTTCGCAACAAATTACGGAAGATCACAAACAGCAGTAAACCAATGGCCAGTAAAATCAAAATTCGCATGTCAGACCTCAAAAAAAAGGGTATTCCAATAGAATACCCTTTTATGCAGCGAAACCGCCAACCAGGAGGGCTTGTTTATCCTTTCATATCCACCACTGCTGGCGGAGATCAAAGATAAATAAGCCCTAACCGCGCGATGCTTTCTTACGCTCGTGTTCCAGCAGTAATTTTTTGCGCACTCGCAATGACTTAGGTGTCACTTCCAGTAATTCATCGTCACCAATAAATTCCAGCGCCTGTTCCAGACTCATACGAATCGGTGGCACCAACGCTATCGCTTCATCAGTGCCCGAAGCACGGACATTGGTCAGCTGTTTGCCTTTAAGCGCATTAACCACCAGATCGTTATCACGCGAGTGAATACCGACCACCATGCCTTCATAAACTTCATCACCATGGCCAATAAACATCCGACCACGCTCTTGCAGATTGAAAATCGCAAAGGCCACTGCTTTACCAACCGCATTGGCAATCAAAACACCATTTTGGCGCTTGCCAAATGTACCGGGTTTTAATGGCGCATAGTGATCGAAGACGCTGTAAATCAAACCAGTGCCCTGAGTTGCGGTTAAAAATTCGGTACGAAAACCAATCAGTCCGCGAGATGGAATAATAAAGTCCAGACGCACACGGCCTTTACCGTCGGGTGACATATCTTTTAATTCACCGCCGCGGGTACCCATTTTTTCCATGATCGTACCTTGATGAGTATCTTCCACATCAATGGTGACCGATTCATAAGGCTCTTCTTTAACGCCATCATTTTCGCGAATGATGACTTCCGGGCGCGACACACCCATTTCAAACCCTTCACGGCGCATATTTTCGATAAGTACTGACAAATGGAGTTCACCACGGCCAGATACCCGGAATTTATCAGGATCTTGTGGCAACTGTTCAACTTTCAGGGCCACATTGTGAATCAATTCGCGATCCAAACGCTCACGAATTTGCCGCGTCGTAACAAACTTGCCCTCTTTACCGGCAAACGGAGAATTGTTGACCTGAAAGGTCATGGTGACCGTTGGCTCATCAACACTCAATGGTGGCAGCGCTTCAACCGCACTGGGATCACACAGCGTATCGGAAATATTAAGCGGATCAAGGCCCGTAAACGCAATAATATCGCCAGCCGAGGCTTCTTCAACTTCTTCACGATTCAGACCCATAAAGCCCATAACCTGCATAACACGACCGTTACGTTTTTTGCCTTCGCGATCGATAACGGTTACCGGCGTGTTAGTTTTGACGCGGCCACGTTCAATACGACCGACACCGATAACACCGACATAACTGTTGTAATCCAATGAAGACACTTGCATGCGGAATGGACCATCGGCATCAACAGCAGGATGATTTACTTTATCAACAACCAATTGAAACAGCGGTGTCATATCGCCATCACGAACGGTATCGTCCAATCCGGCAAAACCATTCAGACCTGATGCATAAATTACATCAAAATCTAACTGTTCATCGGTCGCATCCAGATTGGCGAATAAATCAAATGTTTGATCCAACACCCAACCCGGCCGGGCACTTGGTTTGTCTATTTTGTTGATAACAACAATCGGTTTCAAACCTAAGGCCAGTGCTTTTTGGGTAACAAAGCGGGTTTGTGGCATCGGGCCTTCTGATGAATCGACCAGCAACAGTACTGAATCGACCATCGACAATACGCGCTCTACCTCACCACCAAAATCCGCATGGCCTGGCGTATCGACGATATTAATGCGGTAGTCATTCCAGCGAATTGCCGTATTTTTGGAGAGGATGGTAATGCCCCGCTCACGCTCTAGATCGTTAGAGTCCATGACCCGATCTTGCATTTCTTCATGTTCACTGAAGGTGCCTGATTGACGCAGTAATTGATCCACCAAAGTCGTTTTACCATGATCGACATGGGCTATGATGGCGATGTTGCGAAGCTTGCTGATGTCTTTCGAAAATTCAGTCATAAAAATTCATTTTATATGGCGTATGCGTAATGCATACAGGTTAAAAATGCCTGAGAAACAGGCGCTTATTTAAGGGAATCGCTAATAAAAGGCGTGATGGCAGCCTGTAAATGTTTGTGTAAGCTCAGTCCTGCAGCGATAACATGACCTTTATCAAATAATTGATCGCCGCCACTAAAATCAGAGACCGTACCACCCGCCTCTTCAACCAGTAGCAATCCGGCAGCCAAATCCCAGTTTTCCAGGCCTATTTCCCAGTAGCCATCTACCCGGCCAGCAGCAACGTATGCTAAATCCAGTGCAGCACTACCGGTACGACGCATGTCAGCGACTTTTGGTAAAACATTACCAAACATCGCTAAATAGGCGGTGTGATGCTCAGGATACTTAAACGGGAAACCCGTGGCGATTAAAGCGCCGTTTAGATCTTTGCGTTTGCTGACCCGTAGCCGGCGATCATTTAATTGAGCCCCCGCGCCACGGGAGGCGGTGAATAATTCATCGCGCAGCGGATCAAAAATCACCGCGTGTTCAACACGGCCTTTGACGCGCACCGCAATGGAAACACAGTAATGCGGGAAGGCATGCAGAAAGTTGGTCGTGCCATCTAACGGATCAATGATCCAAACGATGTCATTTGCACCGCTATCGCCTGATTCTTCAGCCATGATGGCATGTTCGGGATAGGATTTTTTGATAATACCGATGATTTCTTGTTCGGCCAGACGGTCAACATCGGAGACATAATCGTTGCGACCTTTGGTGGTAATTTCCAGGTGATCAACGTGCTGTAACGAGCGTAAGATCAGTGATCCAGCCTGACGTGCCGCGCGAACGGCAATATTCAGCATTGGGTGCATAGACAGATTTTTCCAGAGCAAATAACGTGAGAATGGGCATTTCATGGCCAATTTCCGGCCTGCGCACCACTTTGTGGCGCGCGCCATTATAGCAACAATTTGCACTGTTTCGCAGAATCAATTTTTATCCAATAGACAGCCAATTTTTTTCCTGCTAGCTTATGTCAGGCATGCGTTTCACTATTATCAGTGGAAATGCTAATCCCCCAACCTTAAATCAAGGAGCTTTAAATGAAATCACTAATTAAACTAGGTGTTGTTGTTCTGCCTTTAGCCATGCTGACGGCATGTGCTAACACAGAAGAAATCAATGCCCTGAAATCATCTGTAGAAACAGCGCAATCAACTGCTGATTCAGCGATGGTTGCTGCCCGCAATGCTCAAAGCACTGCTGATACTGCTCAACGTACTGCTAATGATGCAGAACTGGCCGCAATGAATGCACAAAAATCAGCTGAAGATGCTCAAGCACAAGTTGACGAATGCTGTGCAAAAATCGACCGCATGTTTGAAAAAGCAATGAGCAAATAAGCTTTAGCTTCACAAACAAAAAAGCCGGGACTTGTCCCGGCTTTTTTTTGTCCGTTATAAATCATTTACAACATAGATTCCGGTAATTGTGTCGTCCAAACCGGCGTACTCGCTGCTTCAGATACTTTGCGCGCCATTTCATCGGCTTGTTGGCGACTACCAAATGGGCCCAGAACGATTTCACCCACCGAGCCACCGCGCAATGGCCAGAACCAGTTTTCCAATTGTAGTTGCTTAATAGCTGCATGCATTTTCAATGGCACTTTCTGACCGGTACCGCCATGTACGAACCAAACATCCTCAGCAATATCGGCCTCGGGTGCATTGAGTTTTTGCACCATACCGTTACCCGCTAAAACAATATCTTCGACATCAGTCCAGGCATCGCCTTCTGGCAAATCATCGGTGACAGCCAACATGGCCTGTACTACTGGTGTCATATTATAATTATCGCGCTTCTCCATATCTTCCAACGGTTTGTGGGCTTCAATGTATAGCGCATTGTCTTGGATACCCACCTTAAATGGCGCATACACAATATTCACCGCGGTATTCATCGGCACTTTGCTATACAGGCTTTCGATATCTTCCGGATACAGACGAATACAACCACTGCTCACTCTCAAGCCAACGCCAAAAGGACGGTGAGTGCCGTGAATTAAATAGCTTGGATTCGACAAGCGCATTGCACGGCTTCCCAACGGATTATCCGGACCAGGCGGCACCACTGCCGGCAATATATCACCGTCGGCGGCATGCTCTTTGCGCACTGATTCGGGAGGTGTCCAGCTGGGATTTTCACGTTTCTGAATAATTGATAATTTGCCCAGCGGGGTATCACGACCTTCACGGCCTATACCAAGCGGATGGGTGACAACTTGTTGCGCTTGTCCAGCCGGCATAATCGGATAGTAATATAAACGCATTTCCGGAATATTAATGACAATCCCCTGACGCGGTGCGTCCGGCAGAATAAAACGAGTTGGTACGATTATCCGCTGATTATCGCCAGGCACCCAGGGATCGACATTCGGATTTGCTTCAACAATATCGCCATAACCCAAGTCAAAATTACGGGCTATATCCAACAAAGTGTCTGCAGCAGTGGTATACACCACTATATTTTGACCAATCACTTGCGTTTGCTCGTCAGGCAGCTCAAACACTGCCGCCTGCGCTGAGATACTTACTGCGCAGGCGATCAAAACGGTGGTAACACGTTTGGTCATTGATGTTCCTGATTTTATAGGTCAAAAAAACTGCGCACTATTGTACTAGGGCTTGCTTATCTTTCATATCCACCACTGCTGGCGGCTATTTTTGTATCCGGCAAGAAGGAAAGTGCGAAGTGTCCTTATTCTACATAAGCGATTAGCAACGCCGCCGGATACAAAAATAGTCCCAGCCCTGCGGGTTTTGACTGAAAAAGCGGCACTCATATTCATGGATGGATGGTATGCCGGCGCACCAGGGAGACGCGCACCAGTTTGTGTCACTCGTCATTTATTTAGAATAACCACAAAAACACCGGGAGCGTTTTTTGACGGTGAGTCCTTAAAAGGTGAGATACAGGGTTGTATCTGACACACTACAATTCTCGCGCCTTGGTTGACGTTTTTTCATACACAATTGAGGTGGAGATAAAAGATAACCGGGCCCTGGTTTCATTTCAGTAAGTTACCAATTTTGAGATGCTTTCAGCCGTTAAAAAGACTACAATCCAACTTTACCGATAACTGACAGCTAGCGTATTCTAAGCCCATGAAAAAAATATCTCTGCTATTGATTATGATGCTCTCACTGGGCGCTTGTTCCATTTTTGGTGATAGAGAAGAAGTTAAAACCGAAGAAAGTTGGGGCGTTGGGCGAATTTATGCTGAGGCTAAAGCGGCATTAAACATCGCTGATTACCGTACGGCTATTCAATATTACGAACAGCTGGAAGCCCGATTCCCTTTTGGTGAGTATGCCCAGCAGGCATTGCTGGAATCAGCTTATGCGCATTATAAAAATGACGATCCAGAAACCGCAATCGCAACGCTCGACCGATTTATGCGCGTTTACCCGCTTAATGAAAATAATGATTACGCACTATATTTACGAGGACTGGTCAGTTTCAACAAAGACATCGGTATTCTTGAAAAATATATTCCACGCGATGAGTCACAGCGCGATCCAGGCTCTGCAGAAGATGCGCTAAACGATTTCAATTCGCTCATTAAACGCTACCCACAAAGTAAATATGCCGAAGATGCGGCACAGCGCATTGTTTATCTGCGTAATCGTCTGGCACAACATGAAATTAATGTTGCCAGTTACTATATGCGCCGCACTTCATATCTTGCCGCCGCCAACCGGGCGCGTTATGTCCTTGAAAACTATCCGCGTACGCCGGCAATGCCCGAAGCATTGGTCATTATGGCCAAAGCATACAAAGTTATGGAATTGAATGTTTTATCGGAAGATGCCCTGCGGGTACTGGAAACAAACTATCCAGCACATCCTGGTATAGCGGATGTCCGCCGCTCGGCCTTAGAAGAGTAAAACACTGGCTGCCTTGCTCGGCAGCCAGTTAAAACATTTCTTAGATTGCGGCTTCGCCATCTTCACCGGTACGAATACGAATGGCCTGCTCTAAAGGCATCACGAAAATCTTACCATCACCGATGCGACCGGTATGAGCTGCTTTGGTAATCGCCTCAATACAGCCATCAACCTGATCGTCAGCCAGCACAATTTCCATTTTCACCTTAGGCAGGAAATCAACCACATATTCAGCACCACGATAAAGCTCCGTATGGCCTTTTTGACGACCAAAGCCTTTGACTTCAGTGACTGTCATGCCAGTTACACCAATTTCTGACAGAGCCTCACGCACGTCATCGAGTTTGAATGGTTTGATTATCGCTTCAATTTTTTTCATGGTTAATCCCTACTCTATGGTTGATGTCACGGTATAGCCAGATGTTATCGGGTAACGACGATCTCTGCCAAATGCGCGGCTGGTAATACGAATGCCGGGGGGCGCTTGACGTCGCTTATATTCATTACGATCCACCATTTTGATGACCTGTGCAACTGTCTCGGCAGCAAATCCCTCTGCCACTAAATCTTCAAAACAGCCATCATCGGCAATATAACGCTCAAGAATCTGATCCAGCAGTGGATAAGGAGGCAATGAGTCATCGTCACGCTGATCAGCCGACAATTCCGCAGATGGTGGCCGGTTTATAATTCGTTCCGGGATGATCGGTGATAGCTCATTACGGTATTTAGCCAGCGCAAATACCAGCGTTTTGTAAACATCTTTAAGCGGTGAATAGCCGCCAGCCATATCGCCGTATAACGTTGAATAACCAACGGCCATTTCGCTTTTATTACCGGTCGACAGCACCATCGCACCAGTCTTATTGGAAATCGCCATTAACAGCACACCGCGGCAGCGCGCCTGAATATTTTCTTCGGTAGTATCCGCCGCTTTGCCAGCAAATGTTTCATTTAATGTTTGCAAAAAACTATCAAATACTGGTTCAATTGATAACACCGAATAGCCAACACCCAACTGGGTCGCCATTTGCGCCGCATCATCAAGGCTGATTTGCGTGGTATAGCGTGAAGGCATCATCACCGTTTGCACCCGATCAGCGCCCAACGCATCCACAGCTAAAGCCAGGGTTAACGCCGAATCTATGCCACCAGACAAACCTAACACTACCGCTGGAAAACGATTCTTTTCGACATAATCACGAAGGCCTAGAACCAGGGCTTGATAAACACTGGCAAGTGGCGACAAATGTTCAGTGATCTTGCCACTTATCAGAATATTGCCAGCGTGATTTTTTTCTATATTAACGATTGCCAGCTCATCAGCAAAAACCACAGCTTGCATCTGTAAATCACCATGGCTGTCCAACGCAAAAGAGCCGCCATCAAATACCAGCTCATCCTGACCACCGACCTGATTAACGTACAACATCGGTAATTGGTTTTCGATAGCGCGCTGGCGTACCGCATCATAGCGCAGTGCTGATTTGCCCTGCTGAAACGGTGACGCATTGAGATTTAATAACAGTTCGGCGCCGGCATCTTTAGCCTGTGCAGCTGGGCCAGTAAACCAGATATCTTCGCAAATGGTAATGCCGAGCTTGACTCCGTTAAGAGAAAAGACCGCAGGCAAATGACCTTCGATAAAATAACGTTTTTCATCAAACACACTGTAATTAGGCAGCATTTGTTTGAAATACTGGCTAATGATCTGCCCATCGGCAATCACACTGGCAGCGTTGTAGAGTTCTTTGCCAACGTCACCGAGCGGATGGCCAACAACAATATAAATACCGCTAATTTTGTGTCTCAAGGTCTCCAGCGCTTTATCAACGCGCTTTTGCAAGCCGGGCCGTAGCAATAAATCTTCCGGCGGGTAGCCGGTCAGACACAACTCCGGAAACACCACCAGATCAGCTGTCAATCGATCCCGGGCAGTATTGGCAGCACCGATAATTTTGGCGGTATTGCCAGCGACATCGCCGACCACCGGATTAATTTGTGCCAGGACAACGGTCAGCGTCTGGCGCGCCATTATTTGCTCATCGCTGCCAGCATCGCATCACCGATTTCTGCTGGTGAACGACTGATTGACACACCTGCTGCCGTTAATGCCGTTAGTTTGGCTTCTGCCGTACCCTGCCCGCCACTGATAATCGCTCCCGCATGGCCCATACGTTTGCCGGCTGGTGCGGTTAACCCCGCGATGTAAGCCACTACCGGCTTGGTAACATGTTCGGCAATATAGGCGGCGGCATCTTCTTCTGCCTGTCCGCCAATTTCGCCCACCATAACAATGCCTTGCGTTTGCGGATCGGCCTCAAATAATTCTAAACAATCAATGAAATTCATGCCCTGAATCGGATCACCGCCAATACCCACACAGGTACTTTGGCCCAAGCCATTTAACGTGGTTTGATGCACCGCCTCATAGGTGAGCGTGCCGGAGCGCGAGACAATACCGATTTTACCGGGCAGATGAATACTGCCCGGCATAATGCCGATTTTGCATTCACCGGGCGTGATTAATCCGGGGCAATTCGGACCAATTAGATAGACATCACGGCCTTCCAATGCATATTTAACACGCAGCATATCCAGCACTGGTATGCCTTCAGTAATACAGGCAATGACTTTAATTCCGGCATCAGCGGCTTCTAAAATCGCATCGGCAGCAAACGCTGCCGGGACATAAATCATGGTGGCATTGGCACCAGTTTCAGCAACGGCATCAACGACCGTATTAAATACTGGTCGATCCAAATGAGTTTGTCCGCCCTTGCCCGGTGTTACACCACCGACGAATTGGGTGCCGTATGCAATCGCCTGCTCAGAATGAAAGCTGCCCTGTTTACCGGTAAAGCCCTGACAAATAACTTTGGTGTCTTGATTGACCAGAATACTCACGCTGATAACTCCCCGGCCGCGCTGACCGCCAATCTGGCAGCTTCAGTTAAATCCTGCGCTGCCTTGATATTCATACCACTCTCTGCCAGCAATTTGCGACCCTGCTCAGCATTAGTACCTTCCAGCCTGACTATCACCGGTAAAGACAAACCGACTTCTTTCGCCGCCTGAATAATGCCCTCGGCAATCAAATCACAACGGACAATGCCGCCGAAAATATTAACTAAAATTGATTTGACCTTGCTGTCCGATAAAATCAGTTTAAAGGCTTCGGCAACCCGTTCGGCGGTGGTACCACCACCAACATCGAGAAAATTCGCCGGTTCACCGCCCTCTTTTTGAATCAGATCCATGGTCGCCATCGCCAGTCCGGCACCATTAACCATGCAAGCGACATTGCCGTCCAGCGCGATGTAGTTCAAGCCGAAATCACGGGCAGTCACTTCAGCGGCATTTTCCTGGCTGGGATCAAACATCGCAGCCAAATCTGTATGCCGGTACAAACCATTGTCATCAAGATTGATTTTGGCATCGATTGCCAGCAAATGGCCATCATGGGTCACCACCAGCGGATTAATTTCCACCAGACTGGCATCATTATCGATAAACAGCTGATATAAGCCCCGCATCACCGATTGCAATTGTTTGAAGGTATCACCACTCAATCCAAGAAAAAAGCCGGCACGACGGCATTGATAACCCTGCAACCCCACTACCGGATCGACTGCCAGCGTCAAAATCGCCTCCGGACTCTGCTCCGCCACCGCTTCAATATCCATACCGCCTTGGGCTGAAACCATAAAGGTAACGCGTTGGCTAACGCGGTCAACCAGTAAGGCCAGGTAAATTTCCCGAGCAATATCAGACGGTTGTTCAATCAAAACTTTTTTGACCGGCAGACCAAGCGCCGTGGTTTGCTGGGTAACCAGTGACATGCCGATCAATTTTTTGGCGGTTTGCACGGCCTCCGCCTCGCTATCAACCACTTTGACGCCACCGGCTTTGCCGCGACCGCCACTATGCACTTGTGCTTTTACCACCCAACGATCGCCGGCCAGCCGTTTGACAATGTGCATTGCCGACTCTGCATCATCGGCAACATCACCATGGGGGGTGGCGATACCGTAACGGTTAAATAATTGTTTGGCCTGATATTCGTGCAGGTTCATTTCGCTTAACCTTCATGATCTCATCCAATACGCTGGATGATCGTAAATAAACCGTATATTTTCGCCGATCAGGGCAATAAATACCATCATCAATGCTATAGTGCCGCACAAGAAAATAATCGGGCATTTGCAATGCTGACTTTGTATCCAGATATCGAACCTTTCCACAACCAGTTGTTGCCGCGGGAAACGCTGCCCAATGGCCAACAGCACCAAATATACATCGAACAATGCGGTAATCCGGACGGCATTCCGGTGCTGTTTTTACATGGCGGTCCGGGCTCAGGCTGCCGGCCGCAGCATCGTTGTTACTTTGATCCCGCGCGCTACCATATAATTTTGTTCGACCAACGTGGCTGTGGTCGCTCACTGCCCAGCGGCGAACTGACTAACAACGATATGGCGCATTTGATTGGCGATATGGAAGCGATTCGTCAATTACTGAATATCGACAAATGGCAGTTATTCGGTGGTTCCTGGGGCGTCACGCTGGCGTTATGTTATGCCCGGCAATATGCAAAGCATGTGTCATCAATGATCCTGCGCGGTACGTTTTTGGGCCGACAGCAAGATATTGATTGGGTGTATGCCGGAGGGGGCGCTTCAAAAGTCTTTGCTGATGCCTGGCAAGCCTTTGTAGCAAATGTGCCGGCTGAACAACAAAAGCAACCACTGGAATATTATTTTCAGCAGCTTACTCATTCAGATGCTGAAGTTCAGCAAACGGCGGCCAATACACTGCAACAGTGGGAAGCCACTATTGTTATGATGCGCGATACACCGCGTTATCAGCCTCCTGAAGATAATAGTCCCGGTCCGTTAGCCCACAGCCGCATTCAACTGCATTATGCTTTGAGTGAATGCTTTATTGCTGACCAGCCGATTCTTTTGGACTTATCCATGCTATCCGACATTCCGACGATTATTATCCATGGTCGTTACGATATGGTTTGTCCGTTTGAGCAATCCTGGCTGCTAAAGCAGCAATTACCAAAAGCAGATTTACGGATTGTGCCACTCGCAGGCCACGCCGCCGGTGAACCGAGTTTGATTGATGCCTTGGTTCAAGCCACTGATGAAATGGCTGCTCGCAGTTAATGATTGGTTTGATCCAGCGGGTATCGCAGGCGGCGGTTGACGTTGACGGTCAGCAGATTGCCACAATCGATAAAGGTATTTTACTGCTGCTGGGCGTTGAGAAAAATGACACTAGCCAGCAAGCTGATAAGCTGCTGAGTAAAGTGCTGCAATACCGGATTTTTGCCGACAGCGATGACAAAATGAATCTGAGTTTGCAGCAAATCGATGGTGATTTATTGATTGTGCCACAGTTCACGCTTCCAGCAGACACCCGCAAAGGCAGCCGGCCAAGTTTTACACCGGCCGCGCCACCGGAACTGGGCGCCAGTATATTTGCCTATTTTTGCCAGCAAGCCCGACAACAGCATCATAAGGTTGGCTGTGGTCAGTTTGGCGCAGATATGCAGGTCAGTCTGATGAATGAGGGGCCAGTCACTTTTTGGTTACAGGTTTAAATCGAAGATGAAAATATTGCTGAAAATTATTGTGATCATGCTGCTGGTGATTGCCGGCATTTTGGCGCTGGCCTTGATCCCCTCCCCACAACCGGATGGCCCCAAACCCTGGGAAATAAGCATGCAGGGTGATGGTGAAATCAAAGTCTTTGATATCCATCTCGGCCAAGATACCTATCGTGATGCGCAACAGCGCTGGCGCGAAGACGGTAAAGCCGCTTTATTTGCAGAAGATGGCGAGGTGGCGACTGCAGAAGTGTTTTTTGACCGTATTCATCTCAGCGGTCTGTCGGCAAAAATTGTCGCCAATTTACAATTGCCGGCAGTGACGCTCAATGAAATGGCAGCCAATGCCTCCAGCAGCAAACTGCAACCCAGCGGCGCACGACGTCTGGAAATTGCTTTTGATGATCAAGCGCGTTTGCTGGATGCACCGATTATTGCCATTACCTATATTGCCAATTATCGACCAGACGAAATAATGTTACGCAGCCGTTTTGGTGAACCTGCCGAAATTACTGGCGATCCTGATGACCCTCAAGCGACCATCTGGCAATATCCAGCAAGCCATCTGAGTATTCGCTTGCATCCTGAAGATAAGCCAGTATTTGTTTATAAGGCCCGCAGTGCCATTTCACGCTGATGAAGGTAAACGATTGACTGCTTCGGCATTCATTTCTGCAGAATAAAACTGGAAGTTATTACGACCGGAATTTTGGCGTGATACATCGCCGCATCAGCATATCCCTGATGATTGTTAAGTTACAGAGCAGACATCATAACGATAGTGAAAATCGTCACCACCGCCCAGACATTGAGCAGATTTCGAATCCGCCAGTTTCTAAACATGCCGGAACATAAGCATGATCGTCATTAAAACTTTATTTATGGGGCAAATCAGAAGCATTGTTGTCTTCACTTCCCTTTGTTTCAGCCGTTTGTTCAACTGGCTCATCATCATCCATTAAAACCCGGTGCGCGGCACCATCCATATCATCATACTGACCATTACGTACGGCCCAAAAAAACACGACTACGCCGACAATACCCAGTAATAACATACCCGGTAATAGTCCATAAATAACTTCCATGACTTACCTCTTGAACAGCCGGCTGATGCGGGCAGCATTGCCAATCACCAGCAGAGAACTAATCGGCATGGTGATAGCGGCCAGCAACGGACTGACCAGCGCCATCATCGCCAATGGCACCATAATGACGTTATAGCTAATGGATAATACAATATTCTGCCTGATTGTGAGCAGCGTACGCGCCGCCAATTGTCTTGATTCTGCGACTTGTGACAGCTGATTATTGAGCAACACAATATCGGCACTTTCAATAGAGACATCGGTGCCTGCTGCCAATGCAATCCCGACATCAGCTTGTATCAGCGCAGGGGAATCATTAATCCCGTCACCCACCATGGCTACTTTCGCCCCGTTCTGTTGCAAGTCACGGATACATTTTTGTTTATCTTCCGGTAATACCTCGGCCAAACGATCAACATTGCCAAGCTTTGCCGTTACGGCAGCAACCACCGCATGACGATCACCACTCAGTACCGTGACTTTAATACCTTGGGCCAATAAGTCACTGACTGTTTGCTGGGCATCCTCACGTAAATGGTCACTAAAACCCAATAAACCCATAATGTCATTGGCGCGGGTGACCAACACACAACTAATACCTTGTTGCTCAGCACGCTCAGCTTGTTGTTGCCAATCATTACCTATTGTCAATCCAGTTTGTTGTAACCAGTCCACTGTGCCCACCTGAATGGCTTGTCCAGCAACAACAGCAGTGACACCACGGCCCGGTACTGCTTTAAATTTGGATGCCACCGCCGGTTTAATTTGCCTTTCTTCGCTGTAACGTAAAACCGCCCGGGCAATCGCATGTTCTGATCCCTGCTCGACTGCTGCAGCCAGTTCCAACAATGGCTGTTCATCATGGCCATCAGCCGGTTTGATGAGACTTAACTGCAAATCGCCATTGGTCAGGGTACCCGTTTTGTCGAATACCACATGATCCACCGATGACAAGGCTTCTAATGCCGCACCCTGCTTCACCAAAATACCGCGCTGTGCGCCCGCGCCACTGGCGACCGCTATTGACATTGGTGTAGCCATACCAAACGCACAGGGGCAGGTCACCACTAATACCGATGCCGCCGCCAATAATGCAATTTCAAAGTCCTGCTGAACCCAGTAGATAAATGTCACCGTTGCCAGCAACAGTGTAATGAGCACAAACCATGGCACGATCCGATCTGCCAAACTCTGGATCGGCGCTTTCGATGCTTGTGCTTCATCCATTAATTGCAAAATTCTGGCGAGCGCCGTATTTCGCAATACCGCTTCAGCGCGCACTTGAAAAGCGCCTTCGCCATTGACACTGCCAGCCACTACCTGATCACCCGCTTTTTTGACCACCGGTCGCGACTCACCACTGAGCATCGATTCATCAACCGCACTGTCACCGCTAATCAGCTGGCCATCCACCGGTACTTTTTCACCCGGTTTAACTAGCAATACATCACCACTTTTGACCATGCGGATCGGCACAATACGTTGCCCTTGTTCGGTGACCAATGTTGCCAGTTTAGGCTGTAATTCCAACAGCCGGCGCGTTGCTGATAACGCATTGCGACTGGAAATCGCCTGCAAATAGCGGCCAATCAAGATAACAAAAATGAAATTAACAACCGTGTCGAAAAACACCTCGCCCTGAGTTGAGCCGGTCAAAGTGATATAAACGGAATACGCATAAGTCGCTGTGGCACCAATGGCGATCGGCAGATCCATATTCAAGTGCCAGTGTCGCAAACCAATAACCGCATTTCGTAAAAACGGAAAGCCGGAATACAGCAAGGTCGGGGTGGCAAGCGCCATGCCCACCCAATGAAACCAGTTTCGAAATTCATCTTCTGCCGCACCGGCATACAGTGCAATCGACACCCACATGATATTCATCATGCAAAAACCGGCAAAGGCCATCCGATAAATTAAATCCCGATGCCGGCGCGCCAATGCGCCTTCGGCGGTTTCCGGATCAAACGGAACAGCCGAATAACCGATTTGGGCAAGCAAATGAATCAACTGGGAGAGTTTTATCTGGGATTGATCCCAGCGTAATCGCAGACGTTTAGACGTTAAATTTACATCGGCTGCCAGAACGCCAGCCTGTTTGTGCAAAGCCTGTTCTATCAGCCAGACACAAGCTGCACAATGAATCCCCTCAACCAACAGATGCATCGTGCGCTGCGAACCATTGATCGTGACATATTCTTCCTGCACTTCTGGTAAGTCATAAGCTTCCAGCTCGGCAGGGACTTCTGGTGGCGGTGCCAGGGTTTCACCGCTGGGAGTTTTCTGATAAAAGCTTTGCAGTCCGGCAGAGAATATGGTGTCGCAAACACTTCGACAACCATGGCAACAAAACTGCCGCCGCTGACCGCCAAGCTCAGCCGTAACTGTCGCTGACGGCATAACATCAAGACCGCAATGAAAACAGACAGCAGTCGATCTGGCGGGAGTCGCAGACAAAAATCAGTTATTCCCTAGGGCTCATCGTTGTCAGGGATCAATGTAAATCCGGCGGGTAATCAGAAACTTATCGTCACCACGCTGCGCTTCAACGATCAAATCCCAGTTGCCCGGCAACATGAAAGCAATATCCGCGCTATAGCGTCCGGCAGACATTTTATTCATTGGTATCGAGAAGTCGGCATCCATGTCGGATGGTCGGTAGGCAAATAGCGTCACTGAATCCAGATCTAATCCAGCCGAATTCTTACCCTGTATTAACACTTCATATGGTTGACTTTGATTAACGCGACTCTTGGATGGCGCCATGATAAGACCATTCCAGCCAAGTTTTTCCTCTTGTTCCATCGCCGCTTCTTTCATGGCATAGGCTTTGCCGCGCTCATAGAAATTGTCAACGACAAGATTCGGTCGATGTTTAAATGCATTGTAAATAAAAATTGTATTAACGGTAATGACCAAGAGTAAAAACCCAATAATGCCCAACACCCAGGGGTTTTTCAGTGCATTTGGATTATCTTGCGAAATGGCCATTATTGCGGTCCCATAAAGACGGTTTCAGAACGACTATCCAGCGATGGCTTATCAATCACTTCAGCTTCAAAATATAAGGGGGTGGTCGTTGATTTAATTTGTTCTGCCGGTACCCGAACCAATGCCTGTATTGGCACAACATGGCCGGGTTTTATAACCACTGGCTCATTAAAATCTTGCAATTTTGCACCCTCAACGCCACTCACGTGATATTGAACAGAAATGGGTTGTTTGGTTTTATTAAGCATTTTCAACGTGTAACGATTTTGAATAGAGCCATCACTCAAACTGACAAATAATGGCTGCCGGTTATGTGTCACCTTAAATTCCGTTGGTGACAAACTTGTAAAACCGTATATCACCCCCCCCAAAGCAGTCAGCAAAATCAATGAATAAATAATCACCCTGGGCCGCAGATATAAGGGCACAGATTTACCGTTATGATGGAGCTCTTTATAGGATGCGTAGCGTATCAGACCACGCGGTTGATTGGTTTTATCCATGATCGAATCACAGGCATCAATACACATGCCACAGGTGATACAACCTTCCTGCTGACCTTTACGAATATCAATACCGGTAGGACACACCGCCACACACATCCGACAATCAATACAACTGCCCTTATTCGGATCCACTTCACCGCGTTTCAACTTACCGCGCGGCTCACCCCGTTCAGCATCATAGGCGGGTAATACGGTGTCCTGGTCATACATTACGCCTTGCAAACGCGCATAGGGACATAACCAGAAGCAGACTTGTTCACGCATAAAGCCAGCAAAGATATAAGTACCGGCTGCGAACATGCCGAGTACAATCCATGCCGCCATAGAGGCTTGTAAAGTGAAGTAGTCCTGCCACAGTTGATAGGCATCAGTAAACCAGGCAGCAAAAGACACACCCGTTAACAATGCAATCGCCAACCACAAAGCATGTTTAGCGGTGATACGCATTGCTTTATCGGCAGTCATCGGTGCCTGGCGAAACTTCATTGCTTTAAACGGCGTGTCACCTTCGAGACGGGTTTCAATAAACGTGTAAATATCGGTCCAAACCGTTTGAAAACAGAAATAACCGCAAAACACTCGACCAGCGATACTGGTGACCGCTGCCAATAAAATTGCAAAAAACAGCAAGGTCAGTGACAGCATCCAAATATCTTGGGGGTAGATAGTGATATTGAAAAGGTTGAAATGGCGATTAGGAATATCAAACAAAATGGCCTGTTGGCCATTCCAACGCAGATAAGGACCAAGGAAAAAGATAAGCCAAACTGACATGCCATACCATTTCAGCAGGCGGAAACGTCCCCCCATACGTTTGGCAACGACTTTGTTTCCACCGGCATTCACATCCCAGTCAGAGACATCATTGTAAATGCCAGAAACGTCGATTGGCACGGCTTGCTGTTGTTGAGACACGCTGCTTACCCCGCAACTATAACCGTTGGATTTTAACACAACGGTAAAATATCAGCATTTGCTTATTAAGCAATTCAGATAAGAAAAAACCGACATTTACGTCGGTTCCTTCCGTGAAATACAGTTCAGAAAATCAAGTTTTGTCGCTACCGTTTTCCATGTTTTTAATAATTTTGTAGGCAATGACACCAATTACCGCAATGGTAAGTACCAATGAAACAATGGCACCAATAACAACTGCATCCATAATGATTCTCCTAAATCCAATGCGGCTAGGTGTTTAGCCGCAACTTTCTTCCAGCTTATTCACCACCACCTAATTGGTGAACATAGACTGCCAGTTTCTTAATTTCTGTTTCACTGAGGCGTTGTGTTTCCGTACCATCGTATTCCGGTTCTTCTTCCCATTGCTCAGCTTCCAGTCTGACCGCCAACTTCTCGTTCCAACCCGGCATCACAGCAATACGGGTTTGCGGATCAGAGTTATCATTAACACCATGCAAAATGGTATGACGAATTTCATCGGGCTCACCCGAAAAACGCCAGATCTTATCGGACAGATTTGCCGAACCCAATTGCTGAACGCCTTTAGCATCTGCACCATGGCAGCCAACACAGCCCTTTTCATTATAAAGTTTCCAACCAGCGTCAGTCGCTTGATCATTAGAACTATTAATAACAAACTGCACCAAGCCATTGACCTCATCATCGGTCAGAAGCTCAGCATGAGCCGGCATCATGCCCTGACGGCCTTTCGCCAGTGTCTCGACGATTTTGCCTACACTACCGCCATATAACCAATCATCATCAGCCAGAACTGGGTAACCCGAACCTGTCTGAGGAAGACCACCGGTACCATGACAGGCTGCACAATTATCACCGTACAACACTTTAGTAGAGCCTACAGCGTAATTACGTAACGCTTCGTCTTCCAAAATTTCTTCTGCAGTCATGGCTGCCAGTTTGTCTTCATATGGCGCGCGGCGAGCTTCAATCTCGGCCAGATTTTCTTTATATTCTTTAATTTGGGTCCAACCCAACAAACCTTTAGTACTATCATTAACTAATGGTAATGATGGATAAAGAATAAAGTAAACCAATACCAATAAACCGCTCAGATACAGGGCAATTACCCACCAGCGTGGGGGGGGATTTGTCAGCTCCGTAATACCATCCCACTCGTGGCCCGTATCCGGACATTCATGCGGATTTTTGTTTTTATCAGCCATCTTTTTTCTCCGAATTTTCCGCAGCATCATCGTCAAACGGCAAGTTACGATGGGCTTCGAGTTTGTCTTTATTTTTCGGGCGCAAAACCCAGATATACATGCCCAGCATCAGCAAGAAAATGATGATGGTCAGGATAGTACCAATCCAGTCGTTAACCGTCATTGCACTCCAGTTTGTATCAAAATAAGACTGAAGCTTATTCACGATAATCTCTGCCTGGCTCAAATTTCACCATCGTGCCCAGCACTTGTAAATAAGCCACCAATGCCTGCATTTCTGTCTTACCTTCTACTGCTTCAGCAGCACCAATGATGTCATCATCACTATAAGGCACACCTAATACTTTCATTGCTTTCACGCGTTTTTCGATACCTTCACCATCAATCGTTGATTTATCAAGCCAAGGGTAACGCGGCATGATAGATTCAGGCACAACACTACGTGGGTCACGTAAATGCTGAATATGCCAGGCGTCTGAATATTTGCCACCAACACGCGCCAGATCAGGACCGGTACGCTTTGAACCCCACTGGAACGGATGATCATATTTAGATTCAACCGCCAGAGAATAATGGCCATAACGATCTTTCTCGTCACGGAATGGACGTACCATTTGTGAATGGCAAAGATAGCAGCCTTCCCGTTGATAAATATCACGTCCCGCCAACTCTAAAGCAGTGTACGGGCGCACACCTTGCAACTCTTCATACTCAGGATAGACATCATCCTCAAAAGTATTATCCAGATAAAACAAAGGTACGATTTCAACAATACCGCCGACAGATACCACCAGTGCGGTAGCCAGCACCAAACCCCAAACGTTCTGCTCTACCCACTCTTGGAAGCTAACGCGTTTATTGTTCTTGTGTTTAGCCATTCCGATTTCCTCAAATATTCGCTGCAACAGCCATTTCAGCAGACGGCTTAGCGACTGCCCGACGGATGGTAACGGTGACGTTATAAAGCATGACGACAGCACCCAGGAAGAAAATTAAACCTCCTGTTGCACGCATCGCATAATAAGGATGCATTGCCGCTACAGACTCAACAAACGTATATGCCAGATTGCCGTAGTCATCATATGCACGCCACATCAGACCTTGCATAATGCCGGCCACCCACATTGCCGTAATGTAAATAGCGGTACCAATTGTTGCCATCCAGAAATGCAGATTGACCAGTTTGACTGAATACATGGTTGTACCCCACATGCGTTCAACCATGTGGTACAAGGCGCCAACAGAAACCATGACAACCCAGCCAAGTGCACCAGAATGAACGTGACCAATGGTCCAGTCAGTATAGTGAGACAATGCATTAACTGTTTTCGAAGCCATAACCGGACCCTCAAACGTCGACATGGCATAGAAAGCAAGTGACACGATCAGGAAACGCAGAATGTAGTCGGTACGTAATTTGTCCCAGGCGCCACTCAGCGTGAACATACCATTCAGCGCGCCACCCCATGATGGAATAATCATCGCTAATGAAATTGCAGCCCCGAGAGAACCTGTCCAATCTGGCAGTGCCGTGTATTGAAGATGGTGAGCACCTAACCATACATAACCGAAAACCAATGCCCAGAAATGAATTACTGACAAACGGTATGAATAAACCGGCCGATTTGCCTGTTTAGGCACAAAGTAATACATGATGCCAAGAAAGCCGGCGGTCAGGAAGAAACCAACCGCGTTATGACCCCACCACCATTGAATCATCGCATCCTGAACACCGGAGAAAATAGAATAGGATTTCCACATACTCACTGGTATAGACAGACTGTTAACAACGTGAAGGTACGTAATCATGATCATCATCGCCAGGAAGAACCAGTTGGCGACGTAGATATGTGAATTCTTGCGAATCGACAACGTCATGATGAAGTTGAACATGTAGGATAACCAGACCACTGCAATCAGGATATCAAGCGGCCACTCCAGTTCAGCATATTCTTTAGACTGACTGAAACCTAATGGTAATGTGATGATGGCACCCAAAATGATCAGATTCCATCCCCAGAAGGTGAACCATGCCATCTTGTCACTCCACAGTCTGACACCGGATGTTCTCTGTACGACATAGAATGCCGTCGCCATCAGTGTCGAACCACCGAATGCAAAAATTACCGTGTTGGTATGCAAAGGACGTAATCGGCCAAAGCTGATATACGGATTATCAAAATTCAAATCCGGCCAAGCTAACTGAGATGCAATAAAAACCCCCATCCCTGTTCCGGCAACCAGATAAACCACCGCCATATAGGCGAACCACTTGACCACTTCATAGTTATATTGTTGTTTCGCCTGCATAGCGATCACACCTTTATTATGTGAGTTACTCTCTCGACTTCTTGTTATTGAAATAGAAGCAGACCCATGTCTTTGACGGCCCTAAAGCTCTGACAAAGTTTAACCCAAAACGTCCCCAACTGTTATGTACAGTTAGTTGATCTATATCAATTAAAGTCATTAATTTTTGTAAAAACTGCGTCGGACGGATGCCGATACGTGGAAGGATTTTCCTGACTTGAATCATTAGGGTCAAGAACAATGCATTTTTTTATGACCTCATCGACCAGCATTATATTAAGAAACAGTGACTTGCTGCATAGACTGACACTGTCATTAAAGTGTCAATTTGAGAATGATTCTGAATTAGCCCGCAAAGCGGCTATAAACTTGCCCATATCAGTGGTTTACGACCTTCTGATAACAATAAATTGAAGGTCCGGCAAGCTGGACCAAGTGCCATAAATTCTGCGGCCAATCCGGCGCGGTGAAATTGCTTCATCAACGAGGCAATATCAGCATTCATTTGCTGACTTGTGATGACAATTAATACGTCATATTTAAAGGCTGTCAGCGCTTCAAGCACTATAACGTCGGAGAACTGTTTGCTGATATCGGGGGTAGGAGATTGCAGTTGATTACTGCTAAGAATGAAACTGCCTGTCAAACGTTGCGTTTGACCATCAGCTAATTGAATCAGTAGAAAACCGTCACCGTAATCGCGGATTTGATGCGCGCCGGTGATGGCCTCCTGACTAATTTTCATTGTTTACGACAGGTTGGCCGCTTCATTAACACGGTCACGTAACTCTTTACCTGGCTTAAAGTGTGGAACATATTTTTCGTCCAGCTCAACCGATTCACCACTTTTCGGATTACGGCCTAAACGTGGCGGACGATGATGCAAAGTAAAGCTGCCAAAACCACGGATCTCAATACGATCACCGTGCGACAGACTGTCACTCATTTGTTCCAAAATCAATTTGACGGCCAATTCGACGTCACGATAATTTAATAGAGATTGTTTCTCAGATAGGATATCTATCAAATCAGATTTGGTCATGTATTCAAAATTCCCGGCAAAATGCGAAGCCTTAACTGGCTCATCAGTGATTGCTCTATATTTGTTTGTGAGCAAAAAACAGGCACCCGACACTGCCGGATGCCTGCCCAATGACAGTTTTAGCTGTCTTTTTGATCCATTTGCTCTTTGAGCAAATCACCCAGCGTCGTGTTGCCAGATGGCACGTTGCTGTACTCTTTCACAGCTTCAGATTCCTCTTGATCATCCTTGGCCTTGATAGACAGGTTCAACGTACGATCTTTGCGTGACATGCCAGTAAATTTGGCTTCCACTTCGTCACCGATGTTCAGCACTTTGCTGGCATCTTCAACACGTTCACGAGCGATATCAGCAGCACGAACGTAACCTTCTACGCCCTCAACCAATTCAATGGTTGCACCTTTGGCATCGACGGCAATGACTTTACCGGTTACTTTTGAACCACGTGGATGCTCTGACAGATAAGCTGAGAACGGATCGTCCTGCAGTTGTTTAATACCCAGTGAAATACGCTCACGCTCTGGGTCAATCGCCAATACAACCGCTTCAACATCATCACCTTTCTTAAAGTCACGAATCAATTCTTCGTTTTCTTCTTCCCAGGAAATATCAGACAGATGAATCAAACCATCAATACCGCCATCCAGACCGATAAAGATACCAAAGTCGGTGATTGATTTAATCGCACCGCTAACTTTGTCACCTTTGTTATGAGTCATTGCAAACTCTTCCCAAGGATTAACCTGACATTGTTTGATACCCAGTGAGATGCGACGACGATCAGCATCAATATCCAACACCATAACTTCAACTTCATCACCCAGAGAAACCAGTTTAGATGGGTGAACGTTTTTGTTAGTCCAGTCCATTTCAGACATATGAACTAAACCTTCAACACCATCTTCGATTTCAACGAAGCAGCCGTAGTCAGCAATGTTGGTCACTTTACCTTGGATACGGGTGCTGTTCGGGTAACGACGGGCAATATCTTTCCATGGATCGTCGCCCAGCTGTTTCAGACCCAGAGACACACGCTCGCGCTCTTTGTCGAATTTCAGAACCTGAACGTCGATTTCGTCGCCAATAGCCACGACTTCTGAAGGATGCTTAACACGTTTCCAAGCCATATCAGTGATGTGCAACAGACCATCAATACCACCCAGATCAACGAATGCGCCATAGTCAGTCAGGTTCTTAACGATACCTTTAACCACTTTGCCTTCTTCCAATGTTTCCAGCAGCGCTTCACGCTCAACACTGTTTTCGGCTTCCATAATGGCGCGACGTGAAACAACGATATTGTTACGTGGACGATCCAATTTAATGAGCTTGAACTCCAGCTCTTTGTTTTCCAGATGAGAGGTGTCGCGGATTGGCCGCACATCGACCAGAGAACCCGGCAGGAAGGCGCGGATATTTTCCAGATCGACCGTAAAACCACCTTTGACTTTACCTGAAATGATACCGATCACGGTTTCATTGGCTTCGAAGGCATGTTCCAGACGGACCCATGCTTCTGCCGCTTTGGCTTTTTCACGTGACAACTGGGTGGCACCAAAACCATCTTCCAGAGACTCCAGTGATACATCAACCAAATCACCAACAGAAACGGTGATTTCACCTTTCTCGTTAAGGAATTCAGAAACTGGGATCGCACCTTCAGATTTCAGACCGGCATTTACCATCACCACGTCAGGACCGACATTGACCACCGTACCGGTGACAATTTTGCCTGGTTGCATTGGTGTGGCGTTTAGACTCTCTTCAAAGAGTTCTGCAAAGCTTTCGCTCATTATTGACATCCTTGACCCTGCACAAACGCAGAATCACCCATTAAACCTGCTAAAGCAGGATAGTTACAAAAAACCCGAACGGACCATTCCGTTCAAGTCACCCAAAAGAATCAGCGAATAAGTTCACTAACCCGTTGAAAAACTGCATCGATGCCTAGCGCGGTTGAATCGAGGATAATGGCATCTGCGGCGGGCTTTAATGGGGCCACATCGCGCTGCTGGTCTCGCTCATCACGTTCGGTGATTTCGATAATAAGATCAGCAAGGTTACTATCAATTCCTTTTTCTTTCAACTGCTTATAGCGGCGCGAAGCACGCACTTCGGCGCTGGCCGTTAAATACACTTTGTAAGGGGCATCCGGAAATACCACAGTGCCCATATCACGGCCATCAGTAACCAACCCCGGCGCTTGCCGAAAATCCCGCTGCCGCTGTAATAAAGCAATGCGAACTGCGGGAATGGCTGCAACCTTTGAGGCTGCGTTACCGGCCTGCTCACTGCGGATCAGCAGTGACACATCCTGACCATTTAATAAAACCGTCAACATGCCCTGTTCCACCTGAAAGCTAACCGGCAAATTCGCTGCCAAATTGGCTAGTGCGCTTTCGTCAGCAAAATCAATCTCAGCCTGAAGCGCCGCCTGGGCGAGCACACGGTACAGTGCGCCACTATCCAAATAATGCCACCCTAACTTTGCTGCCAAACGTTGGGCCAGCGTGCCTTTGCCAGAACCGCTCGGGCCATCAATCGTTAAAACCGGCACCTCAGTCATTCATCGACTCGATTTGTAAACCCGTCGATTGTGCTAGTTCTACAAAACCTGGGAAAGAAGTCGCCACATTGGCACAATCACTTATCTGAATACTGCCACCGGCTTGCAACGCCGCCATTGCAAAGGACATGGCAATACGGTGATCACCGTGACTGTCAACGTCACCACTACCAATTACGCCACCCTGAATGACCATGCCATCGACTGTTGGCTGGGCATCAATGCCCAACGTTTGCAGACCGTCAGCCATCACCTGAATGCGATCACTCTCTTTAACACGTAATTCTTCAGCGCCGGTCAGCACCGTTTCGCCCTGTGCGCAGGCGGCAGCGATAAATATTGCCGGAAATTCATCAATGGCTAGCGGCACCTGATCTTCCGGGATCTGAATGCCATGCAGCGGTGCATAACGTACCCGGATATCGGCAACCGGTTCACCACCGGTGATTTGCTCATTACTGAGCGAGATATCAGCGCCCATCTGCCGCAGAATATTGATAATGCCAATACGCGTTGGATTAATGCCAACATGCTGCAAAGTGATATCCGAATCTGGCGCAATTGCCGCGCCGACCATAAAAAAGGTTGCTGATGAAATATCGGCTGGCACATCAATGCTGGTACCGGTTAGTTTACCGCCGCCCTCAATACTGATGCGATTGCCTTTCACCGTGACAGGATACCCCATGCCGGTTAACATCCGCTCGGTGTGATCGCGGGTTGGTGCCGGTTCGGTAACACTGGTTTCACCATCGGCATACATACCAGCCAATAACAGACAGGATTTCACTTGGGCACTGGCCATTGGTAATAGATAATCAATGCCAGTTAAAGCATTGCCACCATGAATGGTTAACGGCGGTTTGCCATCATTTGAGTCTATCTTTGCACCCATTAATTTTAATGGCTCGGTGACCCGCTGCATCGGCCGTTTCGATAAAGACGCATCACCGCTCATGGTGACTTCAAAGGTTTGTCCGGCTAATAAGCCACTTAACAAACGAATCGATGTGCCTGAATTACCAACATTCAGCTCTTTTTCAGGTGCCTTCAATCCGTGCATGCCCACACCATGAATGGTGACTTTGCCTTTATCCGGGCCGACAATTTTAACGCCCATGGCGCGAAAGGCCGCCAGGGTTGCCAGCGCATCCTCACCTTCCAGAAAGCCAGAAACTTCGGTGACGCCCTCTGCCAACGAACCTAGCATAATGCTACGATGGGAAATCGACTTATCGCCGGGCACCCGAAAAGTGCCAGTCAATTTGCCGCCAGGCTGGACAATAAATTTCAAATTAGCTTGTTCACTCACGACGCGTTTTTTGCTCCACTAAACTTCACTGTTATCGGTCAATCCCGGCTCAGCAAAGCGGCTGTCGCGGGCCCGTTTGGCCCGGCTGAAAAAATCAATTAAATAATCGCCGTTATCTTCACGAATGGCTGCCTCAATTTTGTCGAGACCAATTCGGTACTGACGCAATAATTCTAAAATCGCCTCACGATTACCGAGACAAATATCCCGCCACATCACGGCATCACTGGATGCTATCCGCGAAAAATCACGAAAACCACCCGCGGCATAACGCAATACTTCTTCGCAGTCATCGCGCTCAGCCAACATACCGACCAAATTGAATGCCAGGACATGCGGTAAATGGCTGGTCGCCGCCAGTAAAATATCGTGCTGCGCAACATCCATCACCATCACTTCTGCGCCGGTGTGTTGCCACATTTGTTGAACTTGTTGCACGGCATCCGTATTGGTTTGGTCCGTTGGCGTCAATACCACACGATGCGCTTCATAAAGTTCTGCAAATGCTGCCGATGGGCCACTCTTTTCGGTACCGGCAATCGGATGGCCAGGCACAAAATTGGTGAAGTTCGAGGCCAATGTTGCTTTTGCTGCATCAATCACCTGCTGCTTGGCACTGCCGCCATCAGTGACAATCGCACCGGCTTTTAAATGCGGTGCCAGTTCAGCAAATACCGCCTGCATCGCGCCCATTGGCACGGCGACAAACACAATATCGGTATTTTTGACGGCATTGGCAATGCTGGTCGCCGCCTCATCAATAATACCCAGTTGAATGGCTTCGTCACGGGCATCGGCAGAGCGCGAGTAGCCAATCACCCGCTCAACCTGACCGGCTTTTTTCAAAGCCAGTGCCAGCGAGCCGCCAATCAAACCGACACCAATGACGGCAAGTTGTTTAATCATCATTGAGCACCTTTTTTAAGGCCGCTAAACAACGGGCATTATCCTGCTCAAGACCAATGCTGATACGCAGATGATTGGGCAAACCATATGCGCCCACTGGCCGTACTATGACACCTTCACGTAGTAAAGCATCGTAAACTGATGCAGCTTCCCGGCCGACATCAACGCAAATAAAGTTACCTTTGGAGGGAATATAGTCCAGCCCTAAAGCCTGAAAGCCCTTTTCAAACTGCTGCATGCCGACGGCATTAATGTCACGGGCACGCTGTAAATAATCATCATCGCCAAGCGCGGCAACAGCAGCGGCTAATGCCAGATGATTGACATTAAACGGTTGGCGGATCCGGTTCAGTAAATCTGAAACCTCAGGATGCGATACCGCAAACCCAACCCGCAAACCAGCCAGGCCATAAGCTTTAGAGAAGGTCCGGCAAATAATCAGATTCGGATATTTATCCAGCCACGCGAGGGTATTGACCGGATTATCGTTATATTCCAGATAGGCTTCATCCAGCACCACCATCAAACTTTGTGGCAATGCTGCCAGAAATTTTTCCAGTTCGCTGTGGGCAACCGCCGTACCAGTCGGATTATTCGGGTTGGCGATAAAAACCAACTTGGTTTTATCGGTTACCGCCGCCAGCATTGCTGTTAAATCATGTCCATAATGTTTTGCCGGGACTTCCACCGCTGTGGCACCAATCGCCTTGGCAGCCAGCGGATAAACAGCAAAAGCATGCTGGGCAAACATCACTTCATCACCGGGCGCAGCAAAACAACGGGTAATCAGTTCCAGCACATCATTGCTGCCGTTGCCTAAGGTGATTTGTGCTGGCTGAATGGCAAATTTTTCGGCGATCGCTTGCTTTAATTCAAAGCCATTACCATCGGGGTACAACGTAGTGTCCCGAACCGCTAAAGCAATCGCCGCCTGCACCGCCGTTGACGGACCTAACGGACTTTCATTGGAAGCCAGCTTCACAATATCTTTTAAACCGTACTGACGCTGTAATTCGGCAATCGGTTTGCCCGGTACGTAAGGCTTTAAATCAGCCAGTGTGCTGTTGGCAAGTTGCTGATAATTCATCGTTGTTCTGCCGGCTTACGGAAGCTGTCGATGATCAATAATACGGCGCCAACACAGATCGCTGAATCCGCAATATTAAAGGCTGGCCAGTGATAACTGCCGGCATAGACATCAAGAAAATCAATGACGTAACCATAAATTAAACGGTCAATCACATTGCCAATAGCACCGCCAATAATCAGTGCCAATGAGATGGCTTCTAATTTGGCCGTTTGCGCCAAACGCCGCATCCAGATAATTAATACCGCCGAAATCACCACCGCCAGCACGACAAAAAACCAGCGCTGCCAACCACCGGCACCGGCCAGAAAGCTAAATGCTGCGCCGAAATTGTGTGCCAGCGTCAGATTAAAAAACGGTAATACCGGCACACTTTCATAGAGATCCAGCCAGTTAACCATCACAGTTTTACTGATTTGATCGGCAATAATTATTGCCAGACTAAGCCATAAATATTTCAGCATCATAAACCTCAGGCAAACTGCCGCTGTTCGCCATCACCAAAGGCATTACTGACACAACGGCCACATAAATCCGGATGCTCGGCATGACTGCCCACATCCTCGGTTTGGTGCCAACAACGTTCACAACGCGTATGTTGGCTACGCGCTATGCTGACCGAATACGCCGAATTTTCGGCATTGTCAGCAGCAGACAAACTCACCTTCGAGACAATAAACAAAAACTTCTGCTCCGCACCCAGTTTTGCCAGAGATTGACTGACAGGTAAAGTTGATGGCACGGCAATACTCACTTCGGCTGTCAGGCCACCTTTAATTTCGCCGCGGTTACGCGCTTCTTCCAATTGCTTGGCAATCGTTTCTCGCACCTCAAAAATATTGTCCCAATCACTTTGGGTGATGACTGAGTCGACATCAAGCGGTGCTAAATCCGCATACCATTCATTGAGCAATACTGAATCATTACGCTGTCCCGGAATAAATCCCCATAATTCTTCAGCAGTAAAACTCAGAATTGGTGCGATCCAGCGCGTTAAGGCTTCCAGGATATGATACATCGCCGTTTGCGACGAACGCCGGCCCAGACTATCGGCCTGCATGGTGTACTGGCGATCTTTGGTGATATCCAGATAAGCACTGCCCAGTTCATTGGCACAGAAGTTATGCACTTTCTGATAAATCAGATGGAATTGGTAATTATCATATGCCTTAACAATTTCCTGTTGCAGCTGATAAGCACTATCCAGGATCCAGCGATCCAAAGGCAGCAACGCCGGGGTTTCAACCAGATTTTGCGACGGATCAAAATCACTGAGATTGGATAATAAATATCGGGCAGTGTTACGAATGCGCCGGTAAGAGTCAGCAGTACGCTTAAGGATTTCGTCCGACACTGTCATTTCGGCGCTGTAATCAGTTGCCGCCACCCAAAGCCGGATAATATCGGCGCCCAGATTATTTACTACTTGCTGTGGTGCGACGACATTGCCCTTGGATTTGGACATTTTTTTGCCTTCGGCATCGACGGTAAAACCATGGGTTAACACGGCTTTATAAGGCGCTTTGCCATTTGCCGACACGGAGGTCAGCAACGATGACTGGAACCAGCCGCGATGCTGATCGCTGCCTTCCAAATATAAATCCGCCGGGCGTGTTAATTCGCTGCGACGGTCCAGTACACAGGCATGTGATACACCTGAATCAAACCAGACATCCAGCGTATCGGTGACTTTGTCGTATTCGGCAGCATCATTGCCAATCAGATCTTCGGCGGTTAAATCAAACCAGGCATCAATACTGCCCTGCTCGACTTTCTGTGCCACTTGTTCAATCAGTTCAGCTGTTTTCGGATGCAGCTCACCGGTTTGTTGATGGACAAAAATCGGGAGAGGCACGCCCCAGGTACGCTGACGGGAAATACACCAGTCTGGCCGGCCGGAGACCATATTTTCAATACGTTTTTGGCCCCAGTCCGGCAACCACTGCGTCGCAGCAATTTCTTGCATAACCGCATCACGCAGACCATTTTGATCCATGCTGATAAACCACTGCGGTGTAGCGCGGAAAATAATGGGTGACTTATGCCGCCAACAATGCGGATAACTGTGCTGAATATCGATATGGCACAGTAAGGCGCCGTGTTCACGCAATGTTTCAATCACCAGCGGATTGGCTTTAAACACTGATTCACCGGCAAATAACGGGGTATCGGGTAAAAACACCCCATTACCACCGACCGGATTATCAACCTGCAAACCATAATGCATACCCACCACATAGTCATCCTGACCATGTCCGGGGGCGGTATGAACGGCGCCAGTACCTGCATCAGTCGTGACATGATCACCGAGAATCACCGGCACCTTTCGATCATAAAATGGATGTTGTAATTGCAAGCTCTCTAAGGCCGCGCCTTTCACGCGGGCAATGATATCGCCGCTGAGTTGATAACGCTCCAGCGCAGTTTCATACAATGCTTCTGCCAAAACCAGCCGTTCATCGCCGCATTGCAGCAACACATAATCCAGTTCCGGATGTAAACAAACAGCCTGATTGGCAGGGAGTGTCCATGGCGTGGTGGTCCAGATAACCAGACTGATAGCACCTGTTCCGTCGTTGGCACAAACGGCATCAAAAGCGGCATTGTCAATAACTTTAAAACGCACATCGATTGCCGGTGAGCGCTTATCTTCATATTCAACTTCCGCTTCTGCCAATGCTGATCCACAGTCCACACACCAATGGACCGGTTTAACACCTTTGTGCAAATGGCCATTCGCAGTGATCTTGCCAAGGGTTCGGATAATGTCGGCTTCAAACTGGAAATCCATGGTGAGATAAGGATTTTCCCAGTCGCCGAGCACGCCCAGACGTTTAAAATCCTCCCGTTGACCATTCACCTGTTTGGCGGCATAGTCACGGCAAGCCTGACGAAATTCTTTAGCTGACACTTTGACGCCAGGTTTACCGATTTTTTTCTCGACGTTTAGTTCAATCGGCAGGCCATGACAATCCCAGCCAGGTACATAAGGGGTATCAAAACCACTTAATGTTTTGGCTTTGAGGATCATATCCTTAAGGATTTTATTTACAGCATGACCAATATGAATGTCACCGTTGGCATACGGCGGGCCGTCGTGCAGAATAAATTTTGGCTTGTTGGCGTTGTTGTCACGCAGCTGCCGATATAAGTCCTGCTCCTGCCAGCGCTTTAAAATCAACGGTTCGCGATTTGGCAAACCCGCCTTCATCGGGAAATCGGTCGCAGGTAGATTTAAAGTCTGTTTGTAATCGGCCACAAATATCTCGTTGTTATCGATAGTTAAAGCACGCGATTATACGGGTTTTTAGCGATGACCTAAATCATGCAGGCCGCTTTTATTTGTTTATTCACTTCGCGTTCAATCGGTAAATTACAGTAAAATGTTGTCTCGTTTAAATTCTCAATGACAAAGAGCCCTGAGGCAATGCCGGCAAGTGAAAAAGTCATCATTAAAGGTCTGACCGAAGACGGCGGTAAATTTCGGCCCAGCGATTGGGCAGAACGCCTGTGTGGTGCTGTTGCCAGCTATGGTAGAGGACGGCGCATCATTTTCCACCCGCACGTTAAATTGGCATCAATTGATGGCGTAAAGTCCGTGGTGATTAGTGCTGAGTTGGAAGAGCTGGATGAAATGCTGTTTGATTTTTTGCTGGATTTTGGCCGCGAAAACAAGCTGCAAATCGAACGCATTGAGCAATTCGACGAAAATTAACGCTTGAATCAGCAGTTATTCGCTGCCCAGCTCGACATCTGGCCAGTTCTGAATATAGTTTTTCAGTAATTTGTTTTCGAATTTGGCTTTTTTCAGCAATTCTTCAACGATATCAGTGATCGACAACATACCTTCCAAACGCCCCTGATAAACCACCGGCAAATGGCGAATATTGTGCTCCACCATAATGTTCATCACTTCTTCGAGCGTATTGTCTGGATCACAGGTATACGGGTCCGGTGTCATCGCATCCTGAGCAGTACGTGGCTGCCACATCGCATGTTTTTGATGCAGTACGTTCAATAAATCACGTTCTGACAAAATACCTACCAGCGCCCCATTATCGGTCACCACCAGCGATCCGATACGATGTTCCATCATCAGATTAACGGCTTTATCAAGTGAATCTGTTGGTGTCAGGCCAATAACTGGCTTGCCTTTATTTTTGGTGATGGATCTGACTTTCATGGTCTGTCTCCAGTGGGCACTTTTGTTTTATTCTGCTTGACCGCCCGCCACGCTGCAAGTGCTGATTACAAATGTTCGCGGGTAGCCCTGAAATCAATCTCCGGCCAGCGTTCCATGGTTAAATCCAGATTGACCCGGGTCGGCGCGATATACGTCAGATTATCGGCACCATCCCAGGCGAGATTTTGTGATGCTTTGCGTTTGAATTCTTCAAGTTTTTTGACATCGTCGCAATACACCCAGCGAGCAGTATTCACCTGTACCGGTTCATAAGCGCATTCGACATTATATTCGCCTTTAAGACGATGCACGACCACGTCAAACTGCAACACACCCACAGCACCCAAAATCAGATCGTTGTTATCCAAAGGCCGGAATAACTGCGTGGCACCTTCTTCACTCAGTTGTTGCAGCCCTTTTAATAATGCTTTGTTTTTCAGAGGATCTTTTAAACGCACACGGCGGAATAATTCCGGCGCAAAATACGGGATCCCAGTGAATTGCAGATCTTCACCCTGAGTAAAGGTATCGCCAATCTGGATAGTGCCATGATTATGCAAACCCAAAATATCACCGGGCCAGGCTTCTTCAGCCTGCTCACGTTCGGCAGCCATAAAGGTCACAGCATTGGCAATGGTGACATCTTTACCAATGCGGGTTTGCCGTAGTTTCATACCTTTGGTATATCGACCTGAACACACCCGCATAAATGCAATGCGGTCGCGATGTTTCGGGTCCATATTGGCCTGAATTTTAAAGACAAAACCACTGAAATTTTCTTCATTGGCTGCGACACTGCGGCCCGTGGTTTCACGGGCCTGTGGCGACGGCGCGTACTCGACATAAGCATCCATCAACTCGGTAACACCAAAGTTGTTCATCGCCGAACCGAAAAACACCGGTGTCATTTCACCGGCCAAAAATGCATCCAAATCAAACTGATCACTGGCACCTCGCACCAGTTCAATTTCTTCGCGCAGCTCATCAGCCATATTGCCAAATAACTCATCGAGCCGTGGATTATCCAGACCCTGAATTAATTCACCTGAATCAGCCTCTTTATTATGGGCTTCAAACAATCGAATGCTGTCATTATAAAGATGAAAAATCCCTTTAAAGCCTTTACCCATGCCAATTGGCCAGGTAACAGGCGCACAGCGGATATTGAGGATCCGCTCTACTTCGTCGAGTAATTCCAACGGTTCACGACCTTCGCGATCCAGCTTGTTGATAAAGGTCAGAATTGGTGTATCACGCAGTCGGCAAACTTCCATTAGTTTAATGGTGCGTTCTTCAACACCTTTGGCACTGTCGATAACCATTAACGCCGAATCCACCGCCGTCAACGTCCGGTAAGTATCTTCAGAAAAGTCGGCATGACCGGGCGTGTCGAGCAAATTGACTATCCGCCCCTTATAGGGAAACTGCATCACTGACGAGGTCACTGAAATACCACGCTCTTTCTCCATTTCCATCCAGTCAGAGGTAGCGTGTTTATCGGTTTTGCGAGATTTGACGCTGCCGGCCATCTGAATGGCACCACCGAATAATAGCAATTTCTCGGTGAGCGTCGTTTTACCGGCATCAGGATGCGAAATGATGGCAAAGGTTCGGCGCTTATTCACCTCAGTTTGCAAAGTCGGGTTGGCCATATTAATGTCTTTGATTACGCCGCAGTGGCAGCAGGATTTACAAAACAGAGTATTTTGGCTGAAATCAACGGTTGATACAAACCGCTATTCAGAAAGCTCTACCCGATTGCGACCAGTTTGTTTGGCCTGATACATGGCTTTATCTGCGCGCTCTAACAAAGCCCGACGGCTTTCGCCAGGCCGCCACTGGGCAACCCCAATACTGATAGTGACGTTACCAGCCTTAGGAAAGCTGATATCGGCAATATGCTTGCGCAGACGTTGTCCGAGATTACCGGCTTCATTAAGCCGGTTATTGGAAGCCAAAACAATAAATTCCTCACCACCCCAGCGGCCCAAAAAGTCACTTCCCCGCAATTGACCATGGATTTCGACAGCCATTTTTTTAAGACCTCATCACCAATTTCGTGACCAAATTGATCATTGACCCGCTTAAAATTATCAACATCAAATAGCAGCACTGATGTCGGCCGATCATAGCGCTCAGCTGCCGATAATTCAGCATCAATCGTCTGCTCAATCCGATAGCGATTCCAGACCTGCGTTAAGGAATCGGTATGCGCGATTTCTTTAAGCTGTGCGTTAGCACGATGTAATTGTTTATTAAGCTGACTAATTTCATTAACACTAATGACGACCGTTAAATCTTCCGCCAGATCCAGTGCCGCTTTTTGCTCAATTCTTCGCCAAGAGTCACTACGATCGGTGATAGTTTCTTGCCAGACTTCAACAGGTAAATCTGGCAGCCTTGTCAATCCCCCCACGGTGAACTTGTCCAAAACCTGCCGGCTGGCCAACCACTGGTATTGACGTAACCTTGCTTTGCGAAACATCAGCATCCAGCCGTTTTTATCTGCTTCCCCCGGCAACCGCACAGCCATCAAACCGGCCCGATCGCGCAAATCTACCAAATCGTTTAACGCCGTCGCAGTCAGTCGCTCACTAGACCAGACTGTGTCATCATGGTGTTGCTGGTTTAACCATTTAGTGATGATATCTATCGAGGGTTTCGGCAAAACTGGTAACGCTATCGCCATAGACCAGCGACATGCCGCACAGGCCAAACAATTGCAACCAAACTCGTACTTAGTCAAACGATTTAAAGCACCATCAATGGCCTGCAACCGATGCTGCTGAAGACGTTGGCTTTCCAATGCCACCTGTTGCATCCATGTGTAATAGACGTCCTGGCCGGGATTACTTCAACTCAACTGTTTGACTAGCGTCTTCAGCAATAGCACCAGCCACTTCAGCGCGCATATTCAACAATAAATCATGAAAATTTTTTTATTTTTTTATTAAGTATTGTTTGCCCATTCATCGCAATAGTAACAATGGTATATCACTCAGACGAACCATTTTGGCGGTATTGCTACCGAGCAGAAATTGTCTGATTCGGGTATGGCCATAAGCGCCCATCACCATTAGATCAATATCATTATTTTGCTGATATTGATGCAGCGCCGGTTCAACCGCACCTTGCAATAACGCAGAGGTGACCTCAAAACCGACTTCGCGAAGACGCGCTGCAGCAGCATTGAGCTGTAATTGATGATCGTTGTCATTTTCAGCCACCATCACCAGATGACAGGGCAAGTCTTTTAATAAATCACTTTCAGCGACTTTTTCCAGCGCTTTACTGGCAGTGGCGCTGCCATCATAAGCGATCATAAATTTCTTTGGCGCAGCAAAGCCCGGTAACGTGACCAGTAATGGCCGATGCACTGAGCGAATCACATTTTCCAAATGACTGCCGAGACTATGTTCCTGCTTTTCGTGGGCTTCACCCTGGCGGCCAATTACCAGCATTCGGGTATCGTGTTGCATATCTACCAGGGTGCCGATTAAATCACCATGCCGCTGGTGGGTAGTGACTTCCGCGGCCCCATCCTGTTGCGCCCTTAGCCTTCCATCCTGCAACATTGCTTTGCCGTGTTCCAAAGCCAGTCTGCTACGCTTTTCTTCCAGCGCAACCAATTCTTCCAACAAATGTTCGCGACTACCCAAGCCAATATTGCCGGATAAATCCGTGCCTTCACCCTTTTTGATGTACTCGCTTTTATCTAAGACATGCAGTAAATCCAAAGGGGCATTTAAACGTTGACTAGCCCAGGCCGCCGCATCACAAACAGCGGTGGCGGCATTCGAGCCATCAATACAAGCTACAATTTTTGTCATCTCTCTCTCCTAATCGCTAGCCAGCCATTAATGCCCGCTGAGTATTTTTTCAACTTGTTCTGGCTTATCATGCACACCAAATTGATCGACAATGGTGGCAGTGGCGGCATTCATACCAATAAGTTCAACCTCAGTACCTTCACGGCGAAATTTAATGACCACCTTATCAAGCGCCGATACTGAGGTGATATCCCAGAAATGGGCATTGCCCAGATCAATAACGACTTTATCCAGGGCTTCCTTAAAATCAAAACTGGCAGCGAATTTGTCGGCAGAGGCAAAAAACACCTGCCCTAAAATCCGATAACGGCGCTGGGTGTCTTCATGACTCAGTTCGCTTTTAACGACCATAAACTGACCGACTTTATTGGCAAAAAACAGCGCTGCCAGCAAAACACCAACAAACACACCAATCGCCAGATTATGGGTGGCAACCACCACAATCACCGTCACCACCATCACTACATTAGTCGACATCGGGTGTTTTTTCATATCCCGCAGTGAATCCCATGAAAAGGTACCAATTGACACCATGATCATCACCGCGACCAGTGCCGCCATCGGAATTTGTACTAGCAAATCATCAAATACCAGAATCATCAAAATCAGAAACACACCCGCTGATAGCGTCGATAATCGACCCCGGCCACCAGATTTTATATTAATCACTGACTGACCAATCATCGCGCAACCTGCCATACCGCCCAGCAAACCCGAACCAATATTGGCAATACCCTGACCTTTACATTCACGATTTTTATCACTGCTGGTATCGGTCAAATCATCAACAATCGTCGCGGTCATCATTGATTCCAATAAGCCGACCACCGCGAGTGCTATTGCGTAAGGGAAAATAATTGCCAGCGTTTCAAAATTCAGTGGCACATCCGGCCATAAGAAAATCGGCAGGGTATCGGGTAGCTCCCCCATATCACCCACCGTCCGGATATCCAGATTCAAAAATATCGCCACCAACGTTAACACCACAATGGTTACCAGCGGCGACGGTAATAATTTGCCGACTCTCGGCACATAAGGAAATAAATAAATAATGCCCAGACCGGCTGCTGTCATGGCATACACATGCCAGGTGACATTGGTCAATTCGGGTAATTGCGCCATAAAAATCAATATGGCCAGCGCGTTAACAAACCCCGTGACCACCGAGCGCGACACAAAACGCATCAAATCACCGAGCTTTAAATAACCTGCAGCAATTTGCAAAATGCCGGTTAATAACGTCGCCGCTAGCAAATATTCCAAGCCGTGTTCTTTGACCAAGGTAATCATTAACAAGGCCATCGCTCCGGTTGCCGCTGAAATCATGCCCGGCCGGCCACCAACGAAAGAGATGATCACGGCAATACAAAATGAGGCATATAAGCCCACTTTGGGGTCAACACCCGCGATGATAGAGAAAGCAATAGCTTCAGGGATAAGGGCGAGCGCAACCACTATCCCGGCGATCAGATCGCCACGGATATTACTCAGCCAATCGCGTTTCAGCGTTTGCAGCATAGAAATTCCTAATTTTAGTTGAATATGAGATTTGCGCCGTTTACAGACACGATTTATCGCTGTAAAGATAAGCGATTTTTTTTGAAAATAGCGAAGCGCTAAGGCGGGTTCATTATTAGATTTGAAGCTTATTAAAAAGCACCATATTATGCCCGACAACACTGACTTCCTCAAATACTAAGTGCGCTCTGAAATCGTTATAAAGTATCAACGCAGCTGCTACAATCTGGTGACTATTAGATTAATAACAGGACTATATGGACGCTTACCAGCAACTCTTAGAACAACTGAGATTGTACCCACAGCTGTCTACGCTAACTGGCCTTACGGTTTTGCTGGTTTTTTCATGGCTTGCAAACTGGATTGTTAAGCGCATTCTAGTGCGCGGCATATACAAATTGCTGCGCACCACCAAAATCAGCCGCCATAGCAGTATTGCCGATTCGCCATTTATTGCCCGACTGGCCAATATTGTCCCGGCAGTTATTCTATCGCTGGGCATTAATCTAGTGTCTGACTTGCCCGAGTTTATCGTTAACGTTGTGCAAAATGTCAGCAGCGCCTTTATTGTGCTGACCATTTCCCTAGCAATCAGTAACTTGTTAAACGTCGCTAACGATGCTTATGAAAAACGGCCTGATGCCCATTTAAAGCCGATTAAAGGCTATGTTCAGGTAGTCAAAATTGTCGTGTTCGCTATTGCCACGATTTTGATGATTGCGTCGCTGATGGACCGTTCGCCGATAATTTTACTGTCTGGTTTAGGCGCGATGGCGGCCGTATTATTACTGATCTTTCAGGACACCTTGTTATCACTGGTGGCCAGCGTGCAAATCAGCTCGAATGACTTGATCCGCGTCGGTGATTGGATCGAAATGCCGCAGCTGAATGCCGATGGTGATGTTATTGATATCGCCCTGCATACCGTCAAAATACAGAACTGGGATAAGACCATCAGTGTTATACCGACCAAACGGTTTTTAAGTGATCCGTTTAAAAACTGGCGCGGTATGAAAGAAACCGGTGGTCGCCGAATCAAACGCAGTATTTTGATTGACCAGCAGTCGATTCATTTTTTGAGCATAGAAGAAAAACAGAAATTGCAACGCTTTAATCTGCTCACCCCATATCTGAGCGACAAGCAGGCTGATATTGATGCCTGGAATCAAAAACTCGAACACTGGGGAAAAGAGCCGGTTAATACCCGTCGCATTACCAATATTGGCAGTTTCCGGGCTTATGTCAGCCAATATTTAAAAAATCACCCGCAGATATGTCAGGATCTGACTTTAATGTCACGGCAACTGGCACCGACCTCGGATGGTCTGCCGCTGGAAATTTACTGCTTTACCAGCACCATCGAATGGGTTGAATACGAAGGCATTGCTTCAGATATTTTTGATCATATGCTGGCGATTTTGCCGGAGTTTGGCCTGCGGGTATTCCAACATCCCAGCGGGATTGATATGCGGGAACTCGTTACACACAGTCTATCTAATCAAGTAGTTAAACCTTAGTGCCTGCTGAGCGCATTGGCTCATCAGGCATCACGGCATGCAGTTAAAGCTAACGTCACGAAAACTGAGCTTATTAATAATGATGCTGGCCGCGTTAACAGCGATGGCACCATTAGCAATTGATGCTTATTTACCGGCCATGCCGACCATGGCCGAACAATTAAACATCCCCATCCATGATGTCGAACTGTCGTTAAGTTTATTTCTCGCTGGTTTTGCCATTGGCCAAATCATTGGCGGCCCACTGTCTGATCATTTTGGCAGGCGACGCATTATATTTAGTGGCATCAGCCTGTTTATCGCTGGTAGTGCAGGCATTATTGCCAGTCAAAGCATTGAGGCCATCTGGTTGTGGCGACTGGTGCAGGCAATAGGCGGCGGTCTGGCAATCGTCAATTCCTCTGCCGTTATCAGAGACATCAGCAGTGGCCGTGACAGTGCCCGCCACTTATCACAAATAGCGATCATTATGATGATCGCACCGTTGATGGCACCGATTATTGGCATGGTGTTATTGCACCTATCCGGCTGGCGTTCAATTTTTGGCTTTTTGCTGATTTATGCCGTGCTGCTGGGCTGGCTGTTATTTCGCTTTCTGCCCGAAACCCACCAAAAAGCCATCAATCGGCCCAGTGCAATGAAACGTTATTTGTCAGTGCTCAGTCATCGTCAGGCAATGGGATTTTTAGCAGCGCAGTGTTTTTCATTTGGTGGCTTGTTTACTTTTATTACCGCCTCGCCTTCTGTGTATATGGGCTATTTCGGCGTTAGTGAGACCCTCTATCCGTTTTTATTCGGCGCTAATGTGCTGGTTATGGTGGTATTCAATCGACTGAATATGCGGTTTTTGCGTTATCACCCCCCAGCCTTTTTACTGACCATCGGCCAAACGCTGCAATTATTGATGGGCTTAATATTGCTGGCTTATGTTTTATTGAGCCATTCACCACAACTTTGGCTGCTGGTCATTGGCATTATGCTGTTTATCGGCTTTCAGGGCTTAACGGTTGCCAATGCTATCGCCAGTACCGTTGAGTTTTTCCCGCACAGCGCTGCTACGGCTACCGCATTATTAGGTGCTTGCGGCTTTATGGCCGGCGCCGCCAGTGGCTGGTTGGTAACCTCGCTGAGTGATGGTAGTCCATTGCCAATGATATTGGTAATGAGTCTGTGTGCCATATTTGGCTTGACTTTGAAATGGTTTATTCAGGCAGATTTCTGGCAAAACCGATATATTTAACTGCAGCGAAAACCAAGAAATAACGGTGTTTACATAACACTGTTAAATACGTTGATGATTATCAATATGCCGATAAATAATGCAGATAAAACTGTTTAGCCGTACGGCCACTGTGACTGGCGCGGCTCATCGCAAATAAACGGGCAGCCTCGTGTAATTGCTGACGATCAATGCTCTGATCAGTAAATAATGCATCGACAATGGCAAAGTAACTGTCCCAGCCAGCCGGATAAAATGATAGCCACAAACCAAACCGATCTGATAGCGCCAATTTGTCTTCCAGACTATCGGTGTAATGCACTTCGCCATCGACCACTTTACTCAGCTGATTTTCTGATTGCCGTTCCGGCAACAAATGCCGGCGATTGGAAGTGGCATAAATCCGTACATGATCGGGCGGCATTTCCAGTCCGCCCTCAAGCAAACTTTTCAGCGGTTTATAACTGACATCGGCTTCTTCAAAAGACAAATCATCACAGAAAATAATAAATTTAAATGGTCGGTCTTCCAGATCATCAAGAATATCCGGCAGCCAGTTCAGATCATCTTTATCGAGTTGCAACATCCGCAGGCCGTCATCAGCAAACTCATTGAGCAAGGCTTTGATAAGCGAGGATTTACCCGTACCACGACTGCCCCAAAGCAAGGCATGATTGCTAGTCTGGCCTTGTAAAAATCGCCGGGTATTATCCAGTAACGCGGCTTTTTGGTTATCAATACCAATCAACTGTTTTAACCGGATTGGATCCAAGCGGCTGACGACTTTCAGTTTCTGGCTATTAGCCCGCCAAACCGCAGCATGGATGTAGTGCCAGTCAATATTGTTCATAACTTAAATTCCTGCGTCACGATTATCAGGCATCAGATGGATCGCATCACTGAGCAGCGATACCCCAATAGTTTCGCCAATTTTCAAAGCATTACGGCTGACCACATGCTCTGGCACATCCATTTGCAGAATTGTCTGCTCAGCCGCTGCAATGCTCAGTAATATCGTCGTGATACCTCTCAAAGTAATCATATCGCTGATAATGCCGGTTAAGGGGTTTTCCTGCTCACCTTGCGATGGCCTGCGCCGTTGGTGCAATAACACTTTGCTCGGTGAAATAGTCCAGTGAACTTTATCACCGGGCTTGAATTGATTGGTATTTACAATTGCCAGTCGCTGGCCATGCCAAAGTAAATAAACATTATTTTGCTGTTTACCAAGCGTGCCTGAAAACAGATTACGGGCATCCACTTGCCTTGCCACTGGCAAAGTTGCCGGTTGGTGTAAAACTTTGTCTACAGGCCCTTGCTGCAAGCTATTGCCCTGGTGGATCACACACATTTCATCAGCCAGCATGGCCGCTTCATCCAAATCATGGGTGACCAGCACAATCGGCATCGACAATTGCCGGCGCAAACTGTGTAGCTCCAAATACAATTTACGCCGGGTGACTTTATCAACCGCCGAAAACGGCTCATCAAGCAATAACACCTGCGGCTCTCTGGCCAATGCTCTCGCTAAAGCTACCCGTTGTTGCTGACCACCGGATAATTGGCCGGGATAACGATCCGCCAAACCATGCAAATTAACTTGCTGTAATAATTCGTCGATCCGGGAAGGGTTAATTTTTGCCTGTTCGGGTAATGCCAGTCGCAGGTTATCAGCGACGTTTAAATGCGGAAATAATGCATAGTCCTGAAACACCATACCCACCCGGCGTTGTTGAGGTGACAGGTGAATGTCGGTGTTACTATCCTGCCAAACCACGTTGTTGCAACTAATTAAACCTTCACGGGGTTTTAATAAACCGGCAATAGCCCGTAACACACTGGTTTTACCAGCACCGGAGGGCCCGACTAATGCCAGTAATTGTCCCGGTGCACAATTAAATTGCACATTCAACGGCATCGGCTGAGCATTTTTAAGTGTGACGGCTAACATCAGAACTGCATCAAACGCCGGTTAAATCGATACACTAACGTCACTGTAACCATGGCAATCAGTAATAACATTATCGACATTTGCTGAGCGGCAGCATGGTCAAAGGACAGCACACTGTCATAAATGGCAATTGATAAGGTGCGGGTTTCTCCTGCGATATTGCCACCAATCATCAGCACCACACCAAACTCACCCAACGTATGGCAAAAACTCAGCACTAAGCCTGTGACAACCCCAGGCCATGCCAGTGGTAATTCAATCTTCAAAAACGTCTGCCAACGGGATAAACCGCTGCACCAGGCCGCTTCACGCAGGCCATACGGTATTTGCTCCAGCGCTCTTAACATCGGCTGTACGGCAAACGGCAAACTGTAAATTAACGATGCCAGCAGTAACCCATTAAATGAAAACGCCAGCTGTGATCCGGTCAATTGATAAAACCACTGCCCCATCAAAGCATTTTGATCCATTGCGGTCAGCAAAAAGTAGCCTAAAACCGTCGGCGGCAATACCAAAGGCAACACAATCAGCGCCTCAACCATGTACTTACCGGTAAATTGCTGATGTGCCAGCGCCCGGGCCAACAATAGCCCCAATGGCAATAACAGCGCACTGGTCAGCGTAGCGAGCATTAAAGATAACTGCAGTGCCTGCCAATCCATCAGGGCACTCCGGGTGCTACAAAGCCATGCTGCAAGAAATGTTGCCGGGCAGTTTCACCTTGCAAAAAGGTCACAAAGTTTTCAGCAGCGACTGTCGCTCGCCTAGTTAAAACACCCTGCTGATGCAGGACCACTGGCAAGGTTAAATACCGACCTTGTTGTTTTATCGTCGCCTGCAGCGCGTGACTTAACGGTATAAAGCCCAGCGCCACATTGCCGGTCAGGGTAAATTGCGTCAATTGGCCGGCATTTTCAGCTTGCACCAAATGCGGCTCGGCCAATTGCCAGACTTTATGTTGTTGCATATAGCGTTGTGCGGCGCGGCCATAGGGCGCGTGTTGGGGATTGGCAATGGCGATTTTCTGTTGCGGATCGGATTGCAAATAGCATTTCAGGCCTGACAAGTGCTGGTCCAGTTCAATATCGGAATCGTGCATTGCAAACAATACCAGCTGTCCATCGGCAAAGCTAAATGCTGGTCCCTGCGTGAGTTTAGCATCAAGTAAAGGCCTAACTGACTCGGCATCAGCTGATAAAAAAATCTGATACGGGGCACCGTGCCGAATTTGATTACTTAAGGTGCCAGATGCCGCATAAGTGACAACTATCTCAACCTCATGCTGGGTTTCATAGTCAGCAATGATCAGTGGCAATACATAACGCAGATTGGCCGCCGCTGCCACATGCATGGTTTCGGCAAACAGCTGCGAACTGAGCAATAAGCCTATTATCAATAACGGCCATCGGCGCATCAATTATCTCTCAATACAAAAAAGCCCCGGCAAGCGGGGCTTTTAAGTTTATCGCAAAGTTCAGCCAATCGGGGATTAAGCCTCGGTGGCTGGCTCTTCGTGAACCGCTTTCATGCTCAAACGGATCCGACCCTGACGATCGACTTCCAGCACTTTAACATCAATCATATCGCCTTCAGACAATTTGTCGCTGACATTCTCAACCCGCTCGTTAGAGATTTGTGAGATATGCACCAGACCATCTTTGCCCGGCAAAATGGTAACAAAAGCGCCAAAATCCATCAGTTTGGCCACACGGCCCTGATAGATCTTACCGACTTCAACATCGGCGGTGATTTGCTCAATACGATGCAGTGCTTCCTGACCGGCATTGAAATCAGCCGAGAAAATCATCACGGTACCGTCATCCTGAATATCAATTGTGGCACCGGTTTCTTCGGTGATCGCCCGAATAGTCGCGCCGCCTTTACCGATAACATCACGAATTTTGTCTGCATGCACTTTGGTGGTAATGATGCGTGGTGCAAACTCTGACATTTCCTGACGATGGGTGCTGATCACCGCATTCATTTTGCCAAGGATATGCAAACGACCTTCACGGGCTTGTGCCAGTGCAGTGCGCATGATTTCCTCGTTAATACCTTCAATCTTAATGTCCATTTGCAGCGCGGTGACACCTTTATCGGTACCTGCCACTTTAAAGTCCATATCACCCAGATGATCTTCATCACCCAAGATATCGCTCAGTACTGCATAGCCATCAGGTTCTTTAATCAGACCCATCGCGATACCGGCAACTGGTGCTTTGATTGGCACACCGGCATCCATTAATGCCAATGAAGTACCACACACAGACGCCATTGAGCTTGAGCCGTTAGATTCGGTGATTTCTGATACCACGCGGACCACATACGGGAATTCTTCAGCCGATGGCATCACTGCCTGGATACCACGTTTAGCCAATTTACCGTGACCAATTTCACGACGTTTCGGTGAGCCGACAAAACCGGTTTCACCAACGCAGAACGGTGGAAAATTGTAATGCAGCATAAAACGATCACGGTATTCACCTTCAACCGCATCAATCATTTGTGCATCACGTTCGGCGCCTAATGTGGCCACAACAATCGCCTGAGTTTCACCACGGGTAAACAATGCTGAGCCATGAACGCGCGGCAGTACAGTGGTTTCAACAAATACCGGGCGGACCGTTTTGGTATCACGACCATCAATACGCGGTTCACCGGCAATAATGCGACCACGGACCAATTCTTTTTCAAGCTTGCCGAAAATGCCTTTGATATCATCTTCCGTCCACTCACCACCTTCAGTGACCAGTGATGCAACAACTGCATCGCGGACTTCAGCCAGTTGATCCTGACGCATTAATTTATCGCTGATGGTGTAAGCCTGACCGATACCGGCAAACGCCGCTTCTTTAACAGCGTTGTATAAACGATCATCTTTTGCAGGCGCTTCCCACTCCCAAGCCGGTTTACCGACTTCGGCTTTTAATTCGCTGACCAGTTTAATGGCTGTTTGGATCTGCTGATGTCCAAACATCACCGAACCCAGCATCACTTCTTCTGGTAATTGATCGGCTTCGGATTCAACCATTAATACCGCGGATTCAGTACCCGCAACCACCAAATCCAAATCGCTTTCAGCAAGCTGTATTTTGCTTGGATTCAGTACATATTGACCATCAACATAACCTACTCGCGCAGCACCAATTGGCCCATTAAAAGGGATACCGGAAATTGCCAACGCGGCTGAAGCACCAATCATTGCTGGGATATCTGGGTCAATCGCTGGATCCATGGCGACAACAGTAGCAATTACCTGCACTTCGTTGAGAAAGCCTTTTGGAAACAGTGGACGTAATGGACGATCGATTAGTCTTGAGGTTAAGGTTTCTTTCTCACTGGGACGACCTTCACGTTTGAAGAAGCCACCTGGGATTTTACCGGCAGCGTAAGTACGCTCCTGGTAATTAACGGTTAAAGGAAAGAAGTCCTGACCGGGATTGACGTTTTTCTTACCAACAACGGTGACCAAAACGGCGGTATCACCGAGGCTCGCCATCACTGCACCGCCCGCTTGACGGGCAACTTTACCGGTTTCCAAGCTGAGCAGATGCTCACCGAACTGAACTGTCTTTTTCACTGAATTCACTATTATTTCCTTCTCTTGACGACGCTGGTGCCGAACCTTTTCGACGCCAGTTTAAAAAATGTATAAATGAAAATGCCCCTGAATCCAGGAGGATTGCAGGGGCATTAATCAGATCACCTTGTTGCGGACCGAACCATTATCGGTCTGGCCGCAGGGTTCTGTATAGGTTTGCAAATCACGTTGCAAATTAGCGACGCAGACCTAAATCAGCAATCAGATCACGGTAACGGGTAATATCGGTTTTTTTCAGATAATCGAGCATCTTACGACGGCCACTCACCATTTTTAACAAACCCTGACGTGAGTGATGGTCATGGGTATTATTTTTAAAATGGTCACCGAGGTTAGTGATGCGTGCAGTCAGTAATGCGACTTGTACTTCTGCTGAACCGGTATCGCCTTCATTACGGGCGTATTTGGTAATGATTTCTTGCTTTTGTTGTGCGGTAATTGACATTAAAAACTCCAACTTTTGATTTGGCAGATTGCTGCCTAGTTAAATTCTGTGATAACCCAGCAACGCACCGGATTAACCAACTATTTAAAACGTGACAAATTTTACCGGCTTTGCCTGATGACTACAAGAAATTACTACGCTTCATCACGGACAAACAGCCGCTTGGCAGTGATAACCCCGTTATCGTCAATCTGGGCCAAACCCATAAACTCACCGCCATCATCCAGCAGCCTGATGTCTGCGCTACTTTCAAGTGGTAAATGTGCGACTGGCTGGCCAAAATAGAGCTGCCGGGTTTGCTGACTGTCGAGTGCCACTAACGGCCAGTCAGGCAATGCATCAAGCGCCGGCAATAACTCTTTATCAAGCAAGTTTATATCTGCTTGTTCGGCCAATGTTTCCAGACTTGATAAAGGCACTGCCTGACTTAAATCATAGCCGGCAGCGGCAATGCGCCGCAGCATACTGACATGGCCATAACTGCCCATCGCTGCTGCAATGTCCTGAACCAGCGTGCGGATATAAGTGCCTTTACTGCAAGCAACTTCCAGCGTGAAACTGTCGCGGGTAACGGCCAGTAATTGCAGATCGTAAATGGTAATTTGTCGTGCTTTGCGTTCGATTTCAATACCCTGCCGGGCCAGCTTATACAGCGGCTGTCCCTGATGTTTCAATGCTGAAAACATTGGTGGTATTTGCGTCTGCAGACCGGTGAAATCTGTTAACAATAAACGGAGCGATTCATCAGTAAATGCTGGTATTGGCTGTTCGCCAATCACTTCACCATCACTGTCACCGCTATTGGTGGCGATGCCTAATCGACAGGTCACCTGATAAATTTTATCAGCATCCAGTAAATGCGTTGATAATTTGGTGGCTTCGCCCAGACAAATTGGCAAAACCCCTGACGCCAGCGGATCCAGCGTACCGGTATGGCCGGCCTTATTGGCCTGATACAGGCGTTTGACGATTTGTAATACACGATTGGAACTGACGCCAGAAGGTTTATCGACGATTAAAATGCCGGTCAGATCACGGCCGGACTTTTTTCGGCGAGCCATTTTAAAGACTCAGGAATCGTTATTTTCGTTGTTGTTATCAGCGTTCGCTTTGCTGATTAACGCGTCCATGTAAAAACCATGTTCAAGGCTATTGTCATAACGAAATTGCAACTCCGGCATGATCCGTAACTTGATACGCTTCGTTAAAGCTTTACGCAAAAAACCGCTGGCTTTGTTCAGACCCTGCAAACATTCTGTCGCTGCTTCATCACTGTCAAAACCATTGAGGCGCGTGACGTAGATTTTGGCGTATTTCAGATCGGCAGTGACATCAACGTGTGACACGGTCACCAGACTAACGCGCGGATCGGCCAGCTCATGCTGAATGAGCTGGGCCAATTCACGTTGCATCGCTTCACTGATGCGGCTGGTACGGCTGAATTCTCTGGCCATTACAAGCTCGGTTTCATCAACACGCGTTCAAAGACTTCGATTTGATCGCCTGGTTTGACGTCTTTGTAGTTTTTAACACCAATACCACATTCAGTACCGGCATTAACTTCTTTAACATCGTCTTTAAAGCGGCGTAATGATTCCAGCTCACCTTCGTAAATGACAACGTTGTCACGTAATACCCGGATTGGGCTGCTAAGTTTGACGGAGCCTTCCAATACCAGACAGCCGGCAATATCACCGAATTTGGGTGAACTAAAGACATCATCAACCCGCGCCAGACCAATAATTTCGTCTTTATAGACTGGTTCCAGCATACCGGTCATCGCTTTGGTCACAACATCCAGCAAATCGTAAATAATGCTGAAGTACTGTACATCCAGACCGCGTTCAGCAATCACTTTACGGGCCGTGTTATCAGCACGGACATTAAAGCCAATAAGAATGGCATCAGATGCTGCCGCTAACTGGGCATCGGTTTCGTTAATACCACCGACACCGGAGCCAACCACACGGACTTTAACCATATCAGTGGACAGTTTTTGCAGACCCTGACTGACCGCTTCAACGGAACCATGTACGTCACCTTTGATGACAACATTAAGGGTTTTAACATCGCCCTCTTCCATCTTGTTGAACATATCGTCCAGCTTGGCCGCTTGTTGCTGCGCCATTTTCAGTTCACGTGCTTTGGTTTGGCGGAAATTAGCGATATCACGAGCGGTGCGATCATCCGGTGCGACTTGTAATTCATCACCCGATGCCGGTGTGCCCGACAGACCCAATAATTCAACTGGTGTTGACGGACCGGCAGAATCAAGCTGTTGTCCACTTTCGTTAAACAGCGCCCGAACCCGGCCGTATTCCTGACCGACCACAACAATGTCACCTTTATTCAAGGTACCACGTTGTACCAATACCGTTACCACTGTGCCACGGCCTTTATCCAAGCGTGATTCGACAACGGTGCCATGTGCCGGGCCTTTAACAGGCGATTTTAATTCCATTACTTCGGCTTGCAGTGAGATTGCATCCAGCAAATTGTCGATACCATCTCCAGTTAATGCTGATACCGGCACAAACTGTACGTCACCGCCCCAATCTTCAGGAATAACTTCATGATTGGCAAGTTCCTGTTTGACGCGATCCGGATTAGCACCCTGCTTATCCATTTTGTTAACGGCAACAATCAACACCGAATTTGCGGCTTTTGCATGTTGAACCGCTTCAATGGTTTGCGGCATAACACCATCATCAGCAGCCACAACCAATACCACAATATCCGTTACTTTAGCGCCACGAGAGCGCATATCAGTGAACGCAGCATGGCCCGGTGTATCGAGGAAAGTGACTTCGCCACGGCTGGTTTCGACTTTATAGGCACCAATATGCTGGGTAATACCACCGGCTTCACCTGTCGTGACTTTGGTACGGCGAATATAATCAAGCAGTGAGGTTTTACCATGATCGACATGACCCATGACAGTAACCACTGGCGCACGAGCGACTGATTCACCGACATCTTCATCTGAAGCCATCAATGCTTGTTCAACTTCGTTTTCCTGCACTGGTTTAGCAACATGGCCCATTTCTTCAACAACGATAACCGCAGTGTCTTGATCCAAGACCTGGTTAATGGTCGCCATGGTGCCAAGGCCCATCAGGGCTTTAATCACTTCACCGGCTTTAACAGACATCCGCTGCGCTAAATCAGATACGGAAATGGTTTCCGGCACGCTGACATCGCGAACAATCGGCGCCGTCGGTTTGGAAAAGCCATGTTCGGTTTCCATTACCGCGGTGCGGGTTGAAACGCCTTTTTTCTTTTTGCGACGGCCTGATTTGCCTTCGCTGACATGTAATTCTTTACGCTCAAAATCATCGTCGCGTTTATAACGACCTTTTTTGGCTGGTTTATTATCGTTGGTGTGCTTGGCGTCGGCTTCTTTGCGATCCGGTTTTTGTTCTTTGGCCTGAGCTTCAGCAGCTGCAGCTTTGGCCACTTCTTTGGCTTTTTCGAGCGCTTCTTCTTCCACGCGGGCTTTACGACGCACATCCAAAGCTTTCTCAGCTTCAATTCGCGCTAAATTAGCTGCACGACGCTTGGCATCAGCTTCTTCAAGTTTCTTGTGCGCTAATTGTGAAGCAGATAATTCGGGCTCAGCCGTTTTCGCCTTAGTGGCTTTTTTAACCGTTTTTTGCTTAGCTTCTTCGGCCAGTGCTTTCTGTTCTTCTTCTGCCGCGAGGCGAGCTTCTTCAGCGGCTTGTTTCTCAGCTTCAATGGCTGCAGCAACAGCAGCAGATTCTGCTTCCGCTTCTTGCTGACGCGTCATATTTTCTTGCTGTTTACGCAACACTTCTTGTTGGCGTAATTGCTCCTGACGGGCCAACTCTTCAGCTTGTAACTGTGCTTGCTGACCGACTTCAACTTCAACAGGTGCTTCTGGCTCATCTGCATCGCGTTTTACAAAGGTGCGTTTTTTCCGAACTTCAACACTGACACTTTTACCACCGGTGCGTGAAGAACCACCGAGTTTAATTTCACTGACAGATTTACGCTTTAGGGTGATTTTTTTCGGTGCAGCATCAGTGCCGTCGTTACGGCCATGACGTTGTTGCAAAAATTGCAGCAAGCTTTGTTTCTGTTCTTCGGTAATCAGATCATCGGCTTTTGACACGTTAATGCCGGCCTCATTCAGCTGTTCTACCAGTTTTTCAGGTGTTATACCGACGGTGCCGGCCAGGTCTTTAACCTTAATATCACTCATTGGTTATTCCCCTGTATCAGTTGATTCATCAGCGAACCAGGATTCGCGAGCTTTCATAATCAGCTGCGCTGCTTTGTCAGCATCAATCTCTGCGGCTTCCATCAGTTCATCGACTGATTGGTCAGCCAAGTCATCGACCGTTGCAATGCCATGACTGGCGAATTTAACCACTAATGCTTGATTCATGCCCGGCATATCAATCAGTGCTTGCTCAGGATCCGCTGATTCCAGTTGCTCTTCATTGGCAATGGCGCGGGTTAGCAACACATCACGTGCCCGAGACCGCAGCTCTTGTACGATATCGGCATCAAACTCTTCGATGTCGAGCATTTCCTGTTCAGGCACATAGGCAACTTCTTCAAGTGAGGAGAAGCCTTCCTGCGCCAGAATCAAAGCAACGTCTTCATCGACGTCCAAATCTTTCATAAATGTTTCGATCAGTGTGCCCATTTCTTTTTCGGCTTTCTGATCGGCATCGGCAGCTGACATGACATTCAATTCCCAGCCGGTTAACTGACTGGCAAGCCGCACATTCTGACCGCTGCGGCCAATTGCTTGTGACAGTTGGTCTTCTTCAACTGCGATATCCATACTGTGCGCATCTTCATCAACAACGATTGATAATACTTCTGCCGGAGCCATTGCATTAATTGCAAAACGTGCGACATCTTCATCCCAGAGAATGATATCTACCCGCTCACCGGCCAATTCATTCGTCACTGCCTGAACACGTGAACCGCGCATACCGACACAGGCACCGACCGGATCAATACGTGCTTCGTGCGCAAGTACGGCAATTTTGGCACGCAAACCAGGATCCCGGGCTGCGCCTTTGATTTCAATTAAGCCATCACTGATTTCTGGCACTTCCAAACGGAATAATTCAATCAGTAATTGCGGTGCGACACGACTAATAATTAACTGCGGACCGCGACCTTCCGAACGAATTTCTTTTAAGTAACCGCGAACCCTGTCCCCGCTACGGAAGCTTTCCCGCGGAATCATCTCTTCGCGTGGCAATAAAGCTTCAGCATTGGCACCCAAATCCAGCGTGACATTACCGCGTTCAACGCGTTTTACCGTACCCAGAATCATCTGACCGACTTTCTCACGGTACATATCAACGACTTGGGCACGTTCGGCTTCGCGGACTTTCTGGACAATGACTTGCTTGGCTGTTTGGGCAGCAATCCGTCCAAACTCAACGGATTCCATCGGCTCACGAATATAGTCACCAACGACAATATCAGCTTGTTTTTTCTGGGCATCACTCAACGTGATTTGAATTTCTTCGCCTTCAAACTCTTCGTCATCATCAGCAACGACTTGCCATTGACGAAACGTTTCGTAACTACCGGTAACTCTGTCGATAGCAACGTGGGCATCAATTGCCATATCATATTTTTTACGCGTGGCCATCGCCAACGCTGCTTCAATCGCCTGGAAAATGACCTCTTTGCTCACGCCCTTTTCATTGGACATGGCATCAACTACCAGTAAGATCTCTTTATTATTCATCACGCCCCCAGTGGATTTTTGCCGGGAAAAATCCAAGCCAAGTTTTATATTAACTATTAATAATACGCTTTTTAGGCAATCAGCTTTGCTTTAGCAAGCTTTGCCAAAGGTAAGGCGTATGCCTCACCATCTACCTCAATTAGGATTTCACCATTCTCAAAGCCCTGTAACTCACCGCTAAAATTACGGCGGCCATTGACCGGCAATTTCATACTGATTTTTACCTGCGAACCAATAAAACGCTCAAAATCCCGCTGCTTGAATAAAGGTCGGTCAAAACCTGGCGAGGAGATTTCCAGCATATAGGCTGATTTTATGGGGTCTTCGACATCTAGTACACCACTAACCTGGTGACTGACACGCTCGCAGTCTTCAATACCAATGCCATCTTCGGCATCGATATAAATGCGCAGCACCGGGTTTTGGCCACCCTGAATATATTCAACACCCACCAGCTGATAACCCAGCGATTCAATTGGTGCTTCAATTAGTTGTTCGATTTGATCGGATATGGCCATAAGCAAATAAAAAAAAAGGGCCATCGGCCCAATTTAAACTCCACAAAAACAAAAACCCCATTCAGGGGTTTTGTTATCGTAATATTGGTAGCGGGGGCTGGATTTGAACCAACGACCTTCGGGTTATGAGCCCGACGAGCTACCAGGCTGCTCCACCCCGCACCTGAACAAGACGCAAAGTATACACAGCAATGGCTCAGCGTGCAAGGGCAATCGTTAACTCTCTTTAAGTTTACGGGTCAGGGTGTTACGTCCCCAGCCTAATAACTTTGCAGCCTCCTGACGTTTACCAGCCGTTTTTTCTAATGCTACTTCCATCAGTAGTTGTTCGACCATGGGCACCACATCAGCCAATGCCCCTTCCTGACCGCTGATCGCTTTACCAGCAGCCCATTGGCGAAATAACTGTTGCCAGTCACTGTTACGCCGAGTGTGTTCGCTACCGCCTTCTGCCGACAATTCCATTGGCAAGTCATCCATCTGTACCACTTGGCCCGGCGACATCACCATCAACCAGCGACAAACGTTTTCCAATTGCCTGACGTTTCCCGGCCAGGGTAGCTGTGACATGTATTGCTCCACATCACTGGCCACCGATTTTTTTGCCATATTCAATTCGCGTGCCGCTTTGCTGAGAAAATAGCCAATCAGTACCGGAATATCTTCTCGCCGCTCGCGTAGCGCCGGGGTTTGAATGCGAATCACATTGAGTCGATGAAATAAATCCTCGCGAAAATCACCCCGCTCAACGCGTTGTTCAAGATTTTGATGGGTGGCAGCAATGATTCGTACATCGGCCTTAACCGCGCTATGGCCGCCAACACGGAAAAACTCGCCATCCGATAGCACTCGCAGTAAACGCGTTTGTAATTCAATCGGCATATCGCCGATTTCATCCAGAAACAGCGTACCGCCATTAGCTTGTTCAAAGCGGCCTTTTCGTGAAGCATGGGCGCCGGTAAACGCGCCTTTTTCATGACCAAACAGTTCTGACTCCAACAATTCTCTTGGGATCGCAGCCATATTCAAAGCAATAAATGGTGCAGTGCGCCGTGGGCTATGTTTATGCAGCGCATGCGCCACCAATTCTTTACCAGTACCTGATTCACCATTAATCAATACCGTTATATTAGATCGGGCCAGCCGGCCAATCGCCCGAAATACTTCCTGCATCGCCGGTGCTTCACCGATAATTTCAGAACCTAAATTGATATCTTCACTGGGATTGGCATGCTGCTGACGACGATGATTTATGGCGCGCTGCACCAGCTCCACCGCTTCATCGACATCAAACGGTTTTGGTAAATATTCAAAAGCGCCACCTTCATACACCGATACAGCGCTATCCAGATCTGAATATGCGGTCATTATGATCACCGGTAAGTCCGGCTGGCGACGTTGAATATCCGCCAATAATTGCAGACCATCCATACCCGGCATCCGGATATCGCTGACCAGAACATCGGGGCCTGGTCCCTGATCACGTTTTAATTGCTCAAGCGCCAGATCCGCATTTTCAAAAGCTTTCACCGTAATATCTACAGCTTCCAGCGCTTTTTGTAATACCCAGCGTATTGAACGGTCATCATCGACTATCCATGCGATTGTTTTAGCGACCACGATTATTAGACTCCAAAGGGAAAATTACCGAAAAAATAGTCTGCCCAGGATGACTGTTACATAAAACAGTACCGCCATTACGCTGCACCAGATTTTGTACCAGATAGAGACCAAGACCCGTGCCATCAGCACGGCCGGTGACCAGCGGATAAAAAAGACTATCTTGCAAATGTTTAGGAATACCAGGGCCATCATCTTCGATTTCGATGAGCATACCCAGTTTGTAAAGCCGTTTATCAATAGTTAAGTTTCGTTGAATGCGGGTTCTCAGGCGAATGATGCCGCTACCATGCATTGCTTGCACCGCGTTACGGACAATGTTCAGAAAGATTTGAATCAACTGATCAAAGTCTGCAGTGAGATCAGGGATACTGGGATCATAGTCAGCAATAAATTTAAGCCGTTCATCCACTTCAATATCAACCAATTGCCGAACACGTTGCAGCACTTCATGGATATTGACGGCGGTCTTTTGACTTTGCTGATACGGCCCCAGCATACGGTTCATCAGATTCTGTAGCCGATCCGCTTCACTGATAATAATTCGTGTGTATTCCTTTAAATCATCAGAGTCGAGTTGCCGTTCCAGTAGCTGTGCAGCACCGCGTAAACCACCCAGAGGATTTTTAATTTCATGCGCAAGCCCTCGAACAACTTGCTGTTGGGTGAGCAGATTTTCATCGCGGTTGATGCGTTGCTGATAATCAAGCTGTGCCAATTCCAGCAAAATAAAGGGCTCGGTTAAATCCAGCAGTTTGATAGAGCAATCAACGACGATTTCACCACTGGCGGGTAAAAATAAAGGGATCTCACGCTCAATCAATGCCTGCCCGCTGCTTAATACGCGCTGCAATGAGCCGAAGAGACCGGTTTCACCCGGCAATAACATTTGAAACGGAATATGTTCAGCTTGACGCTGTGAGATCTCAAACATGATCTCAGTTGCAGTATTGATGTAACAAACCCGATGCTGCCGATCTAACACCAAAACTGCGGTGGTGAGATTTTCCAATACATCACTGCAGGCGAGAAGATCTTTATTCATAGGTAAGTGATCGCATTTCATAGATTTGCAGTTTGCAAAATCCAATCCAACTTACCAGGCAAATCAAAAGCTCATTAATAAGATATTGATTTAATTATGAATTATTTTGCAATACGCTGAAAAAGAAGCTGTTTTAACAAATTAAAACACTAGCCAACATCATTATACGCACACTTTTGGTGCGTCGTATTATTGGCTGGTGTTGGCGGGGTTAGTTGGCAGCGTTTGCCCTTGTCCCGTTATGATGCCCTGTGAATTATTTTGGGTGCGGGGATTAAGCAAAATTGAGTTACGTTGCAGGTGAAATTTGATGGTAGCGCTTTGCGACAACGCCTCACCACTGGCATTCATGACCACCGCTGACAAAGTGTGGGTGCCACGATCCATATTAGTAAGATTAAAACTTAAACCGGAGCTGGGTTGGCCATAGGGCCGGCCATCCATACGCAGTTGAATCATATCACCGCGTTTTTGGCTCAGCGGTGGCCGGATTTGGATATTAACAGTCATATTGCCATCATTGGCACGGATTGCTTCGTCATCCTGAGGACTGGCAATTTGCAGCTGATAATTGGGGGCAGCTGGCATTTCGTCGTCTTCACTGCCCACATCTTCAGCCGTTTCGCTACTGTCATCAGATACTTCCAACGGTACAACGACCGGTGAATAAATTGATGCTTCAGGCAAATCGATTTGTTCGGCATCGTCTACTGGTTGATCGGAATACACCGTATTGCCATTTTCATCGATCCAGCGATAAATCTCGGCGAATACCGAACTTGACACCAGAATGAGCAATAAGCCATAAAATTTCATGGTTTCAATATAGGCCAGCTTTACTATCGGTGCAAGCCAAAACCACAAACAAAAACGCCTCCACAAGGGAGGCGTTTTGGATACTGCTTAAGCTAAAATTAGACGCTGTAGTACAGGTCAAATTCTGCAGGATGTGTTTCCATACGCAGACGGGTAACTTCTTCCATCTTCAATTCAATGTAGGCATCGATCATGTCATCAGTGAATACGCCACCTTCTGTTAAGAAAGCACGATCTTTATCCAATTCAGCTAAAGCTTGATCCAATGCATGACATACTTTTGGAATCGCAGCATCTTCTTCAGCTGGCAAATCATATAAATCTTTATCCATCGCATCACCAGGGTGAAGCTTGTTTTTGATACCGTCCAGACCTGCCATCATCATTGCTGAGAAAGCCAGGTATGGGTTGGCTGATGGATCCGGGAAGCGGACTTCAATACGACGTCCTTTTGGATTGCTAACAAATGGAATACGAATTGATGCTGAACGGTTACGTGCTGAATAAGCCAACATAACAGGTGCTTCAAAACCTGGAACCAAACGTTTATAGCTGTTAGTGCCCGGGTTAGTAAAGGCATTCAACGCTCTGGCATGTTTGATGATACCGCCAATGTAGAACAATGCAGTTTCTGACAAACCACCGTATTTGTTACCGGTAAACAGGTTGTCGCCACCTTTAGCTAATGACTGATGTACGTGCATACCACTACCGTTGTCACCAACCAATGGTTTTGGCATAAAGGTCGCTGTTTTGCCGTAAGCATGTGCAACGTTGTGAACAACGTATTTCAGAATTTGTACTTCGTCAGCTTTTTTCACCAACGTGTTGAATTTCGTACCAATTTCGCACTGACCGGCTGTCGCTACTTCATGATGATGTACTTCAGTAATCAGGCCCATTTCTTCCATGGTCAAACACATGGCTGAACGGATATCTTGCAATGAATCAACTGGCGGTACTGGGAAATAACCACCTTTAATGCTTGGGCGGTGACCCATGTTGCCATCTGGGAACACTTTTTCAGTATTCCATGATGATTCAGAAGAATCGATCTTATAGAAAGAACCGGAAATATTACTACCCCAACGAACATCGTCGAGAATAAAGAATTCTGGTTCTGGGCCAAAGAATGCTGTGTCGGCAAGACCTGTTGATTCCAAATACGCTTCAGCACGTTTAGCAACGCTCCGGGGGTCACGCTCGTAACCTTGCATAGTGGCAGGCTCAACGATATCGCAACGCACGATCATCGTGCTGTCATCCATAAACGGATCCATAACGACTGTGCTCGCATCCGGCATCAAAATCATGTCAGATTCGTTAATACCTTTCCAACCGGCAACAGATGAGCCGTCAAACATCACACCTTCAGAGAAGGTATCTTCATCGATAGCATGCGCTGGGTAAGAAACGTGCTGCTCTTTACCACGCGTGTCGGTAAAACGGAAATCGACGAATTTGACGTCCTCGTCCTTCATCATCTGTAAAACATTTTCGACTGACATGTAAATTCTCCAAATTAAAATTGCACCGCCGGGTGCCTCAAAAACTCAATCCAACTATCAGCACAAAGCTTGCCAACTTGGCAAGGCACTGAAATCAACTATTTAGGTGCACTCGCACATCAACAACGCACCATATCAATGCATAAAAGGCGTGACATGCACTACTTTAGTGCGACACACCAACGCAGTACACTAAGCACGTGGTTTTGCATCGCTTACCAGATTTTGGATTAGCAGAATTCTCACCCAAGCCAGCATATCTTGCAATGCACACCGTTCTCTAAATACTGTCAGTCGTCGCCCGAAGCGGATTACGTATTATGGTTTAATCTTTGTTTTGGTGAGGCCACAAGCGGCATACCAGACCAAACAAGCCACCAAAACCGATTTTATCAGGTCAAAAATTATTATTCTTATAAAGCTACAGCCATCACAAAAATATCGGACTACGCGGTGCCGCCGACGGTTAGCTTGTCGACTTTCAAAGTTGGCTGACCAACCCCAACAGGCACACTCTGACCTTCTTTGCCACAATTCCCAATCCCCGTATCAAGCTGCAAATCATTGGCAACCATACTGATGCGATTCATCACATCGGGGCCATTACCAATTAAAGTGGCACCTTTCACCGGACGCGTCACCTTACCATTTTCAATCAGATACGCTTCACTGCTGGAAAACACAAATTTGCCAGAGGTGATATCCACTTGGCCACCGCCAAAATTCACGGCATAAATGCCTTTTTTCACCGAAGCAATAATTTCCTCTGCATCATGCGGTCCAGGCAGCATATAGGTGTTGGTCATCCTCGGCATCGGCAAATGCGCGTAGGATTCACGTCGACCGTTACCGGTAGGCCGCATTCCCATAAGACGAGCATTGAGCTTATCTTGCATGTAGCCAGTCAAGCGGCCGTCTTCAATTAATGTTGTTGACTCAGTGGGGGTACCTTCATCATCAACTGATAATGAACCACGCCGATCTTGCATAGTGCCATCGTCAACCACAGTACATAAATCTGAGGCAACTTTTTCACCCATGCGTCCGGAAAAGGTTGAACTGCCGCGGCGGTTAAAATCACCTTCCAGACCATGCCCCACCGCTTCATGTAATAAAACGCCGGGCCAGCCAGAGGCCAAAACCACCGGCATACTGCCAGCAGGTGCATCAACAGCTTCCAGGTTTACCAGTGCCTGACGCACTGCTTCTTTGGCATAAACTGTTGGTAAATCATTATCGGCAAAATATCGGTAATCAAGACGCCGGCCACCACCCGCACTGCCACGTTCACGACGCCCCCCCGCTTCGACAATGACACTGACATTCAGGCGAATTAAAGGCCGGATATCGCTTGCCAGCGTGCCGTCACTAGCCATAATTAAAACCTGATCGACTTCACCGGCAAGACTGACGGTAACCCTTTTCACCCGGGGGTCAGCAGCCCGCGCCGCCGCATCGGCAGTCCGCAATAGTTCGAGCTTTTCAGCAACAGACATCGCTGAGATCGGATCAACATTTTCATAAAACGCCGATGCGCTAACTGGTGATGGCAGTTTCAGTTGGCCTTGCTGGCCACTTTTTACAACGGCGCGCGCAGCCTTACAAGCATTCATTAAGGCAGATTTATTGAGCACATCGGAATAGGCAAAGCCGGTTTTCTCACCGCTACAGGCACGCACACCAACACCTTGATCCAAATGAAAGCCACCATCTTTGATAATGCCGTCTTCCAAAAGCCAATTTTCAGAACGCGAACGCTGAAAGTACAGATCCGCATAATCAATGCCGGCCTGCATCGTTGTGCTAAGCGCCTGCTGTAAGTCATCGAGCCGCAACTCCGCTGGTTGCAAAAGCTCGGTCTCTAAAATATCGAAGTAGCTTGCTGTCATTACTGATACGCAGTCATTTAAAACCATCAATGATATCAGACATCAGGGTTCATCTGCGGTTCTGAGCTTCATTTCCGGCGCATCCCACGGGCCGGTCAATCGATAACGATATGTGATGATATCGACAATTTCTTTACCAAATAAATTACTGGCCAATTTATCGACAATAAAAAGAGCTGTCCCCACGCCAAGTCCGATCGGACCGCCAGCAACGGCGCCGGCCAGTGGCAGGGTCGAAGCCACACTGGGCGTAATTTGTACCGTTTGATCATATGTGCGATCTATTATATTGATCGGCCCGGTGACAGACACCAAAGCACTGTCACCACGCATTTTCAGGTTATTGGTGGTCGCCAGACCATTGGCAAAATCAAAACGACCGGTAATGCTGACAAAGCCAAAACCTGAGCCAAACAAATCACTGAAATCGAGCGATAATCTGCGGGGTATGGCGGTCAAACTGAGCAAGCCAAAAATTCTTCCGGCAGCGCCCGGTTCGACATCTTTAAGCTCACCACTGCCAACATCCAACAACATTTGTCCCATTAAATCGCGGCGATTAAAGTTCATTGGTGATGACGGCCAGCTAAAATAACCTTCGACATTGACCCGTCTGGCCGAAATGGCTGGCAGATAACCTAAATCGACCAGCAAATTTGCCAAATCGTCACTGTTCAGGTCTAAATTCAACTGTGTGTTATCACCATCATCAGTGCGCCGCCAGTCACCACTGGCCGTTGCCTGAAATGTTGGTGATTGCAGACTGGCTGACACCAATTGCCAACGCAACGTATCTCTTACAGCGCGTGCTTGTAAACGGCCAAGCTTCATCTTATCGAGCACTAAATTATCAATATTCAGCTCAAACCCTGGCCACAACGCTGGCAGGTTGGACTTATCACCCGACGCAATTACAGCATCAGGCAGCGGTAAATTAACAAAATCAAAATCCAAGGTCGGCAAACTGTCGCCACTGAACGGCCAGTTAATATCCCCTTTTAGTTGCTGTGCTGCGATCTTGATCTGCCACACCGCTGGCTGACGGCGGACATTAAGCGTCACATCGTTCAGTGTGACCGACTGCCAGTCAAGACGATTAAACTGCAGATTGACTGCATTTATCGGCCACTTTGTTTCGTTATCGCTGTTTTGATTTTCCTGCCACCACTGTTGCCAGTCGGAGACTGATAACGTCTCCAACTGACCGGAGATAGAAATGCCATTTGCTGGCAGCTGCGCGGTCTGTTCACCCAGAGAAATACCGGCACGAATATCTTTATCGGCAATCTCTGCGACTGTCGTTAGCCAGTCGGCCAGTTGCAATTCTATGCGCAGCGCCTCTTCTGGCAATAACTTAACTTGCAGCGGCAAACGACTTTCTGCTGACTTTTTGAACGGTGCCGGCAAATCAATACCCACACCTTGCAGATCCGAGTTCAGGGAGATGTCTACCGCAAAGTCACCCAGCTGCGCTTCAGAGATATCGATATTGGCCAACAAATCACTGCTTCCGGATATTGCAGCCGGCATATCCAACTGCCAATTGCTGGCAAGACGTGCTACATCAAAAGCACTGCTAATCTGAATACGGGTCTTATTATCTTGCGGTGCGATAGTGATTGCCGCCGGTTCACCCAGGATTTGTGCGTTTAATTGTTCTGCTGCCAGGCCATCGTTATCAAAATTCATTTGCCCGGTAACTTGCTCAATCGATAATGACGACAAGCCAGCCAACACCAGCCGGTTACCTTGCAAGGTAATTTCACCCGTTACCTGCGTTGCATCGGGGTCCAGCAATGGCACGTCCAAATCCAGCTTTAGCTGCGTATTGCCGGTCATTGCCAGCCAATCAGCAATCGGTCCAAAACGTGACGCCAACGGACTGTTTTTCAAAAAATCCAGCCCCTGCTGCGCCTCACCAAGGACGGTGCCTTGCAGCGCCAATGCCGGCAAACCATTCACCAGATTACTGATATTGGCGTTAACACCCGCAAAGTTAAATCCGGCAATGCGCCCACTTTCGGTATTGATTTGCAGATCATTGCCGCTGCCCGATAGCTGACCATTAATGGCCTCCAAATGCGGCCAGCCCTTGCCATAATTAAGCTCAACGTTGCTGACAGCCAGTTGCAGACTAAACTTACCGGCATCGGGTTGCTGGTCATATGGAAATGCCGCCGGATCACCTTGCAGCCTAATCTCACCCTGTTCAAGCCTGCCATTAACAAAAGCATTCCTAGCCCAATTAATAAATTGCGGTTCCAGCACCCGCTCCGGCACAAAAGCTAACCAGTTAGCCACATTTAAATCCGCCAGCTTCAAAGTCAGATCGGCTTGTCTTACATCGGCATTATTAACACTACCGCTGACATTGGCGTTGATATCTTCGTTAACGAGTTGCAGCCCATCCAAACTGAGCTTGCCACCCTGCACTGCTGGCTGCCAGCGTAAATTGCCATTCAGCGAGTCAAAATACACAGTCTCCGGTAACCAATTTTTGGCATACAAAGCCAAATCCTGACTATCGATTTGGGCATCAATCTGTTCGTCGGACCAATCAACGATAAAACTCAGCCCGGATATTCCCGGAATATCGCCATTTTCCTGAAAACCCAGCTCATTGACCGTCGCCTGTAATAGCTTGATCTGCTGATTTTTATCAAGGCTTAGCTGTAAATCACTGACATCACCGGCCGGTGCATAGATTGTCAGCAAATCAGGGGCATCATCTATCAGGGCCGACGCAACACTGAGATCACTCAGGCGCAAATAATTACTTTTTAATTGCGTGCCGGTCTGCGGATCAAAACTGGCCCGCAACTGGCTTTGCGGCCAGGTCTCACTGTTCATCGCGAGATCCAGAGCTTGCAAATCCAGCTGCCAGCGCTCGCCTTGTTGCATCCAGGTAAATTCGCTATCGAGATAATCCACCATAAACGGCTGCGGTGACGGATCATCACTCGCTGCTTCGGCTCGGATAAACCGGCTGTTTTGCAGCCTTATTAAACCATTGGCTGTGATTTTATCTGCCTGTTTATTGGCTGTTACGCGCAGATCGCCGCGGCCCCGGTCAATGGTGACGCCCCTGAGTTGCTCTGCTTCAAGTAAAGCTGCCAGCTGCATTTGGCTAGCATTGATTATCACGTCCCATTCCGGCCAGGCTTCACCATCTCGCAATAACGCGCCATTGAGCGTGAGCTGCTGGCCCAGATGTGGCGGCAAGGTCATGTTAATATTTGCTGACAGCCATTTTCCGGACTGTGACAAGTTAGCCTGATGCAGCTGATAGTGACCGCTTAGTGATGGCTGCGAAGCATCCTGATAATCCAGTGCTATCTCCTGCAAATCCAATTGCTTAAGACCTGCCAACACTGCCTGCCATTGGCCTTCGGCAGTTTTATCCTCTGATTGCAAATTTAAATCACGTACCGAAAACTGACCATTGGCATCGCGTATCACGCTCAGCCGCAAACCACTGATATTGGCATTGTTAATTATGGGTTGTTGCTGATTTAGGCTTTTTATTAAATCAACACCAATAAATAAACCGTCAAAGGCCAACACCGGCCGCTGACTGCGCGGCGTTAATACACTGACATCTGACAGCATCAGTTTTGGAAAAAAATCCAGCCAGTACAGACCGGCTTCGCCAATTTCAATCTGATAGCCAGTACGTTCCCCGGCCCACTGTGCTATTTCATCTTTGCGTTCAGCCACGGCAGTCGATAACCAAGCACCGCTGCCAACCAGTAATAACAATAGTGCCGCCAGCACACCGGCAATAATCACTACCTGCCGGCCGGCGATATGTAATCCTTTACGAAACAGAGACATACTACATTAGCACCACGTTATATTGCTCGCGGCCATATTGTGGCTCGTTTTGAAACAGGATGGGCTTGCCAATCAGTTGTTCAAGTTCAGCCACTTTGGTGGAATCCTCATCATTGAGCCGGTCAATGACATCTTGTGAGGCGAGAACCAAAAACTGCCGCGTTTCATATTGTTTGGATTCACGCAGGATCTCACGGAAAATTTCGTAACACACCGTTTCGACATTTTTTGTGTAGCCCCGACCCTGGCAGCATGGGCAAGGCTCACAAAGGATATGTCCCAAACTGTCGCGGGTGCGCTTACGGGTCATTTCGACCAGTCCCATTTCTGATACGGCACTGATATTGTGTTTGGCGCGATCCTGCTGCATGGCTTTTTCCAAAGCCCGGAGCACTTGTTCGCGGTGGCTTTCTTCATCCATATCGATAAAGTCGATAATAATAATACCGCCCAGGTTTCTGACCCGCAATTGCCGGGCAATAGCATGCGCTGCTTCTAAATTAGTTTTAAAAATGGTCTCTTCAAGATTTTTATGGCCGACAAAGCCGCCGGTATTTACATCGACCGTGGTCATCGCCTCAGTTTGGTCAAAAATCAGATAACCACCTGATTTCAGTGGCACTTTCCGTTCCAGCGCTTTTTGGATTTCATCTTCAACACTGAATAAATCAAACAATGGCCTTGGCCCCTGATACCATTCCAGCCGCTCCCGGCATTCCGGCATCACACTGTCCGCAAATTGTTGTGCCGATTGAAAAGTGTCGATGTTATCAATACGAATGCGTTCGATATCAGGTGAAAATAAATCACGCAGCGCCCTTAACGCCAGAGGCAAATCTTCATACAAGAATTCACCACACTTCAGGTTTTTTTGCCGTTCGGTTAACTGCTGCCAAAGACGATGTAAAAATTGCAAGTCTGCGGCGATTTCCACGTCAGTGACACCCTCTGCTGCCGTCCGCAAAATATAGCCACCACTGTCTATCGGCATTTTGGCCAGCAAGCAGTTTTTTAAACGTTCGCGCTCTTCATCACCTTCAATTTTCAGCGAAATACCAATCCCTTCGGCTTCGGGCATATACACCAGATAACGGGATGACACCGATAATTGTGTCGTTAACCGGGCGCCTTTACTGCCCATCGGATCTTTAATAACTTGCACCAGCAATTCTTGGCCTTCGCGCAGCAGGCTGGTAATGGATGGCGTAACAATGCTGGCCTCCAGATCACCACTCTGGCCTTTGGGGATGGAAATATCCGAAGCATGTAAAAATGCCGCGCGGCTTAAGCCAATTTCGACAAATGCTGCCTGCATGCCCGGTAACACCCGACAAACTTTTCCTTTGTATATGTTACCGACCAAACCACGGGACTCACTGCGCTCAATAAACACCTCCTGTAACACGCCGTTTTCGACCATGGCGGCACGGGTTTCACTGGGTGTGACATTGATGAGTAGTTCACTGCTCATTGATTCGGTATTTCCTGCAACAATTGGCGAGTTTCAAATAATGGCAGCCCCATAATGCCTGAATAACTGCCGTCTATATGTACGATAAACTGTGCCGCCAAACCTTGTACAGCATAGCTCCCAGCTTTGTCTCTGCCCTCTCCGGTGCTCACATACCAGTCGATTTCAGTATCACTCAGCTTGGCAAAACGTACCTGACTTAATTGACTGCGAACGCTAATGTTTTTATCTGTGGCCACCGCCACGCAACTGACTACCTGATGCTGTCGGCCCGATAATTTTTGTAAAAAAACGCGTGCTTGCTGATTATCAGCAGGTTTACCCAGGATTTTATTATCAACAATTACCGCGGTATCTGCAGCGAGTACTGGTCGCACCAGCAAGTTTTGTTGTTTGATAAGCGCTAAACCAGCCTGTGCTTTATCGACAGCGACGCGTTTAACATAAGCTTCAGCAAGCTCATGGTCTTGAATCGACTCATCAACGTCAATCTTCAGGATGGTAAAATTAACGCCAATTTGCGCCAGTAACTCCCGGCGGCGCGGTGATCCCGAAGCAAGATAAATCGGCGGAAAATTCATGCGCGATGATAGGGGTGATTTTGCAGAATTGTCCAGGCGCGATAGAGCTGTTCGGCCAGCAAAACTCTGACCAGCGGATGCGGTAAGGTCAGCGGAGACAGCGACCAACGCTGATTGGCACGCTTTAAACAGGCTGGATCCAATCCGTCAGGCCCACCAATCAATAAACTGACGTCACTGCCCTGCTGTTGCCAGGTCGCGAGGTTGTCGGCCAATTCTGGCGTATTCCAGGATTTACCGACCACATCAAGGGCAACCACATGATCACTGGTATCAATATGACTGAGAATACGTTTGCTTTCTTCTTGCATCCATTGCTGTGGCTGACTGGTTTTACCGCGTTTGGCCGGGGCAATTTCGATAAGATTTAAACTGCAATCGCGTGGCAACCGGCGGGCATACTCCTGATAACCATCACTGACCCACTGCGGCATTTTTTGGCCAACAGCGAGCAATGTCAGTTTCATTCACCGTCTGCCGCTGCCGCCTGGGCGTTTTCGACCCGCCAGAGTTTTTCCAGATTATAAGTTGCACGGATGGGCGCCGTCATAATATGGGCAATAACATCGCCCAAATCGACCAATGCCCATTCTCCGATATCTTCACCTTCAACACCCAATGGCATGACACCTGCCGCTTTAGCCTGGACTACCACTTCATTGGCCAGGGCTTTGACCTGCCGAGATGATTTACCAGTTGCGATAATCATATAGTCAGTCACATCTGTCATGCCGGTAACATCCAGGATAGTAATGTCTTCGGCTTTGATGTCTTCGAGGGCATCAATGACCAGTAATTTCAGTTGCTCAGCCTGCATCGGCTTCTCCGTTAGTTCGTATGATAGATAGTTTAACGCACATCGGCGTTGCCGTCTGTGCCGGTCAGCGGGCCGGGCAAAAACTGACTGGTTTTGCCGGTCAGGTAATAAACGATAAGCCCCAGCCATTCGCGAATGGCCGGCTCCAGTGTCTGTAAATGTTCAAACAATGCAAAATCCCATTGCCGCAATGCACCGCGCTGACTGCGATAATCGACCGGATAGGCAATCACGTTCAGTTCCAGCTGGCGGGCAATACCAATACTGCGCGGCATATGATACGCCGAGGTCACCAATAAAAACTGGCCATCCGAATCGGGCAACACCTGACGGAGGTTTTGAATATTTTCGTAGGTGTTACGGCTGTTTTGCTCAATATGAATTTGCGATGCTGACACGCCGGCCATCATTAATAAATTCCGGTGAATATCAGCCACCGCTTCATGTACTGTCATTTGCAATAAATTGCTGCCGCCACTAACCCACACCGGTGTTTGGGGATAATGCCTCGCCAGCGTGGCTGCTGCTAAATAACGATCACCTGCTTCGCCGGTTTGTGGTGCCTGCCAGCTCAGCGAGGTTTTTAATTGTTCACCGCCACCGAGCACAATAATACCGTCAATTTGTTCGGGTAATGTCGCCGGTACACTGAAGCGCTGTTCAAGTTTTTCCAGCAAGATATCACCAACTGGATAGACCATCACGGTGAAACCAATCAACGTCATGTTCAGCAATAACGTTTTTGCCGCATGCAAATAACCGCGATACAGCAAAACCAGTGCGAGCAGCGTTAACCAGACAAATAACGCGCTGGGGCTGAACACGCTCCAGGCGAGTTTCGAGACAATGAAAAACAGCTCATCCATCAAGGTTTTGCTGGATACAAACCCAGTTGTTCGATGGCGGTGAGCACAGCTTCTGGCACTAAAAACTGTACCGATTGACCGGCGTCGCGCTGAGCACGAATGTCGGTGGCGGAAATAGCCAGCGCTGTCACATCAACAGGCCATATCTTGCCTGCCAGTAATGCCCTGTCCTCAGGCTGAGCAAGATTGTCTGCTAACCATTGTTGCAATTCAGACGATAAGTCCAGCGGCTCAGCAGCCCGTTGCATCAAAATGATATGCGCTAAATCCAGAATCTCAGTCCAGCGTGACCAGCTGTCAAGCTGCCGGAAAGCATCACTGCCAATAATCAGGAACAATGGATTATCCGGGAATTCCTGACGCAGGCTATGTAGCGTATCAACACTGTAGGACGGGCCTTCACGATTTAATTCACGATCATCAACCACCAGCTCAGCAGCGCTTTTCACCGACAGCTCTAATAATAGTCGCCGTTCAGCCGCTTTGGCCTGGGGTTGTGGCCGGTGCGGCGGCACATGACATGGCATTAAGCGCACATGATCCAAGTTCAGCTGCTGACAGACTTCCAAAGCACTGCGTAGATGGCCAAAGTGCACCGGATCAAAGGTGCCCCCCATAATGCCGATAGCAGCTGGATTATTTGCGGATTTGACCACTGCCCAACACTATCCATTTTTGTGATGTCAGGCCATTCAGACCGACCGGGCCACGGGCATGCAGCTTATCGGTGGAAATGCCAATTTCCGCGCCCAACCCATATTCAAAACCATCAGCAAACCGCGTCGACGCATTGACCATTACCGAGCTGGAATCAACCTCACGTAAAAACCTCCGCGCAGTGTCATAATTTTGCGTGACAATGCTCTCAGTATGACCAGAACTGTGTTGGTGAATATGATCCATCGCAGCATCAAGACTATCGACAATGCGAATCGATAACACTTCAGCCAGATATTCAGTATCCCAGTCAGCATCAGTAGCAGCCACAGCGTCAGGCAGGATTTGTAACACTTTTGGACAGCCCCGCAATTCAACGCCTTCGGTACGAAATCGTGAAGCTAAATCCGGCAATACTTGCTTGGCAATTGCCTCATGCACCAACAGCGTTTCCATGGCATTGCAAACGCCATAACGATGGCTTTTGGCATTAAAAGCAATATCCTGCGCCATTTGGGTCTCAGCCTCGGCATCGATATACACATGGCAAATCCCATCAAGATGCTTAATGACTGGCACGCGGGCATCTTCACTTATCCGTTCAATCAGACTTTTGCCACCACGTGGCACAATGACATCAACATATTGCGGCATGGTAATTAACTGGCCCACCGCTTCACGATCGGTGGTTTCGACTACTTGGATACTGGCAGCCGGTAATCCGGCAGCTTTAAGTCCCTGCTGAATGCAGGCGGCAATCGCCTGATTGGAATGCATCGCTTCACTGCCGCCGCGCAAAATGGTGGCATTACCCGATTTAAGGCAAAGCCCGGCCGCATCAGCGGTGACATTGGGCCGTGATTCATAAATGATGCCGATAACGCCTAGCGGTACCCGCATCTGACCCAATTGAAGGCCTGATGGGCGATAGGTCAAATTGCTGATTTCCCCCACTGGATCCGGCAAAGCAGCAATTTGCTCCAGTCCTTCAGCCATGCCTTCAATACGGGCATCGTTAAGTGTCAGCCGGTCCAGCAATGCCGCATCCAGGCCTTTGGTTTTGCCAGCGTCTAGATCTTTGGCATTTTCCTGTTTCAGCAGCGCGGCAGACGCGCGGATGGCGGTTGCCATGGCCAGTAAAGCAGCATTTTTCTGTTCACTACCAGCACGCGCCAACGCCCTGCTGGCATCGCGCGCCTGCTGTCCCAGCGTTTGCATATATTGGGCAATATTCACATTTAATCCTCTTAAAACACCAATCAGGCGACTTTATCCAGCACTTTCACCGCTGCCATTTGCAGGCATAGTCTTTCCAATAAGCGCCAGGCATTATCACTGTCAGGATGACCTTTGGCCGCTTTATCAATCTCAGTTAATTGACAGACAAAAATCAACCAACGGCGTGGCGGATGACGTTTAATGGTCTGCAGTGTTTGTGAACGGATATTTTCCCACACCGGTGGCCGCATTTGACTAAAAATCTGCGGTGCTGTTTGGCCGCCGGCCAATTGCTGCGCCATATCCGCTAATCTTTGTACCGACCAGGAAACTGCCGAAAACACCGCCATGACATCAACACCTTCGGCGCGTAAACCAGCCAAAACCCGCGGAATTTTGCCTGCTTGCCCTTGCTGAACAACATCAATCAGTCCAAATGCTTCAAAGCGCGCGCTATCGGCAACACTGTCGAGCACCAATTGCTCATCAATACAGCCATCACTGCTTAATAAGGCAAGCTTGTCGATTTCCTGCGCCGCAGCAAATAAATTCCCTTCCAGACGTTGTGCCAACAAAGCTGCCACGGCTGGACTTGCCTGCAGGTTGCGAGATTGCAAACGCTGCTGAATCCAGCGCGGTAAATGCGCAATATCGACAGGCCATACCGGCACCGTCACACCGGCTTTATCCAGCGCCTGAAACCATTTGGCTTTTTGCTGTTTGCTGTCCAGTTTGCCGCTAATCAATAACAACATACTATCCGGCGAGGAGTGTTCGGCAAACTGACGTAACCACTCGCCGCCTTCTTTACCGGGCGCGCCACCGGGCAGGCGGATTTCGATTAATTTTTTACTGGCAAACAACGATAAATTGGCATCGGCTTTGGTAATCTGATGCCAGTCAAAACGGCCATCGGCATGCCAGACGTCGCGTTCGATAAAGCCTTGTTGTCGGGCGGCCACACGAACACTATCCGCGGCTTCTTCAACGAGTAAGGCTTCGTCGCCGGAAATCACGAAAACCGGCGACAGCTCAGACTGTAGTTGTTGTGCGAGTTGTTCGGAACGAAGGCGCATGCGCCGAGCTTAATCCAGTGCCGATAATCGGCGCAAAATCGCCTGACTGATTTGATCGTACATTTCACTGCGCAACAATTCTTCTTCAGCATCACGTCCCAAAACCGACTGCGGATCAAACTGGTAATTGCGACGCGATTCAAAGCGTTCATTTTCAATCAGTTTATTTTGATTGGCATCACTCAAATCAAATACCACCTCCAAGATCAGCTCATATTCAGATACTTTGGCCGTTTGCACACCGACCGACAATACCCGACGCTGCAAGCGATTGTTGGTAAAACTCATCAAGGCCGCACCGTCCTGATACTCGCTCAACAGCTCAATGCCATTACGATTCAAAGTGCGTTTTAACTGCAAACCAAAGCCATCACGAATATTAATGCCCTGCATATAGAGCGTCTGAATTGATTCTGGTACATCAGCACTATCACGTAATTGAAAACCACAGGCGATCAGCAACGTGGTTAACACGCCAATCAGACTTAACTTCAGAGTTTGGGGCATTTGCATGGCATGTTTCCTAATTAATCAGCCA
>CBFHWI010000005.1:0-69092 GCA_965659475.1 Methylophaga sp.
TAAGCCCTTCGATATGTCTGAATTATTGGCACGATTACGGGTGTTTGAACGGCGTCTCAGTAGTCAACAACATGCCGGCCTGTTAATCACCGGCGTGGCTTTAAACGCCAAGACCATGCAAGTTACAGTGGACAACTTGCCGGTTGAACTGGCGCGCCGTGAATTTATGTTGTTAAAGATATTGATGGAAAACGCTGGTCGGGTACAAACACGCGACAGTCTTGAAACTAAGCTTTACAGTTGGGGTGAAGAAGTTGCCAGCAATGCAGTTGAAGTGCATATCCATCATTTGCGAAAAAAATTACCGGAAAACTTTATCAAGACCATCCGTGGCGTCGGCTATATGATTAAGTCGCCATGAAGTCTATCCGTCTGCATTTATTGCTGATGTTGCTGGCAACATTGGCTTTGGTCATGTTTGTTTCGCTGTTAAAGGGCTACCAGTCAAGCCTTGATGAAGCACAAAAATTATTTGACCAGCGGCTTAAAGCGACGGCTGGATTGATTGCGTCGGCTAATACTGAGATCACCCCGGTCAGTCCACATCAGAATCAGCCGGCCGATTATTTGTTTTTTCAGGTCTGGGATACAGATTTACAGCTGATAACCCGCTCTGACACAGCCCCAGAGACTGCATTAAGCAAATTTGTCGAAGGTTTTTATGATGTCAATTTTGGGGGTTATCGCTGGCATAATTACATGTTTTTTGATGGCCATCTTGACCGCTGGATTATTGTTGGCGAACGCAGTGATGTTCGCTCAGTGATGGCCGAAAACATTGTTTTGGCCGCAGTGCTACCATCCATCGTCGGTATTGGTATTTCAGCCATACTGATTTGGTGGATGATTGGCAATGGTTTAAAACCATTAAAGCAATTATCACAACAATTGATTAACAAACAGGCTGATGATTTAACGGCTGTAAAACTCGATAAATTACCTGTTGAATTAGATCAGTTAGTGACCATTATCAATCAGCTTTTCTGGCGTTTGGATCAGGCTTTTCAGCGAGAGCAACGCTTTGCTGCTGATGCTGCACATGAATTACGTACACCCATCAGTGCCTTACAAGTGCATCTGCATAACCTGCAACAAACCACCGACAGCCAACAAGAAGACTGGCAACTGCTGCAGCAGTCAGTGGCAAGAATGGCGCATATGGTTAATCAAATCCTGATGCTATATCGCACTGCGCCTGAACAAATTGCTGCCAAAGCCGAAACGATAGATTTATTTAAACTTACGCGACAGGTCATAGCCAGTGATTTTCAGCAATTTGAAAGTCGTCAGCAGCAAGTGGAATTATCGGGTGAAACCGCAATGATTCAAGGGCATGTGTTTGCGATAGAAACCCTGTTGCAAAATCTCTTGGCCAATGCTTGCAAATATTCCCCAAACAGCGGCCAAATTTTGGTTGATGTGCATCCCGTTGCCAGCGGCACTCGCTTGATTATTGAAGACAGTGGTCGAGGCATTCCACCTGAACAATATGCCCGGGTGTTTGACCGTTTTTATCGCTATCAGAACTTGCAAGCATTATCTGATATGCCGGGATGTGGGCTGGGTCTTGCCATCGTCAAACACATTGTTGATTTGCATCATGCCGATATTAAGTTGGGTAAATCTGGAAAAGCATCTGGCCTTAAGGTGACCGTTAACTTTCCAGCGGTCTTATCTAAATGAATAAGTACCTGACGCTAATAAGCTTATTGTTAGTCAGCAGCACACTGTGTGCTGGTCCACCAATTTTTGAACTGCGTATTAAAGATCATTTGTTTTTTCCGGACGAGGTAGTGATCCCTGCAGACACCAAGATCAAATTATTGGTGAAAAATGAAGACGCCACGCCGGAAGAATTTGAAAGTTATGAGCTTAATCGTGAGAAAGTCATCCCCGGTCATACTGATGCGATCATTGTTATTGGCCCATTACCAGCAGGTGTATATCCATTTTTTGGCGAGTTTTTTCCAAAAACGGCACAAGGACGTATCCGTGTTGAATAATCTAAAGCGATATTATGCTGCTTAACAGTGTCATCTTAGTGCTACGTGAAATGCTTGAGGCAGCGATGGTTGTCAGCTTGTTTATGGCATTTTCAACAGTAACCAATCAAGGGCCGGGCTATGTACTGCGATCCATTGTTATTGGCTTAATGGTGGGTGCTGTTTACGCTTTTCAATTGCCTGTTTTCAGCCAATGGCTTGGTGGGGCCGGCCAGGAAATTATTAACACCGCTATTCATGCCAGTATTTTTGTTTGTTTGTTGGTGTTTAGTTTTTTAAATGCCTTTAATACGGTTAAGCACTCTACCTTGCTAAGAGCCTGTATTGGTCTTGCCATCGTACTGGCCATATCCAGAGAAAGCGCAGAAGTCATGCTTTATATATCAGGCTTTTCCGGTATGCAGTCCTTAATGACCTCGGTTATCACGGGCAGTTTGATTGGATTGGGGCTTGGCTTGAGTGTTGGCGTGTTTTTATATTATCTGATGATTAACTTATCAATCCAATCAACCCGACGCTTGATCCATATTCTTGTTGTTATGGTTGCTGGCAGCATGATGGCGCAGGCAACACAATTTCTTGTCCAAGCGGATTGGTTGCCAAACACATCACCGGCGTGGGATACCAGAGACATCATTAGTGAAAGTTCATTACCCGGTCAATTGTTATCTGCATTGATGGCTTATGAAGCGACACCGTCATATTTGCAGGTATTTATTTATTTATTAAGTTTATCAGCGATGTTAATGGTGATAATTGGCGGTTGTTATTTTAAAAAGTATGCGGATAAAAAATAAAAAATTCTCTCATTACTATCTGATCCTGCTGCTTTGGTTGCCTAGTTCATTGGTTTTTGCTGATGGCAGTGCGGTAGATAAGATTTATGCGCCTTATGTACAGCCATTGGAAAGAGAGCTGGAATGGCGGATGGTTGATCCAGATGGCCGCCAAAAACAGCGGCTGGGTTATGGCCAGTCTGTAACAGATAGGTTGTTTGTTGAAGCCTATTTGATTGGTGATGAAACTGCTGATAATGAATTACGCCTTCAATCATATGAATTAGAAGCCTTATGGCAATTAACCGAGCAGGGTGAATATAGCTTTGATTGGGGCCTGATTACCGAGTATGAATGGCAAAGAGATAATGATGACTGGGAAGCTGCAGCTAGCCTAATCACTTCTCGCGCTTGGGGCAGCTGGATTGCTACCAGTAATCTTTGGCTGAAATACGAATGGCAGGAACGTGGCAATAAAGAATTTGAAACAGCATTTACATTGCAAGGCCGTTATCGTTTAGCCAGCTGGTTTGAGCCAGCGGTGGAGTTTTATGCTGGTGAAAACACGCGCGCCATTGGTCCAGTTGCTATGGGAGACTTGCGCTTACAACCCGGTAAAAAACTCCATTGGGAAGTGGGCGCGCTGACCGGTCTTAATAGCAAAACGGCCGATATTACCTGGCGGGCACTATTGGCGTTTGAGTTTTAATGGATCCTGCCTGCAGGCATATCATATCGTTGTTGTCGGTAAAGCCATGATGGCAGTAAAACGTGAGCCAACGCTCTATGACTGTCTTTTTCATGTGCTGGGCCAGTCATTTCTAGCTGGCGTTTTTTAGTATTGTAGTGACCTTCAAGCGCTGGTTGCTGTGGTCGCAAAATGGTCACTTTATCGCCCCGCATTAAAGCAAAGTAATCAGAAAATTGCATAATCGCCCGCCCTGGTGACTGCTGCTCTTCTGGCAAACTTAAATCTCGGCCAATCATGGGCGTTTCGGCTGAAATGCCCATTAAAGACAATAGGGTAGTCGCCATATCAATTTGGCTGGCAACAGTGCGGATTTTTTTGGGCTGAATATCAGCGCCCAGAATCAGTCCCGGAATCTGAAAACGCTCAATCGGCACCAGGGCATCACCATAAACATTCAGATCATGATCCGCGATCACCAAAAACAAAGTGTCCTGCCAATAGTCACTTTGCATCGCTTTGGCAAAGAATTGGCCCAAAGCAAAGTCCGCATATTTCACGGCATTGAGATCGGTTTGTTTTACTGGGGTTTCCAGTGCAATCCGGCCATCTGGAAACTGGTAAGGCGAATGATTACTGGAGGTAAACACCAGACTGAAATACGGCTGTTTTTTAGTATGCATTTCACTGATTCGCTGATGTGCCTTATTGAAAACGTCCTCATCAGAAACGCCCCAGCTGCCCTCGAAAACCGGATTTTTGTAATCATTCTGATCAATGATGGTAGTGAACCCATTACCCATAAAAAAGCTGGCCATATTGTCAAAATGTGACTCGCCACCATAGATAAACTCAGTCAAATAACCTTGCTGACTCAGCAGATCGGCAATAGTGAAAAAGTTTTGCTGAGACAGCGATAATTTAACCACGCTACGTGCCGGCGTCGGTAAAAAACCACTTATCGTAGCTTCTATTCCACGTACTGAACGGGTACCAGTAGCATATAGATGTTCAAACCACCAACCGTAATTCTTTAGTTTTTCAAGTTCCGGGGTAGCCGGCCGGTCGCCGCCTAATGATTCAACAAAAGTCGCGCCCATGCTTTCTTCAAGAATAATCACCAGGTTAAGCGGCTTGTCACGTTGTGCAGCAGTGGCTTCACGTTTATTTAAAGTGGGAAAGGGCGCATCAGCTCCACTATTGAGCCAAGGATAATTTTCAACCAACTCAGCCATGATCTCTTTATCAGCCATCGCCCCATAAACATCGCCCGCCTCAGACTCATGTTGCATATTGTATATAGCAAAATAGACCGACCAAGCTGAGTTTAAAACCAAGCTGTTTACCAAGGCATCCGATGTAATTGCAAAACTGGCAGGATTGGCAGGGCGATGACCAATAGAAGAACGGATCATCATAAATATGATAAAAACCAGTAATGGCCATGTTAACCAGACTTTCCAGACTGGCCAGTCAAGTTGGTAGCTGCGCAGCCACTGTTTAAGCAATTTACTGGCATACCAAATTGTGAAGCCAGTGATTGTAATCCCCAATATTAACGGTGCTCTGAAACCATGCCAAAGCGTTGCAAATACTTCTCCAGGGTATTTCAGGTATTCAACAAACAGCCGATTTGGCCGTAAATCATATTGCATAACAAAAGCGGGGGTAGAGGCCTCCATAAAAACAATTAAAGTAATTGATAAAGCTCCCCAGATAACCACCAGCTTTTGCCAGATAGGCCTGTTAAACAGCAAGGGTATAAGCAATATAAGTGGCGCGATAAGCATACCCATCATGATGAGGTCAGCGCGAATGCCCTGCACAAACAAAGTGGGTAAGTTCACTGCTGCCGTGACCCTGTCCCATTGCCACACGGCTAATCCCCAGCGTGATAAAGACAAGATTAATAATCCTAATATCAACAGTTTGAGCAGAATTTGATAAGGGCCAACAAACGTCCCCAATGACACATTTTTATTTGTTATCACGTTTATAAACCTGATTTTGGCATAAGAATGACCAGCCAGATTGCAGCTGTAATCAACAAGCATATTAGCACCGCCAGAGAACCATAATCTTTGGCGCGCTTAATAAGCGGATCCCACGAAGTGGTAATACGGTCACAGACGCACTCAATGGCTGAATTCAATAATTCAACAATGAGCACCAGACCCAGACATGCCAACATCAAGACTTGTTCAATTGCTGTTATTGGCAATAAAAATGTACTTACAAATAAAAGTGAAAAAAATAGCAATTCTTGCCGAAAAGCCGTTTCAAATTGGAACGCTGCCTTAAAGCCATTTAAGGAGTGAACGGACGCAATAACAATACGTTTTAAACCATTTATTTTTTGCAAAACGTTATCCTATAGATTATTACTACAAAGGATACTTGGCAAAACTTAAGTAAAACTTAAAGTCAGAAGTAAAACTTAAAGTCAGAATTTGAAATCTTGCCGGGGTTGGTATCGTAAAAACGCTCAGATTTTAAATTTCGAGCGCATTCTGTAAACAATTAAACAATTAAACAATTCAACTCGTTTCAACTCGTTATTTGTCATAACGCATATTATTTGATCACTGATCAAGACTGATTTTTCGGAAGTATCATCGGTCGTATCTTTCCTGGTTAAATATTCGTATAATATATATTATGTTAAATTATATATCTGATTAGAAGGTCGGGAATGAATGTAAGCATTTACATAAAGAATATTGCTTCTGATCAGTTAGCCAGAAAATCAGCTACTTTTTGTGTGGTACGGGACTTACCTGCCGGTGCCAACATGTCTGTAATCGCTGTTGTAAATTGTCGTACTCTTCAATGTTAATGCTGCTACCGGAGAGTTTAATGAAAGATTTGTATGCGGTTAAAACATAGTCAGCAGTTTGCAATAACACCTCATCCATTTCCGTTTGGTCACTGGCCAGTGTATGGATCTCAAGTAACGCTTCATTATGAATATCTTTAATCATGTCGGCTTTGATGTCGTGGGATTCGCTGTGTACCGTTTCACTTAGCAGTTGATAATCTGTCCGGTACAGCTGCAGCAAATCAGCAAACTCCGCCTTAATAACGGTTGGAAATGATTTACGGTCCATTTCATCAGGACTATTAACCAATGCTTGCAACATGATTAATTCATGTTCTGTTAATGTTGCTTTGGTTTCTTGCAATGTCAGGAGACCGTCCAGTACCTGACGGCGGTCACTGTCCTCCCCGTTTATTATTGCCGAATGCATATCTGGATGACGTTGCCAGGCAACCATTTCAAAAACAATTTCCAACATACAGCGCATCAATATCTGACATTGGCGCAGCATGCCTTTATCCGCTAACAATATAAATGCCTGGTAATCCGTGAACAGCCGATGTAAATACAGCCATTTCACGGTTTCGATTTCATCATCCGGATGGACTGTAGCGCTGTTAAGCACCGTTTTCAGGCTTTCCTCAATAGAATTTGTCAGCTGTCTTGGAGATGTACTGTTGATTTCTTTCATATTCACCTTCATATATCTATGCAGTGATGTTTCAGTATAACGCCGTCATTTAACTAATAAATCCTGAGTGCAGTAACTTGTGATTGTGTTAATACGGATTTAGACTGATTTTTAATGCTCTTTAAGCTTAACAGTTGGTGGCATGTGTGAAAATACACATATAAAACAACAACTTTAAAGTAAACTACCTATGTCATTTGGACGACAAGAAAAGGTTGCTGATTATGTTCATGTTTCAGATGATGAAATAACAACACACCTTGAAGCGTTAAAGGCTAAGGATGCAAACGTTGACTTTGATGAAACAAAAAAATTACCAAACAATTTTGTAACCATTCAAAAACACGATAATGCTTTAAACTGCAATTAACAAACGAATCAAAAAGATGAGGTAAAGACTATGAGCTGGAGAGAGACAGAAAACGAAAAAACCTATAATGATGAAGAAGTTAAAGCGAGATTGGAGAAGGAGCTCCCCCACTGGTATCTGGAAAATGGCTGGATCCGTCGCAAATATAAAACCAGTGGTTGGAAAGGTACTTTAATGGTCATCAACACGGTCGGCCATCTTGCTGAAGCAGCATTTCACCATCCGGATCTGACGGCATCCTATGCCTTTGTGATTGTTAAGTTAACGAACCATGCAGCAAAAGGTATTACTGATAAGGATTTCGAATTGGCGCGTAAAATCGAAGAAGTTGTTATGTGGCAGCCTGGTACCGAAGGCGGCGCATTAGTCGGTACACCTGACGATGCCCGTTTTAAATATATCAAATACGATTAATTCCGGAGTACCGACCATGAATGAAGACACGCTTAATATGGAGATACGCCAGTTTTTAAAAAAGGTCGGCATCAGTTCACAACGGGAAATTGAACAGGCGATCTACGCCGCACTGGATACCGAGCAGTTAAATGGTAATGAAACCCTGCCAATCAAGATTACTTTAACCATGCCGGATTTAGACCTCCACCATCATGTTTCTGGTCAGATAAAATTAGAGTAATTCCATGGAAACCAATGAGTTAGAACCCTCTTTAAATGTGCTTGGCGAAAAATTAGAAACCTGTGGCACCGAGCCAATCACGGGCTTCTTTCGGGATGGTTGCTGTAACACCAGCGATAATGACTTTGGTTCACATACGGTGTGTGTCTCAGTCAGTGCCGACTTTCTGCAATATTCACGATTTCGTGGCAATGATTTGGTGACGCCTGTCCCTGAGTTTGGTTTTCCCGGTCTTAAGCCCGGCGATCGGTGGTGTTTGTGTGCGGCGCGCTGGTTAGAAGCACAGCGGTTTGACATGGCACCCAAGGTTTATCTGGCCAGTACCCATCAGAGGGCAACGGAAATTATCCCACTGGAATTATTAAAAAAATACGCTATTGATTTAAATTAATTCAATGATTTACAGATAGTAATTAAATTTTAATTTAAGTTATGGTTTCAGTTAAACGCTGATAAAAATCAGTCACAACTTTAATATCCTGAGTGATCGGCATCGCCGGTAAGCTGCGCAAAAATACTTTGCCATACGGTTTGGTTAAAAATCGTGGATCGCACAAAACCAAAACGCCAAAATCAGCTTTATCGCGGATTAACCGGCCTATCCCCTGCTTTAGCTGAATAACTGCCGACGGGATCTGAATACTTCGAAACGGGTTACCGCCCCGGTTTCGTAAGCTATTGATACGTGCTTCCAACACTGGATCGCCGGGCGATGCAAAAGGAATTTTGTCGATTAACACGCAGCGCAGCGCTTCCCCCCGAACATCAACACCTTCCCAAAAGCTATTGGTACCCAGCAGCACAGCATTGCCATGTTCACGAAAAGCATCCAGCAACTGCGCTTTGCCACCACTGCCCTGCACCATTAACGGATATTCAGAATCAGCCAGCAATTCAGCGACTTCGTGCAGGGTCTTATAGCTGGTAAATAATAAAAATGTCCGGCCCTCACTGAGCTTAATCATTTCGCGGGCAATATCGGCAATATGCTGGCTGTAAGCCCGATCCGACGGTTCAACTGGGATCAAAGGCATATACAATAAGCTTTGCTGCTGATAATCAAACGGACTGTCCCAGCGCGCGGTATCGGCATCAAAAATGCCTAGTTGCTGGCAAAAGTGATTAAATTGCCCGGCAACGGTTAATGTCGCTGAGGTGAAGATCCAGGCGGCGGGTTTTTCTTCTAGCCAACTTTGAAAATGGCCACTGATTTCAAATGGCGTGGCATGCAAAATAAACCCTGACGGCCGGTTATCCAGCCATAAGACCAGATTGTCATCACTGTGGCTGTCAAAAAACAAATCCAGTAAATTCAATAAGTTTTCGGCGCGTTGCTGGCATTGTTTCAGGCCCTGGCTGCGTTCTGCAGCGAGTTTGAGGGTTTCATTGAGTGTATCCAGCCGATCCATAACCTGAGCGTATTCGTCGTGAATGCCTTTATCGGCAATAAACTGCTGCCAGGGACTGCGTTGTTCCTGATTGCCGATTAAAATCCGCAAGCGTTGCAAACAACTTAATAATTGTTCGGCCTGTTCACTGATAGCCGGCATATCGGCAGCGGCCGACTGCATTTCCTGACTGGCATCACGACAGAGTTCTATGATTTGATGACTGCTGACGCGGTGTCCCAAAAACTGGCCGGCAATTGCTGGCAATTGGTGCGCTTCATCAATGATAAACGCATCGGCATTTGGTAATACTTCACCCTGCCCCGCTGTTTTCAGGGCAAAATCTGACATCAGCAAATGATGGTTAATCACCACCAAATCGGCTTCCTGGGCCCGGCGGCGCGCTTCAACAATAAAACAATCCTGATATTCAGGGCATTGCTGCCCGAGGCAGTTTTCTATTGTTGATGTCACCCGCGGCCATAGAGCACCGGCATCATCCAGCATGCTGGTTTCACTTAAATCACCATTATCCGTTTGCTTGGACCAGTTACGTAAATCCTGTAACAACGACCGTTGATACAGCAATGCATCATCTTGCTCAGCGAGTCCCAGCCGGTGATGACACAAATAATTACTACGGCCTTTTAGTACCGATGCCTGAAACGGCACGCCCAGCGCTTTACGCAACATCGGTAAATCTCGGTTAAACAATTGATCCTGCAGATTTTTGGTGCCGGTAGAAATAAACACTTTCTGGCCAGATAAAATGGCTGGCGCCAGATAAGCAAAGGTTTTGCCGGTACCGGTGCCAGCTTCGGCAACGAGAATCGTGCCATTTTGCAATGTCTGGCCAACTTTTTCGGCCATTTGCTGTTGGGCTTCACGGGGCTGAAAGCCATCAATTTGTGTTGCCAGTAAACCGCCTTCAGCAAATACCGCCTGTAAATCGTCTTGCATTACCATCCTTGTCGTAAATTCATCGCCCAAATCCATAGACTGCCACTAATTAAAAAGCCCGCCAGCGCCAGATAAAACTGCCATTGATAGTGACGGATTAATCGTTGTTCTGGCAATGCCGATAAAATATAAGGCTTGCGGTGTGGACCTTTGCCAAGCACATGAATAGCGTCGGTTGACTGACTCATTTGTTGCTGGCGCACATGTGCATTTGCATCGGTAACGGCCTGTTGCCATTCCTGTTCACTGATATCGCCATCTTTATCCTGGTCATAGCGTTGAAGCAAAGCCTGAAAATCCTGTTTCCATTCTCGCAACAGTAAACTGACTTGTTCTCGCATTAATTGTTGGCTGGTCGTTTGCACACTGTTGAACCAGCCCAGTGCATACAATGGCTGGCCGGCTGATACAAAACATTCCCGATAACGGCGATCCGCATTGAGTTTATCCCGCCAGGCACGTTTTTCGGCATGCAAAATATCAGCGTCATCTGGGTCTACGACACAAACACCAGTGTCATCACGCAGATAAAACAAACCATCACTGCGATAGCGTTGTACTAACTCCCAGCGTGTGCGTTGACGTTTGCCATCAAAATAGGTTTTCTTTTGTTCGACAACGTATTCAAACCAAACACAATGTCGTCCGGATATCGGCGAGACAATCGGTGGCCCCGGCATCAATTCGGCACTGCCGTTGAGTTCAACACAACCTTGTGACGCCGAGCGAATTTTGGCGGTTGCCTGGCCGGCAAATAACCGGTGGCGTTTCAGAGCAATAAATAAGCGGGCAAAACCATAAGCACTGCAGGCCAGCAGAAATAGCGATAACATCCAGAATTCACCGCTATCCAGCGATTTAATGACATCAGCAAGCGATTCAATTACTTGCTGCATTTAGCCCTGAAACAACGTTCTGATATCAACGTCAGTGGTTTTGGTCTCGTTAAACTCCAGCAATTCGAAAGCCTTAAACCGAAACAGGCCGGCAATGATTAAATCCGGAAACTGTTCAATTTGAATATTATTGATATTGACGCTTTCGTTATAAAACTCGCGCCGATCGGCAATGGCATTTTCTAGGCCGCTAATGCGCTGTTGTAAATGCTGGAACGATTCATTGGCTTTCAATTCAGGATAGGCTTCGGCAACAGCGAATAAATTACCCAGTCCCAAACGCATTTCAGTTTCGGCCATGCCCAAGGCACCAATATCACCTTGCGCCTGCGCTTGTGAAACTGCGGTACGTGCCTGCATAACCTTTTCCAGCGTTTGCTGTTCGTACTGCATATATTGGCGGCAGGTTTCCACCAGTTTGGGTAATTCTTCATGCCGTTGCTTGAGCAATACATCAATATTGGACCAGGCTTTTTTGACGTTATGTTTTATGGTCACCAGATGGTTAAAAACCACCACTGCATAAACCAGTACCACGGCGATAATCGCCCAGAACACAAATTCGGCAATACTCATTACCTTTCTCCTGCTGCGTGGTTAACTGACTTGATTATCCCATATTTCGGTTTCATCGCCATGGTCTGCTGTCCAGACCAATTTGCCAATGATTTTAAATTGTGCGATTGACATGGCGCCACGTTTTTTGCGTTTGCTGTCACGGCCGGAAAGCGCTTCTTCGATATCGATTTTGCTGGCCTGATAAATTTCCAGCGGCTGATAACTTTCATCAAATAATACCAGGACCACACTATCCCATTCCTGTTGCGGATTTATCTGGCCAATGCGCGGCGTTGAAGACCGGCTTTCATCAGATAAAGCCCGACCTTTGATGATAAAACGCTGCCCTTCGCGACTGCCACGGCCGACTGCATCGTAAGCCAGACTGTTATCTTCCAGCAATTGTAAATCCAGTGCTTTAGCGGCATCAAAACGAGAAATTTCACCGGTAACGGGCAATGTCGTTCCGGTAGTTTGCCGTTAACGGGCGGCCAGCTGACGGGTTTCATGCATCAGTTTATCAATCGAGTAAATATCGATTCCAGATTTGGCGGCTTCAGTCATAGCGGCATTATACACAGCAAAAAAAACGATCTGATCGCATATGGCGACCAGACCGTCCAATTTTTGAGGCTGTGAATTAACCTACTAAGTTAAGACCATTGCCTTGGTTGAAAAAATTCCGGAATTTTTTATTTTTTAGCATCCAGTTCTTTTTGATAATACTTGTGCACCAGTTTGTCCTGGTTTTCCAGCAAGTAATCAATGCTTGGTTCGTTATTCATCGCTTTTTCTATCGCGCGACGGGTCGCTTCACGATGAATATTAAATAAGGCAACATGATCCAGGTCTTCAATAGTCGTGATGCCCGGATTCAGCCAGACTGACACGATAATGCCCAGATCATTAGCTTTTTCTTTCGGAATGGTGCCATTACGCACGGCATCTAATACACCATTGGCAATCGCGCCTTGTACGGTGCCCATCAGGATATTGGTGTAGGCAGTCTTTTTAACAGTGACTTTACTGACCATGATGGTCGCTGGACGCACCTGCATATCGGTATTCATCAGCGCTAAAACACGAGAGTGACCTTGCACCTGATCGCCCAATAAGTTTGCAAATGCAGTACCAAATGGACCGTCTAATTCACCGATCACTACTTCAGGTTCAGCAGCGGTCAATGGTGGTCCACCGGCTACCAGGGCTTCACCAGTACGCATAATAATTCTGTCACTCATAGGGTTGTGCTCCTTTGATTTCTTGGTAAAACGGATGATTATCCCCATCAGTAGCTTGCGTCGCAAGTTTGCAAGGCTTTATCAGTTGGGCCGAGACCGCTAAACTGCAACCTTTAACGAGGATCCTGAATGAGCAATATACAAACGCATTATGAGCGGATTGGCGGCGAACTAGGTGTGCGGCAGCTGGTAAAACTTTTTTATCAAATCATGTTGGAAACGCCGCAAACCGATGTCATTCGCAAGTTGCATCCAGAAGATATTCAAAGCAGCGAAGATAAACTGTTCTGGTTTTTAAGTGGTTGGCTGGGTGGCCCGCAATTGTACGTCGAAAAGTTTGGACATCCCCGTCTGCGGGCGCGACATCTGCCATTTTCTATTGGTATCGAAGAACGCGACCAGTGGTTATATTGCATGGCACAAGCATTGAAAAAAATGGATTTAGAACCGCTGTTTGCCGAACAATTAATAGCTTCTTTTGCTCAAACAGCAGACTTTATGCGTAATCGACCGGAATCAACATGAATATTGGCGCGTTAATTATTGGTGATGAGATCCTCAGTGGCAAACGGCAGGACAAACACTTTGCCTTTTTAAAGGAGTTGCTGGCTGAACGCGGATTAGAACTGAGTACGGTGTTGATGGTTGGTGATGATCCAAAGCAGTTGGAACGTTGCCTGCGCTTTTCGATGGCCAGTGATGATTTGGTGTTTAGCTTTGGTGGCATTGGCGCCACACCGGATGATCGCACCCGGCAAACCGTCGCCAAAATTGCCGGCGTGCCTATTACGCCGCATCCTGAAGCGGTGGCATTAATCGAAAAACGATTTGCCGAAAGCGCCTATCCCAACCGTATTCTGATGGGCTATTTACCAGAGGGTGCCAATATTATTCCCAATCCAGTAAACCAAGTGCCAGGGTTTAGCTTTGGTCATCATCATTTTATGCCCGGTTTTCCTGAAATGGCCTGGCCAATGTGCCGCTGGATTTTGGATAATCTGTATGCCAACTTAAAAAATCAGCGCCCGGCGTATGAAGAAATCATTTTTGTTCGCGGCGGTCGTGAGTCTGATTTATTAGGGATCATGCAACAACTGGATCGTGATTACCCTGACCTGAAACTTTCCAGCCTACCGCGATTAGCCGAACCGCCTCATATCGAAATGAGCCTGCGTGGTGAACAGCAACAGGTTCAAGGTGCCATAGCTTTACTGAAAGTAGCGATCATCGCTGCCGGCTTTAATTGGCAGGATCAACTGACCCAGTAAAACCAAATCGGTAACGTCAGCAGACAAACTAAAGTGGTTAAGGTGACTGCTGCCGCATATAAAGTACTGTCAAGTTCGTATTGTTCACAGATAACAAAGCCGAATACCATCGTCGGCATCGCAGCAGCTAAAACCACTGTCTGCGCGATTTGTAACGGTAAATCAATGAACTGCGTCAGCGACCAGACAATAGCAGGCGCCAACAGCAAACTAATCACCACGATTGGCAACAATAAAGGCAGCAGCCGGATATGCAGACTTTGCCAGCGAATACTCATGCCCAGGGCAATCAACATCAATGGCACTACCCCACCCGATAATGTCTGCAACGCGTCATGAATAATGGCTGGCCGGTTAACATCAAAAACATTCAGCAAAACGGCAATGGTGACGGCCCACAATGGTGGGATCCGCAATAAGGCTTTCAGGGGATGCAAATTGACATCTGATGTACCGAAATGCCGGGCCAGCAAAATACCAAACGTCATCAACACCGGCGTACATGCAAATAAATCGTATTGTAAAATCAGTGAATTCGACCAGCTGCCTAGTGCCTGATCCAATACTGGTAGACCAAGATAGGTAACATTTGGAAATGTCGCCGCCAGCAATAATGCCCCTGTTTGTTGCCGGTTTACGCTGATAAATTTTAATACCAACCACATCGCCAGCATTGAACCTGCCAACGCGGTCATTGCCACCACTGAGATTTGCAGAGAATTGACAGACAATTCGGTTTGCCAGATGACATCAATAATCAATGCCGGCAACAGAATATAAAACACCAGATCGGTCAGCGCCCGGCGATGTGCCGGTGCTGGAATATGTCTGGGGGCCAATACTTGCCAGACAGCGCCACAGGCAATTAACAGCGCCATTTGGGCTAAAACAGTCAACATCGGTATAACCTGTGGCGATTAATAAACGGTGATCCTAGCAATCGCCCAGTCAAAACAAAAGATTACCTGGTGTAAAGTGCCTTTATCCCTTGCTCTGCAGCAGGTGGCAGGGTATTGTTGGGGCTTGTGTTGGTAGGTCCTTTTTTGCCAGTTTTTATTGTCGTTTCAATCACCTATCGCGGGGATGTGCTATGTCACTTTCAAAGCAGTTACTAATTTTGATTACTTTGATCTTTTTAATTGTGTTTGCGGTGAATTTTTCGCTAAGCATGAACAATATTCGTAGCTATTTGCAGGTGGAATCAGAAATTCATATGCAAGATACGGCGACTTCGCTCGGTTTGTCGCTCAGCCCTCATATGTTGGATGAACAAGATCCGATTCTGCGCACGATGATGAACGCCATTTTTGATACCGGTTATTATAAAGAAATGCGTCTGCATAACATTGATGGTGAAGAACTGGTCAAGTTAACCAACCCGTCAGAAGTCGAAGGGGTGCCCAACTGGCTTGTTGAAATGCTGCCATTGAAAACAGCCACAGCGGTGTCGGAAATCAGCTCTGGCTGGAATATCAGCGGCACTTTATCAGTCACCAGCAACCCCGGTTACGGTTATATAAAACTTTATGAGCAATTTAAATCGACCCTGACATTCTCATTAATAATTTTATTGGGAGCGATTTTATTACTGATCGCCGTATTAAGGCTGACACTTAAGCCATTGAAAGATATTCAAAAACAAGCCAATGAGATTTCTGCTGGCAACTTTGTCACCATTGATAAAATGCCTTGGACACTGGAAGTTAAAAATGTCGCCCGGTCAATGAACAGCATGTCAGGCAAAATAGGCGGCATGATTGCCCGTCTTAACAGCAAACTGGAAAATCTAAGTGATAGCCTGAAACGTGATGCCTTGACCGGCTTATTTAACCAGCAGACTTTTCATGTTGATGTCAAAACGGCTTTGTCAGCAAGCCAAACGGGCCACGTCATTTATCTCAAATTCGATGATTTGGCGGGCATTGGTCGAGATGAAGGTAAACAAGTTGTTGATCGACTGTTGGTGGATTTTGCCAATATGATTAAACAGCAGGATCGTAGTCCAATACAAACTTATCGTTTATATGGCTCTGAGTTTGCCATTCTTTATCCGGACAGCGATCAGCAGACTATCACCGGTTTTGCCAACAAATTGCAAAAAGCTGTTGCAACGCTTGGTGAGCAGTATGCTGACCCGGATTTGTTGCATATGGGGATTATCGCGTTTGGCCGCAGCAGCGAGTTTGACCGGCTTATACCGGCAGCGATCGAGGCCTATGAGCAATCCAAATTGATTGGCGCCAATGCCTACTTTATCAAGCAGGATTCACTCAGCACTATCAGTGACCGGGCCTGGAAGGCTGCTGTCAGTCAAGCCATTGATAACAATACGCCGGAAATTACCTTTACCAATCAGGCATATAACTACGCCAATGAAGGCCCGGTTCAAGTCATGATGGAAGCCTTTACCGTGGTGCGTGATGTCGCCGGACAAGAATTGCCGATTGGGACCTTCTTCTCGATGGCTGAGGAATTTGGGTTGGTTGAACAACTGGATCGCACCATTGTCAGCAAAATATTAGCAACGATGGAACAGCAAAAAGTCAGCACGCCTGTGACCATTAATCTGTCGATGAAATCGGTGGCTTCTAAAGATTTCCAAGACTGGTTGCGCGATCGGCTACAGCAGTTTGCCTTACCCGTGGAACTGCTGGCGTTTAGTGTCACCGCTTATGCTGCTGCAAAAAATCAACATACCTTTGGTGGTTTCAGTCTGTTTATCAGGGGGCTGGGGGCCACCACTCTGCTGAAACGCTATAGTAGTGACGTGATCCCGGTGGAACAAATCAAAGACCTGCATATTAATTACATTCGTCTTGCCCGCGATTTAACCACGGATATTCGTCAGCACAATAGCAAACCGGATTTCCTTGATATGATTCAGGAAGTTGCCAACTTGCTAGAAATCAAAGTGCTTGCTGAAAGTGTCAGTCAAGAAGAAGACTTTGATTATGTGCGCGGTGTCGGCTTATTTGGCATCAGCCGCTAACAATCATGCCTTTGCATCGGACATCTCGCTGGTTAACAGCGGCTTTGATAAGCAGTTTAACGCTGCTATCCTGGCCGCTGTGGGCCGATCTGGATTTTTCCGAAGCATTTTTAGCACGAATTGAAGCCAAACATGATCACTTTGCCCGTCAGCGCTTTGAAGACTGGCAAGCACTTATTGAAGACTCCAAACAACTGCCCGAAAAAGAAAAGCTGGAGGTTGTTAATAGATTTTTTAACAGCAATGTACAGTTTATTGACGACATTTTATTGTGGGGCAAAGAGGATTACTGGGCGACGCCGGCTGAAATGTTAGCGATTGGTGCCGGCGATTGTGAAGATTATTCCATTGCCAAATATTTCACGCTCAAAGCACTCGGTGTGGATGAAGACAAGTTACGTATCACCTACGTAAAAGCGGTTGAACTCGATCAGGCACATATGGTTTTAACCTATTATGAAACCAACCGTTCCGTGCCACTGGTATTGGATAACTTGATTACTGAAATTGAATCTGCCAACCGGCGCAATGATTTAGTGCCGGTTTATAGTTTTAATGGTGCCGGTTTATGGCTGGCTAAATCGCGTGGTGAAGGCCAGCGGGTTGGCGACGCTTCACGTTTATCGTTATGGCAGGATCTGGAACAACGTATGCGATCGGGTCAGTTTTAACTATAAAATCACGCCTAAAGTTTGATTGATTTGCGCCATTGTCTGACCAATGGCGATTTCCAGCATTTGTATGCGGGCCCGATTATCGTTGGCCTCAGCTTCGACGCGAAGCAATGTCATTAAATCAATCTGACCAAATCCAAAACTCTTTTGCTGACGCTCTAAATAAGCTTCGCTGACCGCATATTGTTTTCTAAGTATGTTCTGCTGCGCCTGTTGCGCTAGTAATTGATCCATCTGGGAAATCAGCTGTGCTTCCAGCTCGGCTTTTAATTGCTGACGCTGAATTTCGACATCAGCCATGGCCTTGGCGGCTCCAGCAATTGCCGGCTCGCTAAAGGGTTTATGACCCAGCGCCATAGTCACACCAATACCGAGACTATTGTTGAATGCTTCATTGCCGGCACCGCGCTCACGTTTGACACCTACTGACACGCTTGGATTAACGGCACTCGCATATTTTGCATTATGCATTTCACTACGCAAAGTTGTCACTTGCTGACCCAGCTCCGCCAATAGCGGATGCTCGGCTGTGATTTCACGTTGTGGTGACAAGGCTTCTTCAACATCAACCGGCAAACTGCGCTGGCCGGTTTTATAGTGATATTGATTAATGGCTTTTTGCAGCAGGTTCTGAGCATGCTGCTGTTGGTTTTGCATCGACAGCAAATGACTTTCAGCTAATAATTGTTCGGTTTCTGGCAAATCACCTGCTGCAACGCGTTTATCGACAGTGTCTTTCAAGGCTTTGGCGTTGTCCAGCATAGTTTCGGCCTGGCGTACTTCGGCAGCGGCTTGCATCACCTGCCAAACATGCTGTCTGACGACAGCTGATGCCTGTAACCTTAAACGCTGCTGATAATAAGGCAGTTGATTGGCCAGTTCCTGTGACCAGTTTTGTTGCTGACGTTTTTGTCCCGGCAGCCATAACGGCATCGACACAGCACTTTCATATTCACGAAGACCATCGCCACTGCCAATACCGTCATTAAAATGATTAAAGCTAATGGTTGCCGCCTCAGCAAACAAAGTCGAAGCACGCGTGTTACGGGCATCACTGAGATTTTGCAGGCTGCTTTCACCTTGCCGCGCCGGTTCTTTCTGGTAGACATAATTAGTCAGACTTTTCAGGGTCACGGCATCGTCAGCTATGACCGGCAAAACAACCAAGTTGGCAACAGCGGCAGCCATCGCCGTTATGAAAATTGCAGCGCGCATATTATTTTCCGTATCGTTTTTTTTATAGCCTAGCAGCTTAATAACTGGCTGGCATCAGTTTCCGGGCGATGCTTTCATGGATGGACAACAGCGCAGGGATCACCAGCAACACCAATATTGTGGCAAACATCAGTCCAAACGAAATTGAAACGGCCATCGGAATTAAAAATTGCGCCTGCCGGGATGTCTCGAATAATAACGGGCCAAGGCCGCCAATAGTGGTTAAAGACGTTAACAACACAGCCCGCAAACGCAATACGGCAGCTTCAATAATGGCCATGTCGGTGTCCAGTCCTTGCTGGCGTAAATCTTTGAAAAAAGTTACCAGAATAATAGCGTTATTGACGACGATGCCAGACAAACCGAATATACCAAATAACGACAATATGGTTAAATCCAGTCCCATCAACCAGTGACCGCTAATGGCACCGATAAGCCCAAACGGAATTGCCATCATCACGACCAACGGCCAGCCATAAGAGGCAAACACCCAGGCCAGGACAATATAAATCAATGCAAATGCCAGTAACACACCCTGGCGCATATCGCCCAAGGTATCGGCCTGTTCTTCGGCGCGGCCTTCAAAGGCATACTGAATGCCGTATTGTGCCGCTAACTCGGGCAGAAAGTCTGCGTCTAAATCGGCCAAAATACGATTGTTATTATTAACATCCGCATCCACCGTTGCCGTGACATGCACTGCCAACTGCGCATTGGTATGCCGTAATACATCAAATCCACGCTGCGCTTCCAGCATCACCACCGACCCCAACGGTACGCTGCCACCATTGGGTAGTTGCAATTGTAATTGCTCTAACGTGGCCTGAGTGTTGCGCGCGGCTTCTGGCAACATCACCCGTACTTCAACTTCGTCATCACCATCCTGAAAAATTTGCACCAGCTGGCCATCAAACGCCGCGCGTAATTGCCGGCCAACATTGTCAACGGTCAGCCCCAAAACCTCGCCCTGCCCTTTGATCCGGTAAATCAATTGCTCTTGGCCATAAGGCATATCATCTTCAATGGCACTGATGCCGGGATAAGTCTGTAATTGGCGGGCGACGTCCAGCGCAGCTTGTTTCAGGACCGGGGCCCTGGCACCGCTTAAACGAACATCAATATCACTACCCGGTGGCCCACCACGCCTTTCCGAGAGGGTAAACGTTTCCATACCGGCAGGGATTTCAATCTGCTGTTGCCAGAGATTAATAAAATCCTGATTTCGCATTTCACGTTTATCCGGTGAAATCAGCTCCAACTGCATCGAGACAAACCGTTCATCATTTTGACCACTACTACCACCGCCGGCGGTGCCCGCAGTACCGGCTTTGCTAACAGCCAGTTCGACCACATCTTGATCTAAGCCCTGCCGGGTTTGTTCTAGTGTTTGGTTTAAATGCGCTAAAAAAGCTTCGGCTTCAGATTGTGGTGTACCAGCCACAAATCGGGCGTTAGCCAAGACCGTGGTGCCTTCCGGCGAGGGGAAAAACGTAAAACTGATACGGCCGCCAGCCAATAACCCAATCACCAGAATCAGCATGGCAAGGGCCAAACTCACCGTGATCCAACGGTTGGTCACCGCTTGAGTAACCACAGGCCGGAATAACTGGTCACGCAGGTAGTCAAAGCCGGTATCCAGCTTAAGTCTCAGTGCCGATGGCTTGACGTTGTGCATTTTTAAAAAGCTTTGACGTAAATGACCAGGCAAAATCAAAAAGCATTCGATTAACGATGCAATGATGACGCAAATCACCACAAATGGAATATCAAACAAAATATTGCCAATAATGCCACTTATCAATATCAACGGAATGAATGAGGCGATGGTGGTCAAGGACGACGATAAAACTGGCGCCAGCATCCGGCGGGCACCGCCCTCAGAAGCACTCAGCGATGCTTCGCCTTTTTGAAAATGACTAAAGCTGTCTTCACCGACGACGATGGCATCATCGACAATAATCCCCAACGACATAATCAGTCCAAATAAACTGATCATATTGATGCTGCCGCCCAGTAAATACAGCACAAACAGCGCGGCCATAAACGACACCGGAATACCCACCGCCACCCAGAAAGCGATACGGCCATGTAAAAACAGAAACAGTGTTGCCAACACTAAAACCAAGCCACCAAGGCCGTTTTTCAGCAATAAATTAATGCGCTCTGCAATCAATTGCCAGCCGGCATCATAAACCTGCATATGCACGCCTTGTGGCAATTGCTGCTGACGCTCAGCCAGCCAGTCTTCAAGAATTTGTGCAGATTTCAGCGAGTCAGCATTTTCGGTACGCTGTAATTCGATTTCAACAGCGGGCCGGCCTTCATGAAACAAGGCAACCTGATTACGCATGGGCCGTCGTTCAATATCGGCGATATCCCCCAGCTTTACCAGGCCACCCTGAAAATCAGATCGCAGCGGTAGGTCAGCAAAGGCCTGTTCGCTACGGCGTTGATTCAGACTACGCAGTTGCCTGGCTGCTTCATCATTACCAACTTCACCCGCCGGTAAATCCTGACTCAGTGCGGCAATGCGTGTCGCCACTTCATCAAAACTCATGCCCAGTGCGGCCAGATCGGCATTTTGCAGCTGAATGGCCATTTCTTCAGCAGGTAAACCACTGAGATTGATGCGAGAAATGCCTTTGTCCAATAACTCACGCTCAAATTGCTGCGCCAGTTCACGCAGTTCTTCACGTTTACCATCAGTGCTCAACAAAACCCGTGCGACCGTTTCATAACGGGCGATTAACGTGACTTCCGGTATTTCACTGTCAGATGGCAAGTTACGTAATTGTGCGACCTTGTCTTTGACCTGATCCAGCACTGGCCCCATATCGGTTTTTTCATAAAACTGCAGCGCGATAACGGCTCCGCCATACGATGATGTGGAGGTCATTTTTTTGACATAGTCAACGCTGCGTAATTCTTGTTCAACCTGACGGGTAATCGCTTCTTCCACATCCTCAGCACTCGCACCGCGCCAATCGATGCGAACATTAACGACATCCAGCGCAAAGGTCGGAAAAAATTGGGTATTGAGCCGGTTCAGCGCCAAGATGCCGAGCAAAATCATTACCACCATCAGCAAATTGCTGGCTACCCGATGTTGGGCAAAAATGCCAATCAAATCACGGTGGTGTTCGTTGATCATTGTGGATCAACCAATAAACCGCTGATGGCATTGGGTAATTGTGTAGTGATAAGCCGGTCACCGTTATTTAAAGCCAGACTACGGATTAATAATTGCTGTCGACCATCAGCTAATAAGCGTTCGCCGACTTTTTCAATCGTTAACGTTTCTAGGCGATCATCGGTCACCCGGTAAACGGTGTTCATGCCATACAGTGCCGTGAATGGCAAAGCAATTAAATCAGCCTGTGGCGGCAGCTTGAGTTGCAAACTGATAAAGCTGCCCAGCGCCAGAGACGCGGTATTTCCCTGTAATTGAAACAAGCCTTCACGACCACCGCTATCAGCCTGTACTGCACCGGCCAGCTGTCTTAACGCGAATCGATACTCCTGACCATTGACCTGCGCCGTCCCCATTACAGATTGGCCACTGTTAAAAGCCTGTTGCACGGCATTCAGATAGCGTGATGGAATCAAAGCCCGTAATTCCAGTTGCTGCGGATCGTACAGTTGCAGCAGCGGGTCACCGGCTCTGACCCGCTCGCCAATCGCCACCTGAATATCAGCGATCCGGCCAGCGAAAGGCGCGCGAATTTTAGTGCGCCTTACATCAACTTCAGCCTGATCCAACAAGGCTTCGGCACGTTGCAGGGACGCTTTCAGTGCGGCAATTCGCAGCGGTTGATCGGTAATGGCAAATTGTAATTGTTGCAAAGATAACTGTTGTTGCTGCTGACTGATCGCTGCTTCGTCAATTAAAGCTTGTGACCCCAGTTTACGATCTTGCAGCGTTTGCGCCCGCTCGACAGCTTTACGGGTCAAATCCAGTAATGTTTGCTGGGTGGCTAACAAAGCCCTGTTATTTTTTAACTGCGCTTGTTCAGTAGCAATCTGTGCATTAATTTCCGCCACATCTGCTTCGCGTTGCCGGCGCAAAATATCTGCCTCGGTATCATCCAGACTAAGTAACAGGCTATCACTGTTGATTGTGTCACCTTCCAACACATGTAAGGTTTTAACATCCGCTTCAACAGCAGCAGTCAACGTACTGGCTACCGGTGATTCCAGCCGGCCATATAACATGACTTCCGGTGACAGACTTTGTTTGCTGACAGTGATGGTTTTAACCTTAACAGCGGGTGTCTGGCGGGCTTTTGCAGGTGTTGTTGGCACACTGTTTTTCAGCCAGACAAAGCCAGCAATTGCTATTGCCACAATAATGACCGCTACCAAACCACGCCGCATAGGATTTCCTTAATTTGTGACACTTTGATCTGCTTCGGTGACAATCACCACGCGGATCGCATCAAGTCGCCACTGTGCCGTTTTAATGGCTTTAACAGTATCCGTTTTAATTTTTTGCAAATAGGCAATTTCTGCCGACCGGATATTGTTATTACGTTTGGCCAGTTGCTGTAAACGGTTCAACTCATTATCAAGTAATTGTTCAGCATTGTGTAAGGCATTGTTCACCCATTGCGCTGTTAAGGTATCCACTCGCTGAGCAGATTTGGCAATTAAATTTTCGATGCGTGAACGTGCATGGCTGACCAACTGCCGGATTGTAGCTTTGGGAATCCGACCAGCAAGACGTGCCAATTGTTCATGTGGGAAAGCTTCACTGAAATCCTGACCTTGTTCATTGACCAGTAAACGTTGAAATTGCTGCGATAAAAAGCGTGGAACTTGCAATGACGCTGGCGCGCTGACTTCAAAGCTGAATATCGCCTCAAGCAATAAACTACCCGCTGGTATAGTGTCACTGGCCAACGTACAAAAAGCGGTATTCCCCATGTCGCTGCTGATGACGGCATCCAAAGCACTACTGACCAACGGATGTTCCCAAGTCAAAAAAGCCATATCTTCACGGGCCAGCGCTTTATGACGCTGATAAGTGCCGGTAATGCCATCTTCGGGCAAACCAGGCAAATCATGCTGCAGCATTTGGTCGCCGGCCTGTAAAATAATACTATCGGTACTGTGCACTTGCTGTTCAATACCGAACGCATCACAAAAATCTGACACAAAATCAGCCAATTCCATGGGCCGGCTGGCAGCATCCACTTCGGCCAGAATTTGCTCCGCTTTAAGCGCATCAAAAGAATGCCATTCCAGTAATTTATCGCGGCCCTGCTGCAAGGCTTTATTAAGCGTGTCACGCCGTTTTGCAGTCGCTTGGATAAGCTGCGCTGCCGCAGCTTCATCAGCCGGTTCAAGCAGCAGCATGCTCAGTGGCTCAATAAATTCTTCCAACAAGACTTCACCGGTTTTTTGCACTTGCTCAAAACCATTAATGCCCTGGTGATACCAATCCAATAAACGCTGTTGAGCAGTGTTTTGGTAAAACGGTGCATGAATGATGACAGTTTGTCGTTGGCCAATCCGATCCAGGCGGCCAATGCGTTGTTCCAGTAAGTCTGGACTGGCTGGCAAATCAAAACAAATCAACTGATGACAAAACTGGAAGTTACGCCCTTCACTGCCGATTTCCGAGCAGATCAAAATTTGCGCGCCATCGTCATCATCTGCAAAATAAGCTGCCGCCCGATCCCGGTTGACCAGCGACATGCCTTCATGAAAAACGGCACTGCGGATGCCATGGCGAACCCGCAAAAACTGTTCGAGTTGTTCGGCAGTCGATGCAAGTCCGCAAATCAGCAGCAACTTCTGGCCACGTTGCTGTTTTAATAATTCAAGCAGCCAGGCCACCCGCGCATCGATTTGCAGCCAATCCTCACCCAGCACTGTTTCCGGATGCAAACTCCGCTGGAAATCACTGGCAACGTCATCCGGCCAGTCCAAAGCATGGGTAATTAACTGCCGTTCTGGAAAGCCACTAATAGCATCGCGGCTATTACGGAATAACAACCGGCCGGTGCCAAATTGATCCAGTAATTGACAACGCGCCTGATTTTTCGCCCCGGTAAACTGTTCACCTTGCTGTAATTGTCCGATTAACTCAGCATCAAGTTTGTCAGCTAAAGCGGTTTGCAGTGACTTATCTTCAGCAAACGCATCGGCGTCTTGTATCGCCAGCAGGCGTGTTAATAAATCGCTGATCTCTGCGTATTGCTCCTGTTCTTGTTCAAACGCAGCGAGATCATGATAACGCTGCGGATCCAGCAAACGTAGCCGGGCAAAATGGCCGGCAAGGCCCAGTTGTTGTGGTGTTGCAGTTAACAGCAACACACTGGCAATTTGCCCTGCAAGATCGGCAATCAGTTGATATTCCGGGCTTATCGCATCTGGCTGCCAATGTAAATGATGTGCCTCATCAACAATCAACATATCCCATTCAGCGGCTTTGACCGCTTGTTGCATGGTGCTATCTGCCTGCAAACTCTGCAATGACATCAATATCAGTTGACTGCTGTCGAATGGATTGATGTCCTCATCTTCCTGCAGTGCGGCAAATCGTTCAGCGTCAATAATGGTAAATGCCAGATTGAAGCGGCGCAGCATTTCCACCAGCCATTGATGCAGTAAAGATTCCGGCACAATAATCAGCGCTCGGTGAGCACGTCCGGTGAGCAATTGTTGATGCAAAATCAGGCCAGCTTCAATCGTTTTACCCAGGCCGACTTCATCAGCCAGCAATACCCGCGGCGCATGACGCTGGCCGACTTCGGCAGCAATATAAAACTGATGCGGTAATAATTGCGCGCGAGCCCCGATCAGGCCGTAGAGCAGACTTTGCCGGACCTGATGATGATGCGACAAGGCTTTCAGCCGCAAATTAAAGATATAGTTTTTATCAATCTGCCCGGCAAATAAACGTTGCTGCGGTTCACTGAACTGTACGGCGCTGTCTAACTGCATTTCATGAATGGTATGCAGTTCGTCATCGGAATCAGCTGCCAAGTACACCCAGCAGCCATTGATTTGCTGCAATTGCTGCACCGTCAGTTTGCGACCGTCGGCATCCTTGAAATGATCCCCAATCTGATAACTGACGCGACTTAATGGCGCATTATCAATAGCATACGTGCGGCTGGTTTCTGCAGCGGGATATTCCACCTGCAGGCGCCGACCGTCTATGGCGGCAACTATCCCCAAACCCAATTCTGCTTCGCTGTGGCTGACCCAGCGCTGACCTATTGCATATTCACTATCTGACAAACTAACTTCCTGATGAAATAACGCCATTCCCAACAGTGGGTAAGGCAATGGCTTATTTATTTTTCAGCTCATAACAGCGGCGGAGATGAAAGATAAACAAGCTCAAAATCCAGTATGGTAAATTGTCGGCATGTTTTTTCCTATAGCCAAAGCCGCTGCCACTGATAAATGACCAGCAATTTTCAAGTGTTAGCTGATATCACCAGCGTTGACAGTGAAGTCAAAAAATCGCGCTTTATCGCCGTTGCCATGCCTTGTGAATCAGAGCAACAAGCATTGCAACAATTACGCAAATTGGCGGCGCAACATGCCAATGCCAATCATTTGGCGTTTGCCTGGCGCATCCGCCAGCCTGAGGGGTTTATCACCGAACGCTTTTATGATGCCGGTGAACCATCAGGCACTGCGGGCAGACCGATTCTGGCGCCGATGCAAGGCGAAAATTTAATTAATGCGGTCGTTGCCGTCATTCGATATTTTGGTGGCATTAAACTCGGTACGGGCGGTTTGACCCGCGCCTATGGCAATGCCGCCAAGCAAGCGTTAGCAGCGGCTACATTACAGCCGTTTGTGGCCATGCGGCAATTAACGCTGACAATTGATTACAGTCAGTTGCAAATGCTCGAATACCAATTAAAACAGTGCAATGGGCACATCATCGATCAGCAATTTACCGACAATGTGACGTTGCTTATCAGCCTGCCAACCAGCGCAGCAAAGGCGATTCAACAGCAATTTTCCTAAACGCTGAAAACCACTAACCTGCAGTCCTGGCGACATTTGCTAAAACCAAAACGTTGGGCCATCTGCGGCAAATAATCGACATGATAGAAAAACACATGCGTTGGATCGTTTTTGTAATACCAGTTAGCAAAATCTACTGTTTGTGAGAACAGATCGGTCATGCAATACAGGCTGCCACCCGGCTTTAATAAAGTACGTAAGCGTGCAAACTCAAGTGCAGGTTGATGAAAATGCTCGATAACTTCACAGCTGATAATAAAATCATATTTACCGTTTAATGCATTGATATTATTATGAAAAAATGGGTCATAAAGTGTGATTTTATAACCATTCTGAGTCAACTGATGGCTGATGACCGGCCCCGGACCAGCACCAAAATCAAGACCGGTTTTATCTGGGGTTTGCTCAGCTAAAATCGCTTGCGTCACCGTCGACACAAATGCCTGATAGCGCATGTCATCGACATCGTTGTTATGGGTTAAATACAGTGCTTTTTCACGTTCGGCATCGGGCAATTGTTGTGCGGCAACTTGTATTGATTGACAGCCACTACATTGTAAAAACGTCCGGCTGCGGCTCTCGATATAAAAATTTGCCGGTGCCTGACACAGCCGGCAAAGTTCTGTACTTGTTGTCAAAATGGGATAAAGCTGGCAACCAGACCCAGTAAACCACCAAACACCCCACCCCAAATCACCAGCCAGCCTAAATGCTGACGGATCATTTGCTGGATGATGTCTTTCACCATTTCCGGTGTCAGTTCATCAAGGCGTTGATGGACAATCTGTGATATCTGCTGATGCAGGCTGTCGGCACTGCTGCCCTGCCCCAGTTGCACTTTCAGGCGCTGCTGAAAATCGTCGCTATGGGCAATATCATTTAAGGCCTGCTGGATCTTACTGATGAATGGTGTTTTTAACGGTTCCAGCGCTTTATCACCACCGAACATCGACAACATACTGCCAAATGATGATGCTTTAATCGTATCAATCAACGACTGCCAGGCCGGTGTTAAATCAGCAGATTCAATAATCGCTTCGAGGTTGAGGTGCTGCGATTCGCGGCCATGTAAATCGTCGATAAAGCGACTGATCTGCGCCGGATGAAAAAATTCCTGCATCACCAGATCTTCAATCGCTTGGCGAAACGCCGTAAATTTAGCGGCGATGACCCCCGATCCATAAAGGCCGGGGATCTTCTCAAACAGCATATGAATCGCTAACCAGTTGGTCAAACCGCCGGCCAAAGCAAATAAGCCGGTCGTTAATACCGGTTCCCGCCACGGCGCCGGTAACCATAACCCCACACCAACCACTGCTGCTGCAATCAGATTGGTTAACAGACTTTTGTTCATAGGCGCGGTATCAGTCTTTAATCCAGCCCGTTAAAGCGGTGACAATTTGCTGCGCCTGATCCTTGCTGGAAATATTAAATTTCGAGCGCTGGCCGTATTCGCCATTGCGTTTTTGATAACGGCGAATCGTGTATTTATCAGGGCCAAATTCACCGGTTTTGCGATCCAGATCCTGATAGCGAAACATGACTGTCGCCCAGGCGCCTTTGGATAAAACGACCTTATCCAGCTCCTTAACGGTCATTAATTCGCCTTCTTGATAGGTCACGGTTAAGTCATCAACTGTTTCTGACATAGTTTGGGTATTTCCTTAGTTCTTAATTGAAAAAATGCTTTAAAGCGCGATATAAATGCCAGCCATCCTGACTGCCGGCCAACTCCCGAATCGAGTGCATGGCAAAGGTCGGCACGCCGATATCCAATGTTTTGACGCCAATTTGTGCGGCGGTTAACGGGCCAATGGTACTGCCACATGCCATATCGGTGCGCACCACAAAATCCTGCAACGGCACATCGGCTTGCTGACAAATTTGCCGGAAACGGGCACTGGTTTCGCTATTAGTGGCATAACGCTGATTGGCATTGGTTTTAATCACCGGGCCCTGATTCAGCAGCGGTCCATGACTGGCATCATGCCGGTCAGCATAATTGGGATGAATGCCATGAGCGTTGTCCGCTGAAATCATCCAGGAATGCTCCACCAGCCGCTGAAAAGCCTCTGGTGCCGGTGCCAGTCGTTGTAATGCCGCTTGTAAAAAATTACCCTGCGCGCCAGCGGTAGACATACTGCCAACTTCTTCATGGTCGGTGCAAATTAGCATGGCCGGTTGTTTGCCATCGCTGGCTAATAATGCCTGTAACCCTGTGTAACAGCTTAGTAAATTATCGAGCCGCGCCGCACTGATAAAGTCATCATTTAGACCGGTTAACGCTGACGGCTGCGTATCGTACAAACTGATTTCATAATCCAGCACCTGACCGATGGTGCGATCCGGGTATTGGCTGCTCAGTTGTTGCTCCAGCAAGGCTCGAAAATCCGGTGTTTCACCCGGTTCGGTTTGCATAATCATGGGCGGTAAATGTAGCTGTGGATTGATGATGCGGGATTGATTGACCTCACGATCCAAATGAATTGCCAGACTCGGGATCACCGCCATCGGCTTTTTAAAGTCCACCAAAGCATGTTGTAACTGTTCTTGTTTATCAAGATAACTGACCCGTCCCGCCAGCGATAAATCACGGTCAAACCACGGGTTTAATAAGGCGCCACCGTAGACTTCAACGCCTAACTGCCAAAGGCCGTTGTTTACCTGACCAGGCCGTGGTTTTACTTTTAAACAGGGACTATCGGTATGGGCGCCGACCATAGCAAAACCCGTATCAGCCAAATGCTTCGCTGTTTTAATAAAAGCAATGATCGATGAGTTGTTGCGGGTGACAAAAAATTTACCGGCTGGCAATTCACCCCATGTGTCAGATTCTCTGAGTTCAGCAAAGCCGGCCTGCTCAAGCGCCTCAACCATCGATAACACCGCATGAAATGGCGTTGGCGAACTATCAATAAATTGCAGTAAACCCTGATTAAATTCTGCTGCGCTGGCATGCATGCTAAGACTCTACTTTTTGGTAACGAAGGCCATACATAGTAACGATTTTTACGCTAAACCACAGCTCAAGGTCTGTTTATATTTCACACAATCCAGCCGGGCGAAAAAAGTCCCTGCCCTAATCTTCGATACACTTGGCCGCGATAAATGTGTTTGGCTTTGTCTGCTTTAGATTCACTATTATCGGCCGTTACTTGCGCTTGAGAAGTCACCGATACTGGATGACTGCGATACATACATTGGTCACTGGGAGGTGCAACTGGCTGCATCGCGCCGCCGTGCACACCTGATTTATCAAACACCTTGCTGGCATTATCCAGCATTTTCGTGCTGCTTAGGGGCATCCAGCAACGCACTTTAAATTGACTGGCCAACACCGGTAAGCGGGGCAAAATATCTTTTACAGCGACACCGTGAATTGCATCATAAGCATAAGCCCTGGGCATTTAATCTTCAGAGTCGGCGTCGTTACTGACTATCTTACGGTTACGTTTGGCGAGACCGCCATGTAAGCGGCAACGATTGGCTAAAGCGCCAAACGCCCAACCTTCCGGTGCCCGAATAGCGACACTGCGTTTACAGAGTTTGCCACTGTCCATACGGGCCCCGCAAGGCGGCCGGTAGCGTTTAATTTTTTCCCAGCCTTCCAGCGTTTGGCTGGCTTTGCGAATCACTTTAACATCGCGCGGTGACAAAGCACTTTGATCGACCGGATGGGTTTTTTGATCGGTATTACGCCACCAATAACGCACCACCGGCACCGGTAAGCCAAAACGGCGCGCCAGGTCATCGGGTTTGCGATAAATTTCTAATGCCAACAAGGTGATGGCCGCCTGCTCCATGCGGGCGGTAAATTCCCGGCTTTCTTCAGGTGTCATGTGGATAATGGGGTTTGTTTAAGGCGATAACTTCATCGGTAATATCACTGACCTTATCGCCGGTAATGGCAATATCGCGTACCGAAACACCGGCCGTGATAACGGATTGTGGATCGCCGGTAATTAAAGGATGCCAGTTGGGCAATTTTTCACCTTCAGCTAATAAACGATAAGCACAGGTATCAGGCAACCAGTCGAATAAATGCGCTTGCTCGACACTGAGCTGAATACAATCCGGCATTCGGGTTTGCCGGTTGGGATAATCGCTGCAGCGGCAGTTGCCAATATCTAATAAATCACAGGCGACTCGCGTGTAATACATACGGTCATCCTGCTCATCTTCGAGTTTATGCAGACAGCAGCGGCCACAGCCATCACAAAGCGATTCCCACTCATCATGGCTCATTTCGCTAAGTCGCTTGAGTTCCCAGAAGGCGGCAGATGTTTTATGCTGCTCAGTCATGGATAATATTAATGCTCTTGGTGAATTATTAGATCCGCTATTAGCGGAATTCTCGCCACAAAGTTTATTGTTGGCCGGCGAACTGGTCATTGCCAGTGTGCATCCGGCTCAAGATACCAGATCCAAGCAACTGACAACACCATTCCGGCAACAACAGCTCAGCGATTTGGACCGAGTGGACGTCGCCATTATCAGTGATCTCACCGAAACCCTGTCAGTTAGCGACGGACAGCAATGGTTGGGTTCGTTACGCAATGTATTTGCGCCTCATGTCATTTTAATCAGCGATCCTGATAAAGCGCAGCAACAAGGGTGGCAATTTGCTGACTTTCTGGCGTTGGGTCTGCATCAAGTCGCAGTCAGCAAAAATGGTCTGCACATTTACAGTTACGCTATCGAAAATTACCAGCCCAAGCGTGACTGGCTGAACAGCCGTTTTTGGGCGAATCCTGAAAACTTCGGTAAATTTTGGTGGTAGGCTAATTACTATAAATTCATTACCTGCAACGTTGGATTCAAAAATCAAACAAGCCAACATCCCTGTCACAAAACTGTCATTAAATGGACCTAGACTCGCCCACATGCATACACCTATAGATTTAAACAGTCCTGATCTCTTTTTAAACCGTGAGCTTAGCTTGCTGGAATTCAACTGGCGGGTATTACAACAAGCACTCGATACTGATGTGCCACTGCTGGAACGCTTGAATTACCTGTGTATTTCCAGCACCAATCTTGATGAGTTTTTTGAAGTCCGGGTTGCCGGCCTTATCCAGCAAATTGAAATCGGCGATCCTTACTTAGAAGCTGATCAAATCAGCGCGCAGGAAGCGTTGCGGTTGATCAGTCACCGTGCTCATGAACTGGTTGAAGAACAATACAGTGTGCTTAATGAGGTATTGCTGCCCGAGCTGGAGCAAAATGGTATCCGCGTTATGCCGCGCGCCATGTGGACCGATGTCCACACCAATTGGCTGAAACAATATTTTCAGGAAGAAATCCTGCCAATCCTGAGTCCGATCGGGCTGGATTCGGCGCATCCATTTCCACGTTTGCTCAATAAAAGTTTAAATTTTATCGTCTCATTAGTCGGTAAAGATGCGTTTGGCCGGAATCGCGGTTATGCGATTTTACAGGCGCCACGCGCGCTGCCTCGGGTTATTCAGTTACCGGCAGAGATGTCTGAGTCTGGCGAATATCACTTTGTGTTTTTGTCATCGATAATTCACGCCTTTGCTGAAGATTTGTTTTTTGGCATGAAAGTCAAAGGCTGCTACCAGTTCCGGGTGACCCGTAACAGTGATTTGGCGATTGATACCGAAGAAACCAGCGATCTGCTGGCAACCATTGCAGACGAATTAACACATCGTAACTATGGCGATGAAGTACGGCTGGAAATTGCCCATAACTGTCCTGAAGACATGGTCAACTTCCTGCGCGAACAATGTGGCATGCATCAGGATAATGTTTACCTGGTCAATGGGCCGGTCAACCTTAGTCGCTTGCAGGCCCTGCATTCATTGGTTGAACGCTCAGATCTTAAATTCAAACCATTTACTCAGGGTCGCCCTACAGGTATGACTGGTGATGTTGATTTATTTGCCAGCATTAAAAAGGATGATTTTTTATTGCATCATCCCTATGAATCATTCGGGCCGATTATTGATTTAATTAAACAAGCGGCAGCCGATAATAGTGTGCTGGCCATTAAACAAACTTTGTATCGCACTGGCGCCAGTTCACCGATTGTTGATGCCTTGGTTGCTGCAGCCCATGCCGGTAAAGAAGTAACCGTGGTCGTTGAGTTGCGCGCCCGTTTTGATGAAGAAGCGAACGTGGCACTGGCTGCTAAATTACAGGAAGCCGGAGCCCACGTGGTCTATGGCATTGTCGGTTATAAAACGCATGCCAAAATGTTACTGATCCTGCGTCGTGAAAACCATAAGCTGCGCCGTTATGTCCATCTGGGGACCGGTAATTATCACCGCAGTACCTCTCGGGTTTACACCGACTATGGTTTACTGACCTCGGATAAACAACTGGGCGAAGACGTTAATAACCTGTTTATTCAACTGACCAGCCTCGGTAAAGTACCGCAAATGCACAAATTGCTGCATGCGCCATTCACGCTACATACCGGTCTTTTGGATAAAATCGAACGTGAAATAGAACATGCCAAAAACGGCAATACGGCACGTATCATTATTAAAGCCAATGCCGTGGTGGAACCAGAAATGGTGCAAGCGTTTTATCGGGCCTCAATGGCCGGCGTTAAGATTGATTTGATTGTTCGAGGTATTTGTACACTGAAACCGGGCGTTGAGGGCTTTTCTGACAACATTCAGGTGCGCAGTATTATCGGCCGCTTTTTAGAACACACTCGGGTGTTTTATTTTGAGAATAACGGCAATCCGGAAGTCTGGTGTGCCAGTGCCGATTTGATGAAACGCAATTTGCTGCGTCGCGTAGAGACCGCTTTTCCAATTGAATCGAAAAAATTGCGACAGCGTATCCTCGACGATTTAAAGCTTTATCTAGATGATAATTCGCAGGCTTGGATTTTGTCTGCCGATGGACGATACAAACGCGTCGAAAGTTCAGAGTCGGATAGTAAAATGGCTGCACAAACACACTTAATGGAAAAAATGGCCGCTACGTTCTGATGGAAAAAATCGCTTTTTTTAACCTTAAAGGCGGTGTTGGCAAAACTACCTCGGCCGTTAATATTGCCTGGCATGCTGCCAATGAAGGTATTCCTACACTGCTTTGGGATTTAGATCCGCAAGGTGCGGCCAGTTGGTTATTGCAGCGTAAAGCCAAAGCCAAAAGCGAAACCAAAAAAGTGCTGAGTGGTAAAACGGCTATCGGTGAACTGGTGAAAAGTACCGATTACCCGAATCTGGATATTATTCCGGCTGATTTTTCATTCAGGCAGCTGGATGTGATGCTGGCTGACATGGATAACAAAAGTAACCCAGTCGAAAAACTGCTGGCGCCGTTCAGCGAGCAATATGCTTTGGTTATTCTGGACTGCCCACCCAGTTTTTCGACCTTGAGCGAACAAATTTTTGCTACGGCCGATGCACTGTATTTGCCACTGATCCCAACACATTTGTCGCTGCGTACTTTTGAACAAACGCGCGACTTTTTTAGAGAACATGATTTAAAACCAAAACGTCTGCATGCATTTTTTAATATGGTGGATCGCCGCCGATCCATGCACCGCATAATGCTCGCGCATCCACCTAAGATGCTAAAACATGGTTTGCAAACGGCCATTCCCTATGCAGCTGTGGTCGAACGCATGGGTGATTTTCGCGCACCACTGTCAGCATTTGCCGCTAATACGCCAGTGGCCAAGGCCTATCAGCAGCTTTGGCAGGACATTAAAGCGACACTGAGCAACATCAATTAATCGTTAATTTTTTCCAGCGTCCAGCAATAGTGGATTTTTGGGTTGCGGGCAAAATCAGCCGGTAAAGTCGCTTTGCTGATATCGCTAATTGCAAACTGGCTGAGCGCTGCGGTATCCCATTTAAAATCTCGCCGATTGGTGGAAAATACGATTTGGCCACCTTCGCTCAATAATTGGCCGACTTTGCTCAGCATGGCGACATGATCCCGCTGTACATCAAATACCTCAGCCATTTTGCTGGAGTTGGAAAAAGTCGGTGGATCAACAAAAATCAAATCAAATTGCAGCTGCTGTTCTACAGCCTCATCTAACCATACCAACACATCAGCACGCTGGAATTGATGCGGGGCACCATCTAACCGATTCAGCTGCAAATTATCCTGCGCCCATTGCAGGTAAGTATTGGACATATCCACGGTTAAGCTTGATGCTGCGCCACCTGCCGCCGCATAAACGGTGGCGCTGCCGGTATAGGCAAACAAATTCAAAAAGCGTTTGCCGCGGGCATTTTCCAGCAAATATTGCCGGGTCAGACGATGATCCAGGAATAATCCGGTATCTAAATAATCGGTCAGATTTACCCAAAATTGCAGCCCATTTTCATTAACGGAAAAACGTTGTTTCAACGCCGCCTGCGCTTCATACTGATTACTGCCCCGCTGCCGCTGGCGTAATTTAAGCGCCACATGCTGCGGTTTAATGGCCAGGATTTCCGGGACAATTTGCATGACATCATCCAGCCGCTGGCTGGCTTTGAGTGGATCAATTTGTGACGGCGGTGCGTATTCCTGCACATGTACTTTGTCACCGTAAATGTCGATAGCCACGGCATAATCCGGCAAATCGGCGTCATAAACCCGGTAGCAGTCCAGATCCTGTTTGCGTGCCCATTTGGCTAAATGTTTAAAGTTTTTTTGCAGCCGATTGGCAAACATCTGCGCATTTTCAGAAAGCGCCACTGCTGGCGCTGCTACTGACGTTTGCTCGTCTTCAGATACATTTTTACCCGCTTGTGGCCACGCAGAAGCAGGTCGTTTTTGAACTGTTTGTGGTTTGGCTTTGATGGCACGGTAGTACAACACTTCACATTCAATCGGTCCGTTATCAAATGGCACCTGATCAAACAACGTCAGACCGGTAAATTTGCCCAGACTGGCGTTATCGGTAATCACAGCACAGCGCCAGGCTGGCAAGTTTTCCTGCAAAATATTGCCGATGCTTTCATAAAGGAAATGCAGATCCCGGACATTACCCATCCGCGAACCATAAGGCGGATTACAAACCAGTAAGCCCTGCCCCGGTAATTGCCGGCTGACAGCGGTCCAGTCCAGTAAACGCCGCTCGCTGACGTCAATCCGATCGGCTAATCCTGCTGCCGCAATGTTGGCCTGAGCCGCGACAACCGCTTTGGGATCTTCATCGCCACCAGAAATCACCGGTAAACGCCCCAAACCACTTAACCGCCGGCGTTCGGCATCGGCTTTTAACTGCTGCCAAACCGCCTTATCATGTTGTGGCCAATACAAAAAGCCGAAATAGCTGCGATTTAAACCCGGGGCAATATCGGCCGCCATCATCGCCGCTTCAATCAAAAATGTACCGCTACCGCACATCGGGTCCAGTAACCCCCAACCCTGGCGCGCCAGATTAGGCCATTCCGCTGTTAATAATATCGCTGCTGCCAGGTTTTCTTTCAGTGGTGCCTCGGTTTGTTGCACTCGATAACCACGTTTATGCAGGCTGTCACCGGATAAATCGATGCTGACAATGGCCTGATTATGTTTCAGATAAACATTGACCCGCAGATCCGGTTGAAATAAATCCACCGATGGCCGTTGACCAAATTTATCGCGCAGTTGATCAACAATGGCGTCTTTAACTTTCTGCGCGCCATACTGAGTATGATGAATTTTCGAACGGAAACTGTTGAAGTCGATTGCCAACGTGGCGTTTTCAGTAGCGATATGCTGCGACCAATCAATTGTTTGAATACCGGTATAAAGCTGCTCTGGCGTTTCTGCGCCAAAATGAGCAATCGGCATTAATACCCGCACCGCGACACGCGACCATAAACAGACTTCATAAGCTTGTTTTAATGTGCCGGTAAAACGTACGCTGCCCGCCTCTGGTTTGATTTGCTGGATGCCCAGCTGTTCCAGTTCAGTGGTCAGCAAAGGCAACATACCTCGTGCAGTGGTGACGGTGAACTTGTGAAGTGCTTGTTTATCTTTCGTTAAAGCCATACCGCTATCCTGATATAATCGGCGCATTTTAATACAGGTGACACTTCCATGGCAGTGAATGACAAACAACGACGCTATTTAAAAGGTCTCGCCCATCCGTTAAAACCAGTGGTAATGATTGGCAACAGCGGTTTGACGCCTAACGTACTCAATGAAATCGAGCAGGCACTCAGTCATCACGAATTGATTAAAGTACGTGTCAGCGGTCAGGAACGCGCAGATCGGAAACAAATGCTCGAGCAGATTGCCGAACAAACAGGCGCTGATTTAGTGATGGTCATTGGCCATATTGGCGGCTTTTACCGGCCAGCTGAAATACCGAAAATCAGCTTACCGTAACCAAGCAAACGAGAGCCCCCCCATGATTCAGAAACCTGCCGATACTGAAGTACCCATTGAAAACGTAATTGCCGAACGCTGGAGTGGTCGGGTTTACGATGCCAATACCCCGGTCACAGAAGCTGAAATTACTGCGCTGACCGAAGCCGCGCGCTGGGCGCCCAGTTGTTTTGGTGATGAGCCGTGGCGCTACATTATCTGGGATCGGAATCATGACGCCGATAGCTGGCAACAAGCTTTTGATTGTTTAGCTGAAGGCAATCAACAATGGGCTAAAAATGCACCTGTGTTGATTTTAGCTGCATCGGTAGACGCGTTCCGCCAAAAGGACGAGCCCAATCGCTGGACCGGCTATGATACCGGCGCTGCCAGTCTCAGTTTATGTTTGCAAGCCACAGCCATGGGACTGATGTCGCATCAAATGGGTGGTTTTGATGGTGAAAAAGTACGTAAAACGTTTGGCCTGCCCGACGATTTGCACTTATGGTCAATGATGGCAATTGGCCATGCGGCGCCACTTGATGATTTAACCCCCGAACAAATGGAACGGGAACTAAAACCGCGACAGCGTCGTCCTTTGGCAGAACATTTTTTTCATGGCGGCTGGCAAAAAAGTCGTTAAATTTAGTCGGAGAATCAGCATGAAATCAGTATTGTTAATGGTGACATTATTGGTCAGTACCAGTGCAATGGCCTATGACGAAATTTATCTGAAGAGATTACTGAAAGAAAACCAGTGTCATCATTGCACACTCAACGATGCGCCCCTTGCAGATCATGATTTGCAGGGTGCTGATATGAGTGAATCCAACCTGAAAGGCATCAACCTTCAAAACAGTAAACTCAATGGTGCTTGGTTTACCCATTCCAAAATGCATGGCGCAAATCTTGAAGGTGCACAATTGCAAGGTGCTTTGATGGATTACACGCATTTAGTTGATGTTAATCTGAAAAATGCCAATTTAGATGGCGCGCAGATGATTTTCAGTGATCTCAGCGGTGCTGATTTGACCGGTGCATCAATGGAAGGCACCAGTGTTCGCGGTATTGTGCTTTGTAATACCACAATGCCCGATGGCAAAATTGATAATAGCGGCTGTTAATGACTGATTAAACAGACAACCCGCCGTGGTTTTTACCCGGCGGGTTTTATTTTGTCTGGCTTATGGCAACGGACACTGCAAATTTCTTTATACTATGGTGGCTAAATCGACCGATTTTTTAGCTGACAGGCCTTCTTTTGACCGCACCCACGCTACAACAACTTGAACAAATGCTGTCTGGCACCATGCTCACGGATCGGCATCGGCTGCGGCGAAATGTACAGGCTTTAAAGCAACAAACCTCACCGGATACCAAAAGATTAGCGCAACTGGCCCAGCAAATTGCCACTTCTGCAGAGCGCTACCACACCCGGCTGAGCAATATACCCAAACCGAAACTGGATGCTAATTTACCAGTTATCGCCCGCCGCGCAGAAATTGCCAAAGCGATTACTGATAATCAGGTCATTATTCTCTGCGGTGAAACTGGCTCAGGTAAAACCACCCAATTACCACAGATTTGTCTGGAGTTGGGCCGTGGTGTCAGCGGTCTGATTGGTCACACCCAACCAAGGCGGATTGCCGCCCGAACTGTTGCCACTCGTATCGCTGAAGAACTGGATTCCAGTATCGGCGAAACGGTCGGCTACAAAGTACGTTTTCATGACCAGGTTCGTGCTGATCGCAGTTATATCAAGCTGATGACGGATGGGATTTTGCTGGCTGAAACCCAGAACGATAAATTTCTCAATCAATACGACACCATCATTATCGATGAGGCCCATGAGCGCAGTCTGAATATTGATTTTCTGCTCGGCTACTTAAAACAACTGCTGCCGAAACGGCCCGATTTAAAACTGATCATCACCTCGGCAACCATTGATACGGCAAGATTCTCTGAGCATTTTGAAGATGCGCCGATAATTGAAGTCAGTGGCCGTACCTATCCGGTAGATGTTCGTTATCGTCCCCTTCTGAGCCAGGATGAAGATAGCGAAGATTATGATTTTATCGAAGGCATCGTCGTTGCCGTTGATGAACTGTGCAAGGAAGGTCCCGGCGATGTGCTGGTGTTTTTATCAGGCGAGCGTGATATCCGTGATGTCTCCGAAGCATTGCGTAAACATCATCCGCCGAATACCGAAATTTTGCCGTTATTTGCCCGGCAATCCGCTTCTGAACAAAACCGCGTCTTTAAAACCGGTGGCCCAAGGCGCATCGTGCTGGCCACCAATGTTGCCGAAACATCATTGACGGTGCCTGGTATTCGTTATGTGGTGGATCCAGGACTGGCGCGGATCAGTCGCTATAGCGTTCGGAATAAAGTTCAACGCTTGCCGATTGAAAAAATATCCCAGTCCAGTGCCAATCAACGTTCTGGTCGTTGTGGCCGGGTTGCCGCTGGTGTTTGTATCCGGCTTTACGATGAAGATGATTTTAAAGCGCGGTCAGAATTTACTGATCCGGAAATTTTGCGGACCAACCTCGCTTCGGTAATTTTACAAATGACCGCATTAAAGCTTGGCGATCCCGCTAAGTTTCCGTTTATTAATCCGCCGCCGCCGAAAATGATTAACGACGGTTACCGGCTGTTAGAAGAACTGGGCGCCGTTAACCGGCAACGGCAAATCACCGAGATTGGCCAGCAACTGGCCAAACTGCCGATTGATCCCCGGATTGCCCGGATGGTGTTGGCGGCCAATACCCAGAACAGCCTGCATGAAGTGCTGATTATTGCCAGCGCCCTGAGTATTCAGGATCCGCGTGAACGGCCGATGGATAAACAGCAGGCTGCTGATGAAGCCCATAAAAAATACCAGGACGAACGCAGTGATTTTCTGGCATTTTTAAAGCTGTGGGATCTGTATCACGATAAGAAAAAACATTTATCACAGAATAAGTTACGCCGGTTTTGTAAAGAAAACTTCCTGTCATTTTTACGGCTACGCGAATGGCTGGATATTTATCAGCAACTGCATGTGCAAGTTACCCAAATGGGCTTTAAGCCCAACCAGCAGCCCGCCGATTATATGGGCATTCATCTGGCGCTGCTCAGTGGTTTATTAAGCAATATCGCCGCGAAAACGGAACAGCATGTTTATACCGGTGCCCGGAACCTGAAGCTGAGAATATTTCCGGGATCAGCACTGCATAAAAAAGGGCCGAAATGGATCATGGCCGCTGAACTGGTCGAAACCGGTCAGTTGTATGCGCGCATTGTTGCCAAAATTGAACCGGAATGGATTGAGCCAGTCGCCGGTGATTTGGTTAACCGTCAATACAGCGATCCGCATTGGGAGAAAAAACCGGCACAAGTTGCTGCTTTTGAAAGCGTCACTTTGTATGGTCTGCCGATTGTCAGCCGCCGCCGTGTGCATTACGGGCCGATAGATCGTGCCTTATCCAATGAAATATTTATTCGCCAGGCATTGGTTGCCGGTGACTTTAACTGTAGTGCGCCGTTTTTTAAGCATAATCAGCAGTTGGTTGAAGATATTGCCATCCTCGAAAACAAATCCCGGCGCCGGGATGTGCTGGTTGACGATGATGCCTTGTTTGAGTTTTACCGGCAGCAAGTCCCCTCAGATATCGTCAATGGCGCTGGCTTTGAGCGCTGGCGTAAAAAAGCCCAGCAAAAAGATCCCAATCTGCTGTTTTTGACCCGTGAGGCATTGATGCAGCATGAGGCCGACCAGGTCACGGTCGATGCCTACCCCGATCAAATGCTGGTCAATCGTGTTGCCCTGCCGCTGGAATATCATTTTGAGCCGGGTAAACAACAAGATGGCATCACCCAGACCATTCCCTTGTCATTGTTGAACCAGACGCAGCCTGAGCGTTATGAATGGCTGGTGCCGGGCTTGCTGCGCGATAAAGTTATCTTCCTGCTTAAATCTTTGCCAAAATCATTGCGCCGGCATGTGATTCCGGTGCCGCAATATGCCGATCGGGCTTTGGATTTGATGTCACCGGAACAGGGCGCTTTATTGCCAGCCCTTAGCGAGGTACTGCGTAAATTGACCGGCGTAGATATCAAACCAGATGACTGGCGGATGGCAGAATTACCGCTGTATTTACAGATGAATTTTCGTTTGGTTGATGAAAACGGCAAATTGCTTGATGAAAGCCGTGATTTAGCCCGGCTTAAAAATGACTGGGCCAAACAAGCCGCAGACAGTTTCAGGCAAATGCCGGACAGTGATTATGAAAAAACTGGCCTGATTGACTGGACGTTTGGTGAATTGCCTGAACATATTGTATTGCAACAAAACGGTATCGAAATCACCGCTTATCCGGCGTTAATTGATAAAGGCGATCATGTTGATTTAACGTTACTGGATACCCGCGCTCAGGCTGACACCCAGACGTTTAAGGGACTACGCCGGCTATTTATGCTCGCTGAAAAAGACACGGTCAAATATCTGCAAAAGCATTTGCCTGATATCAAAACCATGTGCTTGCAATATAGCAATGTGCCGCCCTCGCCTTACGATGACATTCACAGTGATTTAACACCGTGCGAACAGCTGAAAAACGATTTGATTCAAGTCGCCGTTGACCGTTGCTTTTTATTGAATAAACCGTGGCCACGCAATCAGGCAGCTTTTGAACAACGACTGGCTGAGGAGCGCCGGCATTTGATTAATGTTGCGACCGATTTGGCAACCGTCATTGCTGCTGCATTAAAGGAATATCACACGATCGCCAAGCGGTTATCTGGCAATTTACCGATGGCGGCGATGCTTGCGGTACAGGATATCCGTGAGCAATTACAGCATTTGCTGTATCAGGGTTTTGTTCATGATTTACCGGATAGCGCTCTGAAACGCCTGCCTGCCTACTTTCAGGCAATAGGTCTGCGTCTCGATAAATTAAAAACTGATCCGGCCAAGGATCGACAACGGCAAAATGAAATCACCCCGCACTGGCGGCGTTATTTGCAACATTTGCACCGGGCGCCGACTGATGCCCGTGACCAATATCGCTGGATGATCGAGGAATTGCGGATTTCGGTCTTTGCCCAGGAAGTCGGCACGGCTTATCCGGTATCCGGTAAACGCCTTGATAAACAATGGGCTGAGTGTTGATTTAAAGCCTTGAAAGAAATTTAACAAACCTAACGCAAATTTACACAGCATTCAGTCATAGTTCAGTTTGAGATTGCTAATCTGCAATCAACAGCTAGGGCTTAAGCCCTTACAGAGGAGTGCTGTGATGAAAAACACAATAACCACATTAAGCTTGGCAACATTGCTGACTTTGTCTTCATCTGCAGTGTTGGCTGGCGATAAATATCGCCATTACGATCAAGGCGGCCAGGATCGCGCCAAAGTGACCTGGGTTGAACCGGTTTATAACGAACTACGTGTTACCACACCGGTTCGTGAATGTTATGAATCCCCTGATTATCGTCGTGGACCACAACAATCTTATACCAGCACTATTGCTGGCGGGATTATTGGTGGCGTCATCGGTAATCAATTTGGTGGTGGTAACGGCCAGACAGCTATGACCGTTGCTGGTGCCTTATTGGGTGGTTCGGTTGGCCGTGATATGAGTGGTAATCAGTATCGACAATCTGATTATGGTTACCGTGAGCAATGTGATGTCCGTTACGAAGATCATTACGAACAACGTGTTGAAGGTTATGATGTCGGGTATCGTTATAAGGGACGTGAATATACCACCTTTATGGATCATCATCCGGGCAAGTTTATTCCGGTTAAGGTCACTGCCAGACCGTCACGCCGTTATTATTGAATTTTGTGTGTAAAGCCGCAGAAGTATGGCAAATAGCGTATTTAGAGGTTAGATTTTTAGACTATAGTTCATAGCATGCACAGTGCCGTGCAAGTTGCTTTAAGGAGACATCTGATGACATTTAAAACCAAAGTCTTAATCGCACTGTCGCCCGTTTTAATGCTGACAATACTGATGGCTTTGCCAGTCAAAGCAGAGGTTCAGCCATATACCGTGACAAACGGTAATCAACTGGACGAGGAAACTTATAAAGGTTTTAAGTTATATCGTAACTGGTGTGCCCGCTGTCATGGTACTTATGGTCAGGGCCTTGTTGGACCTGATCTGGCTGACAGCCTCAATAAAATTACATATGAAGAATTTCTGGAAACAGTAGCAAAGGGCAAAATGGGCCAAATCGGCATGATGCCCGGTTGGGAAAGTAATAAGCAGGTGATGGATGGCCGTAAAGATATTTACCGGTATTTGAAAGCCCGTGCCGATGGTGCAATTGGTGTGGAAAAACCATCAAAAGCACAATAAATCATGATATGCAGCTCGCGACAGTGTCGCGAGCTGCATATTGAAAATTAACCATTATGATAAAAATAAAACGACAAGGTCCGTCATGCGATTAGTGCACACTCTGCTAATAATAGCGATGCTGGCACCGCTGCCATTGATAGCGAAACATTTGCCTGAAGATGCCGAGCCGGGTACCAGTGTTAATGATATTTCGCTGCCACTTACCCAAAATACAGCGGCGGAATTGGCGCGTGTTGAAACGGGTGGCCGGGTGCTATCCGTTCAGGAAGAAGATTATTACGATCACAACGTTTTTCGTGTCAAAGTGTTGCATGAAGATGGCAAAGTTAAAACTTACCGTATCGACCGGGATACCGGCCAAAGGATGTGAACCGCTTTCATGCGAATTTTGTTGATAGAAGACGAAGCTGCACTGCGCGAACAAACCGCCCAGCAATTACGTGCTCAAAACCTAACCGTTGATGCCGTCGCCGATGGCCGTGAAGGTTTGTTTATGGGATCGGAGTATCCCTACGATGTTGCCATTATTGACCTGGGTTTGCCAAAACTTTCCGGGATTGAAGTGATTCAGCAATTACGTGCACTAGGTTTTAAATATCCGATATTAATTCTGACGGCCCGGGGCCGCTGGCAAGATAAAGTTGAAGGTCTGGAAGCTGGCGCTGATGATTATTTGGTTAAACCGTTTCATTTTGAAGAATTATCAGCACGTTTAAATGCCCTTGCCCGCCGTGCTTCAGGCTGGGTCAATGCCACTTTACGTTGTGGACCGATTGAGCTTAAACCCAGCTCGCAACAGGTTTTTTTACAGCACATGCAAGTAGAATTAACCGCTTATGAATATCGTTTACTGCATTTTTTAATGCTGCATGCCGGTGAAGTGATTTCCAAAAGCGAATTAACCGACCATATCTATGAAATGGATCAGGACCGTGACAGTAACGTTATTGAGGTATTTGTAAAACGACTGCGTGGCAAACTCGATCCAGACAAAACGCTGAACCCAATTGAAACGCTACGTGGCCGCGGATATCGGCTAACTCTGCCGCGTGATTAATCCTCGCTTATCGCTATCAAATCGCCTGCTGATTGCCGTTTCATTTGTGCTTGGGGCATTTTTAGGCTTATCAGCCTTTAGTCTTAATAACGCCTTTAAAAGCAGTGCAAAAACAGCCCAGGAGCAACGATTACATAATTATGTCATGACGATTCTCACCGCTGCAGAACTCACTGATACCGGTGAGTTGCTGATGCCCGAAAAACTGCTTGAGCAAAAGTTTTCGATCCCGAACTCCGGTTTATACGCGCAAATAACCAGTGGTAATCAAATTGTCTGGCAGTCACCCTCGGCGATTGGTTTATTTCTGGCATTACCGTTTCATCCCGGACCGTCAGTTGAGCAATATTCGGTGATTGACCTGCATAATGGCATGAAGCTCAGCAATCTGGCGTTTGGTGTCGTTTGGGAAAACGATCAGGAAGAACAGTTCGACTACACCATTAACGTTTCTGAAGATCAGTTAATGCTGGAAGCACAAACCGCTAATTTCCAGCGGAATCTCTGGTACTGGCTGGGTGGCACCGGCATCATGCTGCTGATCGCTCAGTGGCTGATCCTGCGCTGGAGCTTACGGCCGTTAACAAGTGCTGCCAAAGATCTTCATGCCATTGAAACTGGCGAACATCCGCGGTTGACTGGTGAATACCCAATGGAGTTACAGCAACTGACGCAGAACATTAATAATCTGTTGGATCACGAGCAAAGCCGCCGGGTACGCTATAAAAATTCGCTTGCCGATGTAGCGCATAGTTTGAAAACACCATTAGCGGTATTGCGCAGTGAACTGGAAAACAGCCAAGACTTAAAGCACTTTAAACATATCGGTCAGGAACAATTACAGCGGATAAATCAGCTGGTCGATTATCAATTACAACGCGCCGCCACTGAGGGTAAAAGCAATTTACTGGCGCCGGTATCCTTAGGTGAAATCATCTATAAGATCATTGCCTCGCTAAACAAGGTTTATCAGTCGAAAGATATCCATTGCCAGTCTGAAATCGAACGAGATATCTTTATCCATGCCGATGAAGGCGATATGTACGAGCTTCTTGGTAACTTATTAGAGAATGCCTACAAATATGGCCGGAAACGGGTCAATATTGTTGTCCAGTCACAAAATCAGCAAATCACCTTGCGAATCGAAGATGATGGCAATGGCATTCCACTAATAGCCGGTGAAGCGATTATTAAACGCGGCCGGCGTTTTGATACGCAGGTCGAAGGCCATGGTCTGGGCCTGGCGATTGTCAGCGATATTGTCGATGCTTATGAAGGCACCATAAAACTGGAAAAAAGTTTTTTAGGCGGCGCCTGTTTTATTATCGAAATACCCGATCAATAATAATATTAATCAGTTAGTTGCTGAAGATACTTAAACAATAACCTTGCTGATTTCGGCGGTTGATTTTGCTCTGCTTCGCGTTTGGCACTACGTACTAACTGCCGGACATGCTGGCCATCAAATTCTGAAAATTGATTATGCAATTCGGTCATTACCACTGGGTCACCTGCCAGTAAACTATCCCGCCAGGCTTCCAATTGATGAAATTTTTGGGTGTCTTCACGTTGCGGTTGTTTGAGGGTTTCAAGATTTTTGCTTATTGCTTCGTGATCTCTATTGGCAATCATCCTGCCAATGAACCCGGTTTGCCGTTTCAGCGCACCCTTTTGTAAATTCTGCGCTAGCAATACCGCATCAAACAAACTTTCGTCTAAATCCAGTTTGGCCAATTCACCCGGTGATAAGGCAATCAACTCTCGTCCCAGATCCTTTAGTGCATCAAGATCACGTTTGATTTGTGATTTGCTGGCCGGCTCTTCACCGGCTTCATAATCCAAGCTGTTGTCATCAATTTCGTCTTGCCAGTCGTCTTGCATCATTCACCCTGTACTGTAACGATAATCCGCCGCTGATGACGCTGCGTGCGGTGTTCCCATAAATAAATGCCCTGCCAGATGCCCAGCGCGCATTGTCCATTGCTGACCGGTACCGTTAAATCCGGATTGGTCAGCACCGTGCGAATATGGGCGCTCATATCGTCCGGACCTTCGTCCTGATGTAAAAACATCGCATCACCATCAGGGACAATATGCTGCATATAAGTTTCCAGATCCCGGCGCACATCCGGATCAGCATTTTCACAAATCATTAATGACGCACTGGTATGTTGCACAAACAGATGGCAGGTGCCGGTTTGAATATCTGATTCAGCGACAATGGCATTAATATCCTGGCTAATATTGGTGGTGCTGCGGCCATTGGTGGTAAAGGTAAAAGTTTGCTGGAAAATCATGGTTTTGCCTGATTAAAATGCTTGAGCGCTTCACCATTATCCAGCGTTTGACGAACCAAATCTGCAGCATGTTGCGGTGATTCATGATTCCGGCATTGCAATAAGGCCATCGCCGCGCCCAATATCAAGACATCTCGCGCTGTTCCTTTTTCACCGTTCAAAGCCTTAAGCCCCAATTCAGCGCTCTCCGCAGCTGTTGGACTGTCATTAGCGGCCACGACACCACGGGTTTCCTGATGAATACCAAAATCTGCGGGATGAATGGGCATAAAATGTAGGGTGCCGTCATGCAAATAGTGATTCATCGAGGTTTCCCGTAACGTTGGCACCACGCCGCCTTCCAGTCCGCGAACAATCAAAGCACTGTCAAAACCGGCTTGTCGTGCCAGAAAATCCAGCACCGGCGGATAAGCTTTATGAACAAAGCCAATCTGCAAATGTGTACGGTGTGCTTTGACCGGCATAATCACTTTTTCCAGCGTGGCGATACTGGGCCGTTTAATCATTAATTTTCGTAGCTGCTGTAAAGCAAATAGCGCTGGGGTCATCTGCGCCTGATCGCTGTATGCCCAGCCGCAATCCGGATTTTGTAATTGCTGCGCGATTTGCTGCGGACTTAAATTGACCGGTAACCCCGCAGCTTCAAGTACCTGGGCATGCGTCACGCCAAATTTCGGACCCATTTCATAAACGCCCTGCGACACCGCCGGCAAATCACAAGCTGCCAAAACCGCCGGTAAAAAAGCAGCGACCGGACAATGCCGGTTAAAACCATTAAACGGATCGGCCATAATTAAAACATCTGGTAAATCCAATGTTTGCTGATGCGTTAATTGCTGCATTGCCTGCAACATACCGAGGTTTTCATCATCGGTTTCGCGCTTCATACGCAGCGCTATCAACATGACAGCGGCCTGTACCGGATCCACTTTATCTTCGAGGATTTCCAGCATCGCCTCGCGGCTTTCATCAAGCGTTAAATCCTTGCTTAAATGAGGACCAGTGGCGACTTTTTTGATGGCTTGTGCAACAGCGCTCATGATTGGATCCATTGTTGTAATTGGGCTTCATCGACAACAGGGATACCCAGTGATTCAGCTTTATTGAGTTTGGAGCCCGCATCACGACCAGCGACGACAAAATCGGTTTTGGCTGAGACACTACCGGCCACTTTCGCGCCCAGCGCCAATAGCTTTTCCTTGGCTTCACTGCGCGACAAAATATCCAAAGTACCGGTCAAAACAATGGTTTTGCCATTTAAAACTGAATCAGCAAATGCCGGTTTTTCTTCTGGCCAGTCAATGCCTTGTGCCAATAACCGGTCTATTACTTCCAGATTATGCGACTGCTGAAAAAAAGTGACAATATGCTGGGCCACAATGGGGCCAACATCTTCGATTTCCAGGAGTTGTTGTTCAGTCGCTGTCTTCAATTTGTCTAAATCAACAAAATGCAGCGCCAATCCACGGGCCGTGGCTTCACCCACCTCCCTAATTCCCAGCGCATATAAAAATCGGGCAAAACGGGTATGTTTAGCAGTCTGTAAGGCATTGACCAGATTTTCGGCAGACTTTTCGCCCATCCGTTCCAGTCCTGCCAATTGTTCGGCTGTTAGCTGAAATAAATCGGCTGGATCTTTAACCAATTCTGCATCCACAAGTTGCTCGACTAATTTATCGCCTAAACCATCAATATCCATGGCTTTACGTGACGCAAAATGTTTCAACGCTTCTTTGCGCTGGGCTGCGCAATATAAACCGCCACTGCAACGCGCTACGGCTTCACCTTCAGCGCGTTCAACTGCCGAATCACATACCGGGCATAGGGCCGGCATAACAAATTCTGTGGCAGTCTCTGGCCGTTTAGCGCTGACTACGCCGACAATTTCCGGAATGACATCACCGGCACGGCGCACAATCACCGTATCGCCAATACGTACATCTTTACGGCGGATCTCATCTTCATTATGTAACGTGGCATTACTGACGGTGACCCCACCAACAAATACCGGTTTTAAACGGGCAACAGGCGTTAAAGCGCCGGTGCGGCCAACCTGTATTTCGATGGCCTCTACGACGGTCATTTCTTCCTGCGCCGGGAATTTATAGGCAATCGCCCAACGCGGCGCCCGGGAGACAAAGCCCAGACGATTTTGTAACGCGCTGCTATTAACCTTAAATACCACGCCATCAATTTCATAAGATAGCGATTCACGCTTTTCGGCTAGCTGATGCAGATAATCAAAACAAGCGTTGACATCGGACAAGACTTTGGTTTCCGGACACACTGCCCCGCCCCAACCGGCAATTAAATCCATCGCCTGTTGATGACTGTCAGGTCTTGCCATGCCGTCAATATCACCCAGCGCATAACAAAACAGCGCCAACGGCCGGCTGGCAGTGATCCCGGAGTCCAATTGTCTTAAAGAGCCGGCGGCGGCATTACGGGGATTAACAAAGATTTTTTTACCGTCAGCGAGTTGCTGACGATTCAGCTTTTCAAAACCGGCTTTAGGCATATAAATTTCGCCGCGGATTTCCACCACGCCCGGTACATTGTCACCTTGTAATTTCAGCGGCACATTGCGAATAGTCCGAACGTTTTCGGTGACATCTTCGCCAACACTGCCATCACCACGGGTGGCTGCCTGCACCAATAGCCCGTTTTCATATCGAATGCTTATCGCCAGACCATCGAGCTTGGGTTCCGCTGCATATTCAATCGGCTGTGTGCTGTTAAGCCGATCTTTAACGCGCTGATCAAATGCCGTGAGTTCAGTTTCATCAAACACATTATCCAATGACAACATCGGCATGGCATGTGTCACCTGACTGAATTTAGCCAGAGGCGCGGCACCCACCCTTTGGGTTGGCGAATCTGCTGTTTGCAATTCGGGGTAACTGGCTTCGAGCTGTTTTAATTCGTTAAACAACCGGTCATATTCAGCGTCACTAGCCGCCGGATCATCCTGACTGTAGTAGTGATAATTGAGATCATTGATCATGTTGCGCAGTTTCACGACACGACTTTTGAGGTCCTCAGAAATCGTCATACGGGCGGGCATCTTTTTGCAGGTTGAGATTCAGTTCAAAAATCCGAGTGCGAACTGATTCCAGCGCTTGATCGGTTAAGGGCTGACGTTGTTCATCACAGACCACACCATCCAAATGTTCAGCCATTTGCGTTGCACAATCAAACATTGCATCTAATACCGCCAGACCATTAACGGGTCCCGGTAGACGTGCAAATAACAAAATGCCCGGTGTTTTCATCGAAATTAATTCGGCAGGTAAAAACGTACCCGGATCGACGATATTGGCGACACTGAACAAGCTCTGTTTACGGTTACCGAGCGTTAAACGATGGTAAATCTGCATTTCACCAAAATGCAGATCCTGGTTATCCAGCGCATTTTTAACGGCCCGGCCGGTAAACAAGCGATCTCTGGGCGCCATCACCGTTAGCGCAACCACTAAATCCCAGTCAGGATCTGGCAGTGTAGGTTCGGTTGGTTCAGGAACAACCGGCTCATCAAAATCCGGCGCAATATCTGGCTTTACTTCGAGACTGGGCTTTTCGCCATCCAGGGTCACGGGATTGTCGTCAACATCGACATCGTCATCACGTGCAAACACGGCGTCGTAGCGCGCATGAAAATCACTGCTGGCGGCATCGTCATGATCCAGCTCACGTTCAAAATCAATGGCCAGTTTTTGATTACGCTGATAGCTGACAAAGCCCACCACAACAATGGCCAACAATACGACAATTATCAAAATGATGATTTCTAACACTTAATTAAATCTGCCAACTCAGGGATAATAACGGTTTTGTTTAACTTCTAGAGATTACCGATGTCAACGCAACCAAGCAAACAACTCGAAACCTTCGACAACGCCGCGCCGGAGCGGGATTATACCATCCACATTGAAACACCGGAGTTTACTTGTCTGTGCCCGAAAACCGGCCAGCCTGATTTTGCCACGATTAAAATTGATTATGTGCCCGATTTGAAATGCGTCGAGTTGAAAGCGCTTAAAATGTACTTTTGGTCATATCGCGAAGAAGGCGGTTTTCATGAAAAACTGACCAATCAGATTCTGACCGATCTGGTTGCAGCGACCAACCCGCGTTTTATGCGCGTGACCGGTATTTTTAATGTCCGCGGCGGTGTTTACACCAATGTGGTCACGGAATACCGCAAAGACGGCTGGGTGCCACCGACACCGGTTGTTCTCCCTTAATAAATGCCTGCCGAGGTTTGGCTGGGCATCGATCTCGGCACCTCCGGGTGCCGGATTTGTGCCATCAACGCCAATGAGAAAATTGTTCATCAAATACAGTCGCATTTTCCGCCTGACCAGCCATACCCCAATCCACAACAGCAATGGCACGTTGTTGCCGAATTACTCGAACAATGTGTTTCTGACTTAACTGATATTGAAATTGTGGCCATTGCCGTAGATGCAACGTCCGGCTCGGTGATGCTTTGCGATGTTGATGGCCAGCCGCTCACCGATATGCTGCTGTATAACGACAGCCGCGCCAGCCTACAAAGTCAGCGGATAAAAGATATTGCGCCGGCTAATTCCGGAGCCCATGGCGCCGGTAGTGGTTTGGCAAAACTGTTGTATTTACACCAACATTATGACTTGCCGGCTGACTATTGTTTAACGCATCAGGCAGATTGGATTACCAGTCAGTTAAGCGGCGAAATCGGCATGACTGACTACAACAACGCGCTGAAATCGGGATTTGACCCACAAATAATGCAATGGCCGGATTGGCTGAAAGCATTGATACCCGAAAAGCACTTACCGACAGTGGTTGCCCCGGGCACAGTGATAGGTGAAATGCGATTGGCGTTAATGCAGGATTTAAAGCTAAAACAAACAACGGCACCAAAAATAGTCGCCGGGACGACAGACAGTCTGGCAGCTTTTATCGCCACTGGCGCGCATCAGATGGGTGATGGCGTCACCTCATTAGGCTCAACTCTGGTACTGAAACTGATCAGTGATAAAGCAGTTTTTTCGCCGGAACTTGGCATTTATAGCCATAAACTGGGTGACCATTGGCTAGTCGGTGGTGCATCAAATAGTGGCGGCGCCGTTATCAGACAGTTTTTTACCGACTCGCAAACTGCCGCATTAACTGCGCAAATTGATTTAAATCAAAGTCCACCCGATTATTATCCGCTGCCTACCGTTGGCGAACGCTTTCCGGTTGCCGATCCCCATATGTCACCCCGATTAACGCCCCGGCCGGCCAGTGACAGTCTGTTTTTACATGGCTTACTTAATGGCATCGCCAATATCGAACAGCAAGCTTATGGCAAACTTCAACAGCTGTGCGGTATAGCACTCAAATCAGTGCGCAGTGTCGGTGGCGGCGCAGCCAATCCGGTATGGACACAAATCCGTCAACAAAAATTGGCCGTGCCGTTTTTGCCGGTTTTAAATACCGAAGCGGCTTTGGGTGCAGCACTGCTGGCTAAAGATGGCTTAAACGCATTTAATGGGGTCAATCATGGGTGACTTTATTCGCGGGGCCCGCTATTTACTGGGCGGTTTTTCGCTGATTAACCAACCAGGCGTAAGGCGCTTTGCTTATATTCCAATCCTGATTAATACGCTGCTTTTCAGCGCCGCAATCTGGTTTGGTATTTCGCAGTTTGATTATTGGATGGCCGAACTGACCCCGAGCTGGCTGCCGGCGTGGCTGGCCAGTGCGCTGATGTGGATTTTATGGCCACTGTTTGCTTTGTTGCTCCTCATTATCGTGTTTTTCACTTTTACCATTCTGGCCAATATTGTCGCGGCGCCGTTTAACGGTCTGCTGGCCGAAGCTGTAGAAAAACGCCTGTCAAATCAGCCACCGCCCGAACAAACCACGCTGCAGCTCATTGCCGATACGCCGCGAATGATCTGGAACGAGATCCGTAAACTGGGTTATTTACTGAAATGGATGCTGCCATTGCTGTTGCTGTTGTTGGTCCCGGGGCTGAATCTGATTGCGCCGCTGTTGTGGATGGTTTTTTCCAGCTGGACACTGGCGCTGGATTATCATGATTATCCACTGGGTAATCATTTGCTAGGCTTTCCCGAACAACGCGCCCTGCTTGGCCAAAAACGTTGGCTAGCACTGGGGTTTGGCATGGCGACATTAGGTGCGACAATGATACCGGTAATCAATTTTCTGGTGATTCCGGCGGCCACAGCTGGCGCTACGCAGCTTTATGTTGAGCGTTTAAAAGGTTTGCCGGTTAAGACTGTTCGGTAATTTTTTGCACCGCTTCATCAAGCAGCGTTTCAATATCCCATTCGCAAGAACCGCAACCGGAAATACAACCGGTTTTGCGGGAAATGGTATCAGCATCAACAATACCCTGCTCTACCAGACTCAACACTTTCCCGCGCGTGGTGCCGCTGCAATCGCAGATGATTTCCTGTGGATTATCAATTTCCATAAAGCTGCTTAATTTTGTCACTTAGTTGCGTCAGTAATTTAATATCTTTGGTATAGGTAAATCGACAATATTGCTGGCTTAGATGTTCACCAAAATCATTACCCGGTGTGATCGCCACCCCTGCTTTATCGAGCAGATATTGCGATAAGGCCATACTGCCTCGAATCTGTTCATTTAAAAAACGACCGCAATCAGCGTAGATATAGAATGCACCCTGCGGTTTAACCGGGATCTGAAATCCTAAATCTGTCAAAGCCGGCAACAGAAAATTACGGCGTTGCTCAAATTGCTGTCGTCGCGATTCAAGGATGGCTAATGTATCAGACTGAAAAGCTGCCATGGCCGCATATTGTGAAACCGTCGGTGCTGCCAGATAAAGATTTTGCGCCAAACGATCCATGACCGGTTCCAGACTCTCTGGCACCACCGCCCAACCAAGTCGCCAGCCAGTCATACCGAAAAATTTAGAGAAACTGTTAATAACAATAGCGTCATTATCAACTTCCAGCACGCTAGGCAGTTGAACGTTGTCATAGGTCAGGCCATGATAAATCTCATCGACAATCAACGTGCCGTTTTGGGCTTTCACGGCATTGGCCAGTGCCTTTAATTCAGGTTTGAGTAACACCGTGCCGGTCGGATTCGATGGCGATGCCACCAAGGCCAGTTGACTGTCTTTATCCCAGTAATCGGCAATATGCTGCGCGGTTAACTGAAATGCAGAATCAGCACCGACCGGTACTGGTTTGGCACACCCTTCCAGAAACCGGGCAAAATGCCGGTTACAGGGGTAACCGGGATCGGTCATCAGCACATTTTTACCTTGTTCCAGCAGCGCCCCCAATACCAGCAATAAAGCGCCGGATGCGCCCGGTGTGACGATAATCCGCCGGGGTGAAATCGTCAGCCCATAGCGGCTGTGATACCAGCCGGCAATCGCTTCACGCAACTCGGGTAAACCCAGCGCCGGTGTATAAAAAGTCCGCTGGTTTTGCAGCGCTTTAATACCGGCATCAATAATCGGCTGTGGCGTCGCAAAATCCGGTTCGCCAATTTCCAGATGCAGAATATCTCTGCCCTGCGCTTCCAACCCTTTGGCACGGGCCAGAATATCCATCACATGAAACGGCTCAATGTCCGCCGCCCGGCGGCTAATTGGCAAAGGCTTTGCCATGTAATTCCTTTAATGAATTAACAGAAATATAAAAATCGTTTAATGCCTCACCAGCCAGCACCTGGCTGGGTAAATCTGGTTCACCCAATTGATCAATCACGCTGCTTGCGCCGCTAAAATCATCCTGAGGGGTGTAATCGTTAACCTTAATCAAGGTTGCCAGATTGGCACTTCTCACCGCTTGCAAGCCATTGACGGAATCTTCAATAACCAGATAATCCTTTGCGACTAAGCCGAGTTATTGTAAATAAAAATGATACATATCGGCTGCCGTTTTTTGGAGAACCGGCACTGCCACCATCGGCAATACAATCAAACCAGTCAATAGCCTGCTCACCAAACGTATTACGTAATAAACCGCTGGTGGTGGCAATGGCCAAACGCAATCCAGCTTCATGACATTCGTTAATTAACCGTTGCACGCCACCCCGGGGTTGAATAATATTATCCCGCAATAGCTGGACGTAATGCCCCGGGTTTTATCAGCATGCAGTTTGTCGATAGCAGGTGTTGGATCGCCATTAAAACCACATTGCAGATGGCAGTTTTCAAGACAATAACGAATGTGTTCTTTACCTTCGGTCACCGCCAGTAATTCATCCCACAAAACGGCGTCCCAGTGCCAGTCGAGACCGTTCTCAATAAATGCGCGATTAAAGGCAATACGGTGTCCATCACGTTCTGTTTCAGCCAAACTACTATCGACATCGAAAACCAACGCTTTTAATGCACTCATAAATCTTTTTTCCATCAGATTTTGCGCTAAAATATGCTGATTATTTTGCACAACCCTGAGCCATCTGCTATAGATGCGCCCTTAATTTTTTTGAAAGTATGAGGTTTTTTAAGATGGACGCAAGTCAAAGCGACGTTAACTTCACTCCTTACCAGCCTGCCGAAGGCGAAGAATACATGAATGCTGAGATGACTAAGCATTTCCGTGCCATCCTTGGTAAATGGCGTTCACAGTTGAGGGATGAAGTAGATCGTACGGTTCATCACATGCAAGATGAAGCAGCGAATTTTCCTGATCCTAATGACCGCGCGACCCAGGAAGAAGAGTTTACCCTGGAACTGCGTACCCGGGACCGCGAGCGCAAACTGATTAAAAAAATCGAAGAATCGCTGATTGATCTGGACAAAGGTGATTACGGTTTTTGCGAATCATGCGGCACTGAAATCGGTATTCGCAGACTAGAAGCACGGCCAACGGCGACCTTGTGCATTGATTGCAAAACGCTGGATGAAATTCGCGAGAAAAACCGCGTTTAAAACTCGAAACCTCATACACTAGGGAACGGCTCAAAACCCCGCTACTGCGGGGTTTTTTGTCTCTGAAATTTATTCATCGTTCGAAGATATACAGTAAATCAACACCACTTTCGGTGCCGGATTCGGCTTGTAGCGTCCAGATTTTGCTCAATTCATAACGCATTTGCACCGTGCTGATCGGCTCCAGCACCCCAATGCCGTAGCCTATATATAACCGCGGTGATAAATATTTGCCGATTTCAACGGCCGCAGTGTCCGGGCTGTCGCCGGTAAAAGCTACACTATCCAAACCAAAAGTACTGGCAATCTGATCGCTAAGGGCATTGCCGTTTTGGATCCCCAAACTGGTTGCCGCTGACGCCAACATAGCGCCGTCACTGGAGTTAGCCTCATTTAACGGCCGGCCAATCAGGATATAAGACAGAATATTGTCTTGACTCATACTGGGTATTGAAAATAACGCGGCCTGCGAATTATCGACGGGTCCGGTCAAATGAATACCCGCGGTGACATCGGTTAGTTTACGAACGGCTCTGACGTCCAAATCCGGATTATCAATCGCTCCCCCCGAAAAACGAATTTTGCCATTATCAACCGTTAATTTACGACCATAAGCGACATAGCTGCCGTCTTTGAGGGTGATTTCACCATCAGCCAGCAATAACTCTCCGGCATCGCCTGATACCGCCAAATCACCCGTTAAATGTCCCTGAAAGCCAGCAGCGCGGATGTCTACCTTATCGCCAAGACTGACAAGAATATCGATATCTGTTTCTAATATAGTGGCTTCAGGTTGCGGCTCATTAATGATCACCACATCTTTACTAGGACTGACTGCCATATTAAATTGCATGGGCTCCAGATGTGCTTCCGGAATGGTCAGGTTGCCGCGTAATTTTGCGGCCTGTGCCGTCATTTCCAATTGTAAATCCGGCGAGGCGATGACGTAGGCTTCAGGCAGATTCATCAGCAGCACCTTGTCACCCTTAATCACGGCAACCAGTTGCCAGCCGTCATCAGGCAACAAAAATTCACCATCAATTTCAATGGGCCCCAGTGCTGAAGTCCCTTGCAACAGGAAATTAATGCCCGTTTTTGGATCGCCACTGAGATCGACATTTAAATCTTTTAAAATAATGCCCAATTCAGTTAATGCCACTTCAGCATCACGTAGACTGAGCATGGAATTAATTTGCGGTTTTTTAAAGGTACCGTTGATATCAATATCGGCGTTAAAGATGCCTTGCAAATCCTCAACCACCGGATGCGCCAAATCCAGTTCGGATAAATCCTCAATGTCGGTTTGCAGTTGTAACGCGATTTGACTGTCCATCGGTGCCAGTAAAACCTGTTTCAATGGTGGCATTTGCAACCGTGCCTCTAGCGGCGAAACACCGGTAATATCGGGCACTAAAGTCAACGATAATGCACTTTTATCAGCATCGATCTGATATTGCAGGTTTAAGGTTTTTAGCTCAAAGGATTGCGCTTGCCGGAAACCATCACCAATTAATTGCACCGCACCACTTTGTAAATCAATCTGACCACTGCCGGTATAGTTTTGCGCGGGGTCGACAGCCAATGAAAACCCGCCTTGTAAGTCGCCACTGAGTTTGGCGTAATCCCGATAAAAGCTTTCTAATAAACTAATCGGAAGCGCTTTAAATCTGCCCGCTGTCTGCCAGCCTTGATCACCGGTGTTTTCTACTTGCAAACAAATTTCGCCTTGCCCTGACTGCCAACAATGTTGGGGAAGCGTTTGGCTTTGCACCGACAAATTCAGCGCGTCCTTTTCGGTCAGCAACCAACGTCCGGCTTCAGGATTTTCAATGGTAAATTCGCTAAACTGCCCCTGCCATGAATTACGGTTCATGCCACCATCAGCAGCAATCTGCAGATTCAAAATAGCGGATTGCAGTTCGGCATTAAGTTGCTGTTGATCGCGCTGGCCTGTGAAATTAATGGTCAGAGAATCAATTGGCTGGCCCGCCAGCTGCATATTTGTGGCTGACAGAGACAATTCACCCACTTTTTCGCCGCTCAAATCAATATTGGCTTGACCTTGCAGTTGGCCAACCGCCATATCGGTATAGGCAATATTATTGCCGTTAATATCAGCCAATAGTCTTAAGGCTGAGGGTTTACCAGCCAAATCACCAGAGGCTGTCAACTCACCGCTTAAATACGGCATAAAGTCATTGAGATCTGGTGAGTTAATTTGCCATTTTACTGCGGTTTCGGGTTGTAACTGACCACTTATCAGGATCTCTGAACTGCCCGCCTGCAAATTAAACCGCGGCACCATCAAGCTGTCATTAACCATATCGGCATCGGCGTTAAGCTTAAGTTGGCGGTCACGCAATTGGCCGGTTAACGACAAATTGCGCAGTTTTATTTCGCGCAAGTTGTCAGAAGACTGTTTAAAACTTAAGTCCGCCTGACCACTAATCAGGCCGGGCCATTCATTGGCAAAGGTTTGTGGATTAAACTGGCGCAGCGTCAAACGGCCGTTGGTGGCAAATTTATCTTGCAGAGCGATTTCACCAGCAAAACCGGCAGCGCCTTCTGGCAATTTCAAATCAAGCTTAATGTTAGCATTAAGCATTTGTGGGCTGTCAGCGCGCAACCGTATTTGATATGGCTGATTATCAACGTCGATGTTGCTATCCAGCTGCACTTTAAATTGGCTGGTATCTCCGCTTAAAGCCAGATTACCACTCGATATATTTATGTTTGTTGGGCTTAAATCTTTGGGGATCTGAATATCCTGCCAGTTAGCAGTCGCCGAATACTGCAAGGTTTCTGCCCATTGAAAGTCGCCTTCAACTTGCATTTCACCGGCCGCATGTTGCAACTGCATGCCACTAACCGAAATATTTTGCAGATCCCCAGCAGCACTCATCAACATGGAGAATTTTTCGTCATACACTTGAGACTGACTGTTAAGTTGCAGCTGATAGGCCTGGAACGTCCCAATCAGACTGATTTGACCATTAGATTGATCAATAATCTTAGTTGGCTTCAACAATGGCCAGCTTAACGATTTCCAGCGTCCTGTCAGGGCAAACTGCGGATTTTCAGGACTCGCAGTATCTATACTGCCGCTGATATCAACTTCGGTGCTTTTATCAATTTCCAGATGGCTATCTACTAACCAATTCTGCAGATCATCACTGTTTAAACGTGTTTTAAGGTAGAGTGGCGGCAATTCTGGATGAAGCCCAGTAATATCGGTTTCCAGTTGCAACTGTGCTGAGCTGAAATCACCCTGACCGGTAACGTTGAATGACTGTAAATGTCCAGCTTGGTCTTTAAGGAAATGACCAAGCGTCCACGAGTCCCCGTCAACCAATAAACGCCATTTGGGATCAGTCAGCAGATCCGACATAATGATAATCTGCTCGGAAGCAAGCGGCTCACCAATTTGCTGGTGTAACGTCATTCGATGCATATCACCACTTAACGTCGCAGTCACATCAACTTTGCCCCACTGCGGGTGATTGATATTCAAACCATAATTAAGGTTGGTTCGGTAAGCACCGCTAAATTGCACGTTCCCCACCATGGTTGTCGCAAAATCCGGGCGGAACACATTAAATGACGCTATTGTCAGCCGGTCATGACTGAATCGCAGTGCAGTATCCAGACGATCAAAGAGGAAAATTGGCTTGCCATTAAACGGTGTTAAAGAGGCATCGCTGATTCGCAGCGAACGAATATGCAGCCCCACCGGTAACGCCAGTTGAAATAACGCCTGATCTTCCGGCGCTGGTTCATCTTTGTCTTCTGGCAAGCTGATTTGTAATTTGCTGACATGTAACTGGTTAATGATTAAACGGCCACTTAAAATAGACCATAGTTGCCACCGACCATCAATGTTATCAATTTTAACCTTTGGCCCATCCGCCGGCGCAAAGCGAATATCTTCGAGAATTAGGCCGTCATACAGGCGGCCGCTGGCTTCGCCAAAGGTTAACCCAGCAAAGACTTTCTGGGCAAATTTGACACTACTTTGTATTCCGGATTGTGTGGCCAACACCCAATATCCACCACTGACTAAAGCCAACAGTAATGTCGAAAGGAAGACAGGAATTAACCAGCGTTTCATAAATCTGGCCCAATTACGATATGCAAACCTATTGGCTTATCTTTATCAGAAATGCCCTGAGCAATATCGAGCCGAATCAAACCGACGGGTGACCGCCAGCGCACACCAAAGCCAACACTGTATTCAAACGGATCTGACCAATCGTTAAAGGCATTACCAAAATCGGTAAATACAGCCCCACCCCAGTTACCGTAAAACATATTTTCATATTCAATACTGGCCACCGCCATATAACGTCCGCCCACTACTTCATCCTTGTCATTTTCAGGTCCGAGTGACTGGTAATCAAAGCCTCGGATACTGTTGTCACCGCCGGCAAAATACCGCAATGAGCTAGGCAACTGATTAAAATCACTGACGCTGGTAGCACCAATTTGGCCGCGGGTAATAAAGCGACTGGTTTCAGTCAGACGCTTAATATATTTGCCTCTTAATATTACCTGAGCAAAAGAGACATCGGATAGTAGCGATTCAGAGGCGCCCCTTAATGTCGCACTAAAGCGACCGCCATGTCGGGTATAAATTGAATCATCAGCCCAGGTTCTTGCCAGGGTAATCTCGGGAATTAACAGCAATACAGAATCAGAATCATCGGCAATATCGAAATCTTCCTGCAGTAATTTCATACGCCCCGTTTCTTGCCAGCCCCAACGCTCACGCTGATAATAAGTACCGAGCGTATAACTGTGGCTATCACTGGTATCAGTGTTTTCTTGCAAAGAATCCGCATTGAACCCGACCTGCTGGATATTGTCACTCCAGAACGGCATTTGGTAATCAACACCCACCCGGTTAATAATTTCTGATAAGCGCATATCTGCTGATAAGCGATGACCGCGATCGTTAACGTATCGATTTTGCCAACCTAAACCAATCCGCACACCTGTATCAGTACCATAACCAAGCCCGGCGCTATACCGGTGTTTTTTATTGGCAGTGACGATAATCTCGACAGGTACCCGTCCGTCACTGCGCTGTTGAGTGAGTGTGCGGGCATTGATTTCTTCAAAATAACCACTGTTATTGAGATTATTACGCAATTCCAGCACTTTATCGGCACGATAAACATCGCCGGCTCTAAAGGGCGTGAGCCGACTCAGTAAATCTTTGGAAACGACGGTATCAGGATACTGGATATCACCGAAACGGTATCTCTCACCAGATTGGTAATTTAAACAAACAGTTGCCGTGTTTTTATCAGTATTAACTTCAACTTTATTGCAGGTGAATTTGCCGTCAAAAAAACCGCGTTCTGCTGCCAGGCGCAATATGTCTTTTTTGGCGGATTCGTAGCGGGCGTGACGCAGCCGATCATCGATTTTCAGAGGGAAGTCAGCCAGTAAAACCTGAAATGCGATATCCTGCTCGCCAGCCCCACTGACGGCAATCTGCAAATCAGTGATCCGCACCGGTTCACCCACTTCAATTTGATAATTGGCCAGCCATTGGTTTTCTACAGTTTGCTGTAAATCAACCGTAATGGTTGGACGGTAGTAGCCATATACAGTTAAGGTTTGGCGAATTTCGGCCTGTGCCAATTGATGCAGACGATTAACCAGCCGTTCAGATAAACGCTCACTATGACGTTGTCGCTGAATGCTCAGGCCATCCATAATACTTTTATTAATGATGTCATTAACACCAGACACTTCAACACTGATGCCAGTATTTTTGGTGTCAGCCGATACCACCCCCGTCCATACCAAGCAAATCAAAATCAATAATAAATAAGGTTTCCAGATCAAGCGCATGTAACCCATACCTAAACTTATGGCAGCGAACACCGCTATTATGACAGTCTAGGTCGTTGCTTGTTGGTGGGCTTAGCCACTTAATTGCTGGCTGGTACCTTTTGTTTGCGGTAACTTGTTGGGCAACAACCAAAAAATTGGCTGAAGCGGCGGCTGAAATGACTAAGATCATTAAAACCAAAATTATAGCAAGCCTCAGTGATACTCTGACCATTACGGATCGCTGCGGCAGCTGACTTCAGGCGAATTTGCTGTTGAAATTCACCGGGTGTGCAGCCCAGCCTTTTTTTAAATTCAACATATAAACGGCTTCGGCTCATGCAGGCCTTGCGGCAAAGTTGATCGATATCAAGCGGCATGGTGATATTTTCTTCAAGACAATGAATGGCAGCTGTAATCCCATTAGCATCAGGCGTTTGCTGGCAATAACTGAGCAACACTTCACGGCCTTGTTCACGTAATAAACGGGTAACCAATTCCGATACCCCTAAATCCACCATGATCTCTTTATCCGGATCATCACGGACGAACAAGCCAACTAACTTTTCCAGTAATTGCTGGGTATCCTTGGTGTGATGTTTATGGATGATTCGGGGTTGGTAGGACCAATCGTGATCGGGTACCTCTAAAGATACCAATCCCCGCATCCGATCTGAGATGGATTCAATTCGCTCCCGGGATATCTCAATAGTCAGGCAGGTGGTTGGCTGTTGTTCGCTGGCATCCGGGAAGTCAATTTCAACAAATTCACCAGGCGGCAAGACATATGACTCATGTGGCAGGAACAATTTGCCTTGCGTATGATGAACATCGTGCATAACTTTTGTGCCGCTGACCATACCGCAATACAAAATTTGGCCGGCATCAAGTCCCACACCAGACGCCGAACAGTAAGTATCATAAATACTCAGTTCCGTTTCCGGACCGGCAAAAGTCAGTTTATTTTCGATTAGAAGCTGGCGCTTTTCACGGCGTTTATTAATGAAAGGAACTTTATTGATATGCATACAGGTATTTGCAAACGGTTGATTTACGTTGATTCTGCGGCGGTTCTGGACTATAAGTCAAGTGATTGGGAATATTGGTCAAGCGCAGTTTTACTACGCAGCTTTATGCTGATAATTTAATGCAATACTTATAACTACTAGAAGAGAGAGTCATTATGATTTACGCAAAACCCGGTACGGACGGCGCAGTCGTTTCTTTTAAACCACGTTATGAAAACTTTATCGGTGGCGAATGGCTTGCCCCGGTTAAAGGCCAATATTTTGAGAATATTACGCCGGTTACCGGTGAAGTGATTTGCGAAATCCCCCGCTCTTCTGCTGAAGACATTGAACTGGCATTGGATGCTGCGCATAAAGCTAAAGATGCTTGGGGCCGCACCTCAGTTACCGATCGCAGCAATGTCTTACTGAAAATTGCTGATCGAATTGAAGCTAACTTGGAAATGTTGGCGGTTGCTGAAACCTGGGATAATGGTAAAGCCGTTCGTGAGACGCTCAATGCCGATATTCCGTTGGCTGCTGACCACTTCCGCTATTTTGCCGGCTGTATCCGTGCCCAAGAAGGCACTATGGGTGAAATTGACGAAACAACAGTTGCCTATCATTTCCATGAGCCGCTGGGTGTCGTTGGTCAAATTATTCCGTGGAACTTCCCAATTCTGATGGCTGCCTGGAAACTGGCGCCCGCCCTTGCTGCGGGTAACTGCATCGTGATGAAACCTGCTGAACAAACGCCGGTTTCAATCCTGAAGCTGATTGAAGTCATCGCTGATTTACTACCGCCGGGTGTGCTGAATATTGTTAATGGTTTTGGCCGTGAAGCCGGTCAGGCACTGGGCACCAGCACCCGTATTGCTAAAATCGCCTTTACCGGTTCAACGCCGGTCGGGTCAATGATCATGAAATACGCGGCTGATAACATCATTCCGTCAACGGTAGAACTGGGCGGTAAATCGCCAAACGTTTTCTTCGAAGACATCATGCAGCAAGAAGAAGACTATATAAATAAGTGCGCCGAAGGCATGACCTTGGCGTTCTTTAATCAGGGTGAAGTTTGCACATGTCCATCGCGCGCCCTGATCCAAGAAAGTATTTATGATGACTTTATCTCGGTGGTCATGGAACGCGCCAAGATGATCAAACGCGGCAACCCGCTGGATACGGAAACCCAGGTCGGTGCCCAGGCTTCTCAGGAGCAATTCGATAAAATCCTCAGCTATGTCGAAATCGGTAAAAACGAAGGCGCCCAACTATTGATGGGCGGCGGCATTGAGCAAGTGGGTGCTGAGTACGATAAAGGTTTCTATATCGAACCTACTCTGATGAAAGGCCATAATAAAATGCGTATCTTCCAGGAAGAAATCTTTGGCCCGGTGGTTTCGGTCACGACTTTCAAAACGGAAGCGGAAGCGCTGGAAATCGCCAACGATACCGAATTTGGTCTCGGCGCCGGTGTCTGGACCCGTGATATGAACCTTGCCTATCGCATGGGTCGCGGTATTCAGGCCGGCCGTGTCTGGACCAACTGCTACCACGCCTACCCTGCTCATGCGGCATTTGGTGGTTACAAAAAATCTGGTGTTGGTCGTGAAACCCACAAAATAGCGCTGGAACATTATCAGCAAACTAAAAACCTGCTGGTCAGTTACGGCACCAGTCCACTCGGTTTCTTCTAGACTACTGCAAGCAATCTGAAAACTCTCCCCTAAGCAATGCTTTTGGGAGAGTTTTCATATTAGCGGCGATCACGCCGTAGCGGTACACTCCCCATTAGAATACAAAAAAGGTAAGACTGATGGCTCAGGAAAATATTGAATCCACCTTATTGGAAAACCGTCGTTTCCCACCCAGCGATGCATTTGTCCGCAGTTGTTCACTACATGCAGACTCCTTAAACACGTTGTATGACCAAGCCGCTGCTGATCATGAAGGCTTCTGGGCAGAGATTGCCAAGCAGGAAATCGACTGGTTTAAGCCATTCACACAAACGCTGGATACTAGCAAGGCGCCGTTTTACCGCTGGTTTGCTGATGGTGAACTGAACGTTTCCTACAATTGCCTGGATCGGCAACTGGCTAAAAACGCTGATAAAACAGCCATTATTTTTGAGGGCGAGCCAGGCGATGTTGCGCATATCAGTTATCGCGAATTACATCAAAAAGTCTGCATCTTTGCTAATGCCCTGAAAAGTCAGGGTATTAACAAAGGTGATCGGGTCATTATTTATATGCCAATGATTACTGAAGCAGTGGTTGCGATGCAGGCTTGTGCCCGTATTGGCGCCATTCATTCCGTTGTGTTTGGCGGCTTTTCATCCGAAGCTTTAAAAGATCGTGTTGAAGATACTGCTGCCAAAATCGTTATTACCGCAGATGGCGGACATCGTGGTGGTAAAGTGGTTGAACTGAAAAAAACCACTGATCAGGCGCTCAGTAAAGGCTGCAGCAGCGTCGAAAAGGTTATCGTTTTCAAGCGCTGTAACAATGACATTCAAATGCAAAACGGCCGTGATATCTGGTGGCATGATGCCGAGGCCGGTCAGTCTGCCAATTGCCCGCCGGTAGCGATGAACGCTGCTGATCCGCTGTTTTTGCTTTATACCTCAGGCTCTACCGGCAAACCCAAAGGCATACAGCACTCCTCGGCTGGTTATTTGCTCAATGCTATTACCACTATGCGCTGGGTCTTTGATATTCAGCCATCAGATGTTTTCTGGTGTACCGCAGATGTAGGCTGGATCACCGGACACACTTATGTCGCTTATGGTCCATTGGCGACAGGTGCCACCATGATTATTTATGAAGGTGTACCGACAGTTCCAGATGCCGGTCGTTTCTGGGATGTTTGTGCCCGTCATGGCGTCAGTATTTTTTATACTGCCCCGACGGCTATCCGGGCATTGATGAAAGTTGGCGATGAACTACCGAAAAGTTATGACTTATCTAAGTTGCGTTTACTCGGTACCGTTGGTGAGCCCATTAATCCGGAAGCTTGGATCTGGTATCACGAAGTCATTGGTCAGTCGCGCTGCCCGATTGTTGATACCTGGTGGCAAACTGAAACCGGCGCCCATATGATCGCGCCCGTCCCTGGGGTCACCGTGACCAAGCCGGGTTCTTGCACCCGATCGTTGCCTGGCATAGATGCTGCCGTTGTTAATGAAGAAGGTGAAGAAATCACCCAGGCCAATCAGGGCGGCTTTTTGGTGATACGGAAACCCTGGCCATCAATGATTCAAACCATTTGGGGTGATGATCAACGTTATATCGATACGTATTGGCCCTATTTCGATGGTAAGTATTATCTGGCGGGTGACAGTGCCCGCCGTGATGATGATGGTTTTTTCTGGATCATGGGCCGCATTGACGATGTACTTAATGTGTCTGGTCACCGGTTAGGTACGATGGAAATCGAATCAGCTTTAGTTGCCCATAAAGCCGTCGCTGAAGCCGCTGTGGTCGGTAAACCGCATGATGTTAAAGGTGAATCGGTGTTTGCTTATGTGGTGCTGAAAGGTGAGCGTCCGGATGGTGGTACTGACGAAACCATAACCAATGAATTGCGTGCCTGGGTTGCAGATCAGATTGGCCCTATCGCCAAGCCCGATGAAATTCGTTATGCAGATAATTTGCCAAAAACCCGTTCTGGCAAGATTATGCGCCGCCTACTGCGAACCATTGCCAAAGGTGAAGAAATCACTCAGGATACATCGACGCTGGAAAACGAATCGATCTTGTTACAACTACAAGGTAAAGCTTAGGATTTGTGTCAACAATAATCGCAGTATTGGTCACCGATGAAAGCAACACCTGAAACTGAAAACGCCGCCCTTCGCATTGATAAATGGCTATGGGCGGCGCGTTTTTTTAAAACCCGTGGCCTGGCTGTTGAAGCCATCAATGGTGGTAAAGTGCATATCAACGGCCAGCGCATTAAACCCAGTCGTAATATCCATACGGGTGAAATGCTGGAAATTTCCAAACCACCGTATAGTTTTGAAATCGAAGTATTGGGTCTGGCAAAACAACGCCGGCCAGCCAGTGAGGCCCAGGACTTATATCAGGAAACAGCACAGAGTCTGGCCAAGCGTGAACAATTACGTGAGCAGCTGAAAAATGAACCGCTCGGTTTTCGAGAGCAAAAAGGCCGCCCCAGTAAGCGCGACCGTCGTCATATCATTAAATTTACCCGCGGCTAATGACCGATAAACCCTCTTTTATTCTCGATATCGTTGATAAAGACCAACCCCTCCTCAACTATGCTGTCGGTTTGCAACAAGCCGCTGCATCGGTTGGTTTCGATTGGTCAGATATTGAAGGCATTATTAGCAAAATTCATGAAGAAGCCGATGAGGTCGCTGCTGAATTAGCGGACGCCGATCCAATACGGCTGCATGATGAAGTCGGTGATTTATTATTTGCCATTACCAACCTCGCCAGACATTTAAAAGTTGATCCACAGAAGGCATTAACGCTGACCAATCAAAAATTCCGGCAACGCTTTGCCTTTATTGAATCGCAGTTACGGGCTCAGGGCAAAACGCTGGAGGCAAGTTCGTTAGCTGAAATGGATAGACTTTGGGAAGCGGCTAAACAACAGTCTTAGTCGTCCATTTGCAGGCTGGCGGAAGGATGGCCGATAAAGTAGCCTTGCGCATAATCGACCCCATAACTTTTCAGTAAGCCCATTACGTCATCATTTTCGACATCGGCAGCAATCGTTTTAACTCCGTGCAATTGCGCTGCTTCACACAGCGCCTTTACAAACAATTGATCGTGGCTGTTATTGTGTAAGTCACGGACAAAACGACCATTTATCTTGACAAAGTCAGCCGGTAATTGCTCTAACAAAGTAAACGATGAGAAGCCATATTTAGACAACGTGCCATCAAAGCCAAAATCGTCAATAGTGAAACGAATCTCTAATTGCTTGACTGCAGTCATCAGTAGCTTCAATGCATCAGTTTGGGCTATAGCGACATCTTCACTAACTTCGAGAATGATTTGTCTGCCTGATAATTTATAGTGACTGAGCAATTTTTTCAGCAAAGGCAATAATTTATTGGGCTCCAGCGACACTTTTGATAAGTTGATGGCAAATAACTGCTGACTCATCGACTCACGGCTAGCAGCAGCCTTGGCAAAAATTTGTTTCAGAACAAGCTGATCTATTTGTTCAACAAGCCCTTGTTTTTCAGCAATTTCGATGAATTTACCTGCCGGTAACGCTTCACCACTCTCTTCGTCCAGTAACCGTAAAAAACCTTCATAACCGACAATACGTTTTGAGTTCAACGCCATAATCGGTTGATAATGAATAACAAACTGTTCTTTCTCCAAAGCTTTCTGAATGCGTTTTCTCCAGAAAACTCTGTCTTTTAGTTCAGTAGCAGTTTGTTCATTAGGTTCAAAAACGTGATAAGCACTGGTTTTAGGATCTTGGTGTTTGGCACGCACTGCAGCAAGTTCAGCAAAAGCAAATAATTCGCTGGTATCAGCATTTTCATATGGATAATCAATCACCCCGATATGTACGCAGATCGGCAGATTTTTCTTGGGCGTGGTTAAACTCAGTTCGGCCATTCGGCTGAGCAGTTTTTCAGTAAATTGCTGCCGGCCTTCATTGGTGGTTTCTGGTTGTAAAACTGCAAAATCGTGTTCATTAATTCGGGCCAGTGTATCGGTTTGACGAATAACTTGCTTTAAAGCCTCGGCAATCACGACGCGCATTTCGTCGGTCATTTGTTGGGTCAAATGACTGTCGAGCTTCTGATATATCTCAAAATCAAAATGTAAATATTGCAAGGTATGTTGCTTTTCATAACGTAGCGCATTATTGAGGCTTTCGACAAAAACTTCCTGAAACTTAACGGCATTAACCAATCCAGTCAGCGCATCATGGTTTGATAACCAAACCATCCGCTTTTCAACACTTTTCCCCTCACTGATATCATGACCTACCGACAGGATTTGCTGCGTTTCCGAATCATCCAGCAGGGAGTGCAACCACCATATATTGCGGATGCGACCATCGCTATCGATGATTTCAGTTTCTTGATTGGCCATTTTGATTTGACCAGCGAGTAACGCCTGATAATGATGTTCCGTTTCACGCCAATCAGTCGATGAAAATAAATTGCCCGCACCGATATTGATAATATCATTG
>CBFHWI010000006.1:0-68928 GCA_965659475.1 Methylophaga sp.
ACGGTGAAAACTTGGTCGAGTTTTGCCAGCCATCCAGTTCATTACGCACTTCTTTATACACAGCCGGCGCTTCACCAGTGAAATAATCACTGAGATGTTGTAAAGCAGTCTGTTCACCACCGGTAAATTCAGTGATATTGGTTGAAGCGAGTCTCGTTGGCGTTTTGACTAATTTTGCCGGTGGCGGTGGTAACCGATCAATTGCCGACATTGGTCGGTTGACCGGTAAATCTTCAACTAATTTTCGAAACTGGCTGAATGATTTGGGCAAATCCGCTAACGCAAATGGCAAATCCTGCTCACGGAATAACGTCGCAGTATCGGCTTGATAAAAATCCCGCTCCGGAAAGTGCTGTTGCAGTCGTTGCCATTGCCGGTTTTCATAGGCTCCGGGATGCTGGCTGCGGCCAATAACCGATACTTGATAGGTTTCGACCAGCGCCGCAATCGCTTCAACCGGATCAGCTTCAATGACCAACAACGTCTGACCAATGGCATCCAGTTGATTTGATAAATTGGTGAGCGCCTGCGTCAGAAAAGCATGGCGTGTCGCACCCAGCGCTCGAGCATTAAAGCCATTGGGCCGATACCAGGCTGGATCAATGCAAAATACACAAATCAGCTGGTCCATTGCCTGCATTTGCCACAGACCGGGGTGGTCATGTAATCGCAGATCGTTTTGTAACCAAAATAAGCCGGTACGCTTCATTGTTTTCCCTTAAATCAATGGGTTTTGAGACGGCCACATTGAAAAATGGTTCGGCTTAGGGTCTGTTGATCAACAGACCCTAAGAACTTTATCAAGATAGTTACGTCAATACAGCAGCCAAACTCAGGAATCCACCATGCATCAGCTGACGATATTTTTTGATGGACATTGCCCATTATGCGCTAAGGAAATCAGCGCGCTTCGGGCACGTGATAACAAGCAACGTTTGAAATTTGAGAATATTCACGCTGCCGACTTTGCTTATCGTTATCCGTATATTGATATCGTCAAAGCCGACCGCGCATTGCATGGTCAACTGGCTGATGGCACCATGATTTATGGCTTGGATGTCACGGCTAAAGCTTGGTCTCTGGTCGATGCCCATCGCTGGATCCAAATGCTGCGCTGGCCAGTGGTTCGCTGGTTTACCGATATCGGCTACCGTTTATTTGCCGGGTTACGGCATCCGATTGGTCGCTTAATGGGCCGCGCTAAAACCTGTGACACCGACCAGTGTAAACGCTGATTACTGCTCTACCAGCCAATAAAAACCAAAGCCTGGAATCACCAGAGAACTATCGAACTGCTCAGGGCTTTTACCGGTCACAGCATCAATTAATTGCCCGTCTTGCGGCATTGCCCAGCGGCTTAAGTCTTTCAAATCCAATGTTTGCGGCTGTTGATCAAAATTACTGATCAATAAGACCCGCTCACTGGGTTGTTTAATATGGTAACGCTCAAAGACAAACAAATGCGGATTGCTGACCTCAAGTAAATCACGATTATTAAAGTCAGCAAACGCATCCAGCTCTTTATGCACAGCAATCATGGTTTTTAACTGGCTGAAGATCGCATATTCCACGGTGCCCGGTGAATGTCTCAGCGCTGCTTTATCCCAGTCGATATACGGGCGATGTACCCAGCGCGAATCGTCCATTTTCACCGGATCCGTTTTATAACTTTCATCATTGGTGGTGCCAATTTCATCGCCGTAGTAAAGCAAAGGCAGCCCACCAAACGACAAAATCAAATTGTGCAGCAGTAAAATAACATTGACCGCTTCCTCAATGGCCTGCGGATCGTTGCTTTCCACGGCATGCTGCAAGCCCACCAAGGAAGCAAGGGATCCTGAAATTCGGGTATCGCCGGTTTTATCGTTTTGTCCAAACGGCACACCACGCGCATGTGAGTCAGCAAAATGACCGGTAAAATAATCAATTAAAAACTTGCGATGATCCGCCGGTTCATAGCCGACCAATGCAATATCCCGATCATCAAAGCCCAGACCAATATCATCATGGCAACGAATATAATTCAGCCAGGTAGCACGCTCTAACTTCACCGGCAAACTCTTAATGCCCTGATTAAGCAGTCGGGCATTTTTGGTCGCCACCGCATCCCACATCAGCGCCATAAAGGTTGCGTTGTAAGCGATTTCGCACTCTTTGGCATTTACGGCATCTTCACCGAAGTATTTGATAACTTCGACTGGTGCCACAATCGCCTCAGCAATGAATAACACGCCCGGCGCCGTTACCTGACAGCAGTCCTTCAGCAATTGCAAAATCAAATGTGCTTCGCGCTCATTCTGACAAGCACTGCCAATTTTTTTCCACAAAAAAGCGACGGCATCGAGGCGCACAATATCAGCACCCTGATTGGCCCAGAACAAAATTATGTCGAGCATTTCAATTAACACTGCGGGATTGCTGTAATTCAGATCCCATTGGTAATCATTGAACACAGTCATCACCCAGCGTTGCATGTCTTCATTCCAGGTAAAATTACCGGGCGCTGTCTCCGGGAATACTTCGGGCATGCTTTGTTCAAACATATCCGGCACATCACGATTTTCGAAGGTGTAATAATAATCACCATAAGGTGCATAGCCGGCTTTAGCCTTTTCGGCCCATTCATGTTGATCGGAAGTGTGATTGAGTACCACATCCAGTACCAGCAACATATCGCGCTGACGCATATCACCGGCTAAATTCCGCAAATCGTTGAGCGTGCCCACCCGCGAATCAATTTCTCGGAAATTACTGACTGCATATCCGCCATCACTTTTGCCATCAGGACATTGCATGATTGGCATTACATGTAACAGATTGACGCCTAAATCCTGAAAATAATTGAGATGCTCACGCATGCCATTGAGATCTTTGGCAAAGCCATTGGCATACATCGCCATACCGACCCATTTTTGGCTGAGAAACCAGTTAAAGTCCTGTTCGCGTTCAATATCGCGCTGCCGTAAGTTCTCTGGTCGGATGATGTATTGGCGGGCCATGGTTTCCACCAGTCGCTGTGCTTGCTCGGCAAAATCCGGACGTTTGCCGTAGAGCTTGTCGAGCAGCGAATGAATGGCGTAAAAATTGGCACCCAGCCGGGTGTAAAAATAGCGTAAATCGACCCGGGCAAATTCCGGCTCGATTTGATTCAGGATGGCATTTAACAGCGAATGCGATTGTTGTTCATACATAAATGGTCAGGCAGTTTCTAATGAAATGTTTGGTAAAAGGTTGCATCATCGGTGAATGCACCCTGCAAACCCACGACCGCAGCTGCAAAAGCCTGCGCCTTTGGCAATATTTGTGTGATGGGCCATCCATTCAACAGGCCATGTAAATACATCGCTGAAAACGCATCACCGGCGCCGACGGTATCGGCAACTTTGTCGGCTTTACTGGGCGGTAATTCATACACCTGACCGTCATTACAACGCACAATAGCGCCTTTTTCACCGCGAGTGACAATCAACTGCTCCAACTGGAAATTGGTTTGTATACGGATCATGTCTTGCAGCAAATCGGCTGATTGAAAACCAAGCGCTGCCAACTCATCAGCATTCAGCTTGACCCAGCGCGCCTGTTCCAACCAGGGAAACAGACTTTCTTTATCCCACCATGGCGCACGCAAATTAACATCGACGAATGTCGATACTGATGCAACCCGCATTAAATCCGCCAGCACTCCGTGATTGTGTGAATGCCGCAAGGCCAGGCTGCCGTGATAAACAATAACATCATTGCGTAATGCCGGTAGCGTCGCTGTATCGATAAAATCGTAGGCGACGTTATCCGTGATCTCATAATGCGGCTCACTGCCCTTTAAGGTCACGTTGACCGTGCCCGTTGGCCGGGTAGGATCGATTTGCAAACCGGACAAATCCATTCCCCATTGCTGCATCGCATTTTTAATCTGCTGGCCCAGCGCATCATCACCGACACGGGAAATAAACAGTGGCGCATCGCCAAAAGCCTGTAAATGCCAGGCAACGTTGAATGGTGCGCCGCCCAGTTTTTGCTGATCAACAAAACAATCAAACAAGGCTTCGCCAAATACCGCCAGCCGGGCTGAATCAGTCATAAAAGGTCTCCGTTTCCAAGGCTTGGCGAAATGCTGGGGCAAAGTGCCAAACACCTTGCAGCACGCCGGCACTGTAATTACCATTCATGCCCAGAGGGCCATCATCTCGGGCAATAAAAAGCTGATCTAATTGTCCTGCATCATTCGCCAATTGGTAGGCTAGGGATTTGATTTCAGCGCTAGCATTATTGACCAGAACCGACTGTACCTGACTGGCCAGTACCGGCATATCGTTACCGCTATCGCCGGCAAAAATCACTTCATCGTGCTGATAAGCCAATTTTTCCTGTAAAAACTCAATGGCATGCAATTTGGTGGCATGCTTGGGCAAGACATCAATCAAGCCAACATTAGTCAGTTCATCAATACTCCACATGACTGAAGCGTCAATACCTTCATCTTGCAGGCACTGCTGCATGGCATGAATAACCGGTGTTTCGTTCTGATAGAGTGGCAGGTAATAACTGAGTTTATGGGTGTTTTGCTTGTTCATTTCCTGTAATTTAAGGCCCTTGATGCCGGCAAGAATCAGCTTTAGATCCTGATGACTGCGTCCGCGCCAATCTTTGTCTATTTCCGTTTTCCAGCTACTGAGTTCCTGCCAACCATTTTGTTGCTGATAAATCTTGGTGCCGACATCGGAAATCACATAATCCGGCTGCGGTAGCTGATAACTGCGAATCGCCTTTTCGACCAGTTGCCGGTGCCGGCCAGTGACATAAACCAATGACACATTATCCTGTTCAGAAAAGGCCCGAAACCGTCTGCGGGCTTGCGGATGTTCTGGCTGCATACCATTGGGGATCACCGTGCGATCCATATCCGTACATAACAATAGACGTTCGCTCATACGGATGGGTTTTCCTGTGAAGTATTTTCAAAAAAACGGTAATGCGCCAACGCTTCAAGAATGCCCTCTCCATAAGCGGCTTTGGCAAAATAAATATGCGACGTATCTTCCAACTGTGACAGCTCTTCATGATGCCGATTAGCGACCACGGCTGCCAGTGTGTTACCACGCATCATATCCTCATCAGCACCACTACCGCCGGCGACAAATACCTGCTCTAAAGGCAGTTGCCAACGATCAGCAACATATCGCAGCGCCATCCCTTTTGAAGCTCGCAACGGCAAAATATCCAAAAACTGGCCAAAGGCCATTTGCGGGTGCACCGATTGTTCTTCCCGATGCAGTAATCGCTTGATTTCCTCTAAATCAATCTGCTGCGGATCAATGTAATAACTCAGCTTGAACTGACTTTGCTCTTCTTTAGGCTGACGACTTAATCCCGGTAAATCATCCAGTAATTGACGGATTTTGTGCGGTTGCCAGAGATGGTCAATATGTTTTGCCCAGGCGGTATCCGGGGTCAGTTTGGGCGCGTAATAAATCTCACTGCCCGAGCTGGTAATTAAAATATCCGGCTCAGGAATACCGTGTTTTTTCATCAGCTTCAGCGCCTGATCCAAACGCCGGCCGGTAGCAATAATAAACTTGGTCGTTTTGCGATGCTCACGCATCAGCGCCAATAATTGTTTTAGTGATGCTTCATCACCAAGCAGATTTAAATCCAAATCACTGACCATCGCCCGTTCAATACGCGACAGACCCCGCAGTGGCGTTGGCTGCACTAATTCGCCATTGCGCTGCGCAATTGGCTCAATGAGTTCAAGATAACGCTGTGCATGGGCCTGCCAGGAATAATGGGCATGCACACCTTTCAGACCATTTTGCTGACACTGTTGCCAATGGGATTTATCTTCCAGCAATGCCAGTATCGCAGCACTGATAGTACTGGTTTCCAGTGGATCAATCAGTTCACCATTCTGGCAATTGGCCATAATGTCACGTGGTCCACCATCTTCCGTGGCGACTATCGGTAAACCACTGGCCGCCGCTTCAATCAGCGTCAAACCAAAGGGTTCGGTCAGCGCCGGATTGACAAACACACCACCACTGGCCGCGGCGATCCGGTAAATCTGTGCAACCTGGTCACGGCGGTGGTGTTTGGGCATCGCCACTTTGCCGTATAAATCGTAACGATCCATCGCCACCAGTAATTCCTGAAACACCTCTTGGGCGCCACTTTCTAAATCATCAATGTCATCACGGTTACCGGCAATAATCAGCAAATTCGCTAATTGCTGTAATTGTTTGCTTTCACCAAAAGCCGTCATCAATCCGACAATGTTTTTACGTTTATCAGGTCGTGATAAAGCCAGGATTAACGGTTTATCCGGGTCAATCAGACTGCGGGTCAATGTTTCGTAAAGCTCAGTATGCTGCTCATCACCACGTGGCGGGATAAATTGCTGCACATTAGTACCCGGCGGAATGACACGCATTTTTTCTGGCTGATAATGATCGTACAGCTCGTATTGTTCTTCAATTTCCTGATGGGTACTGGTAATCACTTGCTCGGCGGTCGCCAGCGTGATTTCCTCGGCTTCAATACGCCGGCCCATGTTGTAGAGTAATTCCAGTTGTTTGGTGTCGACACCGCTTGCCAGCAACCGCCGGCGTTTGACCCGGCCCAGAGAATGTCCGGTGTGAATCAGGGCAATACCCAGTTGATTGGCAACATGCGCGCCCACCAAACCGGCATCAGCATAATGACTATGCAACAAGGTCGGTAATTGGCTTTGCTGACGAAAATAGCTGACCAGATTATCGGCAAAGCTGTCGAGATGCTCCCAAAGCTGCTCCTTGGGTAAATAGCCCTGAGGACCCGCCTCAATGCGAATAATACTGAACTTGTCGTTAATGGTTTCTTCAGCAACTGCGTAATCGTCGGCAACGGCTGCATCTTCAACGCGCCGGGTAATTAATTCCACTTTAGCAACCTGTGGCTGTTCGGACAGCGCCTGGGCTAATTCCAATACATACAAGGTTTGACCACCAGTGTCAGCATCACGGCCCAGTTCCAGATCATCACCGCGGATCAGGCCATGAACACTGATAAGCGCAATGTAAAGCGGTGTTTTTTGCTCACTCATGTTGCTGCGTTATTCTCCGGTTATCGATGCCAGCCCAGCAATGCTGAATAACAGCGTATTAACAGCTGGTGCAGTAATGTCTATAGATAAACCTACCTGCTCTCCCGCCGGATGACAAATGCAAAGCGTAAACTATTCGACAAACCACTGGTCCGAATGAGCAGGTTGTCCCGGAATCAGGAATTTATCATGACCCAATCATTCAAATCGTTGCTGCTCAGCATCAGTTTATTGATGACCTTGTCCTCTGCTGCTTATGCCGATAAGGCGCTACAAAACATTATTAACAGTGACCAGCGCAGTAACGAAAATGTTGCCCGTGACAGCTATCGGAATCCACAGGCAACATTGCAGTTTTTTGGCATCAGCGCTGATATGCGGATCGCCGAAATCTGGCCTGGTAAAGGCTGGTACACCGAAATTCTGGCGCCATGGTTAAAACAGGGTAATGGCCAATTAATCGCAGCAGGTTTCCCCGAGGATATGGGGCCGGAGTGGCGGATGAATTTACGCCAGTCTTATAACGATTGGCTGACTGTAAATCCCGAACGCTTTGATGAGGTATCGGTTGTCGAATTTGGCCCCGGTTATTGGCAAATCGCCGAAGCGAATTCTCTTGATGCCGTGCTGACCTTTCGCAATGTGCACAATTGGGTACAAGCTGATGTTGCTGATAATGCCTTTGACGCGATGTTTAACGCACTCAAACCGGGCGGCATTCTCGGCGTCACCGATCACCGGGCCAAACCGGGTACTGATATCGCCACCATGAAAAAATCCGGTTATTTAACTGAAGCCTTAGTTATCGAACTGGCTGAAAAAGCCGGTTTTATGCTGGCAGCCAAATCGGATATCAATGCCAATCCAGCCGATGATACCAATCACCCCAATGGGGTTTGGAGTCTGCTGCCTAACCTGCGCGTCGACGAAGCTGATAAGGATGCGTACCGAAAAATCGGCGAAAGCGACCGGATGACCTTAAAGTTTATCAAACCGGAATAGGCACTAACGCAGTTGCGCAGAAATACTGCCCTAGCCCAGATATAGCAATTGATTCATTTTACTGATGGTGTCGGTGCGGATTTGTTTCGGGCAGACCCGTTCGCATTCGCGGTAATTACTGCAACTGCCAAAGCCTTCGGCTTCCATTCTGGCCAGCATTTTGGCCGGTCGTTTTTTATCCAGTTGCCCTTGCGGCAGACTGGATAAATGACTGACTTTGGCGGCAATAAATAACGTTGCAGAGGCATTCGGGCACACCGCCACACATGCGCCACAACCAATGCATGTCGCGGCATCAAAGGCTTTATCGGCCACTTGTTTGGCAACCGGTTGGGTATTGGCCTCAGGCGCTGCGCCGGTGCGCACCGGTATATAACCACCGGCCTGAATAATCCGGTCAAACGCGCTACGATCGACAACCAGATCTTTAATCACCGGAAACGCGGCAGCCCGCCATGGTTCAATCCACAATTCATTCTGATCCCGGTAATCGCGCATATATTGCTGGCAACTGGTCGTGGCTTTATGCCGACCATGCGGCTCACCATTAATGACCAGACTACAACTCCCACAAATGCCCTCACGGCAGTCATGATCAAAAGCCACCGGCTGTTCACCGGCTTCGATCAAATGCTCATTGAGGGCATCAAGCATTTCCAGAAACGATGAATCCTCGTCGACATCTAATTGATAACGGACAAATTCACCTGTTTCCTGCGGACCTGTCTGACGCCAGATATGTAAAATAAAATTCATTGGTAATTCCGTATGCCGGGACTGACAAAATCAAAATGTAACGGCTCTTTGACTAGGGTCGGTTCACTAACGTTGCCACTATAACGCCAGGCTGAAACATAAGAAAAATCAATATCGCGGCGTTGCACTTCGCCGGTGGGCGTTAAATGCTCCACCCGGGCGTGACAACCACACGATTCTTCACGTTGCAAAGCATCCAGACACATCAGCTCCGCCAATTCCATAAAATCAGCTACCCGGCCAGCCCGTTCCAAAGTCTGATTCATTTGCTTATCACTGCCGGTAACTTTCACTTCACGCCAGAATTTTTGCCGTAGTGTTTTAATGTCATCCAGCGCATTTTTCAATGCATCGGCGTTTCGCGCCATACCACAGTTATCCCATAACAGCTGACCCATTTGCCGATGGAAATAATCCGGGGTGTGTTTCGGTTCAGGGGCATTGAGCAATAAATCCAGTCGGGCCGAAGATTTGGCAATAGCCTGCGCCACTTCCGGAAAATCTTCATCGGCCAGCGGCTTTTGCCGGGCTAAATAATCAGACACCGTGGCCGGTAAAATAAAGTAGCCATCAGCAAGACCTTGCATCAGGGCGCTGGCTCCCAGACGGTTGGCGCCATGATCCGAAAAATTAGCTTCACCGCCGGCAAACAGGCCATCAATGGTGGTCATCAGATTGTAATCGACCCACAGGCCGCCCATGGTGTAATGCACAGCCGGATAAATCCGCATCGGCACCTGCGTCGGATCTTCAGCGGTAATCCGCTGATACATATCAAACAGGTTGCCGTATTTTTCGTTAATCGTTTCACTGCCCTGCTCTTTAATCGCATCGGCAAAATCCAGATAGACGCCCAGTTTCTGGCCGTTGATTTCGTGACCAACACCGCGGCCTTCATCGCAGATATGTTTAACAGCCCGCGACGCAATATCCCTTGGCACCAGATTCCCAAATGCCGGATACAGCCGTTCCAGAAAATAATCCCGATCCTGCTCCAGAATCTCGCGTGGATCACGATCACAATCAGCCGGGTTTTTCGGTGCCCAGATGCGGCCATCGTTGCGCAACGATTCGCTCATCAAGGTCAGTTTTGACTGCAATTCACCATGCTGTGGAATACAGGTCGGGTGAATCTGGGTAAAACTGGGATTGGCAAACAAGGCGCCGTGTTTATGGGCCCGCCAGATTGCTGAGGTATTACAGCCCTTGGCATTGGTCGATAAATAATAAGCATTACCATAACCGCCGGTGCACAGCAGGACACAATCAGCTAAATGCGAGGTCAGTTCTCCAGTCAGTAAATCACGGGCAATAATGCCTTTGGCCTGACCATCAATCATGATCAAATCCTGCATTTCAGTCCGTGAAAAATGCTCAATATGTCCCTCGGCAATTTGCCGACTCATCGCTTGATACGCACCGAGCAATAGTTGCTGACCGGTTTGGCCGCGGGCATAAAAGGTCCGTGACACCTGCGCACCGCCAAAAGACCGATTAGCCAGATAACCGCTGTATTCACGGGCAAACGGCACACCCTGCGCCACTGCCTGATCGATAATCGATGTGCTCAACTCAGCCAGCCGGAACACATTGGATTCGCGCGCCCGAAAGTCACCGCCTTTGATCATGTCGTAAAACAGCCGCCAGACACTGTCACCATCGTTATGATAATTTTTGGCGGCATTGATACCGCCCTGCGCGGCAATACTATGTGCGCGGCGCGGACTGTCCTGATAACAGAAGGTTTTAACCTGATAACCCATTTCCGCCAGCGACGCCGCAGCAGACGCACCGGCGAGTCCCGTACCGACGACAATCACCCGATAATGTTTACGATTGGCGGGACTGACGATCCGCAAATTATATTTATGCTGCGTCCAGCGCTGATCCAGCGGGCCTTTGGGGCATTGACCGTCGAGTTGAATATCGTCGTTCATTGCACGCTCCAAAATGCCATCACCGGCACAACCGCAAAGCCAGCGGTTAAAAGCACCACCAATGCTGTGCTAAGCCACAGGTATTGTTTTGAGGTTTTACCCAGCGTTTGTAAAACATTGGGCAATGAATGCCATAAATGCAAAGCCATCAAACCGAGCCCGGCGAGATAGATAAATAATTGCCAATAACCGGTAAATAAATCTTGAGTCTGACGATAAATATTGGCCCCACCAAACGACCACATTTGTGCCATATGCCAGAGAATAAATAACAAAATCAGCGTGATCACCGTCGAGACCAACCAGGCAGGGATCCAATGATGCTGACGGTGATGATAGGCAACCGGCCGGGCTGAGCGGTTATGTAAGCGAATTTGTATAGCCACAATCACATGCAACAAAATTGCTGCCGACACCAGCAACCACAGCGGCCAGCGAATCAGTGGCTGATTGTAAAATTGGTAAAAATCATTAAAAGCCCGTGGACTGATAAAACTGAGATTGCTGAGCATATGCAGCAATAAATAGCCCGACAAAACCATGCCAGCGAACGCCATCAGACGTTTTTTAACTTGTAACAGGACCATCAGCTCTCCCGGCTCATTAATACTTGATCATGCTCAGAGACCGGCTCTAGTTTTTCGCGGCCAATGGTGCGCACACAACTATTCCATCGCAAAATCGCCTCGTCATTGTGTTCCGGACGCATTTGTTCAGCCTGCTGATAACATGCCAGCGCTTTGGCAAAATAATCATAGGAAAACGCCCGAGACATCGGCTGTGTCAACATAAAACGGGCACGACGCTCGTGAAAAATACCAGTGTAATAAATGCGTTGGTAATCAACATTTAATCGTTCAATCGCATTCTCGATGGCCTGAAATGGCGACTGGCTGCCGCTGATACTGATTTGATCAGTCAGCGCCAATATGTATATGACTAATGCCGCCTGATTATCAGGATCAATATTCAGAACATCCAAACAAATGCTTTCGGCAATTTCCGGCTCTAACAAAGAACGGTATTGCCGTGCTTTATCCAATGCCAAGTCAATTGAGTCGGCATGAATATCGTGCAGACTTAAATCCATGGTGGTCCCTCAGGTTTAACGCCTTCTTAAAGAGGCGTTTTTGCAAATCTAATGTAATCTGCTGCGCATTTCAAACTCATACACAAAATATGCACAAAATAGAGTCAATTGTTGAATTCTGGTATCTTTGATGGTTTTTCAACAGCTTAATTCCGGTTCATTCATGCAACGAAAAATTCTGGTCACCAGCGCCCTGCCCTATGCTAACGGTTCTATTCATCTTGGCCATCTGGTTGAGTACATTCAAACCGATATCTGGGTGCGGTTTCAGAAAATGCGCGGTCATGAAGTGCACTATGTCTGCGCTGATGATGCGCACGGTACGCCAATTATGCTGCGAGCGCAGAATGAAGGCATTACACCGGAACAACTGATAGCCGATGTCAGTAAAGAACATCAGGCGGATTTTGCTGAATTTGCAATTGGCTTTGACAATTATCACACGACCCACAGTGACGAAAATCGGGCATTAGCCAGCCATATTTATCTGGCAAACCGCGATGCCGGTAATATTGAAAGCCGCACCATCAGCCAGGCTTATGATCCGGAAAAAGAAATGTTTCTGCCGGATCGCTTTATCCGCGGTGAATGCCCGAAATGCGGCGCGGCTGATCAATACGGTGACAGCTGCGAAGCCTGCGGTGCCACCTATGATCCGACCGAATTAAAAAATCCAGTATCTGCGGTTTCTGGCGCGACGCCAATAACCAAAGACTCTGAGCATTACTTTTTTAAGCTGGGTAATTTTGAGCCACTATTGCGGGAGTGGACACAAGGCGATCATCTGCAATCTGAAGTCGGCCGTAAACTCGGTGAATGGTTTGAAGCAGGTCTGCAAGACTGGGATATTTCCCGGGATTCACCTTATTTCGGTTTTGAAATTCCCGATGCACCGGGTAAATTCTTTTATGTCTGGATGGATGCGCCAATTGGCTATCTCGCCAGTTTTAAAAATTACTGTGAGCACAGCGGCGTCGATTTTGATGAATTTATGTGCGCCGACAGTCCTACCGAAATGGTGCATTTTATCGGTAAGGACATTATTTATTTCCATGCCCTGTTCTGGCCGGCAATGCTCAAAGGTGCCGGCATGCGTTTGCCGAACCGTATTTATGCCCATGGTTTTTTAACCGTTGATGGCAAAAAGATGTCCAAATCACGTGGCACCTTTATCAAAGCCCGCAGTTACTTAAATCATTTAAATCCGGAATATTTGCGTTATTACTTTGCTGCCAAATTGAGCAGTGGTATTGAAGATATCGATCTGAGCCTTGCTGATTTCCAGAGCCGTATCAATTCAGATCTGGTCGGCAAAGTGGTCAATATCGCCAGTCGATGTGCCGGCTTTATCAATAAACGTTTTGACGGCAAACTCACTGAGAACTTAGCTGAACCAGCTTTGTTTGCCAGCTTTACGCAGCAGGCCGAAAGCATTGCCCAGCGTTATGATAACCGTGAATTTAATCAGGCCATGCGTGAGATCATGGCGTTAGCGGATAAAGCTAATCAATATATTGATGAACAAAAACCGTGGGTCTTGGCCAAACAAGAAGGCAAAGACGCTGACGTGCAAGCGGTCTGCAGTATGGGCATCAACTTGTTTAAAGTGCTGATCGCGTATTTGAAACCAGTATTACCCCGCACTGCCGAGCAGGCCGAGGCTTTTTTAAATATCACACCGATGGATTGGGCGGCTAGCCAAACACCACTGCTTGGCCATCAAATCAATGCTTTTAAACCGTTGATGACCCGCGTTGAGCAAGACAAAATCGACGCCATTCTGACTGAATCAAAAGACACCATGCAGGCCGAACAAAAACCAACAGCCGCCAAAGTGACAGCAACTGATTTGGATCCTATCGCTGATGAAATCCAGTTTGAGGATTTTGCCAAAATTGATCTGCGCATCGCTAAAATCATCAATGCCGAGCATGTTGAAGGCGCCGATAAGTTACTGAAGCTGACGCTGGATATCGGTTTGGCCGAAAAACAAGTGTTTGCCGGCATTAAGAGTGCCTACCAACCTGACGATTTAATTGGCAAATTGACAGTGATGGTCGCCAATCTGGCTCCGCGTAAAATGCGTTTTGGTATGTCTGAAGGGATGGTTCTGGCAGCCGGCCCGGGGGGTAAAGACATTTACGTTTTGAATCCAGATGATGGTGCCAAACCGGGCATGCGGGTGAAATAAAGCTTAAAAACAGCCTCGGTTTCCGGGGCTTTTTTATAATTACCCTTGCTTGTTAATTGATTAAAAAATTACCGCTTTCGGCTTTTCCAAGTACCGCCATAGACGTATTCTGGGTTGTCTGACTTAACTGTGGGTAAACAAGCGGGACAAACAAACTGCCAGCCTTCAACTAAAGCCGCTTTTACCCGATATAAAACGGGCTGAGAATTGCCGCACTGCTGACAGGTTTTCTGACGAATCCGCATCTTTCAGACATAAAAAAGCCCCGCCGAAGCGAGGCTTTATATTGAATCTACTGCGTATTAACGGTTGCAGATGTACATTGTTACTTCGAAACCGAAACGCATGTCTGAATATTCTGGTTTAGTCCACATAATCATTCTCCTTAAAAATTAGGCACTGCAAATTGGGCAAGTGCATTGCATTGGGTGTTTAAGCCAATCCATAAAACCAATGTCTGTTTTTAGATAAGTCGCCATGATTAACGGTTGCAGATGTACATGGTAACTTCAAAGCCGAAACGCATATCGCTATATTCTGGTTTAGTCCACATAATGTTTTCTCCTGTTAATCAATTTATCTCACGATTCCTACTGTACGTATAAGCGAGCACAGGCAATAGCGGTTTTTACCTGATATCACTCAGTAAAATCCTGAGCCATAAATAATACCCCCCGGACAGGCCGGAGTTTATTGATGAATATGAGTAACAGATTACAGCGGTACACCAATACGTCTGGCCACTTCTTCATATGCTTCAATGACACCGCCAAGGCCTTGGCGGAAACGATCTTTATCAAGCTTCTTGTGGGTCTCTGCATCCCACAGGCGGCAGCCATCAGGACTGAATTCATCACCGAGTATGATCTGGTCTTTAAACACGCCAAATTCCAGTTTGTAATCGACTAGAATCATGCCGGCATCAGCAAACAACTTTTTCAACACCTGATTAACCATAAACGTCAGTTGCTTCATTTGCTGTACTTGATCATCTTTTGCCCAGCCAAATGTAGCAATGTGATATTCGTTTATCATCGGATCATGCAGTGCGTCGTTTTTCAGGAAAAACTCAAATACCGGCGGGTTTAATTCCAGACCGTCTTCGACGCCCAAGCGCCGTACCAGACTGCCAGAGGCCATATTACGGACCACACACTCCACTGGGATCATCTGCATACGTTTGACCAGCGATTCAGTGTTACTGAGTAGCTTCTCAAAATGCGTCGGTATGCCGGCATCGCTGAGCGTTTGCATGATAAAAGCGTTGAATTTGTTATTAACCTCACCTTTACGGCTCAGTTGTTCGACTTTTTCGCCATCAAATGCCGAAGTATCATCACGAAAACTGAGCACTACATAATCAGCATCATCTGTGGCAAAAACGCTTTTGGCTTTGCCTGCGTAGAGTTCTTGTCGTTTTTCCATGGGAAATTCCGTTAAGCGTTAGAGAGTTGTCGCCAGCCAAAACCGGCGTTCTGATCAGCGATGCCAATCCAGTCCTGTGAACAATTCAAAGCATCGGCAAATAATGGCAACACTAGATCCGGTGAATTATTCTTCTCACTGATATGCATGGCAATTATATGTTGCAGACGCGACGTATCAATTTTCTCAAGTAATGTCGCGGATTGCACGTTATTTAAATGGCCAAAACGACCACCGACACGAAGCTTTAAAGACTCTGGATATTCACCATTTGCTAGCATGGTGACATCATGGTTAGCTTCCAGCAATAAGCCATCACAGCCATCCAGCGCGGTTTCAATCACCGGTGTAATAGAGCCTACATCGGTTAATAAGCCAAGCTTAGAGCGACCATTTTGAAATACAAACTGCGCCGGTTCACGGGCATCATGCGGCACAGGAAACGGCTGCACTTCAATATCATTAATGGTGAAGGTTTCATGGCAACTGAATTCGTGGATAAAGCCGATTAAATCCGCAGGAAGACAACCCGCCGTACCGGCCGTAGTATAAACCGGCAAACGATATTTACGCGCCAGAACACGAACACCCTGAATATGATCAGCATGTTCGTGGGTTACCACAATGGCACTGAGATCGGCAGCACTGAGTTGATGCTGGTGGAGGCGTTTTTCGGCTTCTTTAGCCGAAAAACCGCAATCCACCAAAATCATCGTATCTGCCTCGCGGATCAGCGTGCCATTGCCACGGCTACCACTGCCAAGTGAGGCGAATTGCATTATTGCGTCAGTTGTTCCTGAATCAATCCCAACAGACGCTTAGCAGTATCTGTTGAACTGCGGACTTCTTCAGCATCCAGCACGGTGATCCGGGTGTCATCAGCTTCGGAACTTAAACGAATGTAATAGTATTCTTCTGGTGCTTTTTCAATGTCATCACGCCAGAACGCCAGACCACTGAAAAAGCCTTCTTCTTCGCGCTCTGCCTCCATGAACGGATCAATGTAGCGAACAAGATACAAACCACGCGACCGATCCCGATCTTCAACGGCAAAACCGCGACTATCCAGTACCCGACCAACCCGATCCCAAACATCGCTGAAAGGTTGTTCAACCATCAATGCTTGCAAATCATCACCTTCGTCGAGCAAAATGACTCTCGGTAATTCACGTGATGCTTGTTGTGGTTCGCTGGCAGCGATACGAGCCTTGTCTTCCTGATACAAAACTCCCAGGAAGTCGGCCAATTGGCGCAGCATCGCTTCATTTTTGGTGACATTTTCGTTATCACTGTCTTTGCCGCTGATGTACACCCGCGCCGAATCATTGACATCACCTTTTTCCATCCGCAGCCGGTAGGCATAACCATCTGAATCTGCACCCGTATCCATCAAACCAATACGGCTGTCTTGACGGGCAACATCGATATTGCGGGTTGACCAGAAGTTTTCGATGCGCTGCCAGGTAACAGCAGTTTCACCAGGCACCACTAAATGCCGGTTGCCTTCCTGACCAGCCAAAGCTGGTTTTTTGTCAGGCACAATGTTGTAGCGTGCCGCTAATGGATTATTTGCGGCTTCTTCGAACTCAGAATACGTTGCCGAACGATTGTCGTTGCTGGCAATTTCATCATTGATACGGTTAACACTGAGATCCGGTGGCACATCCAATGGCGGCATGGTTTCCGCTTTACGGTATTTCTGGGTGTTATCCGGTGCGACTTCCTCCAAAGACGGCAACAAACCACAGCTGCTAACAGCCAGTGTTGTGGCAACCAGCCAGGCACTTGTTTTTAAACGTTTCGCGTTCATTGATAGATGTTCACTCATTTTTAAGGATTCAATACCCCGGCTGCTGCCAGCGCATCACGAACCGGTTGATGAAATTGTTCCGACAATACCGTCATTGGCAGACGGATCCCCGATGGAATCAGACTCATTTCATGCAGCGCCCACTTCACCGGAATCGGGTTAGACTCACTAAATAAATAACGATGCAATGGCGCAAGCTTATCATTGATTTGACGGGCTTTGTCAGCATCACCGGCCATTGCTGCCACGCACATTTCATGCATTAGTTTCGGTGCCACATTGGCAGTGACCGAAATAACACCGCGACCACCGGCCAGAATAAAGTCAACGGTATTGCCATCTTCACCGGTATACAATTCAAAATCAGCATCGACCAGGTCTTTAATCAGCTGTACCCGACGCACATCACCAGTGGCTTCTTTAATACCGATAATGTTTTTGACTTTTGCTAATCGTCCAACTGTTTCGGGTAATAAATCACAGGCCGTTCGGCTTGGGACGTTATATAAAATCTGAGGAATATCAACAGCTTCAGCGATTGATTTAAAGTGAAGATATAAGCCTTCTTGGGTAGGCCGATTATAATAAGGAACGACCAGCAATACCGCTGCCACGCCTAAATCACGAGCATATTCAGACAGCTCGATGGCTTCAGCGGTGGAATTTGCACCGGTGCCGGCGATGACTGGAATGCGACCATTAACTTGCTCAACAATCTGACGGATCACATCACAATGTTCTTCGACGCTGAGGGTCGCAGATTCGCCCGTGGTGCCTACGGCAACAATTCCATCCGTGCCGTTGTCGATATGAAACTCGACCAGTTTGCGCAGGCTGTCACTGTCCACCGAGCCGTCTGCCCGCATGGGTGTTACCAGTGCTACCATACTGCCGCTGAACATAGATGCCGAACTCCGCGAAAATAAACTGGCATGGTACTTGGCCGCTCCCCCGATGACAAGATCGGACTGGCTGCACAATTTAAGTTAATGTTAGATCAAAAAGGATAAACACATGAGCGAAGTTGCCCTTAACAAACCGGTACCCGATTTTGAACTGCCCAGCACCGGTGATAAAAACGTCAAACTCTCCGATCTGCGCGGTCAAAATGTACTGATTTATTTTTACCCAAAAGATAGTACGCCCGGCTGTACTTTGGAAGGTCAGCAATTTCGCGATCATATTAATGAATTTGAACAACTAAATACGTTGATTTTCGGTATTTCCCGCGATAGCATCAAAAAGCATGAAAACTTCAAGGAAAAGCAGGCATTTCCGTTTGATCTGCTCTCTGATGCCGATGAAACCGTCTGCAACTTATTCGGCGTTATGCAACTGAAAAAACTCTATGGGCGCGAATATATGGGTGTCGATCGCAGCACTTTTCTGATTGATGCTGACGGTGTGCTCCGTCATGAGTGGCGGACGGTTAAAGTAAAAGGCCATATTGAAGATGTGTTAACCACACTGAAATCCCTGTAAAAAGCCAAACGCCGGCAGTAAGTCTCCTTGCTGCCGGCACTTTTTACACCGCTTTTTAGGCATACCGCTGACAATTGCCACTATAAACTGCGGTCAATGCCTTGTAACCGCTCGTCATCGGTTCGCAATACCACCGATAGTCTCCGTCGTCCAAACATCCGTTGATGCAGGTTTTTCATTGAAAAACCGTTTGTTACCTACAGGACATTACTTTTTCTTAATGTGGTGGTGAAAAATTGACAATGATGAAGCCAAAGAGCAGCCAGAAGCTGATGTAAGAAACCCCGATATCAGTCAGCCATACGCGGTAACAAAGCTTTCTGTTACGCCGAGATTGGCTTAATAAAAAAGTACTGGCCGGCTTAACGCTGCCTGCTGTTTGCCTGAAGTAATGACTTAAATCGTCACTTCATCAATATAGCTGCCCTTTAAATTTGTTTAACTGCCCACATGCTCTTTAATGTCATTTCGTTTTTTGCGCAAGACAGCGCTCAAAAAAGGAGACCTAAAACATGGCAATCAACGTAATTGATGAACAACAGCCAGCGAAAGTCGCGGCAGTTTTTAATAACGAAGCTGAGGCGCGTGCCGCTCGGGAAGAGTTGATAAACAAAGGCCGTTTCGACGCTGAAGCAGTCAATATTGTCACCCCCAGTGATGACAACCTCAGTAAAAAAATTCAACCGGAAAGCAAGGGGATCGCCGGTACCATTATCAAGTCTCATGGCATTCTCGGCGTAGTCGGTTTATTGGCAGGTTTGATCGCCGCTAGCATTTTAGTCGCTGCCGGCCCCACTTTCACGCAGGCCAGTCCGTTTGCGAGCTACTTTGCCATGGGCTTTGTTGGCCTGTTAATCGGCATGATGGTTGCAGGCGCCATTACTTTGCGACCAGATCACGATCCGCTTACTAACGAAACCATACAGGCCAGCCAGCAAAACCAATGGACCGTTATCGTACAAACCGATGCCCGTGATGCCAACCAACTGGCCAAGCAAATTTTGCAAAATAAAGCACAATCGGTCACCGAAACCATCTGATAGTTGCGCAAAGATCGCTTATTAAAGCTTACTTTTTTGTAAACATTATTGATCGCAGAAAAGCTAAGTGACTGATCAACGCCATCTACGAAAAAAATATTTTTCGGCACTAAAATGATCGGATCTGGCTGATCGCGCGGCCCGTTTGGGCTACGCCCGGATCGACCTGAAGTTATCCACAAATGATGCACAGTTTATGTGCAACTTACCCTCTTGCGAAAGCTTCAAAAACACACTATCTTGTGGTTCAATTACAGCGTAACCACAATTTATAGTGGTTTGCGTATTTTAGCGTTAACACACAATGCAGGGATATTTTTATGGCGACCGAAGCACACACTTATACCCAACCCTCTTCCGAAACTGGCTACAAAGTCATTCGTCGCAATGGCAAAGTCACCGACTTTGATAGCAGCAAAATCGCCGTCGCAATGACCAAGGCATTTTTAGCTGTCGAGGGCGATGCCGCCAAAGATAGCCGTCGTATTCACGAAACGGTGACTGAGCTGACCAAACAAGTTAGCGAAAACCTGCTGCGCCGTCTTGATGATGGTGGCACCGTGCATATCGAAGACATTCAGGATCAGGTTGAGCTGGCTCTGATGCGTGCCGGGGAATATAAAATTGCCCGCTCCTACGTTTTATATCGCGATCAACAATCGCAAAAACGCGCCGAAGAAGAGAAAAAACACCCACAACCTGCCAACGAGTCTACCCTGCACGTGACTTTGGCCGATGGCACTCGCCAACCGCTGGATGTTGGGCGTTTACGTCATCTGATTGATGAAGCCTGCCAAGGGCTGCCTGAAGTTGATAACGCCGCTATTTTGCGCGATACCCAGCGTAATATTTTTGACGGCGTTAACGAAAAAGACGTTGAAAAAGCCCTGGTCATGGGCGCGCGGACCTTTATCGAAAAAGATCCGGCCTACAGCACATTGGCTGCGCGTTTATTGATGGACAGCATTCGCCGCGAAGCATTGAGTTTTGTGTTTAATACGCCGCGCCAGGCATCACAACAAGAAATGGTTGACCAGTATCCAGAATACTTCAAGGCCTATATTAAAACCGCTATCGAGCACGAGCTTATTGACGGTGAACTCAGCCTGTTTGATCTGGATAAACTGGGCCGCGCCCTGAAACCCGAAAACGATTTCAACTTTACTTATCTCGGCCTGCAAACCCTGTATGACCGTTATTTTATTCACTATGACGGCACCCGTTTTGAATTGCCGCAAGCATTCTATATGCGCGTCGCCATGGGTCTGGCCATTAATGAGCTTGATCGTGAAGCCCGCGCTATTGAGTTCTATAATTTGTTGTCGTCTTTCGACTTTATGAGCTCAACGCCTACCCTGTTTAATGCAGGCACACTGCGTCCACAGTTATCTTCATGTTATCTGACCACTGTGCCAGACGATTTGAGTGGTATTTACAGCGCCATGCGTGACAATGCCCTGCTGTCTAAATACGCCGGTGGTTTGGGCAATGACTGGACCCGTGTACGCGGTCTGGGTGCCCATATCAAAGGCACCAACGGTAAATCACAAGGTGTCGTGCCCTTTTTGAAAGTGGCCAATGACACTGCCGTTGCGGTTAACCAGGGTGGTAAACGGAAAGGTGCCGTGTGTGCCTACCTTGAAACCTGGCATATCGACGTCGAAGAATTCTTGGATCTGCGCAAAAACACTGGTGATGACCGTCGTCGTACCCATGATATGAACACCGCAAATTGGATCCCCGACCTGTTCATGAAGCGTGTGGCTGAAGAAGGTCCATGGACCTTGTTCTCGCCAGAAGAAGTGCCGGATCTACATGACCTGACTGGTCTGGCATTTGAAAAAGCCTATGCCGAATACGAAGAAAAAGCGGCACGTGGCGAAATCCGTAATTTCAAAACCATGCCAGCCACTGACCTGTGGCGCAAAATGCTCGGCATGTTGTTTGAAACCGGCCATCCATGGGTGACATTTAAAGATCCATGTAATCTGCGTTCACCGCAGCAGCACGTTGGTGTCGTTCACAGTTCAAACCTGTGTACCGAAATCACGCTGAATACCTCGGATCAAGAAATCGCCGTCTGTAACCTTGGCTCGGTCAATATGGTTCAGCATATCGATGCTGAAGGTAAACTGGATAAAGAAAAGCTCAACCGCACCGTCAAAACCGCGATGCGCATGCTCGATAACGTTATCGAATACAACTATTACAGCGTGCCTCAAGCCCGCCATTCCAACCTGCTGCATCGTCCAGTTGGTCTGGGCATTATGGGTTTCCAGGATGCGTTGTATAAATTGCGCGTGCCATATAGCTCAGAAGAAGCCGTTAAATTCGCTGACGAATCAATGGAAGCCATCAGCTACTACGCGATTGATGCGTCATCTGATTTGGCTGCTGAGCGTGGTAAGTACAAATCTTACGAAGGCAGCTTATGGAGCAAAGGCATTCTGCCACTTGATTCCATCAAGATTCTTAAAGAAGCCCGCGGTGAATATCTGCAACAAGATGAAAGCTACACGCTGGATTGGGCTGCGCTGCGCGACAAAATCAAACGTCAGGGTATGCGCAACTCCAACACCATGGCGATTGCGCCAACCGCAACGATTTCAAACATTTGCGGTGTCAGTCAATCAATTGAGCCGACTTACCAAAACCTGTTTGTTAAATCGAACCTGTCAGGTGAGTTCACCGTTATCAACCCGTACATGGTTGAAGACTTAAAAGCACTTGGCCTGTGGGATGAAGTCATGATCAATGACCTCAAATACTACGATGGCAGCTTGCAAGCGATAGACCGCGTACCGGCTGAAATCAAAGCGCTGTACACCACCGCTTTTGAAATGGATGCCCGTTGGCTAATCGAAGCCGCATCACGCCGTCAGAAATGGCTGGATCAGGCGCAAAGCTTGAATCTGTATATGGCGGAACCATCCGGCAAGAAAATGGACAATCTTTACAAACTGGCGTGGGTACGTGGCCTGAAAACCACTTATTACTTACGTTCAATGGGCGCCACCGGCCAGGAGAAAACCTCGGCGGCACCGACAACATCAACCAGCGCACCCAAACCATCTGCGCCACCGGTGTTGAAACCAGTAGCTAAAGAAGAAGACTTTATTTCAGGTGAAGGGCTAGATGCGCCAAAAGCCTGTTCAATCTTGGAACCAGACTGCGAGGCTTGCCAATAATGTTGAATTGGGACGATCCACTCGCCGAGAATACGGCGACCGAAGACAGTGCTAGCGATGCGTCAGCTAAACCGACGCAACAAGCGGCCAATGACCTTGATACACCGGTACCGGCAAAGGCCAGCATCAGCGAATTACCGCTGAGCAATGCCAAGCCGATCAATGCTGATGACAAGCGGGTGATTAACGGCGAAGCCGATATCAACCAGCTGGCACCGTTCAAGTATCCGTGGGCATGGAATTACTTCCTCAATGCCAACAAAAACCACTGGACGCCGCTGGATATCAATATGGCGCAGGACGTACACGATTACCGCCATAAGCTGACGCTGGAAGAGCGTCACGTTTATGAAAACGTCCTCTCCTACCTGACCACCTCCGATATTCTCGCGATGCGTAATATCGGTCTGGCGGTCATGGAAAAAATGACCGCGCCGGAATTGCAGATTTATCAAGCACGTCAGGTGTATGAGGAAGCGTTGCATACCTGGACGTATCAGCATTGCATTGAAACCATTGGCCTAGATCAATCAGAAATCTACAACCGCTACCGCGTAGTGCCGGAGATCTACCAGAAGATTAAGCTCGCCAACGACAAATTAAGTACCGTCATGCGTAGCGATATCAATCTTCGTGATCCGGATGAGCTGGAAAACTTCGTCATGTCTTACGCGTTTTTTGCTGGGATTTTCGAAGGTAGCTGGTTTTATAATGGCTTCTCACCGATCTTTGCCCTGCAACGCCGCGGCCTGATGAAAGGTACTGCCGAGCAACTGCAATACATCATGCGTGATGAAGTCATGCACGCCTCGTTTGGTATTCGCGTTTGTAAGCAAATTATCAAAGAAGAAAACGTCAAACTGGATCCGAAAAAAATTCAAACTATGTTTGAAGAAGCGGATGCCGCTGAAGAAATCTACGCAGGCTATATATTGCGTGACCCTATCTTAGGTTACTCAAAAGAAGCCCACCATGGCCAATTCCGCTACACCGCCAACCGCCGCGCCAAGCAGCTAGGCTTTGAAGAACCGTTCCCCGGTGCAGAAGCCACTCTGCCCTGGCTCGACGAACAGGCCAATATGCGGAAAGAAAAGAACTTTTTTGAGACCAAAGTCACCGAGTATCAAACCGGTGGCGGTTTGAAATGGGACTGATAGTTCGATAGAAAAAGCCGACTTTATGTCGGCTTTTTTATAACCAGCAAAGTTTTTCTTGGTAATAACTTTGGAAAAATAAATAATTACAGGGTTTGACAGGGATCTCGAAGCGCTGGAGCGTGAACTGCACGGGGAGTTATCGTCAACAGCTTCCGGCTATTATTCTGATTAACCAAGGCTGTCCATTGGTTTTTAATGCCTGTACACACCTCTCAACGATTCTGACCATAAAAAAGCCCCGTATATTTTCATACGAGGCTTTTGAATCTGACACTTATGCTTGAGAGTTGTTTTATTCTGCTTCTTTAACGATTTGTGCTTGATGAAAGTTTTCAATGCCCATTTTATCAATTAGGCCGAGTTGTGTTTCTAGCCAATCAACATGGTCTTCTTCAGCTTCTAATATATGTTTGAACAAGTCACGACTAACATAATCGCCAATTTGTTCGCAATATGAGATACCTTCTTTCAGATCTGGAATAGCGTCCATTTCCAATGCTAGATCCGCTTCTAACATTTCACGGGTGTTTTCTCCGATACGCAGTGCGCCTAAGTCTTGCAGATTAGGCAGCCCTTCCAAAAACAATACCCGCTCAGTGAGCAGATCGGCGTGTTTCATTTCATCGATAGATTCATGATATTCATGCTCGTAGAGATTTTTCAGTCCCCAGTCTTTGTAAATTTTGGCATGCAAAAAATATTGGTTGATGGCAACCAGTTCATTGCCGAGTACTTTGTTGAGCAGTTCGATGACTTTTGTATCGCCTTTCATAATGCAGTCCTTCTATTAATTTGCATTTATTGATTATCGTTTATCTGACATAAAAGTCAAAGATAAGTAATTGATATGAAAGGCAAATGAAAACGATTCACATCATTGCTTGTCGCCGAACGATTGGGACTGGACAATAAAGTGTATTTTTTGACGGAGGTTGAAAGACTTAGCTTGATGATCAGTAAGATTCACGCAGCGTAGGCGCGTCAGAGATCGGATTTATTGCGATAAATAGTTTGCTGTTTTTGGCATGGACTGCGCATCATTTGGCTGACTTAAATGTTGATGCAGCTGACGGTTGACCTTAAACTGACATTTGCCACAGCATGCGCCTGCACCGGTGGTTTCACGGAGTTTTTCCAACGTATCAGCGCCGTTATCGACGGCTGATTTGATGGCATTAACATTGACGTTGTTGCAAACACAGATAATCATGCTAGCGACCCATTGAGATAATGATACAAATGATAATGATTATCATTCGCTAGGTCAATTAATTTTTACCTAAATTAACAACATTTAGCTTAAAGCTTGCAAGCCAATTAAGAACATCGTAACGTGCAACTTTGTTGATAAACCCGAATCTGACGCACACTATGAAAATACCTGCTGCCACCATTTTAATCGTTGAAGATCATCGTGATTTGGCTGCAAATGTAGGGGATTATTTAGAAGCTGGCGGCTTTATCGTTGATTTTGCGGTGGATGGTATCAGTGCTCTGCAATTATTGGCTGAAAATCATTACGATGCAGTAGTGTTGGATGTCATGTTGCCGGGCATCGACGGTTTTGAAGTGTGTAAAAGACTGCGCCAGGAACTGCACTTGGATACACCGGTTATCATGCTCACCGCCCGCGACACCATCAATGACAAGGTCAATGGCTTTGATGTCGGCGCCGACGATTATCTGATTAAACCTTTTGAATTACGCGAACTGGAAGCGCGGCTAGCAGCGTTGATCCGTCGCCAGCGGGGTGAGCTCGAAGGGGGGCAGCTGCAGGTCGGTGATTTGCGTTTTGATCTGGAAACCATGCGCGTCACCCGCAGTGATAAGACCATTAAGTTATCCCCTATCACCTTACATATTCTGCGAATTCTAATGCGCGAATCGCCAAAACTGGTGAGTCGTGAGCGACTTGAATCCGAGGTCTGGGGAGATAGTACCCCAGATAGTGATACCCTACGCAGTCATTTATATAATCTGCGTAAAAATATTGATAAGCCCTTTGAACAACAACTGATGCACACCATTCCCGGCGTTGGCTATAAAGTCTGCCTACCGGAAGATGTCTAGGGCTTGTTTATCTTTCATAGCCACTTCTGCTGGCGGCTATTTTTGTGTCCGGCAAGGCGGAAAGCGCGCCGTGTAGTTGTTCTACATCAGCGATTGACAAATGGGTCTGGAACCCATTTGAACAGCTTTGCTGGCTGCGAAGCGGTGAAATACAGGGACGTATTTCATACAACGTGGTCGGGCGCAAAAATAGTCCCAGCCCTGCGGGTTGTGGCTGAAAAAACGCCACTCGTCGTTTGATTAGAATGACTACAAAAACGCCGGGAGCGTTTTTGAGCGTAAGCCCCGAATGGGTGAGATACAGGGATGTATCTCACAAACCGCTCTCCTCGTAGCTTAATTAGCGTTTTTTCAGCTCACAACAGAGGTGGAGATGAAAGATAAACAAGCCCTATGGCTTAACGGCTACGAAATTGTGCTTTGGGAAAATACACACTGACCTCCGTACCCTCTCCCATCTTGCTAGACAAACGTAAGCTCCAGTCATATCGATTACAAAGACGTTTAACGATGGTCATGCCGATGCCATATCCCCGCGCAGTATTCTCATGCCCGCGGAAAAACGGTTTGAATAACTGATTAAGTTGTGCCTTGTCCATACCTATGCCACTGTCGGCAACAGAAAAGCCATCTGACTGAATGCGGATGGTGATACTGCCTTGTAGTGTGTAGTTAAAAGCATTACGTAACAAATTACCAATCAGGATCGGCAATACCCGTTCCGGCGCATCCACCAGCAGCATGCCTGACTCTTCGACATTGACGCTGACCGGTTTGTCATGGTGAATAATCCGCAAATTATCCAGCTCGTGACTAATTAAGTCATTGACAATAGTTTGCTGTGTTGGCAGAGATTGTGCCGGCTCACGTGCTAATAAAAGCAACGTTTCAATCAGCGATTCCATATCGTATAAAGTACGATACATCCGATTCACTTCTAACGTTGCGGCATCACCATATTTGCGCTCAACTAATTCCAGTGCACCGCGAATCACCGCAATCGGCGTGCGTAATTCATGGCTGACATCGCGGGTAAAGTTACGCTCACGCTCAATGAAACTTTCCAGCCGGCCCGTAAAATGGTCTAACGCTCTGACCAGACTGGTGACTTCTTCATCTGGCATCTGCCGAATATCGTCCAAATCCAGCTGCGGCAAGTTACCTTCACGAAAGTCGACCTGCTCGACGGCACGCGCCAGTTTAACTATCGGTGACACCGCTTTGTGCGATTGCCGGTAAGCAAACCAGGCCAGTAAATACAACACCACTAACACCAGAGCCAACGGCAAAATACCAAACACCAGTGCCAATCTGGATACTTTCACTTCATCAAAAATCAGAAATAACCGCTGACCAGCTTTATCTTCCACAAAAACAATCGGCTCCTGGCCGTTCATCTGGGTGCGCTGCAAACCTGGCGGCAAATCTCGCAAAGCAACCGGCAAAGATTGTAAATTGTCAGTGGCCGCCATATGCGCTTGTAAATTCATGGTATTGGGCAGCGGGAAATTGGGATTTTCACTTCGCATCAGCCAGAAGTGTTCCGCCTCTCCTTCCAGTGCTGCGCGCACCAATACATCTTCAAGCGTTGCTTTGGCAGCATATACCCCGGCTAAAGTTACCAAACTTATCAAGGTGATTTGTATTAAAAAAACCTTTATTAGCTTGGTATGTAAATTGGTATGGGCCTTAGCCATGACTTAATTCACTTTTTTGTGAAACAAATAATGGCCGACCAACCACTCGTTACCCTGCCGATAACCAAATAATTCGGCGCAGGCCATAAAAAACAGCCGCCAGCGTTGTAACCAGATTGCACCTTGTCCGACGCCATACAATTCATCAAAAATATCAGTGATGGCTTTGCTGTGGGTGTCGGTATTATCCAACCAGGCTTCTGCTGTTTTCTGATAATGCCGGCCATCAACCAGCCACTGTTTTTCAATGTGCAGAGCATCCTGAAAATGCAGCAAGGTATCTGCAGAAGGCATCAGGCCACCAGTGAAGAAATACCTTCCCATCCAGTTATCATCGCCTTCCGTTTCAAACGGATAAACGACACTGCGATGGCAAAAAATATGGACGAATAATTTGCCCTCAGCACGCAACCAAGTGCCAATTTTGTTAAACAACTGCTGATAATTTCGCATATGTTCAAACATTTCAATCGACACAACACGATCAAACTGATCTTCCAGTTCGAGCAGATTGACATCTTCGGTGATAATCCGAATATTGGTCAGGCCCCGCTGATGGGCTTGTTTTTCGATATGCTGTCGCTGCGAATGCGAATTAGACACACCGGTTATCCGTGAATACGGAAAACGCTCGGCGAGATACAACGTCAGCGAACCCCAGCCACAGCCCAGCTCTAATACATCCTGACCATTTTCAAACTGGCCGCGCTCAACATAACGTTGTAGCATTGCCTCTTCAGCTTCATCCAACTTCAAGGTGTATTCATCCCACCAGCAGCCACTGTATTTCAGATGCTTACCCAATGCTAACTGGTAAAAGGCAGCCGGCACTTCGTAATGCTGTTCATTGGCAGCATCAGTTTCGATAGCAATTGGGCTTTGACGCAACATTTCAATACAATGGTTTTTCTGCTCACTGGCAGCCTGCAAGTCGTCAGCAAACTCATCTTGAAGCCGTTGTTTCAGCAAACGACGAATTCCCATACGGACCACTGCATCTGGCAGCAACCCCTTTTCGGCAAGGTTAATTACTGACATGTTTTTTTCTCCAGGGAATAAACGAACTGGTGGTTTGCTGATAACGCCTGTAAGGATCGCCACGACTGCGAATCGATTGCTGCTCGGTATACGGAATACCGGTAATAAAATATAAAAAAAGCAACATTATCAGCGGCGCCAGCCAAAGCCAAAAGGCACCGGCAATACCTGTTGCAAGCAACGGATAGGCAAACCAATGCAGCCATTCAAAAAAATAATTTGGGTGCCGTGAGTAATACCACAGGCCCTGCTCGCATACTTTGCCTATATTAGCCGGATCATCACGGAAGTTCTGTAATTGCCGATCAGCTAATGTCACACCGCATATCGCCACCAGGACAACGAAAATGGCCAAATATTGTGGCCAGGCAAATTCGTTGAACTGCCCCTGGCTGATGACATAAACCGGCCAGGCAAACCCCCAGGCCAACAAGGCCTGAAATTGAAAAAAGAAAAAATAATAAAACCCAGCTTTATCGCCCCAATGCGCGCGTAAATACTGGTAGCGGCCATCTTCAGCTTCACCCAAAACCCGTTGTGCCAAATGCCAGCCTAGGCGCAGGTACCATACGCCCATGACCATGCCAGCGATCAGTCGCAAAGCCGTATTGCCGTCACCGGAAAGCGCATAAAAAAGTGCCAGACCGCTGAGACTTAATGCCCACAACACATCTACAATGCCGGCATTTCGGGTGCGTTGCTGCCAAAACCAACCCAGCAACATCACCGTTGCGACAGCGCCCAAACTAAGCCAAAGCATGTTTTATCTCTTGCTCTTGCTTACGCCAATGACTTGCTAAAGTTAATAACATTGGCACAGCAATCGCCCAGGTAATCGCCGTCACCGTAATCAGCATTTCCGGTTGCAGCCAGTTCAGTGCACCCAGCTTTTGACCGGCGAAATAGGACAACGGGCTGCCTATTGCCGAGATCAGTGCGGCCAGCCAGCGCTGTTCTAGTAGCCAGCTCAATGAGTGATTTAAAGTCAGTGTAAAATTGATCCACAAACACAGAATCCACAATGGCGCAAATGGCGGCAACGTTTGTCCGTTATAGGCCATCAAGCCTGCCGCAGAATAAAAACTGTCCAGCACCAGGCCCACCAGCACGCCAGCAATAATCAAACGTAAATCAGTACAACGCCAGGCGAAATACCGAAAATGCACTAACACAAACACCACGGTCATCAACACCGCTGGCAAGTTAGTATCGGCAGCACCAGATAACACACATACTAACCAGCTGATTTGAAACAGCACAAAATTAATGATGTTTTTCTTAGCCACCAGCAGGCACCCATTGTGGCCGGCGGCTTTTCGGTTTGCTGAACAACAAATGCACATCGGAAATACTGCGTTCGGCAAAACCGCCCTCGCAGTAGCACATATAAAATTCCCACATCCGGATAAAACTGTCGGGATAACCAAGCGTACGGACCATATCAAGCTGCGACATAAACCGCTCCCGCCATTCGGCTAATGTCAGGGCGTAGCTGGGGCCAATATCTTCTAAATTAGTCAGTTTTAGTGTGGCTTTGGCAGCCGAATTACTGAGCACGGTGACACTGGGAATAAAACTGCCGGGGAAAATATAGCGCTTAATAAAGTCGACTTCTTTAACGGCTTGTAAATAACGATGATCTTCAATGGTAATGGCTTGGATAATGGCCAGGCCATCGTCTTTGAGCAATTCACTGCAGCGGGCAAAATAACCATCAATATAATGATGACCAACGGCCTCCACCATTTCGATAGAAATCAATTTATCGTACCTACCGGTTAAGTCGCGGTAGTCTTCAAGCAACACAGTTATCTTATTTTGTAACCCTTCAGCTTTGACCCGTGTCGTTGCGTGATTATATTGCTCGCGCGAAATAGTGGTCGTTGTTACATGACAACCGTAGTTTTTGGCAGCAAAGATTGCGCAGCCGCCCCAACCAGTGCCGATTTCCAGCAAATGATCGCTTGGCTGCAAATCAAGTTTGTCGCAAAGTCGTTGCAGCTTTTGCGCCTGCGCTACTTCCAGACTTTCATCGCCAGTAAAATAAAGCGCCGATGAATACAGCATCCAGTCTTTATCCAGAAATAAACTGAATAAGTCATTGCCCAAATCATAATGCGCCGCGATATTTTTACGGCTACCGCGATGACTGTTGCGATTAAAAAAGTGCCAGCCTTTCATTAGCCAGCCGGCAAATCTCGCCAGGCCTTTTTCCATACCATCAGTGAGATCCTGATTACGCACCAGAATTCGTACTAATGCAGTTAAATCACTGCAATGCCATTCACCTGCCATATACGACTCTGCCGCACCAACACTGCCACCACGCACCACAGAATCGAAAAACCGCCGGTCATAAACTGTCAAACTGACCGACAAATCGGCCTCGCTATCACCTAGCTCATAGACTTTTTCAGTGGTGTGCAAATGTATACAGCCATCCCGCAACTGACTGAGCTGATTCGTCACCAGTTTTTCGTAAAGTCTCGAGCTGCGGCTGACTTTTTCCAACACAGTCGGTGGTGAGATGGGACGGTTCATTTTTCCTCTCCACGGGGTGCGACAGGTGCATCACGCTGTTTATCAGGATGGCTGAAAAATGGCGTATGCTTACCCCACAAGCGCAGTGCCTGCCAGTAAATCCGAAATACCACACTGAGCGTTTGCAGTGGATAACGGATCGGCAGCCAACGCATATTTTTAGTGGTTAAAGGCTGCATGACAGCCTGCATCGTGGCATCAAAGTGCCGCTCACCATCATTAATCATCACCATATGAATATTCAGGGCATCCGGCTGGAGGTTAAATCGCCAGTGATACTGCACGTCCATTGGCATAAACGGTGAAATATGAAACTGCTTATCAAAGGCAAAGTGCAATGGCTGGGTTTGATTCTCATCAACTTTCAGCACATAGGCATAACGCTCATTCCACGGCGTATTGTTAATTTCGGCGACAATATATTTCAGCGAGTCTGCTTCACTGCAAAAGTAAAATGTTACGGGATTAAAAATAAACCCCAGATAACGCGGATGGGTCAGAATCTTGATTTGACCATTGAATGCGTCACCACAACGTTGTTGAATTAACTCGCTGACCGCTGTTTTTAAATCAGCCGTATCACTTCGCAGATAATCACGCCGGTGAAAACTAATCAGATTAAAGCGCTCCAACGACCAGAGCCGGGACCGTGAAAACCGTTGCTGCAGTTCATCTAAATCCAGCATCAGCATTGCCAGCGGATAGTTAAAGCTGTGGCGATGCGGTAAATGCCGCTGATGCTGCACCCAACCCCAATAAATACCATCAGGCAACATTGGAGACATCCTGTGTTTGTTGTTGCAGCGTTTCAATTACCCGCAAGGCACTATTGACACCATCTTCATGAAAACCCCAGCCCCAATAAGCACCACAATAAAAAGTATGCTGGTCGCCGGCCAATTCGTCCCAGCGTTTTTGTGCCGCCAGGGTAGCGGCGTTATAAATGGGATGCGCATAACGACGACCGAGAAACACTTTTGCAGGATCGACTAAATGATTGCTGTTAAGAGAAACTATAAACTCCAGCGGTGCATCAATGCCCTGCAAAGTATTCATGTGGTAATTGACAGTGCATTGATTAGCAAGCTCCGGACACACCCGAACATTCCAACTTGCCCAAGCTGCTTTTTTACGTGGCAAAACCTGTTTATCAGAATGCAGCAACATATCGTTTTGCTGATAACCAATGGCGCCCAGGATCTCAATTTCGGCCTTGCTGGGTTTATCCAACAAACGCAGCGCCTGATCAGAATGCGTGGCTATCACAACTTTATCAAAACGCTTAGATTCACCATTGACCCGCACTGTCACACCATTGGCATCGCGGCTGATGCCCTGCACAACGGCACCCGTATGAAATTTCGCTGAACACTGACCAATCAATTTATCAACATAACGCTTGGAACCATGACTGACCACGCGCCACTGGGGCCTGTCAGTCAAATTCAACATATTATGATTGTGCATAAAACTAATGAAATAACGTGCCGGGAATTCGCGGATGGCAACACCCGGGCCTGACCACAGAGCACAGGCCATCGGCATTAAATGATCATCAATAAAAACATCGCTGTAACGGTTCTGGCTTAAGTATTCACCGATAGTCAGACTATCGTCATCACTGTCGAGCAGTTTGGGTGCCTGTCGATAAAAACGTACTAAATCCCACAGCATCCGGTAGAACCGCGGACTTAAAATATTGCGCCGCTGACAAAATAAACGGTTTAAATCGGTGGCATTGTATTCCAGACCGGTCAGTACATTGCTGGCACTGAAACTCATTTCTGTCGGTTTACTTTCAACCTGCAGCGCATCTAACAGACGACTGAAGTTCGGATAATTCTGCTTATTGAAAACAATAAAGCCGGTATCAATATCATAGATTTCACCGGCCACCCGGATTTCATGAGTATCTGTATGGCCACCCATATAATTGTTGGCCTCAAACAGCGTTACCTGATGCTGTTTGCTCAGGTAATAAGCTGACGATAAACCAGCAATACCGCCGCCAATAACCGCAATTTTCATTAACGCTGCCCTTTATCAGCAGCGTGTAAAGCACGGCGCTCTGCAGGTACTGTCCGCAAATCCCAAACCAGTCCTAGTTTGGCCATGCCTTTGAGCAGGTAATAACTGATATCTATCTCCCACCAGTAAAAGCCCTGACGCGCTGACACCGGATAATGATGATGATTGTTATGCCACCCCTCACCGAGGGTGAGTAAGGCCAGCAGCGTGTTGTTACGGCTTTCATCGCCGGTGTTGTAGCGTTGTTTACCAAATCGATGGGCCATTGAATTAATCGCTAAGGTTGCGTGGATTAATACGACAGTGGAAATAAAAAAGCCCCACACCAGCAATTGTGCACCACTGGTACCTAATTGTGGCTGGCTGTGCTGCAGAAAACTGCCCAAAGCAAACAATCCAACCGCCAGTAATACCGGCACCAGAATGTCGAAGCGATCCAGTAAACGAAGTTCTGGAAATTTTTTTAAATCTTTAACCAGCGAATAATCGGCCTGGTAGTAACTATCCGATAAAAACCAGCCCATATGACTCCACAGAAAACCCTGTTTGGGTGAATGCGGATCAGCTTCTTGATCAGCGTGGCGGTGATGTTCGCGATGATGAGCAGCCCACCATAATGGCCCGCGTTGCGTGGCGCTGGCACCCAACAAGGCAAAAATAAATTGCACCGGCCGGGAAGTTTTAAACGCTTTGTGTGAGAAATAACGATGATAAAACGCCGTAATAGCAAACATCCGCAGCAGATATAAGGCAACTGCAATACTGACAGCAACGGTGGATACACCCACCCAGATAACGGCCAGACAAGCCAAATGCAAAGCAATAAACGGCATAATGCGTAACCAGTCTATTTTACGGCTGCCCGTTCGCACCGGTGGTTGTGCTTCACCATTATCAAACCATTTAACAATCGCTTTCATTCGCTAATTCTCATTTCTGGACGCAATGTAGAGCGCCAACCGTGAATTGTTTGTGAAAGTAAGTCAGCCTTTGCTTTCACTGTAATTTCACAAGCTGACAGATTAACTGAAGTTTCTTAAAAATCAGTGACACAGAGGCTTATCTTGAATTTATTGCAACGCAGCTTGGTTATTTTGCTGGTTTTGCCAGTGCTGCAGGCCTGTGGCGGCGCCGCAAATAAGTCTGCCTACTATACTGCTTACCAGCAATCTTTGGATAATACTGAAGCCGCTAGTGTAAGCGATCAAACCATCGAGGCATTCGGAGAAGTTTTTGCCCACCTTCAGAGCGACCAACTCAGCAATATAATTAGTGCGGTTTACGCCGATAGCTTTTATTTCAACGACACATTTCGCACTATTCGTGATAAAAAAACCCTCGCTAACTACCTGCAAGAGACCGGTAAAACCGTCGAGTCACTTGAAGTCACCATCAATGATATTGCCCGAAGTGGTAACGAAGTTTATGTGCGGTGGTCTATGAACATGCAATTTTCAGTATTGGGTAAAGCAATTCATAGTGATTCAGTGGGGATGACCCATTTGCGGTTTAATGACGCTGGCGAAATCATTTTGCATCAGGATTTTTGGGATGGCGCCGATGCCTTTTATCAACATTTGCCGGTAATCGGCATGTGGCTCCGACAAATTCGGGGACAATTATGAAATTAGGACTGATGACATTTTTGGCAACATTCGGTATTACCGCACATGCCGCTGATTTTGATAAGACTTATCAACTTGAAGAACAAACACTGCAACTGTGTGCCAACACGCCAATGAAAAAAATGCTGTTTAATCTCGGTGATGTGGCGTTGTATGCCAAAGATTGTGCCACGGTTGACGCTGATTCCCTGACCGCTCAGCCGGTAAACCTAACGTTCAAATATGAGCGCGCTTTTGATGGCGAAGATTTTGTTAAATCGTCAGTCGAGCTGATAAAACGTAACAGTGATGATGCTGAATATCATTCTATTAAGTCCGACTTAGATAGCTTTAATTCGAATTATCAAGCCATTGCCGATGGTGAGCGTTATGACATCAGCTGGTCGCAAGCTACTGGTTTGCTACTCAGTAAAAATAATCGCCAGCTCGCTCAGCATAACTCTGCTGAACTCGCTGACATCTATTTTCGGATTTGGTTTGGTGAGGAACCTTTCAGTCAAAAAATGAAAGATGCGTTACTCGGCGGCAAGGATAGCTGAGTCAGCTTTATTCGTTACTGGGAAACAAAATCTTCTGTAAACCCGGATGCGACTGCAACGGTTGTAATGCCGGATCCTGGCTGATTTCTTCGCGATAACTTTCACTGCGTTGCGTGGCTTCTTTCAAATAATACAGCGCTTCTTCCAACTGCCCCAGCGCTGAATAAGCACAAGCCAGCTGGTAAAAGGCATGACTGTTTTCAGGATCAATCAACAGTGCCTGATGACACAAATTAGATGCCCACTGCGCTTCACCCAATTCTAAAACTGCATCAGCTTTATAAGTCAGTGCTTCACAGTCATCGCGTTTCATTTTCAGGATCTGATCGTAAATACCGATTTTATGCGCCGCACTATTTTCCTGCGCGGCCCGCAGCCACAAGGATTGCAGTTCTTGCGTTCGCTCAATTTCTTCACGGTTTTCTTCGATATGAATAGTTTTTTGATTCAGTTGTTGCTCAATGGCATGCAACCGCTGTTCATACTGAAAGACCAATTTGGAGATCTCTTCATCGGCCAAAGAATGTACCCGTTCACGAATTTCCCGGATAGAGGTCCAGCCAACTAACACCAAAATCGAGGTGGCACCGGCTATCAAATAAAAGAAATAAGTCACCGTATTAGTAGAGTAACTAACCGCTTTATCAACGGCATTGATCTCCCGGTCAACAATCTGCTGAATCATTTCATGGCGCAGTGCGGCCATATCAATGCGTAACTGCTTTAACTCATCCATCACATAGCGTTCGATAAACGGCGAATATAATGGCGCGTCAAGGGCTTCCACCTCAGCTTCAAACTCTGCGACCTGCGCATCCGACTGCGGTGCTACTTGCACCGCTGGTTCTTCTGAAAATGCCCATATTGGCAGCAGTAAAAATATAATCCCTATCAGCCTGCAAGACATATTGCCCGCCCATGATCATGAATTTCAACCAAATGACTATGCAGGCTCTTAATGGCATCGGCATAATCGTCTTCATCAATAATAAACTGCATGTCAACCTGACGCATTGACTGATGCATTGCTAAGACGCTGATGTTTTTTTCCGCCAAAGCTGCCACGGTTTTTGCCAGAATACCGGGAATTTTCATATCACTGCCAATCGCTGAAACAATCGATACTTTTTGCTGATTGATTTCCGCTTCCGGAAAAATTTCCGTCAGCGCCTCATGAATACGGCGAATCGTTTTCAGGTTGGTTGATAAGTAATGGGTAATGGTATTGGCATTAATATCTTTGGAAATAATATGCGCCTTAAAGCGGCGGATCTGCGCCAGCACTTCTCCATCGTATTGATGAATATTACCAGCCATATCCTGATCAAATATTTCAAATGCAAACACACCTTTGCAGCCCGCAATGATTTCAACGCAAGGTTTGCTGCTGACATAATCACCGGTGATCAGTGTGCCGGCATGTTCCGGCTCAAACGTATTACGCACCCGCAGTGGAATATCATTTTGCCGTAAACCTTTGGCTGCTTTGGGATGAATCGCTTCCATACCCAAATTTGCCAGTTGATCTGCGACATCGTAATTGGTCCGGCCAATCGGCACCGCATTGTCTTCACCCACCAGGCGTGGATCAGCACTGCTTAAATGAAACTCTTTATGAATAATGGCTTCATTGGCTTTGGTCAGCACGGCAATACGACTAAAGGTCATTTCGCTGTAACCACGGTCAAAAGCTGACATCAGGCCAATTTCACTATGCGCATAACCGGTAACAATCGGTAACTGGGTTTGCAAATCAATATCAGCGAATGCTTTCTTAATACGCATATCTAGCGACATATGTTTGTCGGCTTGCCAGCCAGTTAAATCAACAAACACCGCATTGATGTCGTCCTGGTTCAGCAACTGCGCGGTATTCCAGGCACTATGTGCTTCGCCAATACTGGCCAGCATTTCACGCACGGTTGATAAATGCTGATCCAACGCAAAATGGCCATGCTGGCATAAACGCTGTAAATCCGCTAAAACACATCCAGCATCTTCCAGGCGTTCCATGATAAAAGCATCGGCCTCACTGGCCAGCTTGGTTTCGCCAAACATATTTTTATTGATTAACAATACTTTAGCTTTCAGTGTTTCTAAAGCGTCCTGCCAACTATCATCATTGACACTGTTTGCAAACTCGGCATAAACACCGGCCTGACCATTTTTCTTATGCTCCAGCAACATATTGGTAATGCCGCCATAAGCAGACACAACAAAAATCCGGTTGTACAGACCTTGGTCGTGGACGGGTTTCAGAATGATATTGTCACGCACTGCAACATAATCACTCATTGAGGTGCCGCCAATTTTTTCAACGGTATGAAAAGTCATAAATCGCTCTTGTGGAAAAACAAAGTGTGCTGATTATTCGCTCACGGTTTCGGCATCGAGCTCGTATGCGCCTTCAGCGTTGTGTACTTCTTTACCATTCAATGGCGGATTAAATACACAAGCCAGTTTCAACTCTTTAAAAGCACGCAACACATGGCGATCATGTTGATCCAGGTTGTAAAGCGTTCCCGGCGTGATTTTATAAACCTTGCCATCATCCAATGTTTCAACCTCTCCTTCACCACTGATGCAATACACTGATTCCAGATGATTCTGGTAATGCATACGGAAATCAGCACCGGCAAAAATAGTGGTGATATGGAAGGAATATCCCATGTTGTCGTCTTTGAGCAGCATCCGGGTGCTTTCCCAGTTACCATCCGGTGAGGTAATACGACGGTTGGTCTTTTCGGCTTCTTGTAATTGTCTGACAATCATTATTGTCTCCTTTTTATTAAAGGAAAAGCGGACGACCCGCAGGCCGCCGCAGAGAATGTAATTTATTAACCGTTGGCTTTATTGACTTCATCGCTGACCGAGTAGTCACCTTCGAAAAAGTCTTTTTCTTCCGGGATAGTGTCAGTTTTGGCGCAGACTTCTTTGATAGCCTCTTCCAGAATATCGATACCCTTTGTCAGGCTTGCATCGCTAATCGTCAGTGGACACAGGAATTTAACCACATGGTCATCAGCACCACTGGTTTCTATAATCAGGCCTTTTTGAAAACATCTGTGGGTGATTTTACCGGCAAGCTCACCACTGACACAGTTAATACCCCGGAACATACCCCGGCCATGGGAGTTAAAATTACCTTCACCATATTCGGCAACAATTGAGTCAACCCGATCGGCAATGTACTGACCTTTACGCTGGACTTCTTTGGCGAATTTGTCGTCTTTCCAGAAATGATCGATAGCAGCTTTTGCGGTAACAAACGCATGGTTATTTCCACGGAAAGTACCGTTATGTTCACCCGGTGACCATTGATCGACTTCCGGTTTCATCAGCACCACGGCAAATGGCAGGCCATAACCACTTAAAGATTTCGACAAAGTAACGATATCCGGGTAAATCTCCGCCTCTTCAAAGCTGAAAAAAGTACCGGTACGGCCACAGCCAGCCTGAATATCATCAATAATCAACAACACATCATGGCGTTTACAGATTTCGGAAAGGCTTTTTAACCAACCCATTGAAGCAGCGTTAATACCGCCTTCACCCTGAACCGTTTCAACAATAACAGCAGCCGGTTTATCAACACCGCTGCTGGAATCCGACAGCATTTTATCTAACAGATTCGTAGTATCAAAATCATCGCCGAGGTAACCATCATAAGGCATACGGGTTGAACCATGCAGAGCAATGCCCGCACCGCCGCGATGCTTTGAGTTACCGGTCACTGATAAAGCACCTAAGCTTTGTCCATGCCAGCCGTTAGTAAAGGAAATGATATTTTCCCGACCAGTTTTCTTACGGGCAATTTTCAGCGCCGCTTCGACGGCATTGGTACCGGTTGGGCCGGTAAACATGACGATATATTCAAGATCCCGTGGCTTTAAGATATTTTCGTTGAAGCTCTCCAGGAATTCGCCTTTAGCACGGCTGTGTAAATCCAGCCCCTGCGTAATACCATCGTTTTCGATGTATTCGAGCAATTTCTTTTTAAAAATCGGATGATTGTGACCATAATTCAAAGAACCAGCACCGGCCAAAAAGTCAAGGTATTCATTGCCTTCCAAATCGTAGATATGCTCGCCTTGAGCCCGGTCAAATACCCGCGGGAACGCTCTGGCATACGAACGTACTTCCGATTCGATTTCGTCAAAAATTTTCATATTGATCTCCTGTTAATAATATCGGGTAAACCTGACCGGTGATCAGGCTTGAATCGCTTTAAAAGGGCCGACTTTGACTAGCATTTCAGTTTTGTGCTGGCCGGCAAAGTGGCGATCTTTATCAAAAAACACCTTGCTGGAAATCTGGGTATCAAGCTTGCGAGCCAGTCCCTCAAATAAAGCCCAAGACGCTTTGTTATCGGCGGTAATAGTGGTTTCGATACGCTTGATATCCTGATTTTCCGGACGACCGAGTATGGCTTTCAGCATACGCGTGGCCAGGCCTTGACCACGGGCTTGTTCGCCAACAGCAACTTGCCAGATAAATAAGCTATCTGGCTGTTTGGGGATCCGGTAACCGGAAATAAAGCCTACAACATCACCATCAAGTAATGCAGCGACTGACGTGTCGGCGAAATGACTGCTTTGCAACAAATTGCAGTACATAGAATTGGTGTCGAGCGGCGGGCAGTTAGCGATTAATTCGTGAACTGCAGCACCCAACTCAGCATCCGGTGTGGTCACAGTAATATCTAGTACCTTAACTTGTGGCTGTGTCATATTTAAATTCAACTCTATTATTTATAGAACGATTAGAATTATTAGCAAAACTTCTGACTGACTGTTTATTAATCTTGTTTTTATTGGCTTTATGCCGGTTCGCAATGAATTAAAATATATAGTACCCTAAACATTATTAAATGCCAAATCGACTCATGTAGACCAATTTCTATAGATGTCATTAAAGTGGCAGCGTAAAAAACAGCCTGGATTTACACAAATAAAGTTAAGCAGCTGTATCACTAATTTCAAAAAGTGGGACAATATGTTGAATCAGATACCCGTTAATACTGAGCAGATCGATGATCTGGGTCTCAGCCACACACAGAAGGAACATTTGTTGAATCACATTGAAGAAGTACTGGTCGCCCTGCGCCGCGTAATCCGTGCAACTGATCTGCATTCCAAATATCTGGCAAAAACCACCAGTTTGACGGCGCCGCAAATTTTGTTATTACAAACACTTCGGGATAAAGGGCAGGTAACGATTGGTGAGCTTGCAGCTGATATGAGTTTAAGTCAGGCGACAGTAACCACAATTTTAGATCGCTTGGAAAAACGTCAGTTGGTGTTTCGTAAACGTTCGCAATCCGACAAACGCAAAGTTCATGCTTACCTGACTGATGCTGCGCTGGTAATGCTCAAAAATGCGCCTATTCCATTACAGGATCGCTTTACCCGCGAATTCAGCAAGCTTCAGGAGTGGGAACAAACGATGATTATTTCGTCGTTAAAACGGGTAGCACAAATGATGGATGCCCAGCATCTGGATGCATCACCGGTTTTGGATATTGGTATGTTGGATCGTCATCATAGCGAACCAGAAAAAACAGCAAATAAGGCAGATTAAAAGTAAGCCAATAACCCGTTTCTTGTCGAGAGTCACGCTTTAATTAAACAGTGCTGATAAATTAAGTTAAGGTGCTGGATTCGGTTGCCGTTGATGAATTACTTCGATGCGTTCCAATAATTCTGCTGATAGTGTCAATTCACTACTGGCCAAATTAGTTTGCAATTGTGCCATCGACGTTGCACCGATTATAGTTGCAGCATTAAATGGCCGGCTGTTGACATAAGCCAACGCCATTTGTGATGGATCCAAGTCAAATTCTTTAGCCAATTCGACGTAAGCTCTGGTGGCAGATACCGCTTGCTCGTTACTGTAACGCGCATAATGCGGCCATAAATTTAGCCGGGCATCAGCTGGCGCGTTATTGTCCAGATATTTACCTGACAAAACGCCAAATCCTAGTGGTGAGTATGACAACAAACTAACCTGCTCACGGAAACTGATTTCCGCACAACCCACTTCATAGCTACGGTTTATCAAGCTGTAAGGGTTTTGTACTGAAACAATCAGCGGTAAATCAAGTTGTTTGGCAACGCTGATAAATTGCATGATGCCCCACGGCGTTTCATTGGACAGACCGATATAACGGATCTTGCCAGCATCAACATGCTTTTTCAGCGCCTGCAACGTTTCAACAACCGGCGTCATCTCAGCCTCGGCTACGGGCTCCTGAAAGCCCAGCTTGCCGAAATAATTGGTCTGCCGCTCCGGCCAGTGCAACTGATATAAATCCAGATAGTTGGTTTGCAATCGGGCTAAACTGTCATTTAAAGCCTGATCAATATTGCTCGCATCAAACCGGCTATAACCACCCCGAATATGTGGTACCCAATCAGGACCAGGACCAGCCATTTTGCTGGCGAGAATTAAATCATCGCGCCGGCCGCGTTGTTGCAGCCAGTTACCAATAACAACTTCCGTCGCACCATAAGTTTCGGCTTTGGGTGGAATCGCATATAACTCAGCGGTATCAATGAAATTGACGCCCTGAGAAACCGCATAATCCAACTGCGCAAAGCCTTCTGCTTGTGTGTTCTGCTCACCAAACGTCATGGTACCAAGACAGATTTCGCTAACTTGTAAGTCACTATGACCGAGACGATTGAATTTCATTGACAACTCCGGTTAACCAGACGCAGATACAACACGACGCCCCGTAAGGCGTCGTATCCATTTAACAATATTGGTCGGGACAACAGGATTCGAACCTGTGACCCCTTGCCCCCCAGGCAAGTGCGCTACCAGACTGCGCCATGCCCCGACATAACTGGTTTTGTGCGGCATTTTAGCAGATGCCGCAACCTTGCTCTACTAGTGTTTTGACAGGCGCTGCCAGGTACTGACCACGGTATCCGGATTCAGCGAAATACTGCTGATACCACGATCCAGTAACCATTCGGCAAAATCTGGATGGTCTGACGGCCCCTGACCGCAAATACCGACATATTTACCAGCATCACGGCAGGCTTTAATGGCCATTTCCAGCATTGCCAATACGGCAGGATCACGTTCATCAAAGGAACCGGCAACCAGCGCCGAATCCCGATCCAGACCCAAAGTTAACTGGGTCATATCGTTGGAGCCGATTGAAAAGCCATCGAAGAATTCCAAGAACTCCTTGGCTAATACCGCATTGGACGGCAGTTCACACATCATAATTAAACGCAGACCGTTTTTGCCACGTTCCAAACCATTTTCTTTAAGCAGATTAACCACTGACTCGGCTTCTGTCAGCGTGCGTACAAATGGAATCATCAGCTCAACATTGGTCAGACCCATTTCGTCACGGACCCGCTTCATGGCTTCGATTTCCAATTTGAAGCATTCGGCAAAATCAGGTGAGCTATAACGCGAAGCACCACGGAAACCGATCATCGGGTTTTCTTCATGTGGTTCAAACTGAGTGCCACCAATCAGATTAGCATATTCGTTAGATTTAAAATCTGACATGCGGACAATAACATTCATCGGATAAAATGCCGCGGCAATTGTCGATACACCCTCTGCAATGCGGCTGATATAAAACTCAACAGGATCGCCATAAGCGGTGGTGCGCTCTTTAATGATCTGCTGAATATCAGCATCCATTTGTGACGGATCCATCAACGCTTTCGGATGGATGCCAATCATATTGTTAATAATAAATTCCAGACGCGCCAGACCCACACCGCGATGCGGCAACTGGGCAAAACTGAATGCCCGGTCAGGATTACCAACATTCATCATGATTTTGACCGGTAATTCCGGCATTTCATCCAAAGATTCAATACGGTGTTCAAATTCCAGAAGACCAGTGTAAATTTCACCGACATCGCCCTGGGCACAGGAAACGGTGACTTCGTCACCTTCTTTGACTTTATCAGTGGCATCACCACAGCCGACAACGGCCGGAATTCCCAGTTCACGCGCGATAATCGCCGCATGACAGGTACGACCACCACGATTAGTGATAATCGCTGAAGCGCGTTTCATAATCGGCTCCCAATCAGGATCGGTCATATCAGTCAGCAATACATCGCCCGGCTGAAATTTGTCCATCTGATCCAAACTGGTCAGTACACGAACCTTACCCTGGCCGATTTTGCGGCCAATCGCACGGCCGGTGACCAGAATCTCACTTTGCTGTTTGAGGATAAATTGTTCGGTAACGTTTTTATCTTGGCTTTGCACTGTTTCCGGGCGTGCCTGAACAATATAAATTCGGCCATCAATACCGTCTTTAGCCCATTCCACATCCATCGGCCGCTGGTAATGCCGCTCAATGGTCATAACCATTTTTGATAATGCTTCGATTTCAGGATCACTCAGACAAAAATGCAACCGGGCCTCTTCGTCAACATCGACAATTTTGACCGGGGATTTGCTGTCACCGGAATAAACCATTTGCAGCGCTTTCTGGCCCAAGGTACGGCGTAAAACTGATGGCCGGCCCGCTTCCAAAGTATTTTTATGGACGTAGAATTCGTCGGGGTTAACAGCGCCCTGCACGACCATTTCACCAAGACCATAACTGCCAGTGACAAATACCACATCACGGAAACCACTTTCGGTATCCAAAGAAAACGCCACACCAGCACTGGCCAGATCCGAACGCACCATTTTTTGAATACCGGCTGACAAAGCGACTTCGCTGTGATCAAAGCCCTGATGTTCACGATAAGCAATCGCACGATCATTAAATAATGAGGCAAACACTTCACGAATGGCTTTTTTGATATTGGCCAGGCCCGCGACATTCAGGAAGGTTTCTTGCTGACCGGCAAATGATGCATCTGGCAAATCTTCTGCTGTCGCTGATGACCGAACTGCCCAGCTGGTTTCGGTGCCATATTCTTTTTCAAGCGCCAGGTAGGCGTCATCAATCGCCGCTTCCATTGCTGCTGGAAATGGAATACTCATAATCCACTCACGGATTTGCTGACCGGTTTTTTGCAACGCGGTAACGTCATCGATATCCAGCTCGCGCAAGACATCATTAATTTTCCCCTGCAAACCATCGTGCAATAAGAATTCGCGATAGGCATCGGCAGTGGTGGCAAAACCACCTGGCACCGAAACACCCAGCGGCGCGAGATTCTGCAACATTTCGCCCAGTGAGGCATTCTTGCCACCTACTCTGTTGACATCCTCCATGCACAACTTTTCAAGAGAAATAACATATTCGGTCATGACTACTACCTTGTTTTTTTTGATTTATTAAATGTGATTGTCGATTCGCGGATACGCTCACGGGCCAGTCCCAATGAGCGCACCACACGACTAGAGATTTCTTCAATGGAGGTATTGGTGGTATCAAAGACCGGGATGTCCACCTTTTCAAACATTGACATTGCCTTGTTCAACTCTGACTGACAGATTTCCAAAGAGGAATAACTGCTGTCTGGCCGGCGTTGCCGACGAATACGACTTAACGGGACAGGTTTAATGGTCAAACCTGCCAGCTTTTGCTGATGAACTAACAGATAATCTGGTAACTCTTCAGCGACAAGATCTTCCACTGTCAGCGGGTAGTTGGCCACTTTCAGTGAGAAGTTCATTGCCAGATATAAACTGGTCGGTGTTTTGCCGCAACGCGACACCCCGACTAAAATAACATCAGCTTCTTCATATTGATCCGGGCGAACACCATCATCGTGGGTCAATGCGTAATCAATCGCATCCAATCGCCGCTGATAAGTAGTATCACTGATAGAAATCCGTGATATGCCCTGTTTTTGCGACGCTTGCATGCCCAAAAAATTTTCCATCGAGCCAATGAAACTGTGAAATAAGCTAATCACATAACCGTCACAATTTTCTATTATAAATTGTGCGTCATCATGAACCAAGGTGCTGAATACTAATGGTTGAAATTCAGACTGAGCACTCAGTGCATTAATTTGCGCCCGCGCATCTTCTGCCTTTTGGGTGGTATCGACAAAAGCCAGAGTGATCGTTTCAAATTCGATATTAGGGAATTGCGCCAACAGGCATTTACCGTACGATTCCGCGGTTAAACCTGTTCGATCAGATACGAAAAAGACGTTCCTAACTTCGTTGCTATTATTTTCTGCTGTGTCAGTCATCGGGTAATAATGGGCTGAAATGCCCCCGTTGATCAACAAAAAATTTAGCTGTTGGACTGATCTATCGCGATTTTCGGATTGACTTCACGGCGCAAAATTTTACCGTTTTTGGTACGCGGAAAGTCCTGAGCAATATAAATAATTTTGGGGGCTTTATAAGCGGCCAGATGTTTTCGTCCGTAAGCCAACAGATCATCAGGACTGATCGGGTGATCGTGATGCAATAATACATACGCGACCACCAGCACCTTATCTTTTTCGATGGTTTCGCCAACGGCCGCGCAATCGCTGACTGCCGGATGCGATTTGAACACCCGCTCTATCTCATAAGGTGACACGCGATAACCAAAGCTTTTGATAATGTCGTCCTTGCGACCAAGGAACCAGACATAACCATCGTCATCATACCGGGCAAAGTCACCGGTCAAAAACCAGCCATCACGTTTCAATTTGGTGGTTTCTTCTGGCAGGTTCCAGTAATACAAAAACAAACCGGGATCGTTATCCGGCACACAAATCATCCCCTCTTGACCATAATTTACTGGCTGCAGTGTCTCTGGATCCAGTAATTGAATGGCATGTCCCGGTTGTGGAAAACCAGCAGAGCCAGGGCGAATAGGCCGCGATTTGGTTTCGCTTAAATAATAAGAAAACTCTGACATACCGACCGCTTCGTAGATATCCATAGCAAAGCGCAGCCGCCACAGGCTCAGTACCTCGTCAGATAAATGTTCACCGGCACTCATACAATGCCGCAGGCTGGGTACATCCTGTTGACCAAAATCAGTTTTTTGCAAGATCTGCCGGTAAATGGTCGGCACACCAATAAAAATTGTCGCGCTGTGTTTGGCAATCAGTTTAGGCCACAGCGTCGCGTCATTTTTGCCTTCATGAACGATGACTGTTTTGCCCAGATACAGCGGGTCCATTAATCCGGAGCCCAATACATAGGTCCAGTTAAATTTACCGGAATGCAGGATACGGTCTTGCTGATCATCAGCAAAATCAAACCAATAGCGTGCGGCCGGTGTGCGGCCAATCAGCGCACGATGTGCATGCAACACGCCTTTGGGATAGCCGGTGGTGCCTGAGGTGTAAACAAGATACGCGGGATCATCAGCGTGGGTCTGACATGCTGGTGCCCAATCAGCAATGGCCGCCAGACTGTCCGTTAAATTCATCACCTGCAAACTGGCCGGTACCGGACCAGCGTCACCGGGGCCACTTAACAAAACCAAGCGCAAATCCGGACATTGACTGATATGTTGGCGTAATTGTGGCCACATGGTTTTATCTATAACCAGTACCTGCGCTGCCGAATCCTGCGCCAGATACAACACTTCTTCTACTGTCAGCAGCGTTGAGGTCGGTACCGAAATCGCGCCGCATTTCATGGCCCCCAGAAATGCAATCGGATAATCCAGACAATTTGGCAAGCGGATTAACACCCGTTGCCCGGCATCAATTCCCTGCTCTCGTAATAGCTGTGCAAATTGATGCGTACGCTTCGATAAATCGGCAAAACTGATTTGGCTGGTGCCCAGTAAATCATCCTCAACGATCATCGCTGTAGTGTTGGCAATGGGCGTATTCAAATGATTATCAGTACAGGCCACACCAATATTGAGATATTCAGGTACCTGCCATTGCCAGGCCGGAAAAGCTTGCAAATCACTCATAAAATTGCTCCATATGGCCAGTTTTCACGGATGACCTGCGTTGGCATCAGCTGCAACACTTTCATGGCAAAACTGCGGTCTTCATCAGCCAGTGCCCGCAGTGCATTGGCACGCATCAAAGTTTGTAGTGCTTTACCGAACATCGGCGGGTCCAGCATTTCGCCGTCAAATTTAATCGCTCCGCCCAACAAGGCATCAGCCTCTATCGCAGCTTCAAGAATGCTGATTTTCAGCGCGATATCAGTTGGTGACGGGGTATAAGCCACTTTGCATAAATGGATATGACCGGGATGAATGACTTGCTTGCCAGTCAGCCCCAGTGCAGACTCTTCACAGGCATGCTTGTAAACAATGCGTGACTCATTTTCACCATGCAGATCCAGCCAGCGGCGCACATCATTTGGTTCAACAAATTTATCCGGCATACTGGAACTGCCAATCAAAGTCTCCACACCGCCAATAACACCTTTACCGGCGATACGCGCTTCAAACATGATCTGGTACAGAAAATGTTTCAGCTCTTCCGTCCAGTTTTCCGGCGTAATGTGAATACCCATGGCTTTGGAAAAATCGTGGATACCAAACACCACGTGCTTAACCGTGCTGTATTGCATCAGATCCGGGGCAATTTTCAGTGATTTGGGATGTTCAATAATCGGCTGAATAGTGATTTTGTTGTTAATGCCGACCAGTAAATTCGACAAATCCCGGACTTCCGCCGCACCGTAGGCTTCACCCGCCTTAGCCAACATCACAACATCAATGCAGTCCCCCATATCCCGCACCAATTGCATATCTTGCTCATACTCCTGGGTACGGAAGGGATTAACACGAATGGCAATGGTCACCTGTTTATTGTGCTGACGCAGTCCCGGCAGTTCTTGGCGTAGTAAGGTCCGACTCATCTGCTTTTGCCGGCAGCCGTCCTCCAGATCAAAAATCAACGTGTGAGCAATGGTCTCATAGGCATGTTTTTTGATGCGCGCTGCTGCTGCCTCCAAATCTTCATAAATACCCAGTGACGGGGCATATTTAACCGGTGGGTAATACAACTGAATACCGGGCCAGAAATCCCCCAGCACCTGTGTATTAAATACCCGACAAAATTCCACATCGGCGTAGGGTTCAGCGTATTGCTGGTTATTGATATCCATTGCCTGCTCCTGAAAAAAAGTCCGGTTAACTGTTTGCCGCGACCGATGGGTTGGCTTGCTCGGCGAGACTGGCCTCAGCCACGGCAGACGACACCCGAGTTAGCAGGCGCGGGTCAAATGGTTTAGGGATGATGTAATCCTTACCGAAACTGATTTCGATATCTTGATAAGCAGAACGGACTTCCGCCGGCACCGGTTCACGCGCCAGCTCGGCTAATGCATAGGCGGCAGCAATCTGCATCGCCTGACTAACCTGCGGCGCTTTGGCATCAAGCGCACCGCGGAATAAGTATGGGAAACACAGCGCATTATTTACCTGATTGGGAAAATCCGAGCGGCCAGTGGCCATCAACACATCAGGACGCACTGCAACGGCTTGTGATGGCAAAATCTCAGGATCCGGATTCGCCAGCGCAAACACTATCGGCTTATCAGCCATTTTTAATAAATATTCGGCCGGCAACGCATTCGCAGCCGACACGCCAATAAATACGTCGGCATCCTGCATTGCTTCCATCAGTGTTCTCGCTTCGGTATTACGGAGCAAATCACGTTGTTCGTCAGCGATATCATCACGGCCCGTGTGTAAAACACCATTTTTGTTGACCAGCGTAATGTCTGTGGCACCCATTGCTGTTAAAAGACGAGTGGTCGCCATACCGGCGGCACCGGCACCGAGAAAAACAATTTTGGCAGTTTCCAGTTGTTTACCCTGCAAATGCAGCGCATTGAGCAATGCTGCACAAATGACTACCGCAGTACCATGCTGATCATCGTGAAAAACCGGGATATTCAAACGTTCGCGCAATTCGCGTTCAATACGAAAACAATGCGGCGCGGCAATATCTTCCAAGTTAATGCCACCAAACGTCGGGGCAATATTGACTACCGTTTCAATAAAACTTTCGATACTCGGTGCGGTAATTTCAATATCAAAGACATCAATATCAGCAAAGCGCTTGAATAAAACAGCTTTGCCTTCCATTACCGGTTTACTGGCCAACGCACCGACATTACCAAGGCCGAGTACAGCGGTGCCATCAGTGATGACCGCCACCAGATTACCTTTATTAGTGTATTGATAGGCCGCAGCCGGATCACGGTGGATTTCCCGAACCGGCGCTGCAACTCCTGGCGTATAAGCCAATGATAATTCTGCAGCAGTCGCACAGGGTTTGCTTGATTCGACCGTCAACTTCCCAGGTCGTGGCAACGCGTGATAATCCAGTGCCCGTTTTTTCAAATCTTCGGCATCAGCAGTCATGACTTACTCCAGTTCGTTCATATAATGATGTTCATCGGTCACGCAGTAACCTGTTCGCCACTCAATGGCTTTGTCAGCATAGCTGTAGGCAACGCGGGCAATTTTCAGTAGGGGATAGCCGGGCTCGATTTCCAGCAGTTTGGCCTGCTCATCGCTGGCCATTACGGCCGTCAGTTTTTCGCTGGCGCGAACCATTGGAATGCCATAAAGCGTTTCGTACATGCTGTACAAAGAGCCTTTGTGATCATTGACCCGATTGGCATTCAGACCACGGAAAAATTTAGCGGGCACCATGATTTCATCAAGAATCACGGGCCGTTTGGAAAAACACAAAAGTCGTTTGATTTCGATAATCGCGGTGCCGGGTTTCATACCGGTCAGAGCGGCAATAGCTGCATCAGCTCTGCGCCGCTGACAATGAATCAGCTTGCTTTCCAGCAATTCTTTTTGGCCTTCTGCTGACGTCAGGCGCAAAAAACGTAATTTGCTCTTTTCTTCTTTATGCGTGGCGACATACGTGCCTTTACCCTGACGCCGCACCAGAATATTTTCATCGGCAAGCGCATCAATTGCTTTGCGCACCGTTCCCTGACTGACATTAAAACGGCCCGCCAGCTCAACTTCGCTGGGGATCATATCGCCCGGTTTCCATTCACCAGCGACCAGACTCTGCGTCAGAAAAATTCTGATCTGCTCGTAAAGCGGTCTGAATATAGGGGCATTTTCAACTTCTGCCATGGTTTTTCCTGTCTTTGTCTGAGGCGCGATACTTATCCAGATATTGCGCTTTTATTTGACTGACTTTTACTTTAACGCAGTGCAAAAAACTTGTCTAGTGTTTTATGTCTTATATAAGACATATGATAAAAGTTGACAGACTTAAATTGACTGACATAGAATCAAATCAACATCAACTGATGATGCGTTAATAACAGAGGCAGTTTATGAACCAATATTTTCGGCCAAGGCGCTCTATGCTTTATGTGCCCGGCTGCAATCCGCATTACCTTGAAAAGGCGAAGACGCTGCCTGTGGACAGCATTATTCTGGATCTGGGTGCGCCAATTTTATTAACCGCAAAAGAAAAGTCGCGTGACAATGTCGTTGCCGCACTAAAACAAGGGGGCTATGGCCGCCGTGAGGTTGTCGTAAGGGTCAACGATCTGAATTCTGAGTGGGGTTACGATGATATCCGTGCGGTTGCCAATCTGGGTGCTGATGCCATCTTGTTCTCTAATATAGAGCACCACGATGATGTTATGCGGGCACTGGCAGCACTGGAAGAGCAAGGTGATAGCCACACCCCTATCATGATCATGATAGAAAGTCCTTTGGCCGTTTTACATGCTGAAGAACTGGCCAGATCATCAGATCGTATTGCCTGCATGGTGATGGCCACATCTGATTTGATTTCTGATTTACATGCCCGCCCGACATTGGAGCGAACTGCCATACGCAGCAGCCTCGCCTGGGTAGTACTGGCCGCCCGCGCTTATGGCCGGGCCGTGGTGGATGGCATACACAGTGATCTAAAGGACAGTCAGGCGTTTGAATATGCCTGTCGCATTGGCCGTGATATGGGCTTTGATGGCAAGTCTTTAGTACATCCCGCGCAATTACCATACGCCAATGATGCTTATACACCCAAAACCAGCGAAGTGGAGAATGCCAAAGAAATCATTGCAGCCTTATCTGCAGCCAATGCGGCTGGCCGGGGTACTGTTTTAGTCAATGGTAAGTTGATTGAACATCACCATGTCACAGCGGCCAAACGTTTTCTGGAACTCAGCGACATGATTAACGAACTGGAGTTGGACTATGTCTGATAATGTTTATCCGCAGGGACGGTTTTTTGAGGATTTCCGTCTGGGGGAAACTATTTTGCACCCCACCCCACGCACGATTACTGATGGAGATGCCAGCCTGTATATTGCGCTGACTGGTGCCCGGCAAATATTGCATTGCGCACAGCCGGTCGCTCATGCCCTGGGTTATGCCGATAAAACGGTCGATGACTTACTGACTTTTCATATCGCTTTTGGCAAAACTGTGCCGGATATTTCGGTGAATGCCGTCGCCAATCTTGGCTATGCTGAAATCAGATTTATGCTGCCAGTATATGTCGGCGATACGCTGACCACCGAAAGTGAAGTGATAGGTTTGCGTGAAAATGCCAACGGCAAAACTGGCATCGTCTATGTCCGTTCTACGGCTTATAACCAGAATCACCGTGCTGTTTTATCGTGGGTACGCTGGGTCATGATTAATAAGCAAGATCCCGCTGCGCCGGCGCCAAAAACCAATGTGCCCACCCTGCAGGAATATGTCAGTGCCGATGATCTGCTGATCCCGGCCACGCTTGATACCCGATATTTTGATACTCGTTTAACCGGCTCCGACAAACTCTGGGATGACTTTGAGCCCGGTGAACGCATAAACCATCCTGCGGGAATGACGGTTGATGACAGTGATCACACGCTGGCCACCAAACTCTATCAAAATAATGCCCGATTACATTTTGATGCTCTGGCCATGCAACAAACCAGCTTTGGCCGACGGTTAATGTATGGCGGCCATGTGATTTCGGTTTGCCGGGCGCTCAGTTATGACGGTCTGGAAAATGCCCTGACCATTTCCGCGATCAATGCCGGTAAACATGCCAACCCCAGTTTTGGCGGTGATACGCTGTACTGCTGGACTGAAGTGCTGGAAAAGTGGCAGATTCATGGTCGCAGTGATCTCGGCGCATTACGGCTGCGCCTGGTCGGCCTTAAAAATCAAACGCCTGACAGCCTGTCATCGACACATCTTGAAGCACAAGGTAAGTCTCAGTATCACCCCAATGTGGTGCTGGATCTCGACTATACCGTGCTGATGCCACGCCGCACCAATTAACCGAGGATTGTTCATGAATGCATTAGTCCATCCCAATCAGGCTTTGTTTGACGGTGAAAAAAGCTTACCGATACTGCCCAGCTGTGAACACTTTGCCGGTAGTGAAAAACTGATCGGTAAAGCCCTTGCCCTGCAAGACAGTCTGGGGCCAATTTTTGATATTACCTGTGACTGTGAAGACGGCGCCGAAGCCGGCAATGAAAAAGCCCATGCTGAAATGATCGTCAGCATGCTCAACTCCGAAGCCAACCGTCACCAGATGGCCGGTGCCCGGATCCATGATTATAGTCATCAAGCCTGGCGTCAGGACGTGGACATTCTGGTACGTGGTGCTGGCGAGCGGCTCACTTATCTGACCCTGCCCAAATCCACCAGTGCCAATCAGGTTGCAGAAATGATTGGCTATATCAAAAAAGTGGCTGAACAAAGCGGACTGCAACGGATCATTCCGGTACATGTACTGATTGAAACGCATGGTGCATTGCGTGAGGTGCAGCAGATAGCCGCGCTGGACTGGGTTCAAGTACTGGATTTCGGTTTGATGGATTTTGTCAGTGCTCATCATGGGGCCATTGCTGCCAGCAATATGCGTAGTCCCGGTCAGTTTGACCATCGCCTGCTGGCGCGTGCCAAGTCTGAAGTGGTCGCTGCAGCGCTGGCCAATGGTGTTGTTCCCTGCCACAACGTGACACTGGATCTGAAAAACGCTGAAACCACGTTTGCTGATGCCAGCCGTGCCCGTCATGAATTTGGTTTTTTGCGGATGTGGAGTATTTATCCGACACAAATCAATGCCATTGTCGATGCGATGAAACCGGATTACAGCGAAATCATCGATGCCGGCAATATTCTGCTGGCCGCTCAGCAAGCGAACTGGGGGCCATTGCAATATCAGGGTGAACTGCATGATCGGGCCACTTACCGGTATTTCTGGCAGCTGTTACAACGGGCAGAAAAATCCGGCGCCACCCTACCCGAGGACGCCAGACAGGCTTTTTTTAAGGAACCACACTAATGGCTAACCATCATTCTGCTGGCCGGCGTTTTCGCGAAGCGGTCAAAGCTGAACAGCCCCTGCAGGTCATGGGGGCTATCAATGCTTATCATGCCCGTCTCGCCGAACAAGTCGGCTATCAGGCCCTTTACGTTTCCGGTGGCGGTGTCGCTGCGGGTTCGCTAGGCCTGCCAGATTTGGGCATTACCACACTGGCCGATGTACAGGTCGATGTCGAGCGTATTACCAATATTACTGATTTGCCGGTGCTGGTTGATATTGATACCGGTTTTGGTGGCGCCTTTAATATTGCCCGTAGTATTAAAACGATGATCAAAGCCGGTGCCGGCGCTGTGCATATTGAAGATCAGGTACAAAACAAACGCTGCGGCCACCGGCCTAATAAAGCCATCGTCAGTCAGGCCGAAATGGTGGATCGCATTAAGGCTGCCGTGGACGCCAAAACTGATGATGATTTTGTCATTATGGCCCGCACCGACGCCCTGGCCGTTGAAGGTTTAAATGCCGCAATCGATCGTGCTTGTGCCTGTGTCGAGGCCGGTGCCGATATGGTGTTTCCGGAAGCGATTACCGAGCTGGGTATGTATCAGCAGTTTGCCAAAGCCGTCAAAGTACCGATCCTTGCCAATATTACCGAATTTGGTAGTACCCCCTTGTTTACTGTTGATGAGCTGGCCGCTCACGATGTGTCACTGGTGCTGTATCCCCTGTCAGCATTCAGGGCCATGAATCAGGCGGCGCTGAAAGTCTATCAGTCCGTCCGTCAACATGGCAGCCAGCAACAAGTTGTTGAGCTGATGCAAAGCCGCGCTGAACTGTATGAATATCTTGATTACCACAGCTTTGAAGAAAAGCTCGATGCTTTGTTCAGCCAACAAAAATCAGAATCTTGATCCGCGGATTCACTCAGCAGGAGAAACCGATGACTGAAGTTAAAAAAGCCAAAAAAGGCGTCGCCCTTGCCGGCGTATCAGCAGGTACCACAGCAGTTTGCACCGTGGGACATAGTGGTAACGATTTACATTATCGTGGTTACGATATTTTGGATCTGGCTAAAAATGCCAGCTTTGAAGAAGTCGCTTACCTGCTGATTTATGGTGAATTGCCAAATCAACAACAGCTACTGGCCTATCAACAAAAACTGACTGGATTACGCGGTTTGCCTGATGCTCTGAAACGGGTGCTGGAGCAGTTACCATCTACTGCGCACCCAATGGATGTGATGCGTACTGCTTGCTCAACGCTGGGCACACTGGAGCCTGAAGCCGCAGATCATAATGTTGACGGTGCCCGTGATTTAGCAGAACGGCTGATCGCCTGCCTGGGCCCTGCCCTGCTTTACTGGCATCATTACAGCAGCAGTGGCCGGCGTATTGAACTGGAAACGGCGCACACATCAGTTGGCGCGCACTTTTTGCATTTACTGCATGGTAAAGCGCCCAGTGATTTGCATATCAAAGCCATGAACGAGTCACTGGTGCTTTACGCCGAACATGAATTTAATGCCTCAACCTTTACGGCCCGGGTTATTGCCGGCACGCTGGCCGATATGTATTCATCCATTACCGGTGCCATTGGTGCGCTGAGCGGTCCAAAACATGGTGGTGCCAATGAGGCCGCTATGGAAATTATCCAACGCTATCAGAGTGCCGATGCGGCCGAACAGGACATCATGCAGCGGATCGCCAATAAGGAGATCATTATCGGCTTTGGTCATCCGGTCTATACCATCTCTGACCCACGGAATGTTGCTATCAAAGCGGTGGCTAGAGAACTGTGCGAAGCCGGCGGAAATATGAATTTGTTCGCCGTGTCAGAACGCATCGAACAGGTGATGTGGCGGGAGAAGAAAATGTTTCCCAACCTCGATTGGTACAGCGCGTCGAGCTATCACATGATGGGCATTCCGACAGCGTTCTTTACACCGATTTTTGTCATTTCCCGGATCACAGGTTGGGCAGCGCATGTCGTTGAACAACGTATTGATAACAAGATCATCCGGCCCAATGCCGAATATAACGGTCCATCAGACCGCCCATTTATCCCTATCAGCCAGCGCGGCTAATCTTTTTCACCGAGGAAAATTTATGTCTTCTGCTATTTCAAATGTGCGCCCGGAACCGGATCAGGTACTGGTGGATATTGCTGATTATGTCACCGACTATCAGGTGACCAGTGAAGAGGCACTGCGTACTGCCCATTATTGCCTGCTGGATACACTGGGCTGTGGTTTTGAGGCGCTGGATTATCCTGCCTGCACAAAATTACTGGGGCCAATTGTGCCGGGGACGACTGTGCCAAATGGCAGCAAAGTACCGGGCACACAATTTCAGCTGGACCCAGTTCAGGCCGCATTTAATATCGGCGCCATGGTGCGCTGGCTGGATTTTAATGACACCTGGCTGGCAGCCGAATGGGGTCATCCTTCGGATAATCTTGGCGGTATTTTAGCGGTTGCCGACTGGTTAAGTCGCAGCCGGCAGGCAGCCGGACACCCCCCGCTGACTATTAAAGATGTGCTGGTGGCTATGGTTAAAGCACATGAAATTCAGGGTATATTGGCACTGGAAAACAGTTTCAATCGTGTCGGTCTGGATCACGTGGTGTTGGTTAAAGTTGCTTCAACAGCTGTTATAACCGGCATGTTAGGCGGTAATAAACAAGACATTATCAATGCGGTTTCAAATGCCTGGGTGGATGGCCAAAGCCTGCGTACCTATCGGCATAGTCCGAATACCGGCTCGCGTAAATCCTGGGCCGCCGGCGATGCCACCAGCCGTGCTGTACGTCTGTCACTGATGACGATGAAAGGTGAAATGGGTTATCCGACAGCGTTAACAGCCAAAACCTGGGGCTTTTATGATGTTGCTTTCAACGGTCAGCCTTTTAAATTTCAGCGGACCTATGGCAGTTATGTCATGGAAAATGTGCTGTTCAAAATCTCCTTCCCGGCAGAATTTCATGCTCAGACAGCGGTGGAATGTGCCCTGCAGCTACATCCGCAAGTCGGTCAGCAACTGGATACGCTGGAAAAAATCGCCAATATCGACAAAATTGTTATCGAAACCCACGAATCGGCCATTCGCATTATTGATAAACAAGGCCCACTGAATAATCCGGCTGACCGGGATCATTGTCTGCAATATATGACGGCCGTCGGCTTATTAAAAGGCAATCTGACGGCGGCAGATTATGAAGATGATGTCGCTGCTGACCCACGCATCGACGCCCTGCGTGACAAAATGCAATGCGTGGAAATAGCAGAATTTACCGCTGATTATCTGGATCCGGGAAAACGCTCAATAGCCAATGCCGTGCAGGTATTTTTCAAGGGCGGCAGTGTTTCCGAAAAAATCACCGTCGAATATCCGATTGGCCATCGCCGCCGTCGGGATCAAGGTATGCCTGAACTGATTAAAAAATTCAGAATCAATCTGGCCCGCCGCTTTCCGGAACGACAACAACATGCAATTCTCGACGCTTCACTTGATGCTCAAACACTGTCTGCCATGCCAGTGCAGCAATTTGTCGATATGCTGGTCATTTAAATTACTTTGCTCCTAAACAACAAAGCCCCGCAGACAAAAAGTCTGTGGGGCTTTTTTTATGACTTGGAAAAACGTTAAGCCAGAAAAGCTTTCAGTGATTCCAGTTCATCAAGTATTTCGGCAATAATACGATTTTTATCTTTGCCATTTTCGTGTGACGCGATGGCTTTAGGTTCGGTTTCCAGCTGTTGTCGGGCACCACCAATGGTAAAACCTTGTTCATACAACAAAGCCCGAATCTCACGGATCAGCACCACATCATGCCGTTGATAATAACGACGGTTGCCTCGGCGTTTTACCGGTTTTAACTGCGAAAATTCTTGCTCCCAGTAACGCAATACATGTGGTTTGACACCACATAGTTCGCTGACTTCACCGATAGTGAAATAGCGTTTGCCCGGGATCGCCGGTAACTCATTGTTGTTACTTGCTTCTAGCATAACTGTCCACCCTCGCTTTCAGTTTTTGCCCAGGACGGAAGGTCACGACCCGACGTGCGGTGATCGGGATTTCTTCACCGGTTTTAGGGTTGCGGCCAGGCCGCTCATTCTTATCACGTAACTCGAAATTACCAAACCCTGATAATTTCACCTGATCGCCTTGCTCTAAAGCAGTGCGAATTTCTTCAAAGAACATTTCCACCAATTCTTTGGCTTCACGTTTGTTAAATCCAAGCTCTTCATAAAGCTGCTCGGTCATATCGGCTTTGGTCAGTGCCATTGTTACCTCTTATTCTTATTGTATTAACCCAACATCAGGCTCTGATCACCGCGCCCAGCGACGATTGCAAACTGTCTCTTATCTGCGTCATTAACGTATCGACTTCATCGTCAGTTAGGGTTCTTTCGCCATGCTGAATACGAAAAGCAATGGCCAGACTCTTCTTACCATGCTCGACACCGTCTCCAGTATAGACGTCAAATAATTGAAATTCTTTAAGAATATCAGAATCGATAGACTTCAAGCAATGCTCTATTTGTCCGGCAGTGATTGTTTGCTCAACCACCAGTGCCAAATCACGGCGGATCGCCGGGTAACGTGATACTCCTGAAAATTCAGGCACTTGTGCCGCCAGCACGGTAGACAGCTGCATCTCAAAGACAAACACTTTACCGTTGATATCCAGCGGCTTATTCAATTTGGGATGCAATGCACCTAACCAGCCAATTGCCTGGCCATTTTTGATAATTCGGGCACTTTGACCTGGGTGCAGCGCCGGATGCGCTTCAGCAACAAACGTCACTTCGCCACCAGCCAACGCCAGTAAGGCTTCAACATCAGCTTTAGCATCGTAAAAATCAACTTTACGGGCTTTGTCGGCCCATTGTTCAGCGGCTATATCACCATAAATCAACCCACCGACACGAAGCTGTTGTTCAATCGCTGATTTTTCGCCATTAAATACCCGGCCGATTTCAAACAAACGCACCCGATCCTGCTGACGATTTAAATTATAGCTTAATGCCTGTAACAGGCCCGGCCATAATGATTGGCGCATAACCGATAAATCGGCAGAAATCGGATTAGCCAGCGCAATCGGCTCCCATTCACTGGCAGCAAAATGCTGATGTAACTGCGGTTCAACAAAACTATAAGTAATCGCTTCAAAATAGCCGCGATCCACCAACACATTCTGCAAACGTTCGGTTTGTAACTGATGTTCAGAAATGCTGGTGCTCAGTACGCTGGCCTGCGGGCGTGTTTGTGGCAGTTTATCGTAGCCATATAAACGACCCAGTTCTTCAATCAAATCCACCTCAATGGCCAAATCAAAACGGAAACTGGGTACAACTACCTGCCAGCCATTTTCAATCGTCGTAACTTGCAGGCCTAAACGGCTGAGTTTTTCAGCAACATCATCAGCCGGCAAACTGATCCCCAGGACCCGTTTGATGCGGTCTGCGCGCAAAATAATGTCGGCTGGTGTCGGCAAATCAGCGGCACTACTTTGCTCAATCACCGGTCCCGCTTGACCACCGGCAATATCAATAATTAACTGACTGGCCCGTTGCATTGCCTGTTTGGCTAATTCAGGATCAACACCCCGCTCAAAGCGGTGTGAAGAGTCGGTATGCAAACCATAGCCTCTCGCCTGCCCGGCAATTGCATCCGGTGCAAAGAAGGCTGATTCCAGAAATATATCAACGGTCGCATCACTGACCGCACTGTCTTGTCCGCCCATAATACCGGCAAGGGCCAAAGGACCGTTTGCATCAGCGATTAACAAACTGCTGTCTTGCAATTCAATGGTCTGAGCATCAAGCAATGTCAGCGATTCGCCTTGTTTCGCAAACCGTACCTCAATACCACCGCTGATTTTTGTCAAATCAAAGGCATGCATCGGTTGGCCCAGTTCCAACAATACATAATTAGTAATATCGACAATCGCACCCAGACTGCGCAGACCACTGCGACGCAGTTTTTCCTGCAACCATAGTGGCGAGTCAGCTTGTGGATTAATGCCCTTGATCACTCTGCCCAAATAACGTGGACAGGCTTTTGCTGCCGATACTGTTACTGGCAGTGTGACATCATTTACGGCAGCGACATCAGGCATGTCGGGAGCGGTTACATCCGTCTGACTGATAACTCCAACTTCACGGGCAATACCGGCGACACCAAGACAATCACTGCGATTGGGGGTTAAATCAACTTCAATACTGTGATCATTTAAATCCAGATAATCACGGATATCCTGACCGACCGGTGCATCGGTAGCTAATTCCAGCAAACCTTCCGAGCTTTCGGCAAGACCTAATTCTTTGGCAGAACACAACATGCCAAAAGACGGTTCGCCGCGCAGTTTGGCTTGTTTAATTTTAAAATCACCCGGTAATACGGCGCCGATTATGGCAACCGGTATTTTCAACCCTTCACGCACATTGGCGGCGCCACATACAATATGCAGCAATTCATCGGTAGCAACGTCGACTTCACAGACCCGTAGTTTATCGGCATCGGGATGGGCTTTAACCGATTTAACTTCGCCGACCAATACACCCTGAAAATCACCGGCAACCGGTGTTACGGCATCGACTTCCAAACCGGCCTGGGTCAATTTGGCGACCAGCGTTTCGGTGTCAAAAGCCGGGTTGACCCATTCGCGTAACCACTTTTCACTAAACTTCATTATCAGCCATCCACTTATTTAAACTGGCGTAGAAAACGCAGGTCATTTTCGAAGAATAAGCGCAAATCATTTACGCCATAACGCAGCATAGCTAAACGCTCGACGCCCATACCAAAGGCCAGTCCCAAATATTTTTCGCTGTCGATATTCACGTGCTCAAATACTTTCGGATGCACCATGCCACAGCCCAACACTTCCAGCCAGCCGGTATGACTGCATACGCGGCAGCCTTTACCATCACACATGACACATTCAATATCGGCTTCGGCTGACGGCTCGGTAAACGGAAAATATGACGGCCGGAAACGGACATTCAGCGGCTTTTCAAAAAACGCCTGTAAAAAGTCGGCCAGAATACCTTTCAGATCGGTAAAACTGACGTTTTCATCGACCATCAGACCTTCGACCTGATGAAACATCGGTGTATGGGTTAAATCTGAATCACAGCGATAAACACGGCCGGGCGCAATAACGCGCAGTGGCGGCGCTTCGTTTTCCATTACCCGTATTTGTACCGGCGAGGTATGGGTGCGCAGCAATAAATCGGCATCAAAATAAAAGGTATCGTGCATGGCCCGGGCCGGATGGGTTTCCGGAATATTCAGTGCGGTGAAGTTATGATCACCGTCTTCAATTTCCGGGCCTTCAGCAATTTGAAAACCGATTTGCCTAAAATACTGTTCAATTCGCTGCAATGTTCGGGTCACCGGATGCAAACCGCCCACTTCATTATTTCGGCCAGGCAAACTGACATCAATCGTTTCAGCAGCTAATGCCGCATTGAGCGCTGCTTCGCTTAGTACTTTATTACGACTTTCAATCAGCGCCGCCACGTCTTGCTTGGCAATATTAACTTCTTTACCAATCAACGGCCGCTCATCAGCACTGACATTTCCAAGTGCTTTTAAATAGGCGGTGATTTCGCCTTTTTTACCCAGATAAGCGACTCGCAAATCGTCCAGTTGCCGGACATTGTCAGCGTCAGCAATGGCTTGCCGGGCGCGGTCAACAATTGTTTGCAAAGCCTGTAACTGTGATACCAGTTCAGCCATAATTCCTCCACCTGAGGATCAATCAGAAACAAAAAAGGGCCGACGAACGGCCCTTTTTAGCGTACTTATCATATGACTCGCTACGTGCGAATCAATATTACTGTGCTAATGCCGCTTTAGCCTTTTCAGCAATAGTGGCAAAAGCCGCGCTATCGTGAACGGCAATATCAGCCAGTACTTTACGATCAATTTCAATCGCTGCTTTTTTCAGGCCATCAATCAAACGGCTATATGACAGACCACATTCACGGGCAGCAGCATTAATACGCGCAATCCACAAAGTACGGAATACACGTTTTTTCTGACGACGGTCACGATATGCATATTGACCGGCTTTGGTAACTGCCTGGACAGCTACACGATAAACATTCTTGCGACGGCCGTAATAACCTTTGGCCTGGGCAATGACTTTTTTATGGCGTGCACGTGCGGTAACACCGCGTTTTACTCTTGGCATCGGAAATCTCCTCGGTTACAGGTTAGGCAACATCTTGCGGACTGACATGTGATCTGCTTTACAGACTGTCAGCGTTGAGCGCAGTTGACGCTTCCGCTTAGTGCTTTTCTTGGTGAGGATATGACTAGTAAACGCTTGTGCGCGTTTAAACTTGCCGCTGCCGGTGCGTTTGAAACGCTTCGCTGCACCGCTATGGTTTTTCAATTTGGGCATTTGGAACTCCGCATTGTTAATTTAAAGTTTATTTTTTATTACTGGGCGCTAAAACCATAATCATTTGCCGCCCTTCTTTCTTAGGACGCTGTTCAATGGTTGACAGATCTTGTAAATCTTCAGCAACTCTTTCGAGTAACTTCAGACCTAAATCCTGATGCGCCATCTCACGTCCACGAAAGCGCAGACTAACTTTGGTTTTGTTGCCTTCTTCTAGGAAACGGGTCAGGTTGCGTAGTTTTACCTGGTAGTCTCCTTCTTCCGTCCCTGGTCGGAATTTTATTTCCTTAACTTGTATTTGTTTTTGCTTTTTCTTCGCAATGGCCTTTTGTTTATTAGCCTCAAATACAAATTTGCCGTAATCCATTATACGACAAACTGGTGGCTCACCCTGTGGGGCGATTTCCACCAAATCCAATTCGGCTGCTTCGGCCAGCTCCAGCGCTTTTGCTAATGGCAAAATACCCAGTTGTTCGCCGTCGGCACCGGTAACACGTACTTCTCTGGCTGTGATTTCTTGGTTCAGCCGTTTTTGATCTGTAGCGATGTTTTTAATCCTCTAAAATAATTCGACCGCGGCCAGCAACGTCCTTATTAAGCAATGAAACGAAGCTATCAAGCGACATTGCGCCTAAATCTTCGCCCTTGCGGGTACGTACTGCCACGGCATTGTCTTGTGCTTCGCGTTCGCCGACTACAATTAAATACGGGACACGACGCAATGTGTGCTCGCGTATTTTAAAGCCAATCTTCTCATTTCTCAAGTCTGTATCAGCTCTAAACCCCTGATCTTGCAATTGTCGGGCAATTTGTTGTGCATAATCTGACTGTTTATCAGTGATGCCCATGACGATTACCTGACGCGGTGACAACCAGGTTGGGAAGGCGCCGGCATACTCTTCAATCAAAATACCGATAAAGCGTTCGAGCGATCCGAGAATCGCGCGATGCAGCATAACCGGTACTTGCTTGCTACCATCATCGGCAACATAAGTGGCATCCAACCGGCCCGGCATGGAGAAATCGACCTGAATGGTGCCGCACTGCCAGACCCGACCCAGACAATCCTTCAGAGAGAATTCAATCTTCGGTCCATAGAACGCGCCCTCGCCTGGCTGCAAATCCCAATCCAGGCCTTTGGTGTTTAATGCCTGTTCCAGTGCATGCTCAGCTTTGTCCCAGACGGCATCGCTGCCCACCCGGTTTTCCGGACGGGTCGATAATTTAACGATGACCTCGTTAAAACCGAAGTCTTTATAAACTTCAAACAGCAAATCGATAAACGTCGAGACTTCTGACTGAATTTGATCTTCTGTACAAAAAATATGCGCATCATCCTGAGTGAAATTGCGCAGACGCATCAGACCATGCAAGGTGCCGGAAGGCTCGTTACGATGGCAAGAACCAAATTCCGCCATACGCAGCGGTAAGTCGCGGTAGCTTTTCAGGCCCTGATTATAAATCTGGATATGACAAGGACAATTCATCGGTTTCACCGCATAGTCACGGTTTTCCGAATGCGTGGTAAAAATCATGTCACCGAATTTGTCCCAGTGACCGGACTTTTCCCACAGGCTGCGATCGACGACTTGCGGGGTTTTGACTTCCTGATAACCGTTGTCGCGCATAACATTACGGATATGATTTTCGACTTCACGGAAAATGCGCCAGCCGTTGTCATGCCAGAAAATCATTCCGGCAGCTTCGTCTTGCATATGAAACAGGTCTAAACTTTTCGCCAGTTTGCGGTGATCGCGTTTTTCAGCTTCTTCAAGGCGATGTAAATAAGATTTCAGCGCTTTTTTATCAGACCAAGCCGTGCCGTAAATCCGTTGCAGCATTTCGTTTTCGGATTTACCGCGCCAGTAAGCACCGGCCAGCTTCATTAATTTGAAGGCTTTCAGTTTGCCGGTATTGGGTACATGCGGGCCACGACACAAATCCATAAACTCGCCCTGGCGATACAGCGATAAGATTTCGTCTTTGGGAATGTCTTCAATGATTTTGGCTTTGTACTCTTCGCCCATTTCGCGAAAGATTGCTATCGCCGCATCACGGGGCACTTCTTCACGAACGACTTCCAGATCCTGCTTAACCAGCGCTTCCATCCGCTGTTCAATCTTATCCAGATCTTCAGGGGTAAAACCTTTGGGGTAAGAAAAGTCGTAGTAAAAACCATCGTCAATGACGGGACCAATGGTCACCTGAGCATCCGGGTACAGTTGTTTAACTGCTTGCGCCATCAAATGTGATGTTGAGTGGCGAATGATGTCCAGACCTTCTTCATCACGCTCGGTGATGATGGCGACGTTGGCATCATTATCAACGATATGATTGGTATCGACCAATTTGCCATTGACCTTGCCGGCTAATGCGGCACGGGCGAGGCCTGCACCAATATCATTGGCAATCTCGAAAATACTGACCGGGTGATCAAATTGACGCTGGCTGCCGTCGGGAAGTGTCACTGAAATCATTACAAATCCTTGGTTGTGGCCGATACGAAGGGTCATAAACCAAAAAAGCGCCGGAGCGCTTTAAATTTTGGTAGGCACGAGTGGATTCGAACCACCGACCCCCACCATGTCAAGGTGGTGCTCTAACCAACTGAGCTACGTGCCTGCTGAAAGCGCGAAATTATACGCAGTCAGGTTGATAATGCAAGCATTTAAACGGTGGCCGGGCCCAGCGCGACCTTGCGAACGTGCTCAAGCTCATCACGCAGTTTGGCAGCTTCTTCAAACTCCAGATTTTGCGCGTGTTTGTACATGGCATTTTCAATTTGCTGAATGCGTTTAGCCAGTTGCTGTGGACTGAGACTGGCGTATCTTGCTTGTTCTTCGGCCACCTGTTTAATTTGCTGCCGGGCCTCATTACTGGCTTTGACATCATCCATACCGCTGCGAATCGATTTGATAATACCCACTGGAGTAATGTTATTGGCCAGATTATGGGCAACTTGTTTTTCCCGTCGGCGCTCCGTTTCATCTATCGCACGTTGCATTGAGCCAGTGATTTGATCGGCATACAAAATGGCCCGGCCATTCAGGTTCCGTGCGGCCCGGCCAATCGTTTGAATCAATGACCGGTCACTGCGTAAGAAGCCTTCTTTATCAGCATCCAGAATCGCGACCAACGATACTTCAGGAATATCTAAACCTTCTCGTAACAAGTTAATCCCCACCAGCACATCAAATTCACCGAGCCGTAAATCACGGAGAATTTCTACTCGCTCAACCGTATCTATATCAGAATGTAAATAGCGGACTTTGACATTATGCTCACGTAAATAATCGGTCAGATCTTCCGACATACGTTTAGTTAATGTCGTCACCAGTACGCGCTCATTGACCGCGGTGCGCTTTTTAATTTCCGATAATAAATCGTCAACCTGCGTGCCGACCGGCCGGATTTCTACTTCCGGATCAACCAGCCCCGTGGGCCGCACAACTTGCTCAACAATATTACCGGCATTGGCCGCTTCATATTTGCCGGGGGTCGCAGAGACAAATATGGTTTGGGGCGCCTGTTTTTCCCATTCTTCAAACATCATCGGCCGGTTATCCAGCGCTGATGGCAACCGGAAACCATAATCGACCAGCGTTTGTTTGCGAGACCTATCACCTTTATACATAGCACCGATCTGTGGGATCATCACATGACTTTCATCGATAATCAGAATCGCATCATCGGGTAAGTAATCAAATAACGTTGGTGGTGCTTCACCTGCCTGACGCGTCGATAAATGCCGTGAATAATTTTCGATACCGTTGCAGTAACCCAACTCCAGCAGCATTTCCAAATCATATCGGGTTCGCTGTTCCAAACGCTGGGCTTCGACTAATTTATTTTGCGCATTCAGCTCGGCTAAACGCTCGCGAAGTTCTTCTTTGATAGAGTCGACAGCACCTAAAATGGTCTCACGAGGCGTCGCATAATGGGTTTTCGGATAAATGGTGATGCGATTCATACGCTGCAATATTTCACCGGTCAGCGGGTCGAAATAACTGATCTGTTCGACCTCGTCATCAAACAACTCGACCCTGACCGCATCGCGCTCTGATTCCGCTGGGAAAATATCAATGACCTCACCACGCACCCGATAAGTACCGCGTGAAAGCTCAATATCATTTCGCGAATATTGCAGTTCTGCTAGACGTCGCAATATTTCCCGCTGATTAATCACATCACCCTGTACCAGATGCATCACCATTGCCAGATAAGCATCTTTGTCGCCCAAACCATAAATACACGACACGCTGGAAACGATTATCGCATCACGCCGCTCCAGCATGGCTTTGGTCGCCGACAGCCGCATTTGCTCAATCTGCTCGTTGACCGAGGCATCTTTATCGATAAAAGTATCAGATGATGGCACATAGGCTTCAGGCTGGTAGTAATCATAGTAAGAAACGAAATATTCCACCGCATTGTTGGGAAAGAATTCTTTCATCTCACTATATAACTGCGCTGCCAGGGTTTTATTAGGTGCCAAAACCATAACCGGCCGCTGCACTGCTTGCGCAACATTGGCGATGGTGAAGGTTTTACCAGAACCGGTCACCCCTAACAGGGTTTGCCACATTTCACCATTGTTGAGGCCGTCAACCAGCGATGCAATCGCTGCTGGCTGATCACCTGCCGGTTGAAACTCACTGACTAACTCAAATTGTTTTTTCATAGGCTTTAGCAATACTGACGATTGTCGTATATTACTGGGTTCTCAATTTAATTGTTTTCGAAGGTTTTATTTTGACTATCAAACTCTCAAAGCGCGTCCAAAGCATCAAACCCTCACCTACTTTAGCTATTACCGCCCGTGCCGCGGCACTGCGAGCTGAAGGAAAAGACATTATCGGTCTGGGCGCCGGGGAGCCAGATTTTGACACCCCGGATCATATAAAAAATGCCGCCATTGAAGCTCTTAACAAAGGTCAAACCAAATATACCGCTGTTGATGGTACGGCTGAGCTGAAACAAGCCATCATTAAAAAGTTTGCCCGCGATAACGGATTGGACTATCAACCAAACCAGATCTTGGTGTCATGTGGTGGCAAACAAAGCTTTTTCAACCTGGCACAGGCAATGTTAGAAGCCGGTGATGAAGTCATTATTCCTGCGCCTTACTGGGTGTCTTACCCTGATATGGTGCTGCTTGCCGATGGCAAACCGGTCATTATCGAAGGTGATATTGGTCAGCGTTATAAAATCACCCCGGCACAATTAGAAGCGGCTATCACCGATAAAACCCGTTTATTCGTTATTAACAGCCCGTCCAACCCGACTGGCATGACTTATAGCAAGGCGGAACTACAAGCCTTAGGCGACGTGTTGCGTAAGCATCCACAGATCATGATTGCCACCGATGATATGTACGAACATATCCATTGGGCCGATGAACCGTTTGTAAATATTGTTATGGCTTGCCCGGATCTTTATGACCGCACCATTGTGATGAACGGCGTTTCCAAAGCTTATTCAATGACCGGCTGGCGTATTGGCTATGCCGGCGGACCGGAAGAATTGATTAAAGCAATGAAAAAAATTCAGTCGCAAAGTACGTCTAATCCGACGTCGATTTCACAGGCGGCTTCAGTCGAAGCACTTAATGGTGATCAGGGCTGCATTCAAACCATGTTGTCGGCATTTAAAGAACGGCATGATTTTGTAGTCGAAGCATTAAATACCATGCCTGGTGTGACAGCTCTGGCCACTGACGGCACATTTTATGTCTTCCCGGATATCAGCGGCGTTATCGAAAAAATGCCGGGAATTAATGATGATTTGGAATTTGCTGAAGCACTTTTGAATGACAAAGGCGTCGCCGTCGTCCCGGGCAGTGCCTTTGGTTTAAAAAACCATATGCGTCTGTCGATTGCCACCAGCGAGAGTAATTTACGTAATGCGCTGACCCGTATTGCAGAATTTATCGGCTGAAATTAATTGCCGATAGTCCTTGACCCATAAGGTTCAAGCCACTATCATACGCATCTTTCTGTTCCCCGATAGCTCAGTTGGTAGAGCAAATGACTGTTAATCATTGGGTCGCTGGTTCGAGTCCAGCTCGGGGAGCCAATGAATATAAGCCTCAGCAATGCTGGGGTTTTTTTATTTGCTGACCAGTATCCCAATAGCATCCCAAAAGCGACAACACACCCAGATAGCCAACCATAAGCATATCGCCTAGCAGTCAAACCAAGCCATACCAATTTATCAGACACAGCTCACCCTGATAACTCACCCACTATTAAAGCATGGGTATGGGGGCATCAGCTGCGCCATTGTCCAATTAATACCCATTCAGATTTTTTGCGAGAACTTCTATATCTGCAGGTAAAAGGCGCAGTCAACCTAAACACTAGCCAAAGGCTTTGTATAGGCCTGAGGCGGGACATTATCACTAAGCTTCATACGTAGTAATACGCAAGCTGATTAACTGCTTGGAAAGCCTCTCAGCAGCCCTCAGCTATACAACAAGTATGGATTTCCAAATAAACCCCATGGCCGCACTAAAATGGAAAATAGAATCACCGACAAGATTGCTTTAAACGAGTCCCATTAGTATCTGGAGCGGCAACTGTTGCCCCCTCCACTCACCCGTGAAGGGTGTAAGCTAATACTCTATGGGGAAGCTTCATTGATTATTGTTTTAAAGCCAGTAATGATTAGTTATCTTTAAATAATA
>CBFHWI010000007.1:0-2067 GCA_965659475.1 Methylophaga sp.
ATGCTTTATTGGCAATTTTATTGGCAAAACCTGCCGATGCTGAATTGCTCGGCAATATTGCTGCCTTAAAAGTTGAATCGCCGGATGCGTCATTGGCCGAGGCCTGGCAGCAGCTCATCAGTACGGCTGCCAACACCAGTGCCGAGGCGCAGGCCCGCGAGTATCAAAAATTATTTATCGGTCTGACCCAGGGCGAAGTAATTCCGTATGCATCCTATTATCAAACTGGTTTTTTAAATGAAAAACCGCTGGCTAATTTGCGTGCTGATCTGGGTAAGCTTGGTCTTACCCGGCAGGATGATAAAAAAGAACCCGAAGATCATGCTGCAGCTGTCTGTGATGTCATGCGCTTGATTCTGATTGCACAAGGCACGCCTGTGATCACGGCGGAGCAGTTTTATAATCGGCATATGGCGAAATGGCTGCCACGGTTTTTTACCGATTTGCAAAAAGCACCGAGCGCTGAATTCTACGCAGCCCTTGCGGTGTTTGCTCAACAGTTTTTTATCGATGAAGCCCAGCTTTTTTTAGACAATTAAGCTTGCTTCCTGCTTGCCGGAAAAGCCTATATGCGGGATAATTCATATTCATTCAGTTGTCGCAATGAGGCATGGCATCTGTCGCCATATGCTGTTACAAGATCGGAGAGCATCATGAGTAAGCAGTCTTCATCATCTCGCAGACAATTTTTGCACACCTTGACGGCGCTCGCCGGTGGTTCTGCAGCAATCGCTTTGAGCAGCGGGACAGTGCAGGCAAAACCTGCCAAACAGCCTGAACAAACAGCCGTGGTTCCTCAAGCATCCAAAGGCTACCAGTACACTCAGCATGTAGATACTTTCTACAAAACCGCAGATTTTTAAAAGATCGCCGCCATGAAATTAATCAAACGAGATCCTGCCGCCATCATCAGCCGCACTTCGGGCATCAATCGCCGTACCTTTTTGAAAGGTTCGGGGATTGCCGCCGGTGGCGCCGCGTTTATGAGTCTGTTGCCCACCGCCATGATCGAAAAAGCCAATGCTGCCGAAGGTGGCCAGCCAGCTTACGATGAAGGTGAAATCAGCAGGGTTCATAGTGTTTGCAGTCATTGTAGTGTTGGCTGTGGTGTGGTCGCTGAAGTGCAAAACGGTGTTTGGATTGGTCAGGAACCCAGCTTCGAACATCCATTTAACTTAGGTTCGCATTGCGCCAAGGGTGCGTCACTCCGTGAGCATGGTCACGGTGATAAACGCCTTAAATATCCGATGAAAAAAGTGAATGGCGAATGGCAGCGGATGAGCTGGAAAGATGCCATTGAAGAAATTGGCCAAAAAATGCTCGATATCCGCGAAACCGCTGGCCCCGACTCAGTTTACTGGCTGGGTAGTGCCAAGTTTAGCAACGAGCAAGCATATCTATATCGTAAATTTGCCGCGCTGTGGGGCAGTAACAATGTCGACCACCAAGCGCGTATTTGTCATTCCACCACCGTTGCCGGGGTAGCCAATACCTGGGGTTACGGTGCGATGACTAACTCCTACAACGATATTCATAATTCAAAAGCCATTTTTATTATTGGTGCTAACCCTGCCGAAGCGCATCCGGTCTCGTTGCAGCATATTTTCCGAGGCAAAGAGCGCGGCGCGCCGATTATCGTCGTTGACCCACGCTTCACCCGTACCGCAGCACATGCCGATCAATTTATCCGTATTCGTAGTGGTAGTGACATTCCGTTTATCTGGGGCATGCTCTGGCATATTTTCGAAAATGGCTGGGAAGATTCAAGTTTTATCGAACAACGCGTTTATGGCATGGATGAGATCCGCGCCGAGGTCGCCAATTGGACGCCGGACAAGGTTGAAAATATCAGCGGAGCCAAAGAAGCTGATGTTTATCAGGCCGCAAAAACCATGGCCGAACACCGGCCGGGTACCGTTATCTGGTGTATGGGGATTACTCAACACACTGTTGGTAACAGCAATACCCGCGCCTTGTGTATCTTGCAATTAGCGCTGGGTAATATGGGTGTTTCCGGTGGTGGTACCAATATTTTCCGTGGCCATGACAATGTACAGGGCGCCACCG
>CBFHWI010000007.1:2195-8451 GCA_965659475.1 Methylophaga sp.
GAAGAAATCGACGGCAAAAAAATAAGCCCGATGTACACCAACGGCATCACCGTGTCGCGTTGGATTGATGGCGTGCTGGAAGACAAAGCCAATATCGATCAAAACGATGCGATTAAAGCGATGGTGTTGTGGGGCCATGCGCCAAACAGTCAGACCCGTGGCCCGGAAATGAAAGCCGCCATGGAAAAGCTGGAGATGCTGGTCATTGTTGATCCGTATCCGACCGTATCGGCTGTTATGAACGACCGCACTGATGGTGTTTATTTACTGCCAGCCACCACACAATTTGAAACCTATGGCTCTCTGACGTCTTCAAATCGTTCAGTGCAATGGCGTCATAAAATAATTGAGCCGCTGTTTGAATCGCTGCCTGATCACACCATCATGTACAAATTTGCCAAGAAATTTGGCATCGAAAAAGAGCTCTGTAAAAATATCAAAGTGACTGGTGAAGAGCCGCTTATCGAAGATATTACCCGTGAGTACAATCGTGGCATGTGGTCGGTGGGTTATACCGGACAGACCCCTGAGCGCTTAAAACTGCAGGTCGAAAACCTGCACACATTCAATAAAACCACCTTGCGCGCTGAGGGCGGCCCGTGTGACGGCGAATTCTATGGTTTGCCATGGCCTTGCTGGGGTACCGCGGAGATGAAGCATCCGGGCACCCATATAATGTATGACACTTCAGTACCGGTTGCTGAGGGGGGCGGTGCTTTCCGTGCCCGTTTTGGTGTTGAACATAATGGCGAAAATCTACTGGCTGAAAACTCGTGGTCAGCCAATTCTGAAATTGAAGACGGTTATCCTGAAGTCAGCGCTGAAATGATTAAAGAGCTAGGCTGGTGGGATGATTTAACGGCTTCAGAAAAACTGGAAGCTGATGGCAAAAACTGGAAAACTGATCTGTCTGGTGGTATCCAGCGTGTCGCCATCAAACATGGTTTGTCGCCGGCCGGTAATGCCAAAGCGCGGGCCATTGTTTGGCAGTTCCCGGATCCGGTGCCGATTCACCGTGAGCCGTTGTATACCAATCGCCGTGATTTGGTTGAAAAATACCCGACCTATGAAGATCGCCGCAGTTTCTACCGTTTGCCAACCCGCTATGGTTCGATCCAGGCGCAGGATTTCAGCAAAGACTTCCCGCTGATCATGACCAGTGGTCGTCTGGTGGAGTACGAGGGTGGTGGTGATGAAACCCGCTCTAATCCATGGCTGGCTGAATTGCAGCAGGACATGTTTATCGAGATCAATCCGGCCGATGCCAATGACGCTGGTATTAAAAATGGTGAACAGGTCTGGGTTGACGGGCCCGAAGGTGGTTCGATTAAAGTCATGGCCATGGTCACTGAGCGTGTTGAGCGCGGTGTCGTGTTTATGCCTTTCCATTTTGGTGGTCATTATCAGGGTGAAAGTCTGCGTGACAAATACCCGGATGGCACTGATCCGCACGTACTCGGTGAGTCCTGTAACGTTGTATTTACCTATGGTTATGATTCGGTAACGGCGATGCAGGAAACCAAAGTTTCTTTATGCCGCGTCCGCGCTGCCTGATCTCAAGAGGATTCTGAATAATGGCAAGAATGAAATTTCTCTGTGACGCTGAGCGCTGCATCGAATGTAACGCCTGTGTCACAGCCTGTAAAAACGAGCATGAAGTGCCGTGGGGCATTAATCGTCGCCGTGTGGTGACCATTGATGATGGTATCCCCGGTGAAAAATCGATTTCCGTCGCCTGTATGCATTGTTCCGATGCTCCTTGCGCAGCAGTCTGCCCCGTCGATTGCTTTTACACCACCGACGATGGTGTGGTGTTGCACGATAAAGATATTTGTATCGGCTGTGGCTACTGTTTTTATGCCTGCCCGTTTGGCGCGCCACAATATCCGCAGGAAGGCGCTTTTGGTGCCCGCGGCAAAATGGATAAATGTACTTTCTGTGCCGGTGGCCCCGAAGAAGATAACTCCGCCATTGAAGTTGAAAAATATGGTCGTAATCGTTTAGCTGAGGGCAAACTGCCGTTATGTGCAGAAATGTGTTCAACCAAAGCGCTGATCGCTGGTGATGGTGACATTGTTGCTGACTTGTTCCGCAGCCGGGTGGTGCGTCGTGGTGGCCGTCCGGATAACTGGGGCTGGGAAACTGCATACAAGGATTAATGATGAAACTGTTAAGCCTGATGTTTGCAGCCTTATTGCTCAGTGGCTGTTATGAAGATACTGATGTCACTTTGCATAAAGCTGGTGTTTATAAAGGCAGCGAAGATAAACACGCCATGTCTGCTGAAGAACGTGCCGATGTACTTAAGCATCGTTTTAACCAGGTTCAAACGGATCGTTAATCGGAGTCTGCATGTCTGCTAACGCTGCTGTTGCCAATCGTAACCGTAAATCGATCATTGCCATGGTGTTGGTATTGCTGGCGATCGTCTTATTGCCACTAAGTGGCTACTTATATGTCAGCTTATCAGAGACTGAAACGACAGCGGAACAAACCAATCCGCGCTCAGATACCTGGCGTAAGGCGCGTCAAAACGTTGAAGGCATCAGCACCGTCAAGGGGCAGGAAGCCAACGAATTGATTCAAGGCGCTGGTCAGAACTGGCGCCAATTACGTAATGGGCCAATGGCCACCTATGGCAGCTGGTTGCTTAGCTTTACCATTATTGCCATTGCTGCTTTTTATATGTGGCGTGGTCAGGTCAAAATTAATCACCCGCGTAGTGGCCAAACCGTTGAGCGCTGGACGTTAAATGAGCGTCGTTTGCACTGGACCACGGCAACTTTATTTATTTTATTGGCCATTACCGGTCTGAGCTTATTGTACGGTCGTTATGTATTGATCCCGTTGCTCGGTTATCCCGGATTTTCGGCTTATGCCACTGCCGCCAAGTGGATACACAATGTGTTGGGGCCAGTGTTTATGGTGGCCTTATTTATCATTCTGATTAAGTGGTTTAAAGATAATTTATTCACCAAAGTCGATATTCAATGGTTTAAAGATTTTGGCGGTATGGTTGGTGACAAACATCCATCAGCCGGTAAATTTAATGGTGGTGAAAAGGTCTGGTTCTGGACACTGGCTACCGCTGGTGTGGCGCTGTGTTTCTCTGGTTTGGTGTTGGATTTCCCTAATTTTGGGCAGGAGCGGGAAGTCATTGTTGTCGCGCATCTGATTCATTTGCTGACCGCTTTAGTATTAATGGCCTTTTCGTTAGGTCATATTTACATCGGCACGTTGGGCACCGAGGGGGCGCTGGAAGGTATGACTACCGGGCATGTTGATACTGCCTGGGCCGAGCAACACCATGATTTATGGCTGCAGGAAGTGCGCGAACAGCGTCCCAAGTAGTGCAAATTTGCGCAAGTAAATGCTGCTAATCATTTAAATATCTGCCTTACAGTTTTTTTAAGCCGGCGTTCAGCCGGCTTTTTATTGGGTTAAATTTGGGCAAATGCACAACGATGTAGCATTTAGTGCGCGAACGCTTATAGGTTGTTAAATGACCGACCTAATTTTGCATCGTCATGGTGCAAAGTTATCCCACCGCAGGTCAAAGCCAGTAATCATCTGAAACCTTCGGTCTTTATTGCTTGCCGAACTTAAATGAATCCTTCTTCACAAGCATCTACCGTCATGGTAGTTTCATTGTTTTTGATTGATGACAATGGTGTCGTCGCCAACCAGATTGTAAAGAGGCAAACATGAGCGGACAGGTTATCAGCGTCCACAAATCAGGTAAGAACCTGAAAAAATCCAGAGCAGTGGGCAAAGGCCGCCAGGTTGATATGCAAGCTTTGGCTGAAGTGCAGGGTTTACTGGGCGATGAGCCGCGGCGTAAAGACTTGTTGATTGAGCATTTGCACAAGATTCAGGACGCTTACAAACATATTTCGGCTGTCCATTTGGTAGCGTTAGCACATGAAATGAAGCTGTCACGTGCCGAAGTCTATGAAGTTGCCACTTTCTATCATCATTTTGATGTCATCAAAGAAACCGAAACCCCACCAGCGCAGTTAACCGTGCGGGTTTGTGATTCGATGACTTGTGAAATGTTCGGTGCCAACCCACTGATTGAATCGCTGGAGCAGGGCATGGGCGACCAGGTCCGGATCCAACGTGTGCCGTGTATTGGCCGCTGTGATAAAGCACCGGTTGCCGTTGTGGGCATGCAACCTGTTGAATTCGCCGATACCGAAAAGGTTGCGGCTGAAGTTGCCGCTAATAATATTGACCCGGAAGAGATCGATCCGATTCGGTTTGAAACCTATGTTGATCAAAACGGTTATCAGACTTATCAGCAGTGCGTGAACGGACTGATTCCGGTTGAAGATGTGCTGAGCAAAATGGAAGATTCCGGCTTGCGTGGTCTCGGCGGTGCCGGTTTCCCGGTCGGCCGTAAATGGCGCATTGTCCGTGACCAACCCGCACCGAAGTTAATGGCCGTCAATATCGACGAAGGCGAGCCGGGCACCTTTAAAGACAAATATTATTTAGACAGAGATCCGCATTGTTTCTTAGAGGGCATGCTGATTGCCGCCTGGGCAGTGGGTATCGACGAAATTTACGTATATCTGCGCGATGAATACGCGGCAATTCGTGAAATGCTTCAAGTCGAGCTGTACAAGCTGGAAAGTCATCCGCCGGTCGCCAATCTGCCAAAAATTTATTTACGCCGTGGTGCTGGTGCCTATATCTGCGGTGAAGAGTCGGCAATGATTGAGTCCATCGAAGGCAAACGCGGCATGCCCCGTTTACGGCCACCGTATGTGGCGCAAGTGGGTCTGTTTGGCCGGCCGACGCTGGAACACAATATGGAATCGCTGTACTGGGTGCGCGATATTATCGAAAAAGGTCCCGAATGTCTGACCCAACATGGCCGAAATGGTCGTAAAGGGCTGCGTTCTTTTTCGGTCAGTGGCCGCGTTAATAAACCCGGTGTGCATTTGGCGCCTGCCGGCATTAGCTTGCGTGAATTGGTTGATGAATATTGTGGTGGCATGCAGGATGGCCACAAACTCTATGGCTACTTCCCCGGTGGTGCCTCCGGCGGGATTTTGCCTGCATCGTTAGCTGATGTGCCGCTGGATTTCGATACCTTGCATGAATATGACTGTTTTATTGGTAGTGCGGCGGTTATCGTGTTTTCCGATCAGGATCGGGCACGGGATTTGGCAGTCAATGCCATGCGTTTTTTTGAAGATGAATCTTGCGGTCAATGCACGCCTTGTCGGGTGGGCACCTCGAAAGCGGTGAATTTAATGCAACAACAAAAATGGGACGAAAACCTGCTCGAAGAATTGTCTCAAGTGATGGTCGATGCCTCAATTTGTGGGCTTGGCCAGGCAGCGCCCAATCCGCTTCGCTGCGTTATTAAGTATTTCCCCGAGGAGCTGAAGTAATGGCCTCGCAACTGCAAGAACAAGCCGAATTGGTGCAATTTTCGCTCAATGGCCAGAATATCAGTGCTCGTGTTGATGAAACCATTTTGCAGATCGCACAACGTGAGGGTATTGAAGTCCCGAATCTGTGTTATTCCGAGCGTCAGGGGCAGGATGGCAACTGCCGTTCCTGCATGGTTGAAATTGATGGTGAGCGCGTATTAGCACCGTCATGCTGCCGTTATCCCGCCAAAGATATGAAAGTGCAAACCAATAGCGAGCGGGCTTTGCATTCGCAAAAAATGGTACTGGAACTGCTGAAATCGGATGTCTCTGAACAGCCACATACGTTGAATTCTGAGCTCGATTATTGGGCCGGTAAACTCAATATCAGCACCCCGCGCTTTAAATCGCGTAAGCAACCCAAAGCAGATTTGTCGCACCCCGGTATCGCCGTCAATATGGACGCTTGTATTCAATGTACCCGCTGTGTGCGCGCCTGCCGTGACGTGCAAAATAATGATGTCATTGGCCTGGCAAGACGTGGTCATCACACTGAAATCGTCTTTGATTTAGCCGATCCGATGGGTGAAAGTACCTGTGTTGCCTGTGGCGAATGTGTTGAAGCTTGCCCGACGGGCGCGCTGATGCCCGCCAATGAAGTCGGTATGGAAGTGCCGGACAAAAAAGTGGATTCGGTGTGTCCTTATTGTGGTGTTGGCTGTCAGCTCACTTATAACATTAAGGACAACAAGATCCTGTTCGTGGAAGGACGTGATGGTCCGGCCAATCATGGCCGCCTGTGTGTTAAAGGCCGTTATGGTTTTGACTATGTACACCATCCGCACCGCCTGACCAAACCGATGATTCGTCGT
>CBFHWI010000007.1:8813-9541 GCA_965659475.1 Methylophaga sp.
TACCGTCAATCATCCGGTCGGCGCGACCTGGATGAAAAATGCCATGCGCAAAGGTACTAAGCTGATTTTGATGGATCCGCGGGGTACAGAACTCGCCCGTGAAGCCACTTACCATCTACAGTTCAAATCGGGCTCTGACGTGCCGATGCTCAATGCCATCATGCATGTGATCGTAGAAGAAGGCTTAGTGGACGATAATTTCATCGCTGATCGTACTGTCGGCTTCGAGTCAATGAAAAAACATCTCGAAAAATACACGCCGGAATTGATGTCGCCGGTCTGTGGTATTCCGGCTGATACCTTGCGTGAAGTGGCGCGTTTGTTCGCCAAGTCTAAGGCTTCGATGATTCTGTGGGGCATGGGCGTATCGCAGCATGTTCACGGTACTGACAATGCCCGTTGCCTGATTTCACTGGCGCTGATGACTGGTCAGATTGGTCGTCCTGGCACGGGACTTCATCCACTTCGGGGTCAGAATAACGTTCAGGGCGCGTCTGATATGGGCTTGATCCCGATGCGTCTGCCCGATTATTTCAAGGTTGAAGACAACTCTGCCCGCTCGCATCTTGAACAACTATGGGGCGGAGAAATTGATCCGAAAGCTGGCCTGACGGTGGTGGAAATCATGGATGCCATCCATGCCGGTAAGCTTCACGGTCTGTACATCATGGGTGAAAACCCGGCGATGTCGGATCCGGACGTTAACCATGCTCGGCGCGCATTGTCCG
>CBFHWI010000007.1:9880-66747 GCA_965659475.1 Methylophaga sp.
GTGATCCGGGTGAAGAAGTGATCTTCACCGATCGTTTTCCGACCACAGATGGTCGTGGCTTGTTTGTACCGGCCGATATTGTCCCGCCGGATGAAAGACCGGACGAAGAATATCCATTTGTGTTGATCACGGGTCGGATGCTGGAGCATTGGCACACCGGTTCGATGACCCGCCGTTCCAATGTGCTGGATGCTATAGAGCCAGAGGCGGTCGCGACGTTAAATCCGATTACCCTCGATGAACTTGGTGTGAAACCCGGTGAACTGATTACCCTGGCTACCCGGCGTGGTGAAATTGCGATGTCGGCGCGGGCGGATTTTGCGGTACCTACCGGCGCAGTGTTTATGGCGTTCTGTTACTACGAAGCAGCAGTTAACAAGCTGTCGAATGCGGCGTTGGATCCATCGGCAAAGATCCCCGAGTTTAAATATTGCGCGGTAAAAATTACCAAAGGTGGTAAGCCAATGGCGTTTTTCAGTTACGGTGGCGGCCAGTCCCAAAATCAGTTGCTAAGCTAGTTAACAAAAAAACCACAAAGGGCATGATTTCATGCCCTTTTTTCTGAGCCGGACACAAAAATAGTGCCAGCATTGGTGGATATGAAAGGTAAACACTGGGGCTTGTTTATCTCTCATCTCCGCCTCTGTTGTGAGCTGAAAAAGCGCCAATCAAGGCGCGAGGAGAGTGGTTTGGTTATTCTAAACAAACGACAAGCAACGCGGAGTGGCGCTTTTTCAGCCACAACCCGAAGGGCTGGGGCTATTTTTGCACCCGGCGGCGTTGTCAATCGCTTATGTAGCAAAACTACACTGCGCGATTTCCGCCTTGCCGGAAACAATAATAGTCGCCAGCAGTGGTGGATATGAAAGTTAAACAAGCCTTGGCATTCTTGCTAAGATAAACGCCAATTTAATCACCGACCTGGCAAGCGAAAACGCATGAAAATTCTGATCAGCAACGACGATGGCTACATGGCGCGCGGACTTCACACTTTGGCCAATGCGCTGAAAGATTGTGGTGAGATAACCGTCGTCGCGCCGGATCGCAATCGCAGCGGTGCCAGCAACTCGCTGACACTGGAAAATCCCCTACGTTTGGATCGTCTGGATAATGGCATTTACCGGGTGGAAGGGACGCCGACCGATTGTGTGCATTTAGCAATTACCGGCTTGCTTGAGGAAGAGCCTGATATGGTTGTTTCGGGCATCAATGCCGGCGCTAATTTAGGTGATGACGTGCTGTATTCCGGTACCGTTGCTGCCGCAATGGAAGGCCGTTTTCTCGGTTTACCGGCAATCGCCATTTCGCTGGCCAGCTTTGATGGCAAACATTACGAAACCGCCGGCTGGGTGGCGCAGCAGTTGGTAACCCGGCTCAGCAAAGCGTCATTGCCGGCCGATACCATCCTGAATGTTAACGTGCCGGATTTGCCGATTGAAGAGATTATTGGTTTTGAAAGTACCCGCCTCGGTCATCGTCATAAAGCAGAGCCGATTATCCGGGAACTGGATCCTCGCGGCCGGCCGATGTACTGGATTGGCCCAGCCGGTGCCGAACAAGATGCCGGGCCCGGCACTGATTTTGACGCAATCCGCCGTGGGGCAGTCTCAGTTACGCCGCTGCAAATTGATTTAACCCGATATGATGCCATTGATGGTGTCGCTAAATGGTTGGCAGATAGTAACGCATGATGGCGGATCCGCGCGGCATTGGCATGACTTCACAGCGGACGCGGGATCGCTTGATCCAGCGTCTTAAAGATCGGGGTATTAATAACCAGCAAGTACTGGCGATTATGCGCCAATGCCCGCGGCATTTATTTGTTGATGAAGCATTGGCCAGCCGTGCTTATGAAGATACCGCGTTGCCGATTGGTCATGGTCAGACCATTTCTCAGCCGTTTATTGTCGCGCGGATGACAGAGATTTTGTTGCTGGGTGGGGCGCGCAATAAAGTGCTGGAAGTCGGCACCGGCTCCGGTTATCAAACTGCTGTGTTATCGGGCTTGGTGCCGAGGGTATTCAGTGTTGAGCGGATTGCGCCGTTATTAAAACAGGCCCGTGAGCGTTTTTATCAGCTTAAGCTTAATAATATTCGCCTCAAACATAGTGATGGCAGCTGGGGCTGGGAAGAAAATGCACCTTATGATGGCATTATCGTGACCTGCGCACCGGAACATATTCCAGAAAATTTGCTGCAACAATTAGCACCCGGCGGTCGGTTGGTGATTCCAGTCGGTAATAACAAAAGCCAGTCTCTGCGCGTCATTGATCGTAACGGTAGTACTTTTGAAGAATCTGAATGGGAGGCGGTTAGTTTTGTACCGCTATTGAGTGGGCAAATTTAATGAAACTGTTTTCACCTCTATACGCCCGAGCCATGCAGTGGGCCCGCCACAAATATGCAAGCTACTGGCTGGCGCTGGTCAGTTTTACCGAATCGTCATTCTTTCTGGTACCACCTGATGTCATGCTGGCGCCGATGTCTTTGGCACGGCCCGATAAAGCCTGGTTTTATGCCGCACTGACAACGGTTGCTTCGGTATTGGGTGGTCTGCTGGGGTATGTGATTGGGGTATTCGCGCTGGAACTGGTTGAGCCGCTGATTGTGCAGTTTGGTTACCAGCATGCTTATCTGACAGCACAACAATGGTTCTACGACTGGGGGTTCTGGGCGGTTTTTCTCGCTGGTTTTACGCCGATCCCCTATAAAGTTTTTACCATTGCTGCCGGTGCCGTCGGTATGTTGCTGCTGCCGTTTATCCTTGGCTCGCTGATTGGCCGCGGCATGCGCTTTTTTCTGGTCGCCGGGCTGATGAAGTGGGGCGGGCCGGCACTGGAAAACAAACTACTGATGTGGATGGAATGGCTGGGCTGGCTGACAATCATTATTGTTGTAGCTGCCTATCTCATTTTGCGTTGATATGAAACAACTGCTGATTTTAATGACGCTGATGCTGACTGCTTGTAGTGGCGGTAAGGCCATTGCGCCATTAGGCGGCCATTACGGTGATAGTCGCACGCAGCAGCAAGCCCGGTCAGCCGCCAATGCGCCGTTCAGCTATATCGTTCGCAAGGGGGACACCTTGTACTCGATTAGTTTTCGTTACGGCATGGACTATCGGGATTTAGCGCGGGCCAATGATATTGGCCCACCGTATACAATTTATGTCGGTCAGAAACTCAAACTCAGAGGCATTACAACCACGCAGCGGTCACGTGTCGCGGCCAGCCAGCCCAAAACCACTGTGCCGAAATCAGTACCAAAAACCCAAACAGCAACGGCCTCCCCGCCCAGATCGGCATCGAAAACATCATCACCTGCTGCCAAACCTGCTGAAACGAGTAGTCAATCGATTCCGTCGACTCCAAGTGGTACGGCAAACCCTGCCTGGCGCTGGCCAACCAAAGGGCCTCTGCTGTCGAGTTTTTCCGAGGCGGCAGCAACCCGCAAAGGCATTAAAATTGCCGGTAAAGCGGGGCAGGATGTCATTGCCTCTGCCGCGGGCCGGGTGGTCTACAGTGGCAACGGCTTGCCAAGGTATGGCAATTTGTTGATTATCAAACACAATGATGTTTATTTAAGCGCCTACGCCTATAATCAGACCCTTTTGGTTAAAGAGGGCGACAATGTGCAGTCTGGCCAAAAAATCGCCACCCTGGGTCGCACCGGCACCCAGCGTGATCAATTGCATTTTGAGATCCGTCGCAACGGTAAGCCAGTCGATCCGCTGCGCTACCTGCCTAAACAATAACGGTGTTTTTCCGTTACAATACGCGGTTTTCTGTACAACAACTTATTCTGTCTGACGGGGTGAATTTTGGAACTCGGCGCCACCATACAACGTATTAAAACCCTTCGGGATCGCAGTGATGATCTCAGGGGGTATCTTTGACTACGATACCAAGGCTGAACGCTTAATCGAAGTTACGCGCGAACTCGAAGATCCCAACGTCTGGAATGATCCCGAGCGTGCCCAGAAGCTGGGCCAGGAGCGTGCCAATTTAGAAAAACTGGTCGATACTCTGTCAGGTCACCGCGAAACGCTGGATGACGCCAGAGACCTGTTGGAAATGGCCGTTGAAGAAAAAGATCAGGCCACTTTTGATTCCATCACCGCCGATCTCGACAATCTGGAAAAAGGCTTGGAAAAGCTTGAATTCCAACGCATGTTCTCCGGCAAACTCGATGCCAACAGTGCCTATTTGGATATTCAATCCGGCTCAGGCGGCACCGAGGCCCAAGATTGGGCCAATATCCTGCTGCGTATGTATCTGCGTTGGGGTGAAGCACAGGAATATAAAGTCACCTTGATGGAAGTCTCGGCAGGTGATGTCGCCGGTATTAAGAGTGCCACTATCCGGTTTGAAGGTGAATATGCCTTTGGTATGCTGCGTACCGAAACCGGCGTACATCGTTTAGTGCGTAAATCACCATTTGATTCCGGTGCCCGTCGCCACACCTCATTTGCCTCGGTGTTTGTTTACCCCGAAGTCGATGACACCATTGAAATTGATATTAATCCATCAGATTTACGAGTAGATACCTACCGCTCAAGCGGTGCTGGTGGTCAGCACGTTAACACCACCGATTCGGCAGTTCGTATCACTCACGTGCCGACCAATACCGTGGTGCAATGTCAGATGGAACGCTCACAGCATAAAAACCGGGATCAGGCGATGAGCCAGTTACGGGCAAAACTGTACGAGCTGGAATTACAAAAGCAAAACGAAGTCAAACAAGCCGCCGAAGAATCCAAATCGGATATTGGCTGGGGCAGTCAAATCCGCTCCTATGTACTCGATCAATCACGCATCAAAGATTTACGTACCGGTGTCGAAACCGGAAATACGCAGGCTGTTCTGGATGGCGATCTGGATCAATTCATTGAAGCCTCACTCAAATCAGGTTTATAAGCGAATCTACACATGACCCAAGAAACAGAATTTGACGAAAACCGACTGATTGCCCAACGCCGTGAAAAACTGGCGACCATTCGTGAACAGGGCAATGCCTTCCCCAATGATTTTCGTCGTAATGTGATGAATGGCGAGTTGCAGACCGAATATGCCGACTGGGATGGCGACCAACTCAAAGCCACGCCACGCCGAGTCGCCATTGCCGGCCGGATGATGACCAAACGGGTTATGGGTAAAGCCAGCTTTGCCAATATTCGGGATATGTCCGGTGATATCCAGCTGTATGTCGCGCGAGACGATTTGCCAGAAGGTGTTTATCCACAATTTAAAACCTGGGATAACGGCGACATCATCGCTGCTGAAGGCACCTTGTTTCGCACCCAAAAAGGCGAACTGTCAGTGCATGTCGACAGCATCAAACTGCTGACCAAATCACTGCGGCCCTTGCCCGAAAAATTCCACGGTCTGTCAGATCAAGAAACCCGCTATCGTCAGCGTTATGTTGATCTGATCATGAATGAGGCCAGCCGCGAAGTATTCAAACTGCGTACCCAGATTATCGATGGCGTGCGCCGTTTTTTGATGGAAAAAGGCTATCTCGAAGTCGAAACCCCGATGATGCAGGCGATCCCCGGTGGTGCCACGGCGCGGCCCTTCACCACTTATCACAACGCGCTGGATATGGATTTATTCCTGCGTATCGCGCCAGAGCTTTATCTGAAGCGGCTGATCGTCGGCGGCTTTGAGCGGGTGTTTGAAATCAACCGTAATTTCCGTAATGAAGGCCTGTCGACCCGTCATAATCCAGAATTCACTATGGTCGAGTTCTATCAGGCATATGCCGATTACATCGAACTGATGGATCTGACCGAAGATATGCTGCGTACCGTCACGCAAAACGTGCTCGGCAGCACGCAGGTTACGTATCAGGGCCTTGATATCGACTTTGCACAGCCGTTTATTCGGATGACTGTTAAAGAATCAATTCTGCACTTCAACCCGGATATGACGCCGGAACAACTGGAAACGTTGGAAGCCGCCAATGAAGTTGCCAAAAACTTAGGTATTCCGCTCAAAGATAGCTACGGTCTTGGCAAAGTCCAAATCGAAATCTTTGAAAAAACCGTCGAGCATCAATTGATGCAACCAACCTTTATCACTGCCTATCCGACAGAAGTATCACCACTGGCCAGACGCAGTGATAACGACCCGTTTGTCACTGATCGTTTCGAATTCTTCGTCGGTGGCCGTGAAATCGCCAATGGCTTCTCGGAGTTAAATGATGCCGAAGACCAGGCCGAGCGTTTCAAAGCCCAGGTAGAAGATAAAGATGCCGGCGATCTCGAAGCCATGCATTACGATGCCGACTATATCCGTGCCCTCGAATACGGTATGCCACCAACAGCGGGTGAAGGTATTGGTATTGATCGTTTGGTCATGCTGCTGACCGACTCACCATCAATCCGTGATGTGCTGCTATTCCCACATATGCGGCCGGAATAAAAATCCGTCATTGCGAGCGCAGCGAAGCAATGTAGCGTACGAAAAGAAAAGTGTCATTCCCGCGCTTTTAGGCGCTCTCCCAGTGAAAACGGGGACGGGAATTTAGTTTCCAAAACTAAAAACGGGCCATCATCGGCCCGTTTTTTTGTGGCTCAACCACATAACAACATGTCATGCCGAGCGAAGCCGAGGCATCTCAAACTAAACTCAAAAAAAACGCCATCACTGTAAACAATGCTAAGCAATCTATTCTTATCATAAACTAGACTGCCACGTCGCTGAGCGCCTCGCAGAGACGAAAATTAACTTTGCCATGCGTCGCAAATCCGAGGCATCTAATTCTTGTCACTAATTTAAAAGCCCGCTATGGTTTCAAAAATGACAGCGAAGTAAGGCCATGAGCAAAAAGCCGAATCAATCGTGTCTGACCCTGACTGATCACCCTGACTGATCTCTGACCCTGACTGATCCGCTGACCGATCCGCTGACCGATCCCACCCTGACCGATCCCCCCTTTGATCCTTTGAACAGGGAGGTCAAATGTCACCACTGAACACAGTTTTTGTAGTGATTGCAGCCTTGTTTTGGGGGATATCCGCAGGCATTGGCGCTATGCTTATGGCCGAGGGTTGGCATCCATTTGTGGTGTCGTTTTACCGCGGGGTTATTGGACTGCTGTTTGTTCTGGTCTGGCTGACACTGCGTTGGCAAAACAGTGGATTAGGGAATCCCCGATTGTGGTTTTGGTCAGTGATTGCCGGACTGGGCGTCGCGGGTAATTTTGCGTTCTACTTTATCAGCATCGCCGAGGGTAGTGTCGCGGTTTCGGCTACATTGATGTATTGCGCGCCTGTTTTCGTCTATCTGGTCTCATTCACACTTAAGCTCGAAACGCCCACGCCAACCAAATGGCTCGCGATCGCTATGGTAATGTTGGGGATCGTGTTGCTGACACAAATTTACGACATTGGCCCCAGCGGTATTACGCCGGTCGGTGTGGGCGCCGGATTGCTTGCCGGGCTATGCTACGCGGTATTTATTTTTGGCTTCAAATATGCGACGCCATATGGCAGTCCACAGGCTATATTGGTGATAGCGTTTGCAGTTCTTGCCACTATCCTTTTTGTACCAAGTAACATGGAGCAAGTGTTTGCTGTGCGGAGCACGCCGGATTGGCCTTTATTCATCACACTTGGCGTATTGGGCGCGGGATTTTCTTTTGTGCTCTATATTATCGGCCTGAAAGATACCGCGCCGGCCATCGCTTCAATTGTGGCAATGGTTGAGCCGGTTACCGCATCATTATTCAGTGTCCTGGTTTTGGAGGAGACCTTGGCCGGTATGCAAATCCTCGGCATGGGATTGATTCTAATCACTGTGACCGCGCTGAGTGTCTATTCGAACATAAAAATCAGAACGTAAAATTATAAGGAGGCACCAATCTCCAATCAAAGGGGTCCAATCCAAGGAGTCAGACACATTCGATCGTTATTGATTTCATTAATTCTTCAGTCAACCTTCATGACAAACTCACTCGCAACGCAATATCATTTCATCTGAATCTTGGGAGAAAAGCTTTATGCGGATTTTTGCATTACAGATGCTGATGCTTATTTTTGTCAGCCCTGCAGTATTAGCTACCGAAGAAGGTGACTATCCTTATCCGGTCATTGCTTTTACCTTTGACAGTCAGCAACAAATGCTGGCGATGAAATACATGGATGTGCAGCCTGAAGGTGAGCCCAAAGGTGTGGTGATGTTGCTGCACGGTAAAAATTTTACTGGTGCCTACTGGCAGCAGACTATCGATTTTCTTGTCAAACAGGGCTATCGGGTGGTGGTGCCGGATCAGGTGGGGTTCGGGCTATCAACACTGCCAAAACACTATCAGTTTACCTTTGCGCAATTGGCCGCCAATAGCAAAGCATTATTGGAGCATCTTGAGATCGATACTGTGACGGTGATCGGCCACTCCATGGGCGGCATGTTGGCGACACGCTTTGCCTTGCAATATCCGGATGATGTCCGGCAGCTGTTATTGTTGAATCCGATTGGTCTTGAGGATTGGCGGGCGATGGGCGTGCCATATGTGACTATCGATACGCTTTTTAATAACGAGCGAAATAAAAATTTTGGCGATATTAAAATATACCAGCAGGATAGTTATTACGATGGCCGGTGGAACAATGATTATGCCCGTTGGGCACAGTTACTGGCGAGTAGTTATCAGGCTAAGCAAGGCGATCGTTTTGCCTGGAACATGGCGTTAACGTCCGATATGGTGCTGTCGCAGCCGGTGGTTTATGAATTTGATCAGATTAGCGTTCCCACCACGTTGTTTATTGGCACCCGGGATCGCACGGCAATTGGGCGCAATCTGGTGGATGACGAAACAGCCCAGCAAATGGGCGATTACACCCAATTGGGCAAAGCCGCGGCGAAGCGGATTCCGAATGCGACTTTGGTCGAGTTCAATGAAGTTGGCCATCTGCCGCATATCGAAGCACCAGAACGTTTTTTTGAGGCATTAAAAGCGGCGCTTAACCGAGCCGAATAAAACGCAAGATATTTTAAAGCTTGTCGGATGGTCACAGATGACAGCGACAATGCTAAAACCGTAATGTGAAGGAAACCTGTTTTGGAAGATAACGTCATTGATGTGCGCGATCTGAGCAAAGTTTATCCATCCGGATTTCATGCATTAAAGCAGGTCAACTTGCAAATCAAGCGTGGCGAAATATTCGCCTTGTTAGGTCCCAATGGCGCCGGCAAAACGACCCTTATCAGCATTATTTGTGGCCTGGTCAATGTTGGCGAAGGGCAGGTGTTGGTGGGCGGTTATGATGTGGTTAAAGATTATCGGCAAGCCCGCAAACAAATTGGCCTGGTGCCACAAGAGTTAGCGATCGATGTGTTTGCCTTTGTCTGGAATACCATGGTGTTCAGCCGCGGCGTGTTTGGTAAACCGCGCGATGATGCCTATTTGGAAGAGATTTTAAAGGCGTTGTCTTTGTGGGATAAACGCTATGCCAAAATTCAGTTCCTTTCCGGTGGTATGAAACGGCGGGTATTGATTGCCAAGGCCCTGGCACATGAGCCGGAAATATTGTTTCTCGATGAGCCCACCGCCGGTGTTGATGTGGAATTACGCCGCGATATGTGGCGGCTGGTAGAAACATTACGGCAACGCGGCACCACCATTATTTTGACCACCCATTACATCGAAGAAGCTGAAGAAATCGCTGATCGGATTGGTATTATTAACCGGGGCGAGATTCTGCTGGTGGACAAAAAGCGGGATTTGATGAAAAAGCTGGGTCGCAAACAGCTTATTTTGCAGTTGCAATCGCCAATAACTGAATTACCCGCCGAACTGCACGACTTTGTCTTGCATATCGGTGCGGATGGCAAAACGCTGACCTATGATTATGACGACAATCAACCGACCAATCATGTCACCGAGGTGCTGGCGGCAGTGCATCGTTCGGGTATTGAACTGAGCGATGTAAAAACCAAACAGAGCACGCTGGAACAAATTTTTGTCAGCCTGGTGGGGGACGACTCGCGATGAACTGGTATGCGATTAAAGCTATTTATTTATCGGAGTTATATCGTACTTGGCGGACCCCTTTGCAAAGTATTGCCTCACCGGTGTTATCGACCTCGTTGTACTTTATTGTCTTTGGTTCAGCGATTGGCTCAGCAATGATGGATATTGGCGGGGTCAGTTACGGCGCGTTTATTATTCCGGGCTTGATTATGCTGATGGTGTTGACGGAAACGACGTCTAACGCTTCGTTCGGTATTTATATGCCGAGATGGTCGGGGGCGATTTATGAAGTGTTGTCAGCGCCGGTATCGGCGTTTGAAATTGTTGTCGGTTATGTCGGCGCAGCAGCCACCAAATCGATGATTCTGGCGATGTTGATTTTGCTGACTGCCCGGATGTTTGTCGATTATTCGATTCTGCATCCGTTGTGGATGCTGGTGTTTTTGTTTTTAACCTGTATCACCTTTAGCCTGCTGGGCTTTATTCTTGGATTGCTTGCCGATGGCTTTGAAAAATTGCAGGTGATCCCATTGATGGTGGTGACGCCGCTGGCATTTCTCGGCGGTACCTTTTATTCCATCAGTATGTTGCCGGCGTTTTGGCAAAAGGTGACTTTATTCAACCCGGTGGTGTATCTGGTCAGTGGTTTTCGCTGGAGTTTTTACGGTACGGCCGATGTCAGTCTGCTATTTAGTTTGTTGATGATTGCCACGTTTTTAATCACATTTTTAGCCTTTATCTGGTGGATATTCAGGACCGGCTATAAGGTCAAGGTTTGATAATTAGCGGCAGCCTAAAAACGCTCTGTCGGATGGCAAGTTATAAGATAAAAAGACAGTCATCGCAGTTGAATACCACAAGGTAAAGCTATGTCCAGAGAGTCGCTATTTTTGTTGTTAGCTGATGCGATTTTAGTCATTCATGTACTGTTTGTTGGCTTTGTGGTCTTCGGGCTTGCCGCCATTTTTGCGGGCTATTTTCTGCATTGGCACGGGATTAGAAACCGGCTTTTCCGAATCCTCCATTTGCTTGGTATCGGGATAGTCGTGGGGCAGGCATGGCTGGGTGTGATTTGCCCGTTAACCATTTGGGAAATGTCCCTCAGGGAGGCAGCTGGTACATCGGTTTATACGGGATCTTTTATCCAGTACTGGTTACAAAAGCTGCTTTACTGGCATGCGCCGGGGTGGGTTTTTGTGGCGTTGTATACCGGCTTTGGCTGTTTGATCCTGGCAAGCTGGTATTTCGTCCGTCCGTATGCGTCAAAACAACAAGGTCAGACAGGTAGTCGAGACAAGTGAAAATTGACAAGATTATTTCCGTAGTGCCTTTATCCGGTTTTGTGTCCTAATGAATCTGAGCAACAACCCATGTCGAAAACAATAGCCTTTGATGTCTATGGCACGCTGATTGATACTGGTGGTGTGAATTCGGCTTTGCAAAAAGTGGTGGGTGATAAGGCAGAGGCATTTTCACAGACATGGCGCAGTAAACAACTGGAATATGCCTTTCGCCGTGGCTTGATGCATCGTTATGAAGACTTTGCCGTTTGCACACGTGATGCACTCGACTATAGCTGTCTTTTTCATCAGGAAAATCTCTCTGATGCTCAGAAACAGGCTTTGCTTGATAGCTACAGTCAGCTGCCAGCATTTAATGATGTGGCGGCGGGGCTAAACCGTTTAAAAGCCGAGGGTCATCTGCTATTTGCCTTTTCAAATGGCAGTAAAAAAGCGGTCGAAGCATTATTAATCAATGCAGGTATTCGTTCGTTTTTTAAGGATATTGTCAGCACTGATAGCATCAAATCCTTTAAACCCAATCCTGAAGTTTATCGGTATTTCTTACAGACTACCGTTGCTTCAGAGCGCAATGCCTGGCTGGTCTCAAGCAACTCTTTTGATGTGATTGGCGCGGTCTCAGCAGGGATGAACGCGGCATGGCTGAAACGAAATGAAACCGATATTTTTGATCCGTGGGATTTTGAGCCAACCATCACGATTAACAGTCTTGTTGAGCTTATGGATAGGATCTCTGAATAAAGCTGACACGTCTTTTGAGCAATTAAATCTGCAACCTCGCTTATCGAAATTACTTTATACAATTAACCGTTCTTGTTTTGATGGGAAAAGCCAATGCAGTCATTGAATGACGATAATTTACTTGAAGGCTCAACTGCGGTGATAACGCATCAGGTGGCTAAAAATAAACACGCCGAATATGAGGCTTGGTTAAATGAGATTGCGCCACAGTGTAAGAATGCACCCGGGCATCTTGATTGGCAGATAATTCGGCCGATTTCTGGTTTAACAGAGACTTACACGATTGTTATCCGCTTTGATACCCAGTCACATCTGAGAGGCTGGATGGAATCAGCCCAGCGCAGTGAATTGATCCAAAGAGTTTCGCCACTGCTGGTTAAAGGTGATGATTTTTATATCAGTAGCGGACTGGATTTTTGGTTCACCCCTGAAAAAGCCAACACTAAAATCCCTATCCGCTGGAAGCAGGCTTTGGTGACCTGGTCGGCGATTTATCCACTGGTGTTGATTTTGCCATTGCTGGTGTTGCCGGCGATGCACTGGATGGGATTGCCCGAAAACCGTTATTTGGATACGTTGGTGGTGACCGGTATTGCTGTTTTACTGATGGTGTATTTGGTGATGCCACGTTATACCAAACTGATTCATCGCTGGTTATTTCGCGGTTGTTAACGCTGGCCGGTGCGGTTTTCCGGTAGCACACTAATCGACCGCCAGTAGTGACGGTTCCAATAAGGATTTCTGATATCAGAAATCATTACACCACTAGAGGTGGAGGCGTGCAGGAATTTTTGATTTTCCAAATAAATACCGACATGCCGGCCATGGCGGAAAAACACCAAATCGCCGGGTTGTAAATCTGCGCGGTTCACATGCGGACTGCTGCGAAATTGCTGAGTGGTGGTGCGCGGCAAATTGATGTTGAATAAATTCCGATAAGTCATTTGCACAAATCCCGAGCAATCAATGCCACTGCGGCTATTGCCGCCAATCCGATACGGGGTGCCATACCATTTGTCATGTTGCTGATAGAGTTTTGCCAGCAGCGGATCCTGCTGTTTGGTTTGCGAATGACTTAATGGGGGCAAAATGGCTACTCGATCGCGCGCAGCAATTTTTGGTGTGCTTTGGCAGGCACTGAGCGACAGTGCCAACAGTAGCCATACAGCTACAGATAAAGGTTTTACGGTGATTGACAGTGTGTTTCTGAACATTATCTGTTGCGTATAAATATCTGATAAACAGACATAGGCAGATTTAAACTCAGTTAATTTCATAAAGACAGCATAAGCGTCACACAAAACCATCTTTTACAAAACTTGACGCCTATTTTGCAAAGGCGCAAATTGCAATTAAGCCTTTATTAATATTAATGGCTGAATAATAAACATCGAATTGGGGGGAGCAAGCTATGGAATACATAGATGGTTTTGTCGTCGCCGTACCCAATCATAATAAACGAAAATATATTCAGCATGCCCGTGAGGCAACAGCCATATTTAAAGTGTATGGTGCTTTGCGGCTGGTCGAATGCTGGGGCGATGAAGTACCTGAAGGTGAACTGACGTCATTTCTGATAGCGGTTAAATGTGAGCCGGATGAAACGGTAGTGTTTTCATGGATAAGCTGGCAATCAAAAGCAGTACATGATGTCGGCATGGCGAAGTTTATGAAAGATCCACGTATCACCGGCATGATGATGGAAGAGATGCCTTTTGATGGCAAGCGAATGATTTATGGCGGCTTTCAGATAGTTGTTGATGAATAATTTGCCGTTACATCACAAGGTGTTGTCATGAAACTGATCGGCTTATTATTGGCACTGCTGGTGGTCGGCTGGTTGCTGTATGGGCAATTGGCCTTAATGTCACCGGCACCGCAAGCGGTTAGTCATGACGAAAATGCGGTACCGCATGTGCCCACCACGCCACAACAGCTAAATGCATTTGATCAGGATATTAATCAGTTCGTTACTGAGTCAGCAGCAGAACGCGCCCGGCAAATGGAACAAAATCAGTAAAACGCTGTATTTTCAGAAAAATTGACGAGGAGCCAGCATGTTAATTAATAGAGCTATTGATAGACAATGGGCTGCGACACCTTACCAGGGTATTGAGCGGGCGTTATTCAGAAACAATCAACACGGTGGTCGATCATCATTTGTGCAGTTGGTGGCTGGCGCGCGTTTTCCAAGACATCAACATCAGGGGAGTGAAGAGGTTCTGGTGATCTCGGGCAGCGTGCAAATTGCCGATCAAGAACTGGCACAACATGATTATTTATTTACCGATGCCGGTGAAGTGCATGAAGTGCTGGCACTGACGGATGCGGTGATTTTTGTAGTATCTGAAAAAGCAACGCCAGTGATTAAACAAGACTGAATATCAGGTTTAATCATGCCAGTGGAAAGTTTTCAGGCAAATCGATTGTTTCTGGAACGTCACGCCGTCGGCTTCGAGCAATGTTTTTTGGCGAATAAAAGCGGGCGATCCGACTGGAAATGCCAGTTGGCCATTGGCTTTAATGACCCGGTGCCATGGCAGGGTAGAATTTTCGGGTAAGTTTTTAAGCGTTGTACCGACAAAACGCGCATGACCCTGATAACCTTAGCGCCTGGCAATATCCCCATAGGTCGCAACTTTTCCCTGTGGAATAGCGGTGATGGTTTACCAGATTATCAGTTTTAATTAATCAAGCGACATTGAGGAAAGTTTGTAAAGCAGATTGAGACCAAGCTTTGCAGTCGCCGGATGCTGATGCTAAGTCAGCAGGTCATGTGCATGGCAAGGTTTCTTGTTACTATCGCAAAAGCCTAAACAGCAAACAAAGCTTTCAAAATTAATAAGGAGAAATATCATGGATAATTTTCTGGCAGCGTGGCAGCCACGGGTACTCAGTATTCTGCGGATTGTGACCGCTTTTTTGTTTATGCAGCATGGCGCACAAAAAATCTTTGGTTTTCCGGCCGAACAACGTTATCCGTTTGAACTGCTGTCACAATCTGGTGTTGCCGGTGTGCTGGAATTATTCGGCGGCTTATTGTTATTGATTGGCTTGTTTACCCGGCCGGTAGCGTTTTTGCTGTCAGGTCTGATGGCGTTCGCTTACTTTTTGGTGCACGCACCACAAGACTTCTGGCCGCTGAACAATGGTGGTGAGTTGGCGGCACTGTTCAGTTTTGTCTTCTTGTATCTCTGGACTGCGGGTGGTGGTGCCTGGAGTGTTGATAATTTGCTCAAAGGCAAACATTGATAAATTATTAGGGGCGGGCAGGGTCTCAAGACTCTGCCTGTTACGCTCTGTAATCCTTCTCACACAGGCGTAAAAATGACTTTAGCGGTTTGGATGTTACTGGGCTTTGCGACCTGGACACCGGTTTTACTGTTAATGACCGTCGGTGTTTACCGCTGGCGCCGGATTCTCACTGGCCGTGCGCAAATCAGTGCGTTCAAAGGCGATGAGATTGTAGGCGCAGATTGGTACCAGCGGGCTATGCGCGCTCATGCTAATTGTATCGAAAATCTGCCCGTATTCGGCGCCATTGTGTTTGCGTTATATGTTGGCCAGGTAAACAGTGCTATCGTTGATAGCCTGGTGGTACTGATTCTGCTGGCGCGGATCGCGCAGTCACTGGTTCATGTCTGTTTTGTGCAAAGTAACTTTGTTGCGACGTTAAGATTCATTTTTTTCTTTACACAAATAGTGTCATTTTTGTGGCTGATACAGATTATTTGCGCACGGGCCCTTTAAGCTCGGGCCGGCATAGAAGATAGTTTTTACAGCAAGCAGCCACTACATGTTTTTAAACAAAGCCAATGCTTCCTGATATTCGTCGCTATTTTCGTCGAGTTCTACGACGCTGATACCGGTGTCGATCCCGAGCTTTTCAAATGCCAGCACTTTATGACGGGTGTGCGGATCTAACGCAAATTTGGTGTCAAAATAACTTTGCAGAATGGCGACCTGCACCACGTCACATAAATCCGGACCTTCCGGGCCACTGTTGCGATTTAGGTTGGTATGCTCGGCGGCAGCGGTAATGAGATTTTGCGGGAACTGCCAGTTTTTCAAAATGGCACCACCGATCCGCGGATACAAGTTTTCAATCAGTTGTTCAAGGCGGGCATCATCTTCAATCAGGCCCGGAATCGTTTCAGCGCGCATCAGGATGGGCAGTACACCAATATTGTGAATCAGCCCGGCCAGCATCGCTTCGTCGGTTTTAATATTGGGCTGTTTACTGGCAATGACTTGGCTGATGGCAGCAACTTCGGTGCTGTGTTCCCACAGCCGTCGCATGTGTTTTTCCTGTCTCTGGGATGTTGGTTTGAACATTTGTTCCATCACCAGGCTGGTGACCAGATTGCGCACCATTTGCAGACCTAATCGGCTTACCGCCGTCTGCACCGATTCGACGGGTACGCGACCCCGATAGAGTGCGCTGTTAGCAACCTTTAACAGTCGTGCCGATAGCGCTGCATCGGTGACGATAATGTCGGCTAGTTGCGCAGCAGTAGCATATTGATTGTTGACCACTTCGCGTACTTTAAAGCCACTTCTGGTAAGGTCGGCAGTAACAATTTGCCAGTGTCCAAATCGTCCAGGATGCTGTTGAACAATTGGTCTTGTTGGCTCATAGTAATTCACTATATTAATTGAATTTGAAGTGTGGTTGATTTTCAGTTATTTTGCTTGGTTTGCCAACCGCTTTAGCTTATTGCAGGTATTCAGTTGAACGACGAATTTCCCAGAATCAAACGGCTGCCGCCTTACGTTTTTAACATTGTAAATGATTTGAAAGCCAAGGCGCGCGCGCGTGGCGAAGACATTATTGATTTTGGAATGGGTAATCCCGATCAACCGGCGCCTAAACACATTGTCGATAAGCTGGTTGAAGCAGCGCAGCGCCCTGACACTCACCGTTACTCGGTTTCCCGCGGTATTCCGCGCTTGCGTAAAGCTATCTGTGATTGGTATCAGCGTAAATTTGATGTTGAATTAGATGCCGATTCAGAAACGATCGTTACCATTGGCTCCAAAGAAGGTTTGGCGCATCTGGCGTTGGCAACTGTAGGTCCCGGTGATGCCGTATTGGTACCCAATCCCGCTTATCCCATTCATCCTTATGGGTTTGTCATTGCTGGTGCCGATATTCGCCATGTGCCGCTGACGCCGGATGTTGATTTTTTTGTGGAGCTTGAAAAGTCCGTTAAAGATTCCTGGCCAAAGCCTAAAATGCTGGTGCTGAACTTCCCCGGCAATCCGACCACTCAATGTGTGGATCTGGATTTCTTTGAGCGCATCGTTGCATTTGCCCGCGAACATCAGATCTGGGTGATTCACGATTTGGCTTATGGCGAAATCTGTTTTGATGGCTATAAAGCGCCGTCAATTTTGCAGGTGCCGGGCGCCAAAGATGTGGCAGTAGAATTTTATACCTTGTCGAAAACCTACAATATGCCCGGCTGGCGGGTTGGTTTTATGTCTGGTAACGCGACGCTGGTAGCCGCTTTAGCGCGAATGAAGTCTTACTTGGATTACGGCATGTTTACACCAATTCAAGTGGCCGCTATTGCTGCGCTGGAAGGGCCACAGGAGTGTGTCGGTGAAATTACCGAAACCTACCGCAAGCGACGCGATGTGTTATGTGATGGCCTTAATGCGATTGGTTGGGCAGTAGAAAAACCCAAAGCAACGATGTTTGTCTGGGCAAGAATTCCAGAACAATTCCGCGCTATGGGCTCACTGGAATTTAGTAAAAAATTATTGATGGATGCCAAGGTCGCCGTTTCACCGGGCATTGGTTTTGGTGAATATGGTGATGAGTATGTGCGGTTTGGTTTAATTGAAAACCAGCATCGCACCCGTCAGGCAATTCGCGGTATTCGTGACATGATTAAAAAAGGGTAGCTTGTGCAGTCAGTAAAAATCGGCATACTCGGACTGGGTACGGTAGGTAGTGGTACGGTCAGCGTACTGAAACGTAACGCCCGTGAAATCAGTCGCCGCGCCGGACGTGGCATTGATATTTATGCTGCTGCCGATAAAGATCTTGATAAAGAACGCAGCTGTGATTTGTCTGGCATAAATCTGACTGATGATGCTTTTTCGGTAGTTAACGACCCCGCAATCCAGATTATTGTTGAGTTAATTGGCGGTACTGGTGTCGCCCGTGATTTAGTAATGCAAGCCATTGAAAACGGCAAGCATGTGGTTACAGCCAACAAAGCGCTGATTGCCATGCACGGTAATGAGTTGTTTGCCAAAGCGCAGGAAAAGGGCGTCACTATTGCTTTTGAAGCTGCAGTTGCTGGCGGTATTCCAATTATCAAGGCGATGCGTGAAGGTTTGGCGGGTAACCGCATTGAATGGCTGGCCGGTATTATCAACGGCACCGGTAACTTTATCCTCACCGAGATGCGTGAAAAAGGCCGGAATTTTGCCGACGTACTGGCTGAAGCGCAGGCGCTGGGTTATGCCGAAGCCGATCCGACGTTTGATGTCGAAGGGATTGATGCCGCCCATAAACTGACCATTATGGCGTCGATTGCTTTTGGTATTCCGCTGCAATTTTATAAATGTTACACAGAAGGTATCAGCAAAATTTCTCAGGAAGATGTGCAATATGCCGCGGAGCTCGGTTACCGCATTAAACATTTAGGGATTGCCAAGAAAACTGAGCAGGGCGTTGAATTGCGTGTGCATCCAACCTTGATCCCGCAACGCCGCTTGATCGCCAATGTCAATGGCGTAATGAACGCTGTGGTTGTTAAAGGCGATGCTGTTGGCCCGACGTTATATTACGGCGCTGGTGCCGGTTCTGAGCCGACGGCTTCTGCTATCGTTGCTGATATAGTTGATATTGTCCGTGCCCTAACCTCTGACCCAGAAAATCGCGTGCCGCATTTGGCCTTCCAACCTGATGCGATTAAAGACACGCCGATTTTACCGATGTCAGAGGTGGTAACGTCTTATTATCTACGTATTCAGACTGAAGATAAGCCCGGCGTACTGGCAAACATCACTCGTATTTTCAGCGAGCAAGGCATTAATATTGAAGCTATTTTGCAAAAACAACCGGAAAATGATGAGGGCTTGGTGCCCATTATCATGCTGACCCAACCGGTTGCTGAGAAGAATATGGATGAAGCCACTGCCCAGATTGAGGCGCTGGATACCGTCAAAGTCGCGATCATGCGGATTCGTATGGAATCGCTGGGCTGATAAGCGCCCGTTAAAGTTTAAAGAGGAACAAATATGTCATTTCGCCCCCGTTACACTGGCCTGATAGACCGTTACCGTGATCGCCTGCCGGTAAACGATGATACCCGTCTGATTAGTCTGGGTGAAGGCAATACGCCGCTGATAAAGCTTAATAATATTCCGAAAAAAATCGGCAAAAATGTCGATATTTATGTCAAATATGAAGGTCTGAACCCAACTGGTTCTTTTAAAGATCGTGGTATGACCATGGCGGTCACCAAAGCCGTTGAACAGGGCAGTAAAGCGATTATCTGCGCTTCGACTGGTAATACCTCAGCAGCAGCTGCAGCTTATGCAGCGCGTGCCGGCATCACTGCGTTTGTCATTATTCCAGATGGCAAAATTGCTCAGGGTAAATTGGCGCAGGCAATGATGCACGATGCCGTTGTGATTCAAATTAAAGGCAATTTTGACGAAGGCATGCGTCTCGTTAAAGAAGTCGCTGATCATGCGCCGGTCACCATTGTTAATTCAATTAATCCTTACCGCTTGCAAGGTCAAAAAACAGCTGCTTTTGAAATTGTCGAAGAATTAGGTCGTGCCCCTGATTATCACTGCCTGCCAGTCGGTAATGCCGGTAATATCACCGCCCACTGGATTGGTTATTGTGAATATTCATCTGGCAGTGGTGATCATGTCACCGAAGCTTGTGCTTACTGTAACGGCCAGTGCAAATATGCTGGTGGTGCTATCGTTGGTAACCGGCCAAAAATGATTGGTTACCAGGCTGCTGGCAGTGCGCCATTTATGCGTGGCGAAATGGTTGATGATCCCGAAACGTTGGCAACGGCCATTCGTATCGGTCACCCACAAAGCTGGGATATGGCCTGGAAAGTTAAAGAAGAATCCGGTGGCTGGTTTGATGAATGTAGTGATGAAGAAATTCTCGCTGCACAAAAACTGCTGGCCGAAATGGAAGGCGTGTTCTGTGAACCGGCTTCTGCGGCTTCGCTGGCCGGTGCCTTACGTGATATTGATACCGGTAAAATTCCAGAAGGCAGTACGGTCGTTTGTACCTTGACCGGTCATGGCTTGAAAGATCCGGATATCGCGATTAAACAAAGCAGTTCACCGGTGTTGACGGTCAATGCTGATATGGCATCTGTGCGTGATGCGATTTTGAAAAATCTGAGAACCTGATGGCGATTTTGGCGCCAAATGAAGCAGAAAGAAGTGCGGCACGTACGCCGCACGATATCTTTCTGACCAATCTGATCGTCAACCATATTCTGCTGTTTACAGCAATTGCTGCCACTGGCGGGAGCTTTTTCGGTTTTATCGTATTGATACCGATTTTCTCATTTTGTTTTCTTGGCTATACCTTTTGGCGTGCCAGTCGGGTCAAGCGTGAAGACAGTGAGTTTATTTATATTCACTGGCAAATCGTCAAACGCTGGAGCAAGTTATTTGCCGGAGTGTTATTGCTGGTGGTTGGGATTGCAGTGCTTGGCTGGCTGGGTTACACCTATCTGGGTTGGATGAAAGAGGCGGTATTTGCTTTTATTGGTGGCCTTGGTTTCTTACCGATTTTGTTGTCGACACTGACCCTTATAGTCATTGAATCGGATTCATTACACCATGCCCGTGTCGGCACACTACCTAATTGGGCACGGCGCAGATTTCTTGGCGAAGTTATTCCGTCGTCAGAATAATCTGCCTGGTCTTTATTTCAGTACCACTGAGTGGATCACCAGGTTGTGTTCGAAAAACACATCAAACTGCTGGTAACGCCAGCGGGTAATCGGTGGTTCACCGATGGCCGCACGTTTTTCAACGGCAGCGCCAAATTTTGTTTCCACTTGTGCCATAGTCATGCCGCGCGTTGGTCTTAATACCCCTTCAGCGCTATTGGGGGTGCGATAGGTCGGTTCGGCGATAGACAACACATCGGCTTGTGCCGGTAAAGCCATAGCAAACAGTAAAACGCTGCTGGCAATTAAGCTGGATTTAAACATGGCACAAACTCCGTTTCAGTGAATAGATTAAGCATACTATTCCGGTAAAAATAGCTCAATCAGTGTATTGAGATAACGTCTGCCTTTTTCGGTTGGACGAATGTGATGAATATCATAAGTCAGTAAATCCATTGCTTCAGCTTGTTGTAATTCTTTATCAAAATGCTTCAGTGGCACGCCGGCATGTTGCTGGAATAGTGGTGTCGGAAAACCCTCGGTTAAGCGCAGCGCATTAAGCATAAATTCAAAGCCGATATCACGGATCTGCAATGACTCTTGTTTCAGTAATACTTTATCGCTGTGCGCTGTCTCAAGATAAGACTGAGGTTGTTTTTGTTTGACCCGCCGGACAATCGATTGCTGGGCCGCATCAGAAATTTTGCCATGGGCCCCGGCGCCGATCCCCAGATAATCACCGAACTGCCAGTAATTAACATTATGGCGGCATTGCTTGCCAGCTTTAGCGTAAGCCGATACTTCATATTGTTGATAGCCGGCCTCAGCTAATCGCGCCTGATTGGCTTCTTGCCAGTCAATGATTGGATCATCGTCCGGTAACGTCGGCGGTTGCTGATAAAACAGCGTATTGGGCTCAATGGTCAATTGATAGTAGGAAATATGCTGCGGCTGCAGGCTGATTGCCGTCGTGATATCGGTAACGGCGTCATTCTCAGTCTGGCCTGGCAGGCCAAACATCAAATCCAGATTCACATTATCAAAACCAGCCTGATAGGCGATGTCGACCGCTTTTTGTGCCTCGATGCCATCATGAATACGGCCTAATCTTTCCAGCGCCTGATTATTAAAACTTTGAATGCCGATCGATAAACGATTTATGCCCAGTTGGCGGTAATCACGGAAGCGTGCTGCTTCAAAAGTACCGGGATTAGCTTCCATAGTGATCTCTGCATCAGCTTTGATTGGCAGTAGGGCGCGCAGACCTGAAAATAACCTATCGTAAGCTTCCGCCGAAAACAGGCTGGGCGTGCCGCCACCGATAAAAATGCTTTGTATGGTGCGGCCCCAGACTAACGGTAATTCCTGCTCAAGATCAGCAAGCAAAGCATCGATATAAGCAACTTCGGGTAATTTGTCCCCCGCTTTATGGGAATTAAAATCGCAGTATGGGCATTTACGTACACACCAGGGTACGTGGATATACAAACTGATTGGTGGCAGGGCGGTAAAGTTAAACATCAGTTTTCCAGCGAGGGCGGTTGCCAGCCTTGTTTCCAGTGATCCAGCAAGATAATGGCCGGCGGCTGGCCATTGGCAAAAAACCAGGAATCGACGGCGTAGCGCTGCTGACTTTGGTTTTCGATAATACTGGCCGTGTTATGCGGTGCCTGGCCAGTCAGCGGCCCACGCGACGTTCTTGGCGCCGCCCGATGCCAGCTAAACAAGCTATCATTTTCCATTATACGCAGGTAGACGGAAGTATTGGTGGCTTCATCGATGCAGTTCAGCTGACCATAGCGGCTATCCGAAAAATCATTTTTTGCCCGGTCGCCGGCAGTGCCGGTTTTGTTGCCAACCAGCGTCTCCAGCAAAGCGATGGCAGCAGCTATTTGTCGGCGCTCAGCTTCAGCGTTGTGGGCTACAGGCTCAAATTGCTGGCGAACCTGCTGCCATTCGGTTTGGGTCAGACTGGTATCAGAGACGGAATAACACCCCATGTCGTGACAGATCGTGAAGGCCTGCGGGTTTGGAAAGCCGATAAAGTTTCGGTGCGACAATTGCCAGCTGTCATAGATGTTTTGTTGCAGCCAGATCGGCGTGATGGCGATTTCGTTGTAGGGACGGGTATTACACCCAAGCTGTAGCAGGCTGAAAATAAAGATCAGGATTAAACCGGCGCTATGCTTAAGCAAAGCGATACCACCTCAGGGCAGATGACGTACGTACTGAAATGCTTCCAGGAATTGCCGCATGGCTTTGCCACGGTGGCTGATAGCATGCTTTTGTTCACTCCTTAATTCAGCGGCGCTGCAATCGGTTTCGGCGACTCGGAAAATCGGATCATAACCAAAACCACCGTCGCCGACAGGTTTGGTGAGAATTTGTCCCTGCCAGCTGCCCTGGCAAATCAGCGGTGTCGGATCTTTGGCATGGCGCATAAACACTAAAATGCATTGAAAGCGTGCGCTGCGCTCATTTTCCGGAACATCACACAGGGCATCCAGCACTTTGGCAATATTATCGGCATCAGTCGCGTTGGCGCCTGCATAGCGTGACGAATAAATGCCCGGCGTACCATGGAGGGCATCAATTTCCAGACCAGAATCATCAGCAAGTGCTGGCAGACCAGTTATTTCTGAGGCATGACGGGCTTTGATAATGGCATTTTCGACAAAACTGAGACCAGTTTCATCGGCATCGGACACGCCAAACTCGGACTGTGGTATTAACGTAAAGCCAAGCGGCGACAATAATTGCGAGAATTCCCGTAATTTACCGCTATTACCGCTGGCTAATACGATTTGCGTCATTATTGCCCTAAAGCCTCACGTTGCTTTGCCATCAGCTCTTCAATGCCTTTGGCTGCTAAATCCAACATAGCTTGCAGTTCATCAGCGCGGAAAGCATGACCTTCGGCTGTACCCTGCAATTCGATAAACGCACCGGCATCATTCATCACCACGTTCATATCGGTTTCAGCGCTGGAATCTTCCGGGTAATCCAAATCCAATACCGGTGTGCCGTTATAAATGCCAACTGATACCGAAGCGACCTGACCGTGCAGTGGACTTTTCTTGAGTTTACGCTTTTTTATCAAATAATCGATAGCATCCTGCAGCGCGACAAAGGCACCAGTAATCGATGCCGTACGGGTGCCGCCATCAGCCTGAATAACATCACAGTCAATCGTAACAGTACGCTCACCGAGGGCTTTTAAATCGATGGCAGCGCGCAGCGCACGACCAATCAATCGCTGGATTTCCATGGTGCGACCACCTTGTTTGCCGCGAGCGGCTTCACGTTGCATACGGCTGCCGGTCGAACGAGGCAACATACCGTATTCAGCTGTCACCCAGCCTTCACCGGTGCCGCGCAGAAACGGTGGAATTTTTTCTTCAACGGTAGCGGTGCACAACACCTTGGTATCACCAAACTCAATTAGTACTGCGCCTTCGGCGTGTTTGGTGTAATTACGGGTGATGGAGATGTCACGTAACTGGTCCGGTTGACGGCCGCTTGGACGCATAGAAAATACCTCGTTGAAAAACGCCTCATTATACTGATAAAGCGATGGGTTGATGGGTTTTGCCCGCGAGATTGGTTACCATGGCAGGCCTAAGGCTAATAGGAAATTAACGGTGACTTTAAGCATGACGGCGTTTGCACGCCAAGAACAGACGCTCGACAACGGCATACTCAGTTGGGAGATTCGTAGTGTCAATCATCGCTATCTGGAACTCAGCCTGCGCATGGATGAGACTTTCCGGCCACTGGAAATCGGCATTCGTAAATTATTTGCGCAATATATTGCCCGAGGCAAAGTGGAAGCTGTTTTACGATTTAATCCGGCAGTGGCGGGCAACAGTTCATTACAAATCGATGAGGATCTGGCACAGGCGGTGATTGATGCTTGCTTGCGTTTATCAGCATTATCACCAGCAACTGCACCGTTAGATCCACTGCGTTTATTGCAATGGCCGGGTATTGTTTCGCAACAACAAGTTGATGCAGAAACACTGAGTGCGTCAGTAATGGCTGGTTTACAAGCCACACTGGAAGATTTTATTGCCAGCCGTCATCGTGAAGGTGAGGCGTTGGCAGACATGTTACTGCAGCGCTGTGATGAAATCGCCCTTATCGCGGTTGCTGTGCGTCAGCAAATGCCAGATATTCTGACCCAGAATCATGCCCGTTTGCTGCAGCGTCTGGCTGATTTTAAGGTGGATTTAGAACCGGAGAGGCTGGCCCAAGAAGCGGCGTTATTGGCGCAAAAGAGTGACGTTGCTGAAGAGCTGGACCGGTTAGACAATCACGTTAACGAAGTGCGGCATATCCTTGGCCGTAAAGAACCGGTTGGCCGGCGATTGGACTTCTTAATGCAGGAACTGAATCGTGAAGCGAATACATTGGCGTCAAAATCGATTGATACCGACACCACGCGCTATGCCGTTGATTTAAAAGTACTGATCGAACAAATGCGTGAGCAGATCCAGAATATTGAATAAGTTCGGCCATCATTGAAAGTACGTTTATGGGCGTACATTGCCTGATCTGCGATATCCAGCAGTTCATCCAGAATATGGTTGTCTTCCGGATAAATGGCGCCGCCATAACGGTCAGAAATCAGTAGTTGTTAGTCTTCTAAATCAAACGGTTGCTCGATTTTTTGTGCCAGTCAATGGCTTTTCAGTGCAACACTATCGGCATTGTCGATAGGCGTTAGGAGAATAACAAATTCATTGCTACCAAAGTGAGTCACAGTGTTTGTCTCGCGACTGCTTTGTTTCAGAAGCTGGACAAATTCCCTTATGGTGGTATCAGCTTTGGAAAAATTGGCCGGTTGCAATATAAAGGTTGGATAAACTGTGTTGTATGAAAATTCGCAGAGCTAACTAATTTTTGGCAATACCTCTAGCGAAGCGGTAGCTTATAAAATCATGCGTCTATCCGTGACCAGGTCCAGCACTTTATCTATCGCCAAGTGCAATTTGGCTAATTCTCTTTCTACAACTGAATCAGTGCTATTAATTGCATGCAGTTTGCTAGCCAAGTTCAGTGTGTGCCGTCATTAACTGCAGTCAGTTCTTATTTATTATAATGGCATGCCAAGCGGACGTTAATAGCGATGAAATACTGCCAAGTGTTCTGCCTCAAGTCGAATCCCCAGGTATTCACCAATGTCATGTTGATGATGACTTTGTACCAGACATAATACCGGTTGGCCGCTGTCCAGTTTCAGGGTGTACAAATATACTGCGCCGCGAAACGCTCGACCGATAATCATGGCTTTCATGGGACTGTCATCATCATGAATGACATCATCAGGGCGCAATAATAAATCGACTTCTGCCGGCAGGCCGTCATGGGCATCAATTTCACCGGTGACCAGGCCCAATTCAGTTTGCACTTGATCCACACCGACCACACGCCCCGGAATCAATACCCCCTGACCGACAAAATCAGCGACAAAACGATCCACCGGCCGGTGATATAAATCATAACCTTTACCCCATTGGTGCAGCCGGCCATTTCCGAGTACACCGATATGATCAGCCATGGCAAAGGCTTCATGCTGATCATGGGTGACCAGAATCGCTGTAATACCGTCCTTGCGGAGTAATTGCCGGACATCGCGGGCCAGTTGCTCACGCAGATCTGAATCCATGCTCGAAAAGGGTTCATCAAGCAGCAAAATTTCTGGCCGTGGCGCCATGGCGCGGGCTAAGGCTACACGTTGTTGCTGGCCACCAGACAGTTGGTGAGGATATAAATCGCGTGCAGTGGTCAGCTCCACCAAATTCAATAATTCGTCAACGCGCTGCTGATGGGCCTGATGCGATAATTTACGCAGGCCAAAGCCAATGTTTTTGGTGACGGTCAAATGTGGAAACAAAGCGAAATCCTGAAACACCATGCCGATATGGCGTTGCTCGGGTGGTAAATGTTTGCCTGGTTCACTGACGATTTGGCCACCCAATTCGATACCGCCAGCACGCACCGGTTCAAAACCGGCTATTGCCCTGAGTAAAGAGGTTTTGCCACAACCGGAAGGCCCTAATAAACAGCCAATTTCACCTTCATTTAAAGCAAATGAAATGTGTTCGGCAACGATATGATTACCATAAGCGATGCTGACATTATCAAGAGCGAGTTGTATGGCCATTAATTATCCTGTGCGTTGGCATCATTTAAATGGCTGGCAGTCTGCCGGCTACGGGTAATAGTACGGCTCAGCAAAATCACTGGCACAATACCGGCTACGACAATTGCTAATGCTGCCGGTGCAGCTTCTGCGAGACGTTCATCTGAGGCTAATTCATAAGCCCGCACTGCCAGGGTGTTAAAATTGAAAGGTCTTAAGATCAGTGTAGCCGGTAATTCTTTTAAGACATCGACAAACACCAGTAGTAAAGCCGTTAACAAAGATCCCTTTAACATCGGAATATGCACGCTATGCAGCATTGCCAGCGGCCGATAACCAAAAGAACGGCCGGCTTCATCCATTGACGGAGTGATGCGGCCCAGGCCGGTTTCTACAGTTTGTAAAGCAACTGCCAAAAAACGGCACAAATAGGCAAACAACACCGCGAACAATGTGCCACTGAGTAACAGGCCGGTGGAATAATCAAAGTTCTGGCGAGTCCAGCTGTCCAGCGTATTATCAAACCACGCAAACGGGATCATCACACCAACGGCAATCACCGCCCCAGGCACGGCATAGCCCATACCGGCAAGGCGAACTGCATAACGAATGGCTTTGCCCGGATACAAACGCTGTCCATATGCCATCAATAAGGCCAAAATCAAAGCCAATACCGCTGCGAATGTCGCCAGCTGCAAGCTGTTTAACAGCATTTGCAGAAAGCGGGCATCAATAACCTCATCCTTAACACTCACGGTCCAGCTCAATAATTGGCCAGCCGGTAATAAAAAACCAAATAACAACACGCTGAAGCTAAATGAAAATGCCAACCAGGCCTTAGCGCCAGTCAGTTGAAAGCGCCTTAGATCCTGATGCCGGCGGCTGGTGTGGTGATAACGTGCCCGCCGCCGTGAATACCGTTCCAGCATTATCAGTGCGAACACAAACACCATCAGGCCAGCGGCTAATTGCGCGGCAGCAGCGGCGCTGTCCATACCAAACCAGGTGCGGAAAATACCGGTGGTGAAGGTGCTGACGCCAAAGTATTGGACGGTGCCGTAATCAGCCAGGGTTTCCATCAACGCAAGCGATAAGCCGGCAATAATCGCTGGTCTGGCCAGCGGTAGGGCAACGCTAAAAAACGTCCGCCATGGCCCATTGCCTAATGTACGGCTGACATCTAAAACACACACGGACTGATTTAAGAAAGCCGCTCGACTGAGCAAGTAAACATAGGGATACAACACCAACGTTAACATCAGCACGGCTCCATTTAACGAGCGAATTTCTGGAAACCAGTAATCGTTAAAGCTCCAGCCGGTCAGATCGCGCAGCAACGTTTGCACGGGGCCGGCAAAATCCAGCATACCGGTATACGTATAAGCAATGATATATGCTGGCATGGCCATCGGTAGCAGCAAAGCCCATTCAAATATGCCACGTCCGGGATATTTGCACATGGTGGTCAACCAGGCTGTGCTGACCCCCAAAAATAATGTACCAATCGATACGCCCAGCATCAGTAGTAAGGAATTGGATACATAATCATTCAAAACGGTTGACGCCAGATGTCCCCAGACATCACCGCTGGGCACAAATACAAAGCCCAGTACCACTATAACCGGCATTGCCAGCAGCAATGCACTGAGCAGTATCAGGCTCTGAAATGGCGTAAAAGGCAAGAATCGCATCATTATCGGGGGTGGTAGCGTTTAAAAGCTGCCAACTTTAACGTGCTTATAGCTTTATTGCCAACCAGCACGGTCCATCAGTTTCAGTGCTTCTCTGTTATTTTCACCGAGGATGGCCATATTTAATGGGTCAGCTTTAAACTCCCCCCATTGTTGTAACAAAGTACTGCTGGCAATACCCTTAACGACTGGGTATTCGCCATTCACTTCGGCATACCATTGCTGTGCTTCATCTGAACTTAAAAATTCAATCAACTTAACCGCATTGTCACGGTTTTTTGCTGCTTTGGTGACCGCTGCACCGGAGATATTGACGTGGCTACCGCGATCATTTTGATTTGGCCAAAACACACCAATTTTGGCAGCGGCTTCTTGTTCCGCCAGATCATCACTATTAAGCATGCCGGCTAAATAATAGGTATTGGCGATAGCCAATTTGCATTGACCAGCCGCGGCCGCTTTGATTTGATCCCGATCGCCACCGCGCGGCGGTTTGGCAAAATTGCTCACCAGGGCTTTGGCCCATTCTTCTGTCGCATCCAGGCCGTTGGCAGCAATCATTGAAGCTACCAGCGACTGATTATAAATATTACCTGATGAGCGGATACAGACTTGTTGATGCCAGCGCGGGTCAGCTAAATCTTCATAAGTTGATAACTCATCCGGATCGATTTCACCTTTGACATACATAATTGGCCGGGCGCGCAATGACAGACCAAACCAGTGACCCTGCGGATCACGATAATTAGCTGGAATACGCTGGCTGAGTACTTTAGATTCAATCGGCTGTACTAAATCGGCTGCCTGGGCCCGGTATAAACGACCGGCATCGGTGGTTACCAATAAGTCTGCCGGACTATTGCGTCCCTCGTTTTGCAGGCGACTAAGCAGTTCATCGGCATCACCAGTAACTAGATTGACCTCAATACCCGTCTGATCGGTGAAACGATCCAACATTGGTTTTATCAGTGCTTCAATACGCGCCGAGTAAAGATTGACCTCTTCAGTCGCTTGAGACAAAACCGGCGCAGTCAGTAAACTCAGTGATACGCCAAAAAAGCCAAGCAAACGCAATGAACGCATTTTTTACTCCTGAAAGGTACAACATAATTAGAATGATAATGAGATTGATTATCAATATAAAGAGGCGGCCGGAAATATTTTCACGTTTGTTTTCACTGAAAACAGCGTAGCTGGCGTATTCATTGGCGTAAATGTACAAAAGTGCTTTGTTACACTGGCAGAAAAATCCGGAAACCAGTATTGTTTCGACATCGAAGTCGCTTTGCTGGCGGCATCTCAAACAAGGTTAAACGATGTCCGGAAGTCTTTTTATCGTGGCAGCGCCCTCTGGGGCAGGTAAAACCAGTCTGGTCCAGGCTCTGGTCAAACAGGAAAAAAATGTCCGTTTATCGGTTTCGCATACGACACGGCCGCCGCGCAGCGGTGAGGTTGATGGGCAGGATTATTTTTTTGTTGATCCGCAAACCTTTGCTGGCATGCGTGATGCTGGTGCATTTCTCGAATCAGCTAATGTTTTTGATAACCAATACGGTACCTCTGCCGATGCCGTACATCAGCAGTTATCCCAAGGCTTTGATGTCATTCTGGAAATTGACTGGCAGGGTGCGGAACAGGTGCGTCAGAATTTTGCTGATAGCCACAGTGTTTTTATTTTGCCGCCGTCAAAAACAACACTGGAATACCGCCTGCGAAATCGCGGTCAAGATGATGACGCGACAATTGCCCGGCGAATGCGTGATGCCGAGCGCGAAATTTCGCATTACATCGAATTTGATTACCTGATAGTCAACGATGATTTCGACCAGGCTTTGCAAACTTTGACCGCGATAGTGATAGCTGCCCGGCATCAGCGCAAACATCAGGTGCAGATTCACCAACAACTACTATCAGATTTACTAGGGCCTGCTTGTCTTTAATGTACACCTCTGTTGTGAACTGAAAAAGCGCCAATCAAGGCACGAGGAGTGAAGTTTAGTCATTCTAAATAATCGACGAGCAACGCAGAGTGGCGCTTTTTCAGTCACAACCCGAAGGGCTGGGACTATTTTTGCGCCCAGCTGCGTTGTCAATCGCTCATGTAGAATAACTACAACACGCTCATTCCGCCTTGCTGGACACAAAAATAGCCGCCAGCAGTGGTGGGCATTAAAGACAAACAGGCCCTAGCTTAAAGCGCTGATTTTTCGTACTATTGAATGTTTTCTCAAGTAGGATAAAACCATGGCTCGTACAACTGTAGAAGATTGCCTCGATTTCGTCGACAACCGTTTCCATTTGGTGCTGGTTGCAGCCAAACGCGCCCGTGAAATTGCCATGGGTGATGATCCGCTGGTACCTGTCGATAATGACAAACCAACCGTTTTGGCATTGCGTGAAATTGCCGCCGGTTTAACTGGTCCGGAAATCCTGACCCGCAGCAGTGCCCGAGTGCATGCTGATGCCAGTGTTGTCAGCGACGAAGAGCTGCAAAACGAAGTCTGATTGTTGTGAGTGCAAAACCCACTGTTGCCACTGAGCTGGATTTCATTCAGGAATCCGAGCCTAAGCTGACAATTGATGATCTGTGTTTTGCTACTGCTAACTATATAGAACCTGCGCAGGTGGATGCCATCCGCCGCGCTTATCATTACGCAGATAATTGCCACGAAGGCCAAACTCGGCGTAGTGGCGAGCGTTACATCACCCATCCGTTAGCTGTTGCCCATGTGCTGGCGATGATGCATATGGATTATGAATGTATCATGGCCGGCTTGCTGCATGATGTCATCGAAGATACCGATGCGGCGCGCGCCGATTTGTCGAGTGAGTTTGGTGATGCTGTGGCCGAGCTGGTTGAGGGGGTGACCAAACTGGCGCAGGCTGCGTTTGAAAGCAGCAAACAATCGCCAGTCGAAAAACAAGCCGAAAATCTGCGCAAAATGTTGTTGGCTATGTCGCGGGATATTCGGGTCATTATCGTTAAGCTCGCAGATCGTTTGCATAACATGCGCACGCTGGGCCATTTGCGCCCTGAAAAGCGCCGCCGAATTGCCAACGAGACCTTGGAAATTTATGCACCTATTGCGCAGCGACTGGGTATGAATTTAATGCGCTGTGAGCTTGAAGATTTAGGCTTTCACGTCTTGTATCCGCTGCGTTACCGGGTATTGGGCGATGCGATCCGTCGGGCACGTGGTAACCGTAAAGAAATTGTCTCGCAAATTACTGCATCCATATTGAATCGCATGGAGCAGGAAGGTCTCAGCGCTGATATCCAGGGCCGTGAAAAAAACCTGTACAGCATCTACAAAAAAATGGTCAGCAAACAGCTGTCGTTTTCTGAAGTTATGGATGTTTATGCGTTTCGCATTATTGTTGATGATGTCGATGCCTGTTATCGGATGCTGGGCGTTATGCACAATCTCTATAAACCGGTGCAGGGCAAATTTAAAGATTACATTGCGATCCCCAAAGCTAACGGCTATCAATCGCTGCATACCGTGTTATTTGGCCCTTATGGCGTGCCGATTGAAATTCAAATCCGCTCCCGCGATATGGATCATTTGGCTGAAGCCGGCGTTGCTGCCCACTGGTTATATAAAACGGGTGGTGAGGCTGATGGCAATGCGCTGGCGCATCGTAAAGCAAGACAATGGCTGCAAGGCATTCTGGAAATGCAGAAAGGCTCCGGTGATTCGGAAGAATTTCTGGAAAACCTGCGCATGGATTTATTTCCTGATGAGATTTATGTGTCGACACCTAAAGGTGAAATTCTGACGCTGGCGCGCGGTGCCTCAGCGGTGGATTTTGCTTATGCAGTGCACAGTGATGTTGGTAATAGCTGTGTCGCGGCCCGTGTTGGCCGGCATTTGGTGCCGCTGAGTACGCAGCTGGAAACCGGTCAGTCGGTTGAAATTATTACCTCACCGACGGCGCATCCCAATCCGGCCTGGCTGAATTTTGTGGTGACGCCCAAAGCACGTACCAATATCCGCCATTACCTAAAACATTTGCAGGACGAAGAAGCCATCACGCTTGGCCAGCGGCTGCTAGGCAAACACTTGCTGGCATTTTCAACGGCAATGGAAAATATACCTACCGATAACATTAACGTGGTGATTAAAGAATTTGAAGCCAGCGATTTTGATGAAGTGTTACGCGATATTGGGCTCGGCAATATCGCGGCGTTATTGGTGGCCCAAAAGCTGGTACATCATGAAACACCGGATAAAGATCCCCATGCGTTATTGATCGCGGGTACCGAAGGCATGGTGGTCAGCTTTGCCCGCTGTTGTCATCCGATCCCGGGTGATCCGATCCATGGTTATATCAGTACCGGCCGCGGCATTATTATTCATCAGCGCAGCTGCAAAAACTCTACCCATTTACGGGTGCAAAATGACAAGTGGTTGGATGTGGCCTGGTCACCGGAAGTCAGCCGGGTCTTTCCAGTCGATTTGATGGTGCATGTCAAGAACCAGCGCGGTGTATTGGCAACGGTGGCGGCCGTGGTGTCCGAAGCCGATTCCAATATCGATAATGTCGTGGTCGATGAGCGTGATGGCGGTTATTCAGATCTGCGTCTGACCATTGAAATTTATAACCGCAAACATCTGGCGCGGGTCATTCGCCGTTTGCGGTTGCTCGATATGGTCGAGCGCATCAGTCGTATCAATAGTTAACTTTTTGTTTAATCCGCCGTTTTAAACGGCGCAGCCGGAGTTTTGTTATGTCCCGTGAAATCATTCATACCGCCAATGCCCCTGAAGCAATTGGCACCTATTCACAAGCGATTAAAGTCGGTGATGTGGTGTATTTATCTGGGCAAATTCCATTAGTACCAGAAACCATGACGGTGATTGAAGGCGATTTTGCCACGCAAACCCGCCAGGTGTTTGATAATTTGTCGGCGGTGGCTGAAGCCGCGGGCGGTCGTTTGCAAGATGTCGTCAAATTGAATATTTACCTCACTGATCTGAGTCATTTCGGTACCGTTAACGAGATTATGGCCGAATATTTTCAGCAGCCTTATCCTGCCCGCGCAGCGATAGGTGTCGCGTCTTTGCCTAAAGCCGTACCGGTCGAAATGGATGCCATCCTGCATCTTGGAGCCTGATGCACTGACGGTTAAGGACTGACCGTGGCTAAATTGACACTCCAGGATCCGGTTACTGCACTGACCGGTGTTGGTGAAAAATTAGCTGAAAAGCTGGCTAAACTGGGCATTCATCAGGTCCAGGATTTACTGTTTCATCTGCCTTTACGTTATCAGGATCGCACTCGGCTGATGCCGCTGGGTAGTTTACGCATTCAGCAAGAATCGCTGGTCGAAGGGGTGATTGGTCTCAGTCAGGTGAATTTTGGCCGGCGCCGTTCTTTGTTGTGTCATATCAGCGATGGCACCGGTTCGCTGGTGCTGCGTTTTTTTCATTTCAGCAAGGCCCAACAACAGCAACTGGCCAAAGGCCGGCGTGTTCGTTGTTTTGGCGAAGTGCGCAGTGGCCCGTCGTCGCTGGAAATGGTGCATCCGGAATATCAGTTGGTGAATGATTCTGGTGTGACGTCGGTCGATGCCACGCTGACGCCGGTTTATCCGACCACCGAAGGTCTGCATCAATTATCGTGGCGAAAGCTGATTCGTCAGGCGTTGATGCTACTTGATGAGCAGCACATGCCCGAGTTACTGGCCGGGCTTGAAAATCACCATCCATTATTAAAATATCAGCTCAGCGAAGCACTGCAACTGGTGCATCAACCGCCGCCAGACAGCGATGTGCAGCAGCTGATCAATCGCCAGCATCCGGCACAAAAACGGCTGGCATTTGAAGAATTACTGGCACAGCAATTAACCATGCGGCAGATCCGCAAACAAATGCAGCGTCATCAGGCGCCGGTGTTAAATGGCGACTCGCCGTTGGCCAAACAACTATTAAGCAATTTGCCGTTTCCACTGACTGGCGCGCAGCAGCGTGTGTTGCAGGATATATATCAGGATTTAGCGCAACCCATGCCGATGCAGCGTCTGGTGCAGGGCGATGTCGGCTCAGGCAAAACCGTCGTGGCGGCATTGGCAGCAATTGCCGCCGTAGCTAGCGGTTATCAGGCAGTGATGATGGCGCCCACCGAATTACTGGCTGAGCAGCATTTACAGACCTTTAATAACTGGTTAGCGCCGCTGGGGATTAATGTTGGCTGGTGCGCCGGTAAACAAACGGCAGCGCAGCGCCGCGAAGCTATCGCTGCGCTGGAAAATGGTGATATCAAAGTCGCAGTCGGCACCCATGCGTTATTTCAGGATGAAGTGATCTTTGCCAATCTGGGTCTGGTGATTATCGATGAGCAACATCGTTTTGGCGTGCATCAACGATTGGCATTACGTGATAAAGGCCGCCATCTCAATAGTTACCCACACCAATTGGTCATGACCGCCACACCTATCCCGCGGACGCTGGCGATGACTGCCTATGCCGATTTACAGGTATCGGTCATTGATGAATTACCCCCCGGCAGACAGCCAGTGACCACCGCCGTGGTCGCTGATAATCGCCGTGATGAAGTAATTGCAAGGGTACATCATGCCTGTCAACAACAGCGTCAGGTTTACTGGGTGTGCACGCTGATAGAAGAATCTGAGCATTTACAATGTCAGGCGGCTGAAGACACGGCAACCAATTTGCAGGCAGCACTGCCGGATTTACGGATTTTGCTGGTGCATGGCCGGATGAAAGCAGCTGAAAAAGAAGCGGTGATGCAGGCGTTTAAAAACGGTGAAGCCGACTTGTTGGTGGCGACCACAGTGATTGAAGTCGGCGTTGATGTGCCCAATGCCAGTCTGATGGTGATTGAAAATGCCGAGCGGCTGGGCCTGGCACAATTACATCAATTACGGGGCCGGGTGGGTCGTGGCAGTGTGCAAAGTCATTGTCTGTTGATGTATCACCCGCCACTGTCTGAAAATGGTTTGGCACGACTGAAATGTCTGCGTGAAAGCAATGATGGTTTTGTCATTGCCGAGCGGGATTTGCAGATCCGTGGTCCCGGTGAATTACTGGGTACCCGGCAAACCGGCCTGCCACAATTCCGGGTGGCTGATTTATTGACCGATCAGGATTTGTTGCCAGCAGTCAGCAGTGCTGCTGACAAATTAATTGAGCAAACACCTAAGCAGGCGAAAGCGTTGATTCAGCGTTGGTTTGCCGATAAAGTCAATTTCGGACAGGTGTAAAATACTGTTTATGCCACAACGTCGCCATTATCCACACTGGTTAACCCCACCGAAAGCCCAATTACCGGCCAGTCTTGCTGATTGGCTGCAAAATACCGGTTCATTGACCACTAAACTTAAAGCGCATAGTCAGCAGGCATTTTCAGTGCAACTCCTGCATAGTGGCTGGCAAAAAACAACGTTCGACGAAGCGCTGGCGCTGCGAATTGATCGCCGCCAGCAAGTGTTCTGCCGGGAAGTCTGTTTACTTGATGGCAACCAGCCCCGAGTATTTGCCCGCACTGTGGTGCCACTGAGAAGCTATCCCGTGCTGCGAATGGGCCTGTCACGTCTGGGTAATGCGTCTTTGGGCGAATGGTTATTTAACGATCCCGCGGTATCACGTAGCCCGTTACAAATCAGTTTTTTGGCCGCCGGAAATATATTGAGCCGGCATGCTTGTCAGGCCGCTGAGATACCGGCACAAGCCTTGTGGGCGCGCCGTTCCTGTTTTACGCTGCGCGGCAAAGCCTTGCTGGTCAGCGAGGTGTTTCTGCCAGAAACTGAGCATTACCGATGGTAAATAGATATTTATTAAGGTTAAAACCTTACTTGCAGCTGACCCGGCTGGATCGGCCGATTGGTATTTTATTATTGCTTTGGCCAACACTAATGGCGCTTTGGATCGCTGCTGAAGGGGTGCCGGATTTTAAGTTGTTGCTGATTTTTACATTGGGCGTGATTTTGATGCGCAGTGCCGGGTGCGCCATTAATGACTTTGCCGATCGTGATGTCGATGGCGGCGTCTGGCGCACTGAAAACCGGCCATTGGCAATGGGCGTTTTAAAGCCATGGCAGGCCGTGGTGACTTTTGTGGGGTTAGCGTTACTAGCCTTTTTGCTGGTATTGCAATTAAACCAGCTGACCATTTATTTATCACTGGTGGCGGTTGTACTGGCGTTTATTTATCCGTTTATGAAGCGCTATACCTATTTACCGCAATTGGTATTGGGTATGGCCTTTGGCTGGGCGATTCCGATGGCATTCGCTGCACAAACGGGCAGTTTGCCGCTGATTGCTTGGTTACTGTTTATCGCCAATATTATCTGGACAACCATTTACGATACGTTTTATGCAATGGCTGATCGTGATGATGATTTGAAAATGGGTATTAAATCCACGGCAATTTTATTTGCGGATGATGACCGTTTGATTTTGGGGATTTTACAGGGTCTGTTGTTGCTGGTGTGGCTGCTGATAGGATCGCAATTAGCATTGGGCGGTGTGTTTTATATCGGCCTGCTGTCGGTAGCCGGCCTATTTGTTTATCAGCAATATCTGGTTCGACACCGTGCGCCGCGCGCTTGTTTACAGGCCTTTTTAAATAATAATTATGTCGGCGGTGTGTTGTTTATAGCGGTGGTATTGCATTACGCAGCAGCGGCTAGTCAATGATGCTGCAGTTATTATTTGCAGCGTTATGCCTGCTTGGTAACACATCTCTGATAGCAGCTGAGGTTTATCGCAGTATTGATGCAGATGGCAATATCAGCTTTACCGACCAACTGGGAGGCCATGCTAAAGCAGTTGATATTGACCCGGTTTCCAATCGTTACCGCCATCAGGTGGATTACGTTTATGACGGCGATACGCTAGTGCTGGAAAACGGCGAACGGGTCAGATTACTGAATATCAATGCTCCGGAAATCAGCAGTCGATATCGTGATGGTGAGCGGGGCGGTGAGGCTGCCAAAATCTGGTTGAAACAACAAATTGGCGAACAGCCAATTTACCTGCGTTTTGATAAAGAAAAGCGCGACAAGTACGACCGCTTGCTGGCACATATTTTTCTTGAGAATGAACGGCATTTAAATGCTGAAATACTTGAGCAAGGGCTTGCCGCATTAACGGTGCATCCGCCAAATTCTAGCTATGTCGATAAAATGCAGGCCGCACAGCAACAGGCTATTGATAAAAAAATTGGTATTTGGGATGGCACAGCCTATCCCTTGAAAACAGCCCGCGCCGGATTAAATACTTCACAGCGGCGCGGCTGGCAGCGCTGGCAAATTACACCCAGTGAAATCAAAGTCACCCGCAGTCAAATCTGGTTAATGGCCGGTGAGCGGCTGAGTGTGCGGATCAGAAAAGCGCAATTGCCTTTATTTGCTGATCCACAAAGCTATTTAAATAAACAACTGGAAGTGCGCGGCTGGTTGTCACGACGCGGCAACGATTATTTTCTGCAGGTTTTGCACCCCAGCGCGATTAGCGTACGCTAATAATTAAGTACCTAGAAAGGCTCTGATATGGCGTTGATTGAAGGTTCCGCTTTTTTTGAACTGACGGCATTGCTGGCATTGGCGGCGGTCGCCGGTCTGATTGGGTTACTGTTGCGTCAGCCAATGATTGTCAGCTTTATTGCCGTGGGTGTGCTAGCCGGCCCATCAGCGCTGGACATCGTTCAGTCGCATGACAATATTGATTTGCTGGCTGAACTGGGTATTGCTTTGCTACTGTTTCTGGTCGGTTTAAAGCTGGACCTGAAACTGATCCGAACAGTTGGCCCAGTGGCCTTGGCAACAGGACTTGGCCAAGTACTATTTACGGCCATATTCGGTTTTATAATCGGCTTGATGCTTGGTTTGGATTGGGTTGTAGCATTGTATGTCGCTATCGCATTGACCTTTTCCAGCACTATTATCATTGTTAAATTGCTTTCCGATAAACGTGAAGTTGATTCGCTGCATGGCCGCATTGCCATTGGTTTTTTGATTGTTCAGGATTTGTTTGTGATCCTGGCTATGATGGCGTTGTCTGCCTATGGTATTGGCGGTGAGACCGGTCACTCGCCCATCCTGCAAATCCTGACGATATTGTTTTACGGGCTTATCATGCTGGCACTGGTCGGTGTGTTTATGCGTTATATCGCAACGCCACTGGTTAACCATATTTCTCATTCCCCGGAATTACTGGTGATTTTTGCTATTGGCTGGGCATCGTTATTGGCATCACTCGGTGAATATTTCGGTTTTGGCAAAGAATTGGGAGGTCTGCTGGCCGGTATTTCTTTGGCATCAACACCGTATCGGGAAGCGATTGTCGCTCGGTTATCGTCATTGCGGGATTTTCTGCTGTTGTTCTTTTTTATTGCATTGGGTACCGAGTTAGATCTCAGCTTGCTTGGCGATCAAGTGGGGCCGGCACTGGTGTTTTCGGTGTTTGTATTAATCGGCAATCCGCTTATTGTGCTGGCCATTATGGGCTATATGGGCTATCGAAAACGTACCGGCTTTTTGGCGGGCTTAACGGTGGCGCAAATCAGTGAGTTTTCGCTGATTTTTATGGCGATGGGCGTTAGTCTTGGACATGTCACGAATTCTGCTTTGGGACTGGTGACCATGGTCGGATTGGTGACTATCGCCTTGTCGGTCTACATGATTACTTATTCGCATACGCTGTTTCGTTGGTGTGAACCGATATTAGGCGTATTTGAACGGCGGCAGACATTTCGTGAACGAGCTGATGATCAGCATCTGCCATCACAGCAACAATATGATGTGATTATTTTTGGCTTAGGGCGTTATGGTGCGGTGATTACCGAGCGTTTTCAGGCTGAAGGCAAACGGGTGTTGGCGGTGGATTTTAATCCAGATGTGGTCAAGCGGTGGCGGCAACGCGGTTTTGACATTATGTATGGCGATGTATCGGATATGGACTTTATTGAAATGTTGCCACTGCAAGCGGTGCAATGGGTAATATGCGCGATGCCGCAGCATGACTTGGGCGTGACCCATGAAGATCCACGAATTGTTTTATTGGATGCACTGAAGCGACAGCATTATCAGGGCAAAGTCGCCGTTTCAACGCATTTCACCCACGATATTGCCAGTTTGAAGCAACATGGTGCGGATATTGTGCTGCAACCCTATCATGATGCAGCAGAACAGGCGGTGCAGCGAATTAAGGCCGCCTCAATTTAGCCAGACCGATAGACAAAGTGACCGGCACCTTACGGACATGATTGACTGTAAAGCACCTCGCGGCAATCTGTTCACGCATACGAAAGGCAATGTCGGCAGCCGCAGGAGATGGTCTAATAATGAGGTATCGCGCGGGCAATTGTCCAGACTTCCAGGCGCGTAACGCCCTGTTTTTGAAGACAACGCCCGGCTTCAGCAACGGTATGACCGGTCGTGTAAACATCATCAAGCAGGGCCACGTGTTGAACACTGTGTAAATCACCGCAGGCAAACGCGCCACGAAGGTTCTTGCGACGTGACTTAAATGGCAGTTTGCTTTGTGGCTGAGTGGCTCTTATGCGTTTTAAGGCATGGTCGTCGACGTTGATATTGAGCAATTGCCCCAGCCGGTTGGCAAGATCAGCCGATTGGTTATAACCACGTTGCCGCAGACGATGGCTATGCAGTGGTACGGGCAGAATTAAAGTCGGTAAATCGTCACGACATTGCAGCATGGCGGCCATTTGCTCAGCGAAGAAATCACGCAGCCCCAATTGCTGATGAAATTTATAAGCGCCGATTAAATCATCGATGGGTGACAGATAGGGCAAGGCACAAAAAATCTGGTCTTGTGGCGGTGGTTTTTGCAGACACTGACCGCAAATGCCCAGGGTAGAAAGTGGCGAGGCACAACGCAAACAGCCGGTCGTCAATCTTGGTAAATCGGCCTGACAAGCGATGCACAGCAAGCTGTCACCGGCCGGCGCAGCGCACAGGAAACACGGATTTGGCAGGCATTTGCTGTATAATCGCCGCAGTTGATGTGCCGCTGTGGCTATGAAGTCCCTGGTCATCTGATTGTTAATCCATTAAGCCGATGTAAAAACCATGTCCCAGACTATAACAGAACCGACCCAATCCATTCGTCATGACTGGCAACAGGCTGAAATTGAAGCCTTATTTGATTTGCCTTTTGCCGACTTAATGTACCGGGCACAGACTGTGCACCGCCAGTATTTTGATGCCAATGCAGTGCAAATCAGTACTTTGCTGAGCATTAAAACAGGTGGTTGTGCCGAAGATTGTGGCTACTGCCCACAAAGTGCCCATCATGAATCAGCGGTCAAGGCCGAGCCATTATTGCCATTGAATAAAGTGCTGGAATCTGCCGCACAAGCCAAGTCGACTGGTGCCAGCCGTTTTTGCATGGGCGCTGCCTGGCGTAATCTGAAAGATCGTGACGTCGACCGTGTTGCCGCGATGATTGAAGGTGTTAAGGAGTTAGGCCTCGAAACCTGTGTCACGTTAGGCATGCTGGAAGCGCATCAGGCAAAACGCCTGAAAGACGCCGGCCTTGATTATTACAACCATAACCTTGATACCTCACCGGAATTTTACGGCGAAATCATTTCGACTCGTACCTACCAGGATCGTCTCGATACACTGAGTTATGTTCGCGAAGCCGGTATTAATGTCTGCAGCGGCGGTATTGTCGGCATGGGTGAAAGCCGCCAAGATCGCGGTGGTTTATTGCGCAGTCTGGCCAATCTGCCCAGTCACCCTGAAAGTGTGCCGATTAACCTGCTGGTGCAGGTCGAAGGCACGCCACTCGATGGCATTAATAATCTTGATCCGTTTGAATTTGTTCGCACTATTGCTGTGGCGCGGATCATGATGCCTAAATCCTATGTGCGTTTATCAGCGGGTCGCGAAAATATGACCGATGAACTGCAGGCGATGAGCTTTTTAGCCGGTGCCAATTCGATTTTCTATGGCGAAAAACTGCTGACCACTGATAATCCTGATACCCAGCACGATCAACAATTATTCCAACGTCTGGGCATTACGCCACTGGATATTACGCCGCAAGCGGATAAACACTGCTCGGCTGCTTAATCCAATACTGATGTCGCAACTGCCCTGGCATGACAGCCTGCAAAAGGCGCTGGCGCAACGCCGGGCAGACGGTCTTTACCGACAAATGCGGCTGCGTGGTGGGGCACAGGGCGTTAATGTCAATGTTGATGGCCGTGATTTAATCAGCTTTTGCAGCAATGATTATCTGGGACTTGCCAACCATCCGGCACTGATTGACGCCTTCAAAAATGCCGTGGATATTGAAGGTGTTGGTAGTGGTGCAGCGCATTTATTGACTGGCCACAGCCGGTTTCATCAGCAGCTTGAAGACGCGCTGGCCGAATTTACCGGCCAGCAAAAGGTCATGTTGTTTGCTACCGGTTATATGGCGAATTTAGCGGTAATTGATGGCCTGTTGGATTGTGGTGATGCCATGATACAAGACAAACTCAATCATGCCTCGCTGCTTGATGGTGGCAGGTTGTCGAACGCGACGCTGATCCGCTATCCGCATAACGATATGGCAATGCTGCATAAACGGCTGCATGGTGTGGCCAACACGGAACGTAAATTAATCGTCAGTGATGGTGTATTCAGTATGGATGGCGATGTGGCACCGCTACCTGAGATCATGGCGCTGGCCAAACAACATCAGGCCGGTGTGGTCATTGATGATGCGCATGGTTTGGGTGTGATTGGTGAGAAGGGCAAAGGCACTTTGCAATACTTCGCCGATCAACTCACCGATAAACCACTACTGGTCGGTACTTTTGGCAAAGCCTTTGGCACCGCCGGGGCCTTTATTGCTGGCGATGCATTAGTGATTGAAACACTGACTCAGCAAGCCCGCAGTTTTATTTACACTACAGCGCCGCCGCCGGCGATTGCCGCTGCTACCTTAAAAGCATTAGACATCATTCAACATGAACCGGAGCGTCGTCAGCAATTACAGGCCCGTATTCAGCAATTTCGTGATGGTGCCAGCCAACTGGGGCTGCAATTAATGGATTCATTTACTGCCATTCAGCCCGTTTTAATGGGGGATGAAAAACGCGCCCTGGCAGTTGGCCAGCAACTGGAACAACTGGGCTTTTTGGTCGGTGTGATCCGGCCGCCTACGGTACCAAAAAACACCGCCAGACTGCGCATTACTTTATCGGCGAATCACAGCGAAGTGCAGGTGACGCAATTATTGTCGGCGCTGGAGCAATGCCATGTTCATTGAGGTCAGTGGCCGGGGCCCGGATTTGGTATTGCTGCATGGCTGGAGTATGAACCGCCGAGTCTGGCAGTTATTAAAACCTTACTTGGAAAACGACTTTACGCTGCACTGTGTCGATTTGCCCGGTCATGGTGACAGCGACTGGCAAGCGGGCGCTTTTGATTCTGATAGATTATTACCTGCACTGGCAGCGCAGTTGCCACAGTCTGCCATCTGGCTGGGCTGGTCATTGGCAGGTCAGTTTGCTTTGCAGTTTGCTCATGCCTATTCAGATAGCGTGCAGCAATTGATACTACTGGCGGCGACGCCAAAATTTGTCGTTGATGATAGCTGGCAGCCGGCCATGCCTGTCGATACTTTTAATGAATTTTCTAAATCGTTGACGCAAGACCCCGCAACGTTGATGCAGTCTTTTTTATTGCTGTTAGCGCGCGGCGCGCAGTTTGCCCGTGACACCATTCAAATTCTGCAAGATGATGTGATGCTGGGCCATGCCGCGCATCCTGACGCATTACGTGAAGGACTTAATTATCTGGAATGCTTTGATGGCCGGCAAATGCTGGCGGATTTAAAAGTGCCGGTCAGTGTGCTGTTGGGCGAGCGAGATAATTTGATCCCGACGGAATTGGCAACCGAATTAATGATCTTAAAACCGGATATCAATTGTCAGGTTTTGCAAGGTGCTGGCCATGCCCCCTTTATATCCCATCCGGCGCAAAGCGCTACGATGATAAAAAGCATGATTTATGATTGAGCATCGCCCTGAAAAACGTCGGGTTGCCGCGTCATTTGGCGGGGCGGCACATTCTTATGATGATGTCGCGGTATTGCAGCGACAAACAGCGGATGAATTGCTGGATCGTTTGAAACTGATCAAAATTCAACCGCAGACCATTGTTGATCTGGGCGCCGGTACCGGTCGTAATCTGCCGCTGTTAAAACAGCATTATCCAACTGCCAATATTGTCGCCGTAGATATTGCGCCGGCGATGTTACATCAGGCGCGCCGCCGGATGCGGCAGGGCATTAAACGGTTCTTGCCGGATAAATCATTACAGTATCTTGCAGGAGACGCCGAGGCGCTGCCGCTGGCGGATAACAGTATTGATTTGTTGTATGCCAATCTGGCATTGCAATGGTGTGACTTAACCACCAGCTTCGCTGAAATCCAAAGGGTATTAAAACCCGGCGGCCTGCTGATGTTTACTACGCTGGGGCCAGATACGTTGCTGGAGTTGCGGCAAAGCTGGGCAGCCGTTGACAGCTATCCGCATATCAACCAGTTTCTGGATATGCATGATGTGGCTGAAGCGATGCAACAAAGTGGGCTGCAAGATGCAGTATTAGACGTTGATCGGCATCAGTTGGGTTATGTGGATGCCAGACAAATGATGCGTGATTTGAAATTACTGGGGGCCCGTAATCAGTTGCCTGGTCGTCGTAAAGGCCTGACCGGTAAACAGGCGTTAAAAAATATGCTGGCCGTGATTGAGCAGTTTCGTCTTGCCGATGGTCAGTTACCAGCGACTTATGAAGTGATATACGGTCATGCCTGGGGCGCTGAGCGACAACAGACAGTTGCAGCCGATGGCAGTGTCCGGATCAGTTTGGAGCAATTAAAAAGACGCTTATGAAACAAGGTTTTTTTGTCACCGGCACCGATACTGAAGTTGGTAAAACAGTCATCAGCGTCGGTCTGATTCACGCCCTGCAGGATCAGGGGCTGAAAGTCGCCGCCATGAAACCGGTTGCCAGCGGCTGCCAAATGACAGCGCACGGCTTACGTAATGACGATGCTTTGGCACTTCAACAGGCGGCAGATATCCAAGTCGATTACCCAGCCATTAATCCTTACGCCTTTGAATCTCCAATTGCCCCCCATATTGCCGCGCAGCAAGCCGAGGTTAGCATTGATTTAACCAGATTGCTGCAAGGCTACCAACAATTAAAAAGTATGTCGGATGCCGTTGTTGTGGAAGGCGCTGGCGGCTGGCTGGTGCCGTTAAACGATAAGCAAAGCATTGCCGATCTGGCCATTAAAATAGAGCTGCCGGTGGTATTGGTGGTGGCCATTAAACTTGGCTGTATTAATCATGCGTTGCTTACCGCTGACAGTATCCGGTCTATAGGTCTGCCTTTGGCCGGTTGGGTGGCTAATGACTTTCTGGATAATGATCAGCATGACGAAATCATCCAATCGATTAAAGCCCGGATTAATGCGCCGTGTTTAGGCGTGGTGCCACGCTTAAAAAAGACTGATAATGCTGGAAAGTATCTCAAATTAATGGATTAAATGATGCGGCTTTTATTGGTGATGCTGATGTTATTGCTGGCCGGTTGTGGCAGTGCACCCAAAACTTCGATTGATAGCGGCATTAGCAGTGATACTGAGCAACGCGTCTCAGCCTGGCGACAGTTAGTTGATCAGGGACGCAACTGGTCTGATCAACGCCAGCTTGAAGCCACCAACGATTTCATCAACCAAAATCAGTTTGTCGACGATATTATTCACTGGGGTAAAGAGGACTACTGGGCAACACCATTACAAACCATTGTGACCGAGGGCGGTGACTGTGAAGATTTTGCGGTCGCCAAGTATTTCACGCTGACCGAAATGGGCATGTCGGCTGATAAATTGCGTCTGACCTATGTTAAAGCGCTGACGCTGAATCAGGCACATATGGTGGTCAGTTATTATCCGGCGCAGGATGCCACACCACTGGTATTGGATAATCTGGATCCGGTAATTCGGCCGGCCAATGAGCGGGATGATTTACTGCCGGTGTATAGCTTTAATGGTGACGGTTTGTGGCTGAATAAACAGCAAAATGCTGAGTATGTTGATGACAGTAGCCGGCTTAGCCTATGGCAGAAATTATTAAGAAGCATGGACGCGGAAGCTGCAGACGAGTCTTTTTATATCTGTCGTTACCAGCATTATGATTTGCCTTCACAGCAGGCGCTGGAAATGTGTCGTTAAACTGGAAATATTATCAAGTCATCATCTGGTTGCCACTGCGGATAATGTTGCATTACCTGCTTAAAACCTGCCGATTTTAAAAACGCATTGAGCCAGCGCTGTAATTGCGGGTAATTCGCATTGCTGAACCAGTTCTGATCAACCATCACAAATTGCCGGATAAAGGGCATCACTGCAATATCAGCCAATACAGGGCTATCGCCGACCAGAAATTGCTGGCAGCTTAAAATCGCCTCCAGTTTTTGTAAAAACTGCTCACCTTGTTGACGGTAAAAACGTTGGTCGTGCTCTGGATAACGATCAGCGTATTTGTAACGATCCAGCGCGTCTTTAAATTCACTGTCAGTTTTAGCAATTAAGTCCAGCGTCTGTTGCTGAGCAATATCTGATAATGGCTGCCAGAAGCCGGCAGGATCCTGTTGCTGAAAAGCCCACAGGGCAATATCCCGGCTCTCGTCAATCACGCGCTCTGTTGTTTGCAATACCGGCACGGTGGCTTTTGGTGAAATTTGCAGCAGTGCAGACGGTTTATCTTTGAGTACCACTTCGCGCAGTTCAACCTGCAGGCCGGCAGCAGCAATCGCAAAGCGGGCGCGCATCGCATAAGGACAGCGCCTGAAACTGTATAAAACGGGCAGAGACATTAACAGATTACTCCGGACAAAGAGTCCCAATATAGTGCGTCTAAACTGCGTGGTAAAAACTTAACTTTGTTGTTTTTGCTGCGCAGATTTTCGGCCTGGCGCGTTAAAGTGTGTTTGACCAGAATATTCCGATCGGTTTCATTCATATGAGTAAACGCCAGCCGCACGCTCAATGCTTTGCCATTTTGTGCAGTTAGCAATTGCTCGCAGCTAATAACCTTGGCGACGGCTCGGATCGGTAAGCCCGAAGGCAGCAAGGTCATATTGACCTCAACCGGTGCTTTGGGGGCGAGGACTTGATCGCTCAGCATCGATACCCCACCGGCGCTAAGATTTACCGCCTGTGCCAGGGTGTCGTCGATAGGTTGTAATAAATGCTACACATTATTGCCTAGCATATTAATTTTTTCGTCGAGCATGCGCAGCGCCCGGGAAATATCCCTGTCTGCGTGACCTATCTTATCTATTAAATGATTAAAAGCAGTTTCCAAAGAGGATAGTTGATGATGGGGATGAGAAGTATGCGGCACACTGCTGGCAATCAGTTTACCGAGATCCCAGGCCATTTTCGGCTCTAGCGGTTTGATGTTAATTAACAGCCGATCGTTGATCCGGAAAAAAGCCCGGCGATCGGCGTTATTGTCTGTGTTGTCATTCATACGCTGGTCCTGCCACCACAGTTAATGAATGAATGCTAACATGTCTGATCACAAATTCTCAGAAGCAAAATCTGCCAGCCGTGAGCGTTCACCACGTAGCAGCGTGATATGGCCACCATGTGGCCAGTTTTTGAAATGATCAACGACGTAGGTTAGACCCGACGTGGTCTCACTCAAATAGGGTGTATCAATTTGCGAAATATTACCCAAACAAACGATTTTTGTGCCGGGGCCAGCACGAGTGATCAGGGTTTTCATTTGTTTGGAAGTCAGGTTTTGCGCTTCATCGATAATAATTAAACGCTTCAGGAATGTCCGGCCACGCATAAAGTTCAGCGAACGGATTTTGATCCAACGTTGGAGTAAATCATTGGTCGCCTGCCGACCCCAGTCGCCGCCTTCGGTTTTGTTGAGTACTTCCAGGTTATCCATTAAAGCGCCCATCCACGGCGTCATTTTTTCTTCTTCAGTGCCGGGTAAAAAGCCAATATCTTCACCGACCGGTACCGTAACGCGGGTCATAATAATTTCGCCATAACGTTTGTGTTCAATGGTCTGAGTTAGAGCGGCAGCCAGTGTCAGCAGGGTTTTGCCGGTACCTGCCTGACCGAGCAGGGTGACAAAATCAATATCCGGATCCATCAGCAGATTCAGCGCAAAATTTTGCTCACGATTCCGGGCCGTAATGCCCCAGACGGCATGCTTGTCTTTGCGATAGTCATGGATGAGTTCAATATCAGCCGAATCGTCGTGGGTGCTACGCACCACAGCTTCAATTGCATTTTCGGTTTCTGGTGAATAAATCAGCTGGTTGGGATACCAATCTTTAACTACCTCGCCCTGCACCTGATAAAAGGTACGACCATCTTGCGTCCATGATTCCAGTCGATTCAGATCATCCCAAAAGCTCGCCGCCAATTCGGAGGCGCCGCGATATAGTAAGTCGACATCATCGAGCACTTTATCGTTGTAATAATCTTCAGCGCAAATGCCCAGCACTGTGGCTTTAATACGCAGGTTGATATCTTTGGAAACCAGAATGACATTGGTATCAACCTGCGCCTGTTGTAAATTGATAGCAACTGCCAGAATGGCATTGTCGGCCTGATGACCGGGGAGTTCTTTGGGTAAATCCTGTGCCATTTGCCGGGTTTGGAAAAATAACCGGCCGCTGGCTTGCGGCACGTCACTATTAGCAACGCTGGGGAGCGGGATACCGTTATTAATAGCTTCGTTATCAGTGGCTTGTAACAGCAAATCATCCAGAAAACGACTGACCTGACGTACATTTCGGGACACTTCCGATAAACCTTTCTTTCCCTTATCGAGCTCTTCCAGCACGACCATTGGCAAGAAGATGTCATGTTCATCAAAGCGGAATAACGCTGTCGGATCATGCATTAACACATTGGTATCGAGTACAAACAGACGTTTTGCAGCGTCGGGTCGTTTAATCATCCGGGAACAGTCCTCTTATTGGGTTAAGACAGGGCCTGACTCCGATTATGATCGAGAAAACCGCATCTGCAAAGGGTTTGCAGCTGACTCATTGAAATTATTAAATATTATTATCCTCGGACAGTTGTTTAGCAGCTGTAATTTTCGAGATTCCGCGCATTTAGGCACGCTGACAGATATAGCAATATTGTTTAATGGGCTCTCGACTCAGGTACCACTGCTTTGCCAACGTGACTTCATCGATGGAGATAAATCGCTGATCCGTGAGTGAGCCGTGATGGTCAGGCACGATTGATTTGGAGAACGGCAGATCGAAGGTGTCTGACCCCTTTTGATGATATTCAAAATAGCTTGTCAGACTAATTCAATTGACTGGAAGCGCTGTGGCGTTAATCGGCGATTTCATGACAAACGAGGTATGCACACCGTTGACGCCTTCAATGCGAGTCAACTTGTGCAGCAGAAATTGCTGATAGGCATCCATATCTTTGACGATAACTTTTAACAGATAATCGGCTGCCTGGCCGGTGATCAGATGACATTCCAATACTTCCGGATATTGTCGGAGTGTCGATTCCAGCGCCTCAAAGCGCTCAGGTGTGTGTTTATCCATACTAATGCCAATAAAGGCCATCAAGGTCAGTCCTAGCTTTCTGGCATTGAGCAAAGCCACGTAGCCATCAATCAAGCCATTTTCTTCTAACTGTTTGACACGGCGTAATGTTGGTGACGGCGATAATTTAATAGCTTCGGCCAGTTCTTGATTGGAGAGTCGTCCCTGCTTTTGCAAAATTTCCAGAATTTGCTGGTCATAGCGGTCAAGTGTTTCTGTCATGGTCTGCTCCATAAAAAACAATTAAAGGTTTTTTATTGCGTAAAATAATAAATATAAAGAATTATATGCTTTTAAATGTCGATTATATGAAATATTGGCAATTTAATTCTGCGATCAACGCTTTATACTATTTCACATGCCTGAAACCGGTGGCATCCGCGCCAAAAGCGCGATGCGCAGCAGCGACCAGCACGTTGGCAAAACTGACGAAAAGGCGCTGTTAACATCAAAAAAATTACCCGTTTTTTGATAGTTCATCTTGCCACCGGGGAGTCAACATCAGGCAAACCTATTTGTCAGGAGCCAGAAATGATTGCCCATCCACAACAAAAGTATCGTCGCTTTCAGCCTATTCAGCTGGCCGATCGACAATGGCCTGATAAGGTTATTGAGCAACCACCTATCTGGATGAGCACCGATCTGCGCGATGGCAATCAGGCATTGATTGATCCGATGTCGGTGGAAACCAAAATCCGCTTTTTTAAAGCATTAGTGCAAATGGGCTTTAAAGAAATTGAGGTAGGCTTCCCGTCAGCTTCGGAAGCCGATTTTAATGTGGTGCGCCGGTTGATTGAAGAAAATCTGATCCCGGATGATGTCACCATCGAAGTATTGACTCAGGCCCGCGAAGATTTGATTGAACGTACCGTCAAATCTTTAGCCGGGGCGCGTCGGGCGATTTTGCATATGTACAACCCGACGGCCCCGGATTTCCGCGAAATTGTTTATCGCTCTGATAAAGCGGGTATTCGCAAAATTGCCGAGCAAGGTACACGCTGGGTTAAGCAATATACCGAACAGCATCCGGAAACCGAATGGGTGTATCAGTATTCGCCAGAAGCCTTTTCGTCGACCGAGTTGGATTACGCCAAAGAAGTGTGTGATGCCGTTTCAGCGATTTGGCAACCAACGCCGCAGCAGAAAATGATTTTTAACTTACCGGCCACGGTCGAAATGTCGACCCCCAACACTTACGCCGATCAGATTGAATGGATGCATCGGCATTTAAATAATCGCGACAGCATTATTTTGAGTGTGCATCCGCACAACGATCGCGGTACAGCGGTGGCTGCAGCTGAACTTGCCGTCATGGCCGGCGCTGACCGGGTTGAGGGGTGTTTATTTGGTAATGGTGAGCGCACCGGAAACGTCTGTCTGGTGACTTTAGCGTTAAATTTATATTCACAAGGCATACATCCGGGATTGGACTTTTCGCAGATAGATCAGGTGCGGCAATTGGTTGAGTCCTGCACCAATTTACCGGTGCATCCGCGCCATCCATATGCCGGTGAGCTGGTGTTTACCGCATTTTCAGGTTCTCATCAGGATGCCATTAAAAAAGGCTTTGCCGCGCAAACCCCGGACAGTCTGTGGAATATTCCTTATCTGCCTTTAGATCCCGCTGATTTGGGCCGTAGTTATGATGCAGTCGTGCGGGTTAACAGCCAGTCTGGCAAAGGCGGGGTCAGCTTTTTATTACAACAACAGGCAGGCTTCGAATTGCCACGGCGGTTGCAGATTGAATTCAGCAAAATTGTCCAGCAAGTCAGTGACCAAACCAGTAAGGAAATTAATGGCGCGGCTATCTGCCAGTTATTTGATCAGAGCTATTTGCAGGTCAATACGCCGTATCAGTTCAATTCCAGCAAAGTCAGCGATGACGGTGACGACGCAGTGACTGCAGAAATTAATTTGCAGTATGCGGATAAACCATTTTGCTTGAACGGAAAAGGCAATGGTCCGGTGGATGCCGCTGCTAAAGCGATAAGCGAGCATTTGGGCAATCAAATAACAGTGGTCGATTATCACGAACATGGCATCGGCGCTGGCAGTGATGCATTGGCTGTCTGTTATGTGGAAATTAAAGTCGGTGATGGCAGTGCGTTATTTGGTGTCGGTCAGGATAAAAATATCAGCCGCGCAGCGATTAAAGCGTTATTAAATGGTGTTAACCGAATGTTAAGTAACGGCTAAACCATGTTAATTAAAGATTCTGTCATTAGGTTTAACAGTTATACATTCTGAGAAATTGCCCCAATCTCTGAAAAAAAATGCTTCAGTTTTAACATAGGTTATTTAGTTTTACCCCATATGCACGTTAACGTTTAATCAACAATAAATAAACACAAAAAAGGCGTTTAATAAATGTTGATTAACTTGCTTTCAAAAGGTGTGCTATGAAATATAAATCAATCTTGGTAATCACGTTAATACCAGCATTTTTACTAATTGCTTGTGACAATGATAGCAATCACCCTGCACATGATATGGGGGAACGTGCTGATAGCATTAATCAGGAGAATAGCCCAGATTACGCTAAAGCGCGCCAGCAAGCTGAAGAGGAAGGTAATAGTATTCATCCGGCACATGAAATGGACGAGGTTGAGCCGGTTGAAAGGCAAGGTAACTAAATAATATTTCCATCATTACTTAGTCTTATGGGTTTTCACTTTAATTTATCTAATTATATCCATTTAAGTGCTAATAAAATTGTTTAAAAATACTTTTTGAGAAGTTTTCACCAATGTTTGATTAGAGCAATCAAACAAAGGAGTTAACCATGTTGAAACAAACACTTTCAGTCACTTTATTAGCAATGTTTTTTATAATGGGAACCGCTATCGCGGATCACCACAAGTCCAACGAAAAGGACGAGCATAAAGTTATGGAACATCCCGCCCATGAAATGGGTGAGGCAGCTGATGTTGACAGAACAGAGCAACATACCAAAGCCTACAAAGAAAACTTGGAAGAAGCTAAAGACACTGAGCATGATGTTCATCCTGCCCACAAAATGGGTAGTGAAAACACTCATATTGGGACTAAGCACCCAGCCCACAAAATGGGTGAGGGTGAAGAGGCACTCAGAGAGCGAGGTCAATAAACTAGGCCGTTTTCTAAATTAGCTTCTAAGCAAGACAAGACGCCGCATTCGGTGCCGGATGTGGCGTTTTTTATATGTAAATAATTTTACAACCATTTAGGCTAAATAAGCGACCCCACGATTCAAATTATGGTCGGACCTATCTGGTAATAAGCCGATAATTAATCCTGACCGCCACGCTTTTTTATTGGCAATGTTTTTTTGGTTTGGCGTTAAAGAAATCCACCAAGTTTCGGGTTTTTTCTAAAAATATACTTAATGTTTTATAGCGAATATCTAAAATCTATAAGATCATATTATAAAAATATTATTACAGGTCTATAAAGACTTATTTATAAGTATTGCTGGAATTGATTAGCGTTACAAATAAATGGTGTTTTCGTAGACTGATTTTTGATTTTTGATTTTTGATTTTTGATTTGTGATCTGGGTTTTACCGTGTTTGACTTTACAGAATGTTCATTGCACCATAAAAAGGCTGATTAAAAATATTCTTAATCAGTTTTTCTATCAATGTTTGAGTTAATTCAGACAAAGGAGAAAAACCATGTTAAAGCAAGGAATTATAACAGTCCTGGTAACCATGCTGTTTGCAGTCTCTCCCGCTATGGCCGGTGATAAAGATAAACTCAGTGAGGATTATAAAGATAATCTGGAAGCGAACAGAGACTCCACAAATATGCCACACCCTGCTCACGAAATGGGGGAGGGTGACAAATCAAAATCATCGGATAAATCAGGCAAAGAAATGAGTCAGGAATATAAAGACAATGTGGAAAAGGCTAAAGAAGGTGAAAATATGCCGCATCCCGCTCACGAAATGGGTGAGGGGCATACAATTGAAGAGTAACGGGTTGATTGCCTGCTAGATTTATAAACTTTCTCGTTTGCAGCGCCACATTCGACATCGAATCTGGCGCTTTTTTTTGCCTGAACGATAACTATTACTACATTATTTTACATCGAATAGACCGTCCCGAATCTCAGATCTTGGTTACACTGACCTGATAATCGCTGAGGAAAAATAATATGTCAGGATTGAAATGTGCTTGCGTACTGTTAATGTTGATGATACTTAGCGCTTGTGCCAGCTGGGCACCCGTTTATGAAAAACCGCAAATTAATATCACATCATTTTCATTGGCACCGGATAACAACGGTATTGCACCACGATTTCTGATTGGCTTACAGGTGATTAATCCCAACCGCCGGACCTTGCCTTTGCAGGGTATGAGCTATTCGGTGGAAGTGGATGGCAATCGTATTCTCAGTGGCGCTGAGCCGGATTTGCCGCGCGTAGAAGGCTATAGCAGTGCCGATATTGTGATTGAAGCCAGTCCGGATTTACTGGGCAGTGCCCGGTTGCTCAACCAGCTAATGTCTGGTCAACAGCAAACGCTGGATTATTTATTTAAGGCCCGCTTTGATGTCGGCGCTTTATTGCCTTATGTCAGTATTGAAGAGCGCGGCCAGTTCGGTTTGGAGTAACTGAATAGCCCATAATCGCTATGAACCTTGTGCAATAATAATGCTTAACATCACAAGGCTTTGCCATGGATTCAATTAATACGCTTTTTTTGCTGAGTGGTTTTTTAATCGCCCTCAGTATTGTTGCTAGCCGGCTGTCATCTTTGTTTGGCTTGCCGATCCTAATCATTTTTCTGGCACTGGGGATGCTGGCCGGGGAAGAAGGCTTGCTTGGCATAGCGTTCGATAACTACGAGCTGGCTTTTGTTATTGGTCATTTGGCGCTGGCGATGATTCTGCTTGATGGTGGTTTGCAAACCCGATTATCAACCTTTCGGGTTGGTTTTAAACCCGCTCTGTCGCTGGCAACATTCGGAGTGTTGCTGACCAGTGGCATTGTTGGCGGTCTGGCTATGTGGATGTTTGATTTGCAGTTGCTGGAAGGCTTGCTGATTGGCGCCATTGTTGGCTCAACGGATGCTGCTGCGGTATTTTCCATGCTCAAAGGTCAGGGTATTAAGATCAACGAGCGGGTCAGCGCGACTTTGGAAATAGAATCCGGTACCAACGATCCGATGGCGATTTTCCTGACCATTATGCTTATCGAATTGTTGATTGGCGACACCGCCGGCTGGGTTTCGTCACTGCTATTTTTGCTGCAGCAATTTGGTCTGGGCATTGTGGTTGGTCTCGGCTGTGGCTGGTTAATTGCCAGACTGTTGATCACGCTGGATTTGGCCCCCGGCTTGTATTCATTACTGGCATTGGCACTGGCTTTTTTTGTGTTTGGCCTGACCAGTTCGCTGGGTGGTAGTGGTTTTCTGGCGATTTATTTGTGTGGCCTGATGATTGGTAATAAACCGGGGCGGCATTTAACGCATATTTTACCAGTGCATGATGGCCTAGCCTGGCTCAGTCAGATTGGTTTGTTCCTGATTCTGGGCTTGCTGGTGACGCCCAGTGAAATGCTGACCTATGCCATCCCGGCATTATTGATTGCTTTGGCACTGATTTTTGTTGCGAGGCCGTTAGCGGTTTTGATTTCGGTGAAGCCTTTTTTCAAGTTTCGCTGGCGGGAAATCGGCTTTATTTCCTGGGTCGGTTTACGCGGCGCGGTACCGATTGTATTGGCGATTTTTCCGATGGTTGGCGGCGTTGACAATGCGGCACTGTATTTTAATGTTGCGTTTGCCGTGGTGCTATTGTCATTGCTGGTTCAAGGCGCGACTTTATCACCAATGGCAAGGTGGATGCGAGTTGCCGTACCCAAAGGTACCACACCCGATCAACGTGGCGCGCTGGGCATTTTGCCGGAAAACGATTTCGAAATGTTTGTTTATAAAGTCGATAATCCGGTGCTGGTTGACCAGCAGATCCGTTTGCTACGGTTTCCATCCGGCACCTTGATTTCGGCTTTATTTCGCGATCACCAGATGCTACATCCGAAGGGTAGTACGGTTCTGAAACTCGGTGATGTACTTTGTGTTATCAGCCGCAGCGAAGATTTACCCAAGCTCAATCAGTTATTTAATGGCGATGCTAAATTGCGGCAGGCCGAAGCCTTTTTTGGTGCCTTTGTACTTAATGGTGATGCGTTATTAAGTGATGTTGCCAAAGCCTATGGTCTAACCGTCAGTGATAACGAAAAAGATGCAACGTTGGCGGAGTTTATTTCCCGCCGTGTCGGTGGCCATCCGGTTGTCGGTGATGATGTCGATTGGCACGGTATTCACTGGGTGGTCAATGAAGTTGATGGCGATAAAATTCGTCAAGTCGGTATGCGCTTGTTTTAAGCTTTTCCAGGCAGTCGATCTGGCCGGCTATCTGTTATAATTTAGCGTTTTTTAATATCGCTAACTGCCTGACAGGAAAACCGTTTTGACGACTGTTTCTCAACAAATCCATCGCTTGCTTGAACAACGTATTCTGATTCTTGATGGCGGCATGGGTACCATGCTGCAAAGCTACAAACTCAGCGAAACGGACTTCCGGGGCGAACGTTTTGCCCATCATCCCTGTGATGTTAAGGGCAATAACGATCTGTTGTCGCTGACCCAGCCACAAATTATTCGTGATATTCACCGCGCTTATTTTGAAGCTGGCGCCGATATTGTCGAAACCAATACCTTTAATGGCACCTCAATTGCGATGGCTGATTACCAGATGGAACATCTGGTATACGAGCTGAATAAAGTCTCTGCGCAGTTGGCCCGTGAAGTGGCCGATGAATTCACTAAAGCCAATCCTGACAAACCGCGCTTTGTCACCGGCGTGCTTGGGCCAACTAACCGCACTGCCAGTATTTCACCTGATGTAAATAACCCGGGCTTTCGTAACGTTAATTTTGATCAGCTGGTCGAAGCGTATTTAGAAGCGATCCGCGGTCTGGTCGATGGCGGCGCTGATCTGCTGCTGGTGGAAACGGTGTTCGACACCTTGAACGCCAAAGCTGCGGTGTTTGCTATCGAAACCTTTTTTGAGCGTCACCAGATGCATATGCCGGTGATGATTTCCGGCACCATTACCGATGCCAGTGGCCGGACGTTGTCAGGGCAAACGGCTGAAGCATTCTGGAACTCACTGTCGCATGTGCAGCCGTTATCAATCGGTTTGAATTGTGCACTGGGCGCTGAGCAATTACGCCAATATGTAGAAGAGCTGTCGCAAATTTCGACCAGTTATGTCAGTGCGCATCCCAATGCTGGCCTGCCCAATGAATTTGGTGAATATGACGAATCGCCGGAAGCGATGGCGATCCATATTAAAGAATGGGCGCAGTCGGGATTTTTAAATATTATCGGTGGTTGCTGTGGTACCGCACCAGCGCATATCAAGGCGATCGCCGAGGCAGTTGATGGCATCAAACCCCGGCAGCGGCCGGAAAATAAGCATCATTGCCGGCTGAGTGGTCTGGAGCCGCTGAATCTGACTGAAGACAGTCTGTTTAC
>CBFHWI010000008.1:0-59890 GCA_965659475.1 Methylophaga sp.
GCCTGTTGTGCTGTGGAAATGATGCATGCCGGCGCAGCGCGTTACGATTTGGATCGGTTTGGTATTGTCTTCCGGCCTAGTCCGCGGCAATCAGATGTGATGATTGTTGCCGGTACGCTGGTCAATAAAATGGCGCCAGCACTGCGTAAAGTTTATGACCAGATGTCCGAGCCGCGCTGGGTCATTTCCATGGGCTCCTGTGCCAATGGCGGCGGTTATTATCATTATTCCTATTCAGTGGTGCGCGGCTGCGATCGGATTGTACCGGTTGATATTTATGTCCCGGGTTGTCCGCCTACGGCTGAAGCATTGTTATACGGTATTATTCAGCTACAAAAGAAAATACAGCGCACTGATACCATCGCCCGGCAGCAAGAGGCGTAATCATGTCAAAAGCGCTAAAAAAACAGCTGCAACAGCACTTTCAAGACACGATTATTGATTGCGATTATGCGCGCGGCGAAATTACCCTGTATGTCGATACTGAGCATTTGCTGAGCGTTGCAGAGGCGCTGCGCGACGAATTTGCTTTTAGTCAGTTAATCGATCTATGCGGAGTTGATTATTCAGCTTATGGCGCCAGTGGCTGGGAAACGAAACAAGCGTCTGAACACGGTTTCAGCCGCGCCCGTGAATCTCAAGATCACAGTCAGAGCGAAGTCGATGGTTATCGGTTTGCCGTGGTTTATCACTTACTGTCAATTGAACATAACCAGCGGCTGCGTTTGAAAGTCCATTTAACAGCAGAAGACACGCTGATTGATTCAGTTACCGGTATTTGGGCCTGCGCCGATTGGTATGAGCGCGAGGCGTTTGATTTATTCGGTATTTTATTCCGTGGACATAATGATTTAAGACGCATTCTGACTGATTATGGTTTTGTCGGCCATCCGTTTCGTAAAGATTTCCCACTGATTGGTAATGTCGAAATGCGCTATGACGAAACCCAGAAACGGGTCATTTACGAGCCGGTCAGTATTGAGCCACGCACGCTGGTGCCACGCGTTATTCGAGACGATAACCGCTATCGGATGGACGAAAAATAGATCTATGGAAAACAAAAATCGACATTTTTTGTTCCAGGCAAGTGCTGCGAGAAGCTGTCGCGGAGTGTGCTTAATGACACATGCGCAACATAAGTCGCAGTACAACGCCGCTTGGGACAAAAAAGGGCATTTTTAAGATGGCGGAGATTAAGAATTACACATTGAACTTCGGCCCGCAGCATCCGGCGGCACATGGTGTATTACGACTGATTCTGGAAATGGATGGCGAAGTCATTGAGCGCGCTGATCCGCATATTGGCTTGCTGCATCGTGGTACCGAAAAACTGGCCGAATCCAAACCCTACAATCAAAGTATTGGTTATATGGACCGGCTCGATTATGTATCAATGATGTGTAATGAGCATGGCTATGTAATGGCTATCGAAAAACTGCTTGGTATTGAGGCGCCGATCCGTGCCCAATATATCCGGGTGTTATTCGATGAAATGACGCGGATCCTTAATCACCTGATGTGGCTGGGTGCTCATGGTCTTGATATCGGTGCCATGACGGTATTTTTGTATTGCTTCCGCGAACGCGAAGATTTAATGGATTGCTACGAAGCTGTTTCTGGTGCGCGGCTGCATGCGACTTATTACCGGCCGGGTGGTGTTTATCGGGATCTGCCGGATTGTATGCCGCAGTATCAGGCATCAAAATGGCACACGCAGAAAGAAGTCGATGCCAAAAATGCCAACCGCCAGGGCAGCTTGCTGGATTTTATTGAGGATTTTGTTAAACGCTTTCCGAAATGTGTTGATGAATACGAAACGCTGCTGACCGATAACCGCATCTGGAAACAACGCACCGTCGGTATTGGTGTGGTATCACCGGAACGCGCTCTGCAACTGGGTTTTACCGGGCCGATGTTGCGCGGCTCAGGTATTGAATGGGATCTGCGTAAAAAACAGCCTTATGCCGTCTACGATCGTTTAGATTTTGCCATTCCGGTTGGCAAAGAGGGTGATTGTTACGACCGTTATTTAGTGCGCATCGAAGAAATGCGCCAATCGGCGAAAATCATGCAGCAATGTATTGACTGGCTGCGCGTCAATCCCGGCCCGGTGATGGTCGATAACGCCAAAATTGTGCCGCCCAGCCGGGTGGATATGAAAGATGACATGGAAGCCTTAATCCATCACTTTAAATTATTTACCGAAGGTTATTGTGTGCCGGAAGGTGAAGTCTACGCGGCAGTCGAAGCGCCCAAAGGCGAGTTTGGTGTTTATATGGTGTCCGATGGCGCCAATAAGCCGTATCGGGTCAAAATTCGGGCGCCCGGTTTTCCACATTTAGCAGCCATGGATGAAATGGCCAAAGGCCATATGCTGGCTGATGTGGTGGCCATTATCGGTACTATGGACATTGTATTTGGCGAGATTGACCGATGACCGAGATGCAATTAACTGGCTCACGCGAGCAATTATTTACCGCTGAGATTCGCCAGCAATTGGATATTTGGATTGCTAAATATCCACCCGGACAGGCGCAATCAGCAGTGATCCCGGCCCTGCATATTTTGCAGGAACACCATGATGGCTGGCTCAGTAAACCGCTGATGCAGGCGCTGGCGGTGTATCTGGATATGGCCGAAATCGCAGTTTATGAGGTCGCGACTTTTTACACGATGTATGAGTTGCAGCCGACCGGTCGCCATAAAATCAGTTTGTGTACCAATATTTCCTGTCAGTTGTGTGGCTCAGAAAAAATTGCCGATCATATCCAGCAAAAACTGGGTATCGATTTTGGTGAAACCACCGATGACGGCAAATTCACCCTGCGTGAGGTGGAGTGTCTGGGCGCTTGTGTCGGCGCACCGATGTTATTGATCGACAAGCAATATCATGAGCATTTAACGGCGGCAAAAGTCGATGCCATTCTGGATGGGGTGAAATAATGCAGCAGCTCAATCAGGTTTGTTTCCGGACGTTACAGTTTGATCAGCCTTGGACGCTGGAAAACTACCGTAAAGTTGGTGGTTATGAAGTGCTGGAGCAAATCCTGCGTGACAAACCCCGCCAGGAAAACATTATTGAGCAGTTGAAAAATTCGGCATTAAGAGGTCGGGGTGGTGCTGGTTTTCCGACGGGTCTGAAATGGAGCTTTATGCCCCGCAAAATGCCCGGTGCTAAATATATCGTTTGTAACTCGGATGAAGGCGAACCGGGCACCTGCAAAGATCGCGATATCATGCGCTATAACCCGCATCAGTTGATTGAAGGGATGATTATTGCCGGCTACACCATTGGTGCTGAAGTGGGTTATAACTATGTGCGCGGTGAGTTTTATGAGCCGATTGAACGTTTTGAGCAGGCTTTAATTGAGGCCCGCGAAGCCGGTTATCTCGGTAAAAATATTTTCGATACCGGCTTTAATTTTGAGTTGCATATGCATCCCGGTGCCGGCGCCTATATTTGTGGCGAAGAGACGGCTTTGCTGGAATCTCTGGAAGGCAAAAAAGGCCAGCCACGTTACAAGCCGCCATTCCCGGCAGGTTATGGTTTATATGGCCGGCCAACAACGATTAATAACACCGAAACCCTGGCTTCCGTGCCAGTCATTTTGCAACATGGTGCTGACTGGTTTCATGAGCTGGGGACGCCTAACAATGGCGGCCAGAAAATTTTTTGTATGACCGGTCATGTCAATAAACCCGGTAATTACGAAGTGCCACTGGGTATCCCGTTTGCTGAACTGCTGGAACTGGCCGGTGGCATCCGTGAGGGCCATCAGTTAAAAGCCGTTATCCCCGGCGGTACCTCGACCCCAGTGGTGCCGGCTGATGTCATGATGCAAACGGCGATGAGTTATGACGGTATCGGTAAAGCCGGCTCCATGCTGGGTGCCGGTTCGGTCATTGTCATGGATGATTCGACCTGTATGGTCAAAGCGCTGGAGCGTATTGCCTATTTTTATTACGAAGAATCCTGTGGTCAGTGCACGCCATGCCGTGAAGGCACCGGCTGGTTATATCGTGTCATCAAACGTATAGAAAGCGGTCAGGGCCATCAGGAAGATTTAGATCGGCTGGTGGATGTCGCTGAAAATATCAATGGCAATACCATTTGTGCATTGGGTGATGCGGCGGCGGCGCCGGTGATTAGTTTTATCAAACATTTCCGCGAAGAATTCCAATACCACATCGATCATGGCTGTTGCATGGTGGGGCATGATGAACCGCAGGGGCTGCGTCAATATGGTTAATATTGAAATTGATGGTATCCCATTAAAAGTGGACTCCAGCAGAATGATTATTCAGGCTGCTGATGAGGCCGGTATTGATATCCCGCGGTTTTGTTATCACAAAAAACTGTCTATCGCCGCCAATTGCCGGATGTGTCTGGTGGAAGTCGATAAATCCCGTAAAGCCCTGCCAGCCTGTGCCACACCGGTGACGGAAGGCATGAAAGTTTTTACCCACTCCAAAGTGGCAGTGCAGGCGCAGCGGGGCGTGATGGAGTTTTTGCTGATTAATCACCCGCTGGATTGCCCGATTTGCGATCAGGGTGGTGAGTGCGAATTGCAGGATTTGTCGCTCGGTTACGGTAAAGGTATCAGCCGGTTTTCTGAAGGCAAACGGGTCGTCAAAGATAAAAATATCGGCCCGTTAATTCAGACTGAAATGACGCGCTGTATTCACTGCACCCGCTGCGTACGCTTTGGTACCGAAATTGCCGGTATCAGTGAGTTGGGTGCGACCGGCCGCGGTGAACATATGGAAATTGGCACTTATGTCGAGCACAGTATGATTTCCGAATTATCGGGCAATATTATCGATTTATGCCCGGTCGGCGCGCTGACCTCCAAGCCATTTCGCTACAAAGCCCGTGCCTGGGAAATGCAGTCATATCCGTCGATTGCACCGCATGATGCCGTTGGATCCAGCATTGAGCTGCATGTGCGTGGCAATGAAGTGATGCGCGTCGTGCCGCGTGATAATGAATCGGTCAATGAAACCTGGATTTCGGATCGGGATCGCTTTAGTTATCTGGGCCTCAAACATGCTGATCGTGCTGATAAGCCAATGCTTAAAAAAGATGGAGTATGGCAAGAAACCGATTGGCAGACGGCGCTGGAATATGCCGTCAATGGTCTGAAAACGGTACAGGCCAAAAATGGTCAGGATCAATTACTGGGTTTAATGTCACCGACGGCAACACTCGAAGAAGGTTATTTATTCCAGAAATGGTTGCGTGGCTTGGGTACAGAACATATTGATCACCGCCTGCGTTTGCAGTCTTTTGATGATGCCGGCGAAGCCTACTGGCAAAACGCATTAACTATGGCAGATATTGAAGACAGCGATTCGGTGTTGTTAATCGGCAGCAATATTCGTAGTGAAGCGCCAATGGTCGGCCATCGTATTCGTCAGGCAGCACTTAATGGTGCATTGATAAACGAAATTAATTTTTTGAAACGTGATTTGCTGATGCCCGTACAACGGCAGTGGTCAGTTAATTCAGAAACGTTGCTGAATATGCTCAAAGGCATTGCGGTGGCGTTGATGAAACTGGAACCGGCCGCCAATAGTAATTGGCAGCATTATTTATCCGATATCCGGCCCGGTAGCAGCGAGCAGAATATTGCCATGCAACTGGCTAATGCCACAGCACCTTTGCTGGTGGTTGGCGCGCTGGCCAATCAGCATCCAGAGGCCGCAACCATTCGCGCGCTGGCTAATCTCATCAGCACCATGAGTCAGGGTAAATTACTGGTGTTGCCGGAAGCTAACAGCCGGGCCTTGCAATTGGCCAATGTATTGCCGGCCAAGCCAAACAGTGAATCAGCAACTGGCTACTGGCAACAGAAAAAACGGGCGTTGGTGCTGTTTGATGTTGAAGCGGAATTTGATACAGCGGATCCGGCCACAGCCAGCGCCGCCATGCAGCAGGCCAGTTTTGTGGTGTCTATTAATCGGTTTTGGTCAGACAGTATTCGTGATCATGCCGATGTTATGTTGCCTCTGGCGGCTTTTGCCGAGACTTCGGGGACCTTTATTGGCCTTGATGGTCAGTGGCAATCCTTTACCGGTGCGGTGGCGCCGCGTGGTGATTCACGTCCGGGCTGGAAAATACTGCGTGTACTGGGCAATCTCAGCAATGTGCCGGATTTTGATTATGTGGTTTCGACCGATATTCGTGATGAGATCGCCGATAGTCTGACGACAGATGGACCAACACAAAAAGCCCAGTTCATTCCGGCTGAACCGGATAACAGGGCTGAAAAATCAGCTGATCACCTTGAGCTGATCTCCGATGTGGCAATGTATCGCACCGACAGTGTGTTACGTCGCAGTGAAGCGTTACAGCAAACCCCGGAAAATCAGCAGGCGCTGGTTGCCAGAATGCATCCGGACACCGCTGAAAAAATGGATTTGGCCGATGCTGATCGTATGCAAGTTAGTCAGGGCGACTGCATGCTGGAAGTTACGCTGTTATTGGATAAGGATATTGCACCGGGCTGTTTATATCTGCCGGTTGCGACGCAAAACAGCAGCGAACTGGCTGCTGCTTTTGGTTTAGTGACTGTCAGTCCAGTGGAGGCTCTGGCCGATGCTTGATTGGTTGATCCATGATATCGCCTGGAATATGGCCAAAATTATGCTGATTGTGGTGCCGTTGATGGGCGCAGTCGCTTATTTAACGCTGGCCGAGCGTAAGGTCATTGGCTACATCCAGATGCGGATTGGGCCAAACCGGGTCGGACCGCTGGGATTATTTCAGCCAATTGCAGATGGCTTAAAACTGCTGATGAAAGAAGTCATTCTGCCGGCGAAATCCAATTTATATTTATTTGTGCTGGCGCCGATTCTGGCGATAGGTCCGGCTTTGGCAGCATGGGCGGTGATGCCATTTGATGCTGATTTGATCCTGGCGGATATCAATGCCGGCTTACTTTATATTTTGGCCATTACTTCGATGTCAGTGTATGGCGTGGTCATTGCCGGTTGGGCATCCAACTCCCGCTACGCGTTTTTGGGTGCTATGCGCAGTGCCGCGCAGGTGGTGTCTTATGAAATTGCCATGGGTTTTGCACTGGTCGGCGTGCTGGTGGCCGCTGGCAGTCTGAATCTGGGTGAGATCGTGATGGCTCAGTCGGGTGGTTTTTGGCATTGGTACTGGTTGCCACTGCTGCCGTTATTTGTGGTGTACTTCGTTTCAGGTGTTGCTGAAACCAACCGGGCACCATTTGATATTGCCGAGGGCGAGTCGGAAATTGTTGCCGGTTTCCACGTTGAGTATTCGGGGATGGCCTTTGCGGTATTTTTCCTGGCCGAATACGCCGATATGATTTTGATTTCGATGCTGGCGGCAACGCTGTTTATGGGTGGCTGGTTATCACCATTTGAAGGCATTCCATATTTAGCGCCATTATTTGCCTGGGTGCCGGGGCTGATTTGGCTGTTGATTAAAACCAGTTTATTTTTATTTATTTATCTTTGGATCCGGGCGACTTTTCCGCGTTACCGTTATGACCAGATCATGCGGCTTGGCTGGAAAATTTTTATTCCGGTGACGCTGGTGTGGATTGTCATTATTGCCACAATGCAGGTGTTTGATATCGGACCATGGTTTAGCAAAATTACTGCCGGGGGCGGCTTATGAAGCAAGCCGTTATCCATTTCTTTAAAAGCTTTCTGTTGTGGGAGCTGTTGCAGGGTATGCGGCTGACTGGCCGGCACTTTTTCTCACGCAAAATCACCGTGCAATATCCGGAAGAAAAAACCCCGCAATCCCCGCGCTTTCGTGGTTTACATGCGCTGCGACGTTATCCCAATGGTGAAGAGCGCTGTATTGGCTGCAAGTTGTGTGAAGCGGTCTGTCCGGCGCTAGCGATCACCATTGAGACTGAACCGCGTGAAGATGGCACCCGCCGTACCACCCGTTACGATATTGATTTGTTCAAATGTATTTATTGCGGGTTTTGTGAGGAATCCTGCCCTGTTGATTCCATCGTCGAAACCCGGGTATTCGAATATCATTTCGAAAACCGTGGTGAAAATATTATGAGCAAACAACAGTTATTAGTGATTGGCGATAAGTACGAAGCTGAGATCGCTGCAGACAGGGAGGCTGATGCGCCTTATCGCTAGGCCAGTATTATGGAAAAAATACTGTTTTACTTTTTTGCCGCCATTTTAGTATTTGCCGCGACCATGGTGATCACCGTGCGTAATCCGGTGCGGGCGGCATTATTTTTGGTGCTGGCCTTTTTTACCAGTGCCGCCATCTGGCTGATGCTGGAAGCTGAATTTCTGGCGATTAGTCTGGTATTGGTCTATGTCGGCGCGGTGCTGGTGCTGTTTTTGTTTGTGGTGATGATGCTGGATATTGATCTGGCACCGCTCAAAGAAGGGTTTGCCCGTTACTTACCTTTGGGCATCATCGTGGCGGCTTTGATTGTCATTGAAATGATTGCTGTGGTCGGTGTCAGTAATTTTGGTCTGGAACAAATGCCGGCGCCCACTGATGATGTGAATGCCGACGGTAATACCCGGCGTCTGGGTTTAATGTTGTACACCGTTTACGTTTATCCGTTTGAAATTGCGGCGGTGATTTTGACGGTGGCGATTGTCGCGGCGATAACGCTGACGTTACGGCCGCATAACCGAAAATTACAGGATCCGGGCAAACAAATCAGAGTGCGCCGCGAAGATCGGGTTCGGCTGGTCGATATGCCCAGCGAACCGCGTGCCGGTCAGGAGGACAAGTCATGATTGCCTTGTCGGATTTTCTGATTCTGGGGGCGTTGCTGTTCAGCTTGTCAGTGGCCGGTATTTTTCTGAACCGCAAAAACATCATTATTTTGCTGATGTGCATTGAGCTGATGTTGCTGGCGGTGAATCTTAATTTTATTGCCTTTTCGTACTTCCTCGGTGATGCGGCAGGTCAGGTATTTGTATTCTTTATTCTGACGGTGGCGGCGGCTGAAGCGGCGATTGGCCTGGCGATTCTGGTCGTGCTGTTTCGGAATTTGAGCACCATCAATGTCGATGATATCGATAAGCTCAGGGGCTAGCCGATGACGCAGAATTTGTTATTGGCAATTGTGTTAGCTCCCTTGTTTGGCAGTGTTTTTGCCGGTTTTTTTGGCAAGCAAATTGGTCGTAACAATGCCCATCGCATCACGATTATCGGCGTTGCCATTGCCTTTGCTTTGTCGGCTTATGTGCTGAAGCTGGTGCTGGTCGATGGTGAAAGCTATAACGCAACCGTTTATCAATGGTTGCAGGCCGGTAGCTTAAGCATTGAAGTTGGCTTTATGGTCGATGCCTTATCGGCTGTGATGATGGTGGTGGTGACCTTTGTGTCGCTGATGGTGCATATCTACACCATTGGCTATATGCATGATGATGACGGCTATTGCCGGTTTTTCAGTTATATCTCACTGTTTACCTTTGCCATGTTGATGCTGGTGATGGCCAATAACTTTATGCAGCTGTTTTTTGGCTGGGAAGCAGTAGGGCTGGTGTCATATTTGCTGATTGGCTTCTGGTATAAAAAACCGACGGCAATTTACGCCAACTTAAAAGCGTTTCTGGTGAACCGAGTCGGAGACTTCGGCTTTTTGTTAGGCATTGCCGCGGTGCTGATGTATGCCGGTAGTTTGAATTATGTTGAGGTGTTTTATCAGGCGCCACAAATGGCTGATCAGCAAATCAATATCTGGGGCGACAGCAGCTGGTCGCTGATGACGGTCATTGGCATTTTGTTGTTTATCGGCGCGATGGGTAAATCGGCGCAGGTGCCATTGCATGTCTGGTTGCCGGATTCGATGGAAGGCCCGACACCGATTTCTGCGTTGATCCACGCGGCGACGATGGTTACAGCCGGGATCTTTATGGTGGCGCGAATGTCACCGCTGTACGAATATTCGGAAACAGCTTTGTCGTTTATTTTAGTGATCGGTGCGATTACCGCACTGTTTATGGGCTTTCTGGGCTTGATTCAGAATGATATCAAACGGGTTGTCGCCTATTCGACGTTGTCACAGCTCGGTTATATGACGGTCGCTTTAGGCGCGTCAGCCTATTCAGCGGCGATCTTTCATTTATTTACCCATGCATTTTTTAAAGCCTTGCTGTTTTTGGCAGCAGGCTCAGTGATTATGGCGCTGCATCATCAGCAGGATATCCGCCATATGGGTGGCCTGAAAAAATATCTGCCGATTACTTACTGGACCAGTTTAATAGGTACCCTGGCATTAATTGGCGCACCGGGGCTTGCTGGCTTTTTCTCCAAGGATGCCATTATTGAAGCGGTGCATGCCTCAACGATTCCGGGTGCTGGATTCGCTTATATTGCGGTCATGATTGGTGTATTTGTCACCGCGCTATACAGTTTCCGGCTGTTTTTCTTGGTGTTTCATGGCAAGGAACGCTTTGATGCTCATGGGCATCCACCACATGAATCACCCAAAGTCGTGACCATCCCACTGATTTTATTGGCGATCCCATCGGTGCTGGCCGGTTATTTAATTGGCCAGATGGTATTTGGCGACTGGCTGGCAGAATCGATTACGGTGATGCCTGAACACGATGTGTTGGCACAGCTTGACTATCACGGCATCTGGGGCTTTGTATTGCATGGTCTGCAAATGCCGCCATTCTGGCTGGCGTTGGCCGGTGTTATCACCGCCTGGTTTTTATATATCAAACGGCCGGATCTGCCTGGCAAGATTCAGCAAAAGCTGATGTGGCTGTGGCGGATTATGGACAATAAATACGGCTTTGATAGCTTTAATGAAAAAGTCTTTGCTGCGGGCTCACGCGGTTTGGGCGGGCTGCTGTGGAAAATAGGCGATACCCGGCTGATTGATGGTCTGGTCGTTAATGGCAGTGCCCGTTTAGTGGGGCTGGTCGCCAGAGTTGGCCGGCAAGTGCAGTCCGGGTATCTCTATCATTATGCGTTTGCCATGATGATTGGTGTCTGGTTGTTGCTCACCTGGTTTGTCATATGAGGGTGATGCTGCGTGTTTGATTTGCCGATGCTTAGTATATTGATTTGGTTGCCGATTATCGGCGGTATTGCCGTATTGCTTTGCCGCGATAACGCCTACGCGGCGCGCTGGCTGGCGTTATTGGTCAGTATGGTGACCATGTTGTTGTCGTTTGGTTTGTATATCGGTTTTGATATCAGCACGGCGCAGATGCAGTTTGTCGAGCGGCTGTCCTGGGTCGAAACCTTTAATATCGAATACTTTCTGGGCATTGACGGCTTTTCGATGCCGCTGATGATTCTGACGACGATTTCGACGTTGCTGGTGGTCATAGCCAGCTGGCAGGTGATCAAAGATCGTATTGCCCAATATCTGGCGGCTTTTCTGATTATGGAAGGGCTGATGCTCGGCGTGTTTGCCTCGCTGGATGCCATTTTGTTTTACCTGTTTTTTGAAGCGATGCTGATACCATTATTCTTGGTCATCGGCATTTGGGGCGGCCCGAACCGGGTTTATGCGACGCTGAAGTTTTTCCTGTACACCTTTTTTGGCTCAGTATTTTTGCTTATCGCCCTGTTATATCTGCAATTTCAGGCAGGTAGTTTTTCGATTCTCGATTACCACGCAGTTAGCCTCAGTCTTACACAGCAGATCTGGTTGTTTCTGGGATTTTTAGTTGCCTTTGCTGTGAAAATCCCGATGTGGCCAGTGCATACCTGGCTGCCGGATGCCCACGTTGAAGCGCCTACCGGCGGCTCGGTGATTTTGGCAGCGATCACCTTAAAAATTGGTGGTTATGGTCTGCTGCGGTTTGCGTTGCCAATTACCCCGGATGCCAGTATGGCGCTGGACTGGCTGGTGATCAGTTTATCGTTGATTGCCATTGTCTACATCGGTTTTGTGGCGCTGGCACAATCGGATTTGAAAAAGCTGATTGCCTATTCGAGTATTGCTCATATGGGCTTTGTCACTTTGGGTTTGTTTATTATCTTCCGGATTTTTGCCAATGCGTCATTGCTGCCCGGTGCAGGCAATGGTGAAGTGCTGGCGGTGGAGGGCGCCATGGTGCAGATGATTTCCCATGGTTTTATTGCCGCGGCGATGTTCCTCAGTGTCGGTGTTTTATATGACAGGATGCATACCCGCGAAATCAATGCCTATGGTGGCGTTGCCAATAGCATGCCGAAGTTTGCTGCATTTGCCGTGTTTTTTGCTATGGCTAATGCCGGCCTGCCGGGTACTTCGGGATTCGTTGGCGAATTTATGGTGATTTTGGCGGCATTTCAGGCCAATTTCTGGTTTGCATTTTTAGCGGCCACTACGCTGATTGTTGGTGCTGCGTATACCTTATGGATGGTTAAGCGGGTGTTTTTTGGTGAAATCGCCAATGAGGAAGTTGCCAAATTACAGGATATTAACGGCCGGGAGTTTTTATTGCTGGTTAGCTTAGCGGCGATTGTATTGTTCATCGGTGTTTGGCCCGAGCCATTGTTAAATGTCATGCATGCTTCAGCGGAGCAACTATTAATGCAAGTTTCACAAAGCAAACTGTAAGGATTGATGATGCCATTTCAGGTTCCCAATATGTCATTTGCACTGCCGGAAATGTCGCTGTTGTTGATGGCCTGTGTGGTATTGCTGGTGGTGGCCTATACCGCTGGTAAACGTACTGAATGGGTAGCCGGTTTATCACAGTTCAGTTTGCTGGTGACGGCGGTGCTGGTTTATTTAAATCTGGATCAGGCCGGCCTGACCTTTTCGGGTACTTACGTTAAAGATCCACTGAGTGATGTATTGAAGCTGGCGATAACATTAATCAATATGCTGGTGCTGCTGTATTGCGGCAAGTATTTGCAGGATCGGGATCTCCGCAGCGGCGAGTTTTATGTGCTGGCCTTATTCTCGACGCTGGGCATGCTGGTGATGGTCTCAGGCCATAATATGTTGACCTTGTATCTGGGGCTGGAACTGATGTCGCTGTGTTTATATGCCATGGTTGCGATGCACCGGGATTCTGCCATTGCCACTGAAGCGGCGATGAAATATTTTATTCTCGGTGCGCTGGCATCGGGCATGTTGTTGTACGGCATGTCAATGGTTTATGGCGTTACCGGCTCATTAGATATTGCTGAAATTGCCGCTGCTGTCAGTGAGCCGGATGCCAATCTGACGGTGCTGAGTTTTGCATTGGTATTTATCGTTATCGGCATTGGTTTCAAATTTGGCGCGGTGCCATTTCATATGTGGTTGCCGGATGTCTACCATGGCGCGCCGACAGCGATGACGTTGTTTTTGGCAACGGCACCAAAAATTGCCGCGTTTGCCTTGTTAATCCGCATGTTGATTGATGGCCTCGGCAGCCTGCATGCCCATTGGCAGGATATGGTGATTTTGCTGGCGGTATTGTCGATGATTGTTGGTAATCTGCTGGCCATTGCCCAGACTAATCTGAAACGGATGCTGGCTTACTCAACCATTTCCCACGTTGGCTTTTTATTGCTGGGTATTTTGTCGGGTACCGAAGCCGGTTATGCGGCGGCGCTGTTTTATACGTTGATTTACGCACTGATGACCGTGGGCGGTTTTGGTATGATTTTACTGATGAGTCGTCAGGGTTTTGAAGCGGAAGAAATCGCTGATTACAAAGGCCTGGCCAAACAACAGCCCTGGTATGCGCTGATGATGTTATTGCTGATGTTTTCGATGGCAGGTATTCCACCGCTTGCCGGGTTTTACGCTAAACTGACGGTTATAAAAGCCGTGGTAGATGTTAATTTACTGGCTGTCGCGCTCGTTGCTGTGATCATGTCGGTAATAGGGGCGTATTATTATCTGCGAATGATTAAGGTGATGTATTTTGATTCGCCGGACAATGTATTTGTGGTGACACCCTCGTCACCAGTGAGAGTATTATTCAGTGCCAATTGTTTAATGGTACTGGCTTTAGGATTATTTCCGGGGGCACTTTTAAGTATTTGCGCCACCGTGTTTGTGTGAGTGATATGACGATTTGGTTATTGGTTTTAACGTATTTGATTCTGGCGAATTTGCCGTGGGTCAATGAGCGATTGTTTTTGGTGATTAAAGCGACTGATAGTAAAAAGAGCGCTTGGTGGCGGGTGCTGGAAATTACGATATATTACTTTGTTGCGCTATTTGCCGGTATGGGGTTTGAAACACAATTTGCCGGCGATATTTATCAGCAGGATTGGGAGTTTTTTGTCACCACGTTGAGTTTATTCCTGACCTTTGCGGTCCCCGGTGTCATTTATCGACATCAATGGGTACCGATGCGAAAAAAGCTCCGCTAGAACTTAGGTATTAACGTCAAACCAGACGGTTTAACTTCTCCTCATATCGATGTTATATGTTGCTATCACTGACGCTAGGCTTTGGCATATCAATCAGGGGATGCAACAGCAGGCAGAGTAGTTTAAAATTTGCGGGTTTAACTCCCAGATGATGCCCAGCGCATCAGTTATTTTTACAAAAGAGACGACAGGATTATGGCTTCCGATTTATCCAAGTACAGAAACATCGGTATTTTCGCGCACGTTGATGCCGGTAAGACCACCACCACAGAACGTATCCTCAAACTGACCGGTAAGATCCATAAGACCGGTGAGGTTCACGAAGGTGAATCAACAATGGACTTTATGGATCAGGAAGCTGAGCGGGGTATTACTATCCAGTCAGCAGCCACTACCTGTGCCTGGAAAGACCACCGTCTGAACGTTATCGATACCCCGGGTCACGTTGACTTCACTATCGAAGTTTATCGTTCACTGAAAGTACTTGATGGCGGTGTTGGCGTATTCTGCGGCAGCGGTGGTGTTGAGCCACAATCTGAAACCAACTGGCGTTATGCCAATGATTCAGAAGTCTCGCGTCTGATCTTTGTGAACAAACTGGATCGTATTGGCGCTGACTTTTACCGCGTCGTTAAGCAAGTCGAAACGGTTCTGGCTGCCAACCCTTTGGTGATGGTGCTGCCAATCGGTATCGAAGACGAATTCACTGGTGTCGTTGACCTGCTGACCCGCAAAGCGTGGATCTGGAAAGACGACAAAAATGCCGAAGATTACACCATCGAAGAGCCACCAGCAGATATGGCTGACGCTATTGAAGAGTGGCGTGAAAAACTCATCGAAACAGCCGTTGAGCTTGACGATGATTTGATGGAAAAATATTTAGATGGTGAAGAGCCTTCTATCGACGACCTGAAACGTTGCATTCGTTTAGGTACGCTGAAACTGAACTTCTTCCCAACCTATTGTGGTAGTGCCTTTAAAAACAAAGGTATGCAGTTACTGTTGGATGCCATCGTTGACTACCTGCCTAACCCGACTGAAGTTGATCCACAACCAGAAGTTGATTTGGAAGGTAACGAAACGGGCAAGCACGCGATTGTTGATATCAAAGGCCCTCTGCGCGCTTTGGCATTCAAAATCATGGATGACCGTTTCGGCGCCTTGACTTTCGTACGTGTTTATTCTGGCGAAATCAAAAAAGGCGATACCATCCTCAATACCTTTACCGGCAAAACCGAACGGGTTGGCCGGATGGTGGAAATGCACGCCAATGACCGTAACGAATTAGATTATGCCCATGCGGGTGACATCATCGCTATCGTTGGTATGAAAGATGTGCAAACCGGTCACACCCTCTGTGATCCGAAGAATGCAGCAACATTAGAGCCAATGGTGTTTCCTGACCCAGTTATCTCTATTGCCATTGCGCCTAAAGATAAAGCAGCTGCTGAAAAACTGGGTGTTGCTTTGGGCAAAATGATTAAAGAAGATCCTTCTTTCCGCGTTGAAACCGATGAAGACAGCGGCGAAACCATTATGAAAGGTATGGGTGAGTTACATTTGGATATCAAAGTCGATATCCTCAAGCGTACCCATAACGTTGATGTTATCGTCGGTGAGCCACAAGTCGCCTACCGCGAAACCATTACTAACAAAATTGAAGACAGCTACACCCACAAGAAACAATCGGGTGGTTCGGGTCAATTTGGTCGTATTGATTACATCATCGAGCCAGGTGAGCCAGGTAGCGGTTTCAACTTTCAATCGACTGTTACTGGTGGTAGTGTACCGCGTGAATTCTGGCCGGCTGTTGAGGCAGGCTTTAAGAAAATGATGGATCGCGGTGTATTAGCGGGCTTCCCATTGCTGGATGTAAACATCAACTTATTTGATGGTTCATTCCATGCGGTTGACTCCTCAGCGATGGCATTTGAATTGGCAGCCATGGGTGGTTTCCGTCAAACCATCCCTAAAGCCGGTCCACAATTGCTGGAACCAATCATGAAAGTGGATGTATTCTGTCCAGATGATAACGTTGGTGATGTTATCGGTGACTTAAACCGTCGCCGCGGCATGATCAAATCACAGGATGCAGGCGCCACTGGCGTACGCATTAAAGCTGAAGTCCCACTGAGCGAAATGTTCGGTTACATCGGCTCACTGCGGACAATGACGTCTGGTCGTGGTCAGTTCTCAATGGAATTCCTGCACTATCTGCCATGCCCACGTAACGTGGCGGAAGAAGTCATTAAAGAAACCAAAGAGCGCGAAGCGGCTGCTAAGAAATAAGCCGTTAGTTTAAAAGCTTAAAATAAAAAAGGGGCGTTTATCGCCCCTTTTTTATGTCTGAAGAAAGTAAAACATTAATTTCGTGAGTAGGTTGGGTTGATAAACGAAGCCCAAAAAAAGATGCTATAGGGACATAAAGTTGGTTTTCGTTTATCAATCCAGCCTAAGCTTTATAGCAGTATTGATACCAACACAGCTGCAACAACACAAAACAATACCGTCCAGAGTGCTGAGCGTTTTAATACCGCTAAAATCAGAAATCCGCCCAGTGCAATTAAAAAATCAATCCAGTTTGATACGCCTTCGGTAAAAATTGGGTCATAAAGTGCGGCGGCCAGCAGGCCGACTACCGCAGCATTGACGCCAGCAATGGCCGATGCGGCTCTAGGAAACTCAGTAAGTTTGGGCCAGAACGGTAAAACCGCCAGTAATATCAAAAAGCCAGGTAGAAATATCGCCAGTGTGGCAATCAATGCTGACCAACCCGGCGCCAGTCCAGTATCAATTTCGGCACCCAAATAAGTCGACAAGGTAAATAATGGGCCAGGCACCGCCTGCGCGGCGCCGTAGCCTGCCAAAAAACTGTCAGTGGTCAGCCAGCCGTTAGCAGCAGTACTTTGTTCCAGTAATGGTAGCACCACATGGCCGCCGCCAAATACCAGTGCACCGGCCTGATAAAAGGCCGCAAATAGATTGTCTGGGGTTGGATGGCCGCCTATCATGCTGAGACTGAGCACTAGTAAAAGACCGAATATTGCTAAAAACAACCAACTAAGACCGCGCCCATAAGGCAGGCTAAAGCTTTTAATCGGATCATGCTGACTGGCTTTACACAGCCAAAGACCCAGAAGAGCGCCTAATGCAATCACTAGCAGTTGCATCCAGGCCATGTTGATTAGCAGCAAAATAATCAATGCCGCGGCGGCAATAAAACGTCTGGGCCAATCCGGGGTAAGTTTTTGTGCCATGCCCCAAACGGCATGGGCAACCACAGCGACAGCGACCAATTTCAAACCATTAATAATGGCGTTGCCAATTGGCCCATCAAGCAGATAAGCAAAGCCGGCAAAGGTAAATAACAATAATGCTGAGGGCAGTGTAAAGGCGATAAAGGCGGCAAGGGCGCCGAGCCAACCGCCTTTCATTAAACCAATTGAAAAGCCCATTTGGCTGCTGGCAGGGCCGGGCAGAAATTGACAGACAGCCAATAACTGGGCAAAAGTGTTTTCATCCAACCATTGGCGCTGTTTGACGAACGCCTCACGGTAAAAACCGATATGGGCAATCGGTCCGCCAAATGCGGTCAGACCGAGCTTTAGAAAGGCGAGAAAAATCGTAACAGGAGATTGTTTCTGGCTTTCTGACACAAAAAGACTCCTTTCTTTACCTTAAGCGTTATTCGTCGTTATTTTCCACATCCAGTTGAAGGATAGTCAGTAAATGTTGCATATCATCGGGGATCGGGACTTGCCAGCTGACCATTTCACCGGAGTCCGGATGTTCAAAGCCAAGTAGACCGGCATGTAAAGCCTGACGGCGGAAACCCTGCAATTGCTCGCGAGCATTTTCAGTCATGCCTTTGGGCATTTTAAAACGACCACCGTAAACCGGATCACCGACCAACGGATGGCGGATAAACGCCATATGCACGCGGATTTGATGGGTACGGCCGGTTTCCAGTTTGCAGCGGATATGGGTATGCGCCCGGAAGCGTTTTTCAACGCGATAATGTGTCACAGACGGTTTACCACTGTCAGTGACCGTCATTCGTTTGCGATCAATATGATGGCGGCCAATCGGTTCATCGACGGTACCACCGGCAGTTAATACGCCGGTTACGATGGCCTGATATTCACGTAAGACGCTGCGTTCTTGTAACTGGCTAATCAGTGAGTTATGGGCTTGCAGGGTTTTAGCGACCATTAGCAGGCCGGTGGTGTTTTTATCGAGGCGATGGACAATACCTGCGCGTGGAATATGCACTAAACCAGGCGCATGCGACAGCAGAGCATTAACCAGTGTACCCTGATGATTACCAGCACCGGGATGCACGACCATGCCAGCGGGTTTGTTGAGAATCAGTACATGGGCATCTTCGTAAATAATATCCAGCTCAATTTTTTCCGCCTGCCATTGTTCATCCTGCACCTGTAGTTCGGCGTTAATGACGATGTTGTCGCCGGCACGGACTTTATCGCGCGGTTTGGGAACAGCCTCATTAAGTAATACATCGCCAGCTTTGATCCATTTGCTGAGCTGGCCACGCGAAAAATCCGGAAACAATTGCGCCAGCGCCTGATCCAGACGCAAACCGTCAGATTCTTCGGGAATATTGCCGTCTAATTTGATAATCTCAGCCATGAAGATGCTTTATCGGAAAAAGGCGGCCATTATAACGCAGCCGGTGAGTGCACCGCGAAAAAGCGCGAGGGAGTTAATTAATGAAATGGTTTTTTGCTTTACTGATGTGGATGCCGGTGTTGGCTTCAGCTGAACCCGATGTGCGCTTGATGGCGGCCAGTTGTGCGGCTTGTCATGGCACCAACGGCTATAGTCAGAGTGAACATATGCCTCGTCTGGCCGGATTGGAAACGGATTATTTTGTTGAACGGATGCTGGCGTTTAAAGCGGGTCAAGCCGCTAGCACGGTGATGCATCATCATGCCACTGGCTATACTGACGCGGAAATTCGCCAGTTGGCAGCGTTTTTTAATGCGCAATAAGCGTTAAAAGCGCTTAACGTTTCTGGCAAATCGGGCAAAAATAGGTTGCACGGTTGGCCTGGCGAATTAATTCAATAGGGTGGCCGCATTGCCGGCAAGCCATATCTGCTCGCGCGTAAACCAATAATTCCTGGGCAAAATAGCCGGGATTACCCTGACTGTCGCGAAAGTCCCGCAAGGTCGTACCACCAGCGGCAATGGCTTTACCAAGCACAATTTTGATGCAGTCGGCGAGTTTGTTAGCCTGTTTGCGGGTTAGCTTTCCTGCAGTAATTAGCGGATGAATACCGGCCATAAAACAGGATTCACTGGCGTAAATATTACCAACGCCAACCACGACTTCTGCATTCATAATAAACGTTTTGATACTGACCTGGCGTTTACGGCTGCGCTGAAATAAATAAGCGCCATCAAAATCGTCAGACAGGGGTTCCGGCCCCAGATGTTTAATCAGCGGATGTAATGCCGGATCGGTATCGGTCCATAAAACAGCACCAAATCGCCGTGGATCTGTAAAGCGCAAGGTCATGCCATTGGCAAAAACAATATCGACATGATCGTGTTTAGCGGCCGGCAAAAGCTCACTAAGCACTCGCAAACGACCGGACATGCCAAGATGCATCAGCAAGGTACCCTTGTCGGTTTCCAGTAATAAATATTTAGCTCGGCGCTTTACGGCATTGATGGTTTTGCCAACCAGAATATTGTTTAAATCGGCAGTCACCGGCCAGCGTAGCCGGCCATCCCGAACAATAACCTGATGGACCATCTGACCTTCAATATGCGGCGCAATACCACTGCGTGTGGTTTCAACTTCAGGTAATTCAGGCATTAATTGGTTTCACTACTGGCAGGGAATAAACGCAGCGCGGTGCTGGCCGGAAATTGATACTGCAATTGCCGTTCGGGAATAAGCACACTTAATCCCTGTGCCGTTAGGCGGGCATAGGCTTTCAGCGTATCGCCATTTTCAAAGTTAAATTGCAGTGGCAAAAAGTCATCACTTGCAGCTGCAATATTTGGGCTGACCTGCATGGCGTAGGCCTGTTGCCAGGTGTTGGCCATCGCCGTTAATTCATCTGCGCCAAAACGGTTATCAGTGCTTTGCCACTGGCCATTGCGTAATTGCAAAGTCATGCTTTTAGTTTTGAGTGTTTGTTCGGTGCGGTGGGGCAGAGTTAAAGAGTGTAATTGTCCGTGATTTGCAAATAGCCGGTTTTCAATAAAGCCACTGGCGCTGGCCTGTAATAATGGGCTGATAGCGTCGTTGAATAAATAAATTATGCCGCCACTACGCAGATATCGCTGGCCGCTGAGTTGTTCGGTATCGCCAAACTCAAATGTGGTGTCATTAAAGCGAATGGTTATATCAGGATTTGCCAGACCAAAAGGTGTCAAATCAAGATCATCGTCTATAGCAAATTGTTGACCGGGAATGCTGTTGAGCAGACTGAGCAGCATATTGATGCGACTATCACTGGCCAATGCAATGAAAGGGTGTTGTAGCTGCCAGCCCTGACCGGTTTTGATGATTTCAATGGTGTTTTGCGATGTGCGATTAACCGTGATTTTTTGCACCATTGATGGTGTCAGTTCACCACCAATCGTAGTCACTGTTTCAGGTGTTTGCACGCGATCCAGTTGCCAGAGCAATACCATCATCAGCGTCAGTAATAACAGGTTGGTTAAATAGCTGCGTTTCATCGGCGACGCCTTAGCCACCACAACGTTAAACCACTGCCCAGCAACATCGCTGGCAACACAAATAAAAAGCCGATGGCAATGCTCAGGGTTTCGCTGAAACTGAGCGCCAACTGATTATCGGGCGTTGGTTTAATGGCGATATTCAGCCGGTCATCCTGCGCGGTCAGCCAGTTAATCATGCCGGTGGCGAATGCCTGATTAGCGCCATTACCCAGATATTGGTTACTGAGAAAATCACCATCGCCGAGCACCACAATACGTTGACTGGCATCGGTTTCCGGTTTTTCCCGCTGCAAAGCCAATGCCACCGTCAGTGGCCCGCCAATATCCAGTTCGTCATTAAAATTGATGTCATCGGATTGTATTTCTGACAATTCTGCCCAGGTTTCTGGCTGGGTGCGCAGCAATTCAGTGGTTTGCCAGTTGACTGATTCAGCATCAGTCGTTTGTATAGCGGCTGCTGCCGGCATCAGCACAATACTGGGTAAATCTTTGGTCAGTGGATGATTGGCAAAATCACTGAGTAGCGCAAAACTTGGATCATCAATACCCAGCAAGCTGGCATTCGGATCAATGACTGTGCCGGGCAACCACTGCACATCCAGACTGCTGGCAAGCTCCGCCAAATATTCATGTTTATCGGGCTCACTGAGCCAAAGTAGATTACCGCCAGATTTAATGTAGTTTTGTAATTGCGCAATTTCACCTGGCAGCCAGCTTTGTTCGGGGCTGACAATGACCAGTAAATCGGTGCTGTCAGAGATCTGGCCGCTGCTGGCAAGATTGATGGTGGCTATTTCAAAGCCCTGATCGCGCAAAGCCTGTGCCCATAAACTAACACCAAAATTGGCTTCACTCTCCGGGCTGCGTTCGCCATGACCGGTTAAAAACACCACATTGGGCGTTACACTGCGACTGACACGCAGCAGGGCATTGCTTAGCGACTGCTCGGATAAGTCCTGCACCCGTTCAATTTGCTGACTGCGTTGCACCAGCATTTCGCCTTGCTGCTGGATATTAAATTGTTTGACCAACTGCGGCGCGCGCGCCGGATCAATGATTTCCAACTGCAGCAGATCGCTGTAACGCTGATAACGATCCAGTAATTGGGTCACTGCAGCTGCAAAGTCGTTGCTTGGACTGACAAAGGCTTTGATTTGGATCGGTTTATCAATGCTTTCCAGTAAATTGATAGTTTGTTCGGACAGGCTGTGGCGTTGATTGGCGGTCCAGTCAAAAGCGGTATTGGTCGCCAGTGACAGGCGCGCGGCAATGATGATTACGGCAATTAATAAACCATAAAAAATCAGTTGTTGCAGCCGCTGTTGCCATTTTTGTGACAGCTTCATGATGCCACCCGCAAGCTATCCAGACGACGAATGGTCATCAGCAAAAATGCCGCGCTGACAAGCAGGTAGTAAATAATATCGGCGCTGAACACTTCACCGCGCAGCAATGGCTCATAATGACTGATTAACGACAGCCAACTGAAGACATTGTTGCCGAGGGAATCACCCTGGCCAGCCCAGTCGATGATCCATAATAAAAATAACAGACAAAAACTGCTGACCGCAGCAATGACTGGCTGTGCAGTGAGTGACGACATAAATATGCCGATAGCAACCATGCTGCTCAGTAACAGTAATAAGCCGATAAAACCGGCGGCCAGTTGATACATATCAATCGGACTGCCCAATAGCATCGACAACGGCATCAACATCAATAGCAATAACAACAATACAAAAAAGCCCAACAGGCCGAGATATTTGCCGATAACAATCTGGGTCAATGATAACGGTGCCGTCATTAGCAACGGCAGGCTTTCATTACGACGTTCTTCAGCAAAACTCCGCATGGTGATAAATGGTGTGACCAGCAGCAAGACAATCGCCATATTGCTGAGCAGCGGTGCAACGATAAGCTCTGTGACTCCGGGGGCGCCTGGAATGGCAGCGATTTGTCCTTGTACCTGTGAAAAGTAATCAACATGCGTTAAAAATAAATAGGCCAGCAGCAGTTGTACCAGGGCCATCAAAACCCAGGCGAGAGGCGACATAAACAGCCGATAACATTCCAATCGGGCAACTAACCACATCAAGCGGCCACTCCTTCAGTTTCATTACTGACTAATTGGGTAAATAACTGTTCTAACGAATCCTGCTCTGGCGTTAACTGAGTCAACTGCCAGTTTTCGGCAACGGCGGCTTGCACCAGCGTATCGGTTGGATCTTGTTCGGGTGAAAAATGCAGGCGGAATTGTTGCGCCGTTATTGTTTCGACATTGATGATACCGGGCAAATTTGCCAATGTGGTGACCGATGGCGGGCTGTTGAAAGCGACTTTTAATGCCGCATGCTGACGCTGCGATTGTAAGGCTTGCAGCGTATCGCTGAATACCAGCTGGCCCTGATGCATGATCTGCACGCGATCACAGAGCATTTCCACTTCCGGCAGGATATGCGTCGATAAAATCACGCTGTGCTGATGAGCAATATCACGGATTAACTGACGGATCTGTTGGATTTGAATCGGATCCAGCCCGGATGTTGGTTCATCCAGAATCACCACATCCGGTTGATGAATTATTGCTTGAGCAATACCACAACGTTGCTGATAACCCTTGGATAACTGACCAATCAACCGCAGCTGCATTGTTTGTAAACCGCAGCGCTCGATAACATTATCAACAGCTGGCTGGATTTGTTTATTCGATAAGCCGTGCAGACGGGCACAAAAAATCAAAAACTCCCGGACGGTCAGCTCCCGATAAAGTGGTGGGTTTTCCGGTAAATAGCCGATATGGCGTTTGGCGGCTTTGGGGTCAGCCAACAAATCAATGCCATTGATAAATATCTTGCCACTATCCGGCGCTAAATTACCGGTCAGCATTTTCATTGTCGTGGATTTTCCGGCTCCGTTGGGGCCGAGAAAGCCCAGCACTTCCCCCTGAGCAACGGAAAAGCTAACCGATTGCACAGCGGTTTGCAGACCGAAGCGGCGGCTTAATTGTTCAGCAGACAACAAGGTTTGGCTGGACATGGAATTTCCGTATTAATTATTGCAGGGCAAAGTTCGCTGATAATAACGGATGCAGCAGCATAAAAAAAACCCGCCGTGGCGGGTTTCTTTTCAGCTACAAAATCAGACTTATTTGATTTTGGCTTCTTTGTACATCACATGCTTACGAACAACGGGATCAAACTTTTTGATTTCCATTTTTTCTGGCATGGTGCGTTTGTTTTTATCAGTGGTATAGAAATGGCCTGTACCCGCTGATGAGACTAATTTAATTTTATCGCGCATGATTTGAAGTCTCCTTAGAATTTTTCGCCGCGGGCACGCAAATCAGACAGTACGCTATCAATACCGCGTTTGTCGATGATGCGCAGACCGTGATTACTGACACGCAGTTTTATCCAACGATTTTCTGACTCAACCCAAATACGGCGTGAGTGAAGGTTAGGAAGAAACCGGCGTTTGGTTCTGTTATTAGCGTGCGAAACGTTGTTGCCGCTCATTGGGCCTTTGCCCGTTACCTGACATACTCTGGACATGATGGAACCTGCTCCTGAAAAACTTTTACCCAGACAACGCCGCAAACGCCGTCTGCCTGAAACAACAAAGCCCGACTTTATACCATATTAGATTCTATATGTGTAGCTGAAAATCACTTATGCCGGGTTGAGTCCCATTCTATTGAGCCTGGCGTCAAGTGACTGAAAATCAAGCTTGCCGATTTTGCGCATGACAATTTCGCCATTGGCATCTATCAAAAAATGCGTTGGTGTCACCCGCACATTGCTAAAAGCTTGTGACAAGGAATTATCAGCATCCCAGGTCAGGGTATAGGGCAGCGCTTTGGCGTCGCGCATAGCTTTAATTTGGTCGGGTGTATCGTGCGCCAAGGCAATACCCAGCATCCCTAAATCTGCATACTTTTCGTGCAGTTCAACCAGTTCCGGCATTTCGGCAATACAACCGGGACAATCGGTGGCCCAGAAAATGACCAACAGCGGTTTGCCAGCATAGTCACTAAGTTGTTTGGCTTCACCGTCAATGGTTTCAAAGCTGTGTTCGGGCATTTGTGCCGATGGGGGACTCTGTAGCCAGAAAACGGCACCGGCAATAATAACCAGTGCTGGCAGAATAAATTTAAAAGCAGTTTTCATGATTTAACTGGGGCTCGTTAATTGACCAAGTTGTTGGGTGAGTTTCAGGTTTTCGCGATAGTCTACCGGACAATCGATAACGGTCACTGTATCGCGCGCCAATGCGGCGGTCAGTTCCGGCATCAGGTCTTCAGTTCGCTCGATTTTGACACCAACTGCGCCAAATGATTGCGCGTATTGTACAAAATCCGGATTGGTAAAATGCACATTACTGGTACGACCAAACTGATTTTGTTGTTTCCATTCAATCAGGCCGTAGCTGGCATCGTTCCAGACCAAAATCACCACCGGGATATGCAAGCGCATGGCGGTTTCAATTTCCTGTGAATTCATTAAAAAGCCAGCATCACCGGTTACTGCGACCACTTTGCGTTGTGGAAAGGCCAGTTTGGCGGCAATAGCGCCGGGCACGGCGATGCCCATGCTGGCAAAACCATTGGAAATAATGCAGGTATTGGGATGTTCACAGCGAAACATCCGCGACATCCACATTTTATGGGCGCCAACATCGCAAATAACGATATCCTCCAAATCCATAGCGGTGCGCAGATCCCAGATGATTTTTTGCGGTTTGATCGGAAACTCGGTGTCATTACGATGCAAATTCATTTCAGTGATCAGACTGTCACGCAGGGTGCGCATTGCTTTGCCCTGATGCTGTGACGTCAGCGCTGCCAATCGATTCAGACTGTGATTGATATTACCCACCACGCCGACCACAACACTGTAATAAGCATCGACTTCGGCATGGGTGGTATCAATGTGAATCAGCGTACGATCCCGGGTCGGATGCCATAAATACGGATGATACTCGACCATATCGTAGCCAATACAAATAATGACATCGGCATTGGCAAAGCCAGTATTCACATAGTCATTGGATTGCAGGCCGACACTGCCCAGCGACATCGGATGGCTAAACGAAATAACGCCTTTGGCCATAAACGTATTGGCGACCGGAATATTCAGCTTTTCGGCAAAATCCGCCAGTGCTTTGGCCGCTTGGGAACGGATCACACCATTACCGGCCAGAATAATCGGGTTTTGCGCGTTGGAAATAATGTCTGCAGCACGTTCGATATGTTCAGCGGCAGGTTCCGGCGGCGTGGCGTGTTTAACACGCATCGGCCGGTCGTTAATCTCCATTTCGGCGATGTTTTCCGGGAATTCGATAAAACAAGCGCCGGATTTTTCAGTCTGCGCGACTTTAAAGGCTTTACGGACAATTTCCGGAATCACTTCGGGGCTAAGGATGCGGGTTGCGTATTTGGTGATGGGCAAAAACATTGCCTCCAAATCCAGTACCTGATGTGATTCTTTATGTAAGCGGTGGGTCGATGCCTGACCGGCAATAGCAATCAGCGGCGCATGATCCATATTGGCATCAGCAACACCGGTAATCAGGTTGGTAGCCCCAGGCCCCAATGTCGCGAGACAAACACCGGCACGACCGGTTAATCGCCCATACACATCTGCCATAAATGCCGCGCCTTGTTCATGGCGGGTAGTAATAAATTTGATCGGCGAGTCAAGCAGCGCGTCCATGACATCAAGGTTTTCTTCACCGGGAATACCGAAAATATACTCAACGCCTTCGTTTTCCAGCGCTTTAACGAATAGTTCTGCAGCTTTCATCCGGTGGTTCCTTGGACATGATTAAACTGGCTGCAAGGATAGCAGAAATCACCATGTGCACGACCAGTTAGGATAAAGACTTTTAACCACGAAATATTAACCACAGTGACACTGAGGGCACAGAGAAAATAAGGTATTAATACTCAGATCAGATGCTGCAGATTATTAAGATTTTAAATCTGTGTAAATAGTCAAAACTTGTGAATACAACTATGACAAACAGACTAACTTCATCAGAGCTACATTAGCGATGAGCAGAGTGCTTTGTGGCGACATTTATTTTTGAAACTCTGTGCACTCTGTGGTTAATTAAATCTTTATGAAAAAAGGGGCTTGAAGCCCCTTTGATTTTTACTGAAATGCTTTCGGGATCTGCTGATGCCAGTCGGTTTCCAATTGATAACGATGCGCAACATTAAGCAAACGCGCTTCTTCAAAGTAGTTACCAATGATCTGCAAACCGGCAGGCAAACCATCGGCAAAACCAGCGGGGATCGACATGCCCGGTAAACCAGCCAGATTGGTACTGATGGTGTAAATATCGGCTAAGTACATCGCCACCGGATCATTCGTTTTATCACCGAGTTTAAAGGCGGTAGTCGGGGCAGTAGGACCCATAATGACATCGACTTCTTCAAACGCTTGCTGGAAGTCATTACTGATCAATCGACGGCATTGTTGTGCTTTCAAATAATATGCATCGTAATAACCGGCTGACAACGCGTATGTACCCATCATAATGCGGCGTTTAACTTCATCGCCAAAGCCTTCACCACGCGAGCGCTGGTATAAGTCCAGTAAGTCTTTTGGGTTTTCTGCACGATGGCCAAACCGCACGCCATCCATGCGCGATAAATTCGATGAACATTCAGCCGGTGCCACTACATAATAAGTTGGCACTGCAAGATGGGTATTGGGCAGGCTGATTTCTTTGATTGTTGCGCCGAGTTTTTCAAATTGCTTAATGGCCGTTTCGATAATCGCGGCAACAGCCGGATCCAAACCTTCACCAAAATATTCTTTGGGCAGGCCTATGCGCAGACCTGCCAATGAATCATTTAATGTTGCTGTGTAATCGGGTACTTCACGATTAACGCAGGTAGAATCGCGCTCATCAAAACCCGACATGGCATTCAGTAACATGGCCGCATCTTCAGCATTTGCGGCCATTGGGCCTGCCTGATCCAGGCTGGAGGCAAAGGCAATCATGCCGTAACGGGACACCCGGCCATAAGTCGGTTTTAAACCGGTCAGGTTACACAACGAAGACGGTTGGCGAATCGACCCACCGGTGTCGGTACCGGTAGCGACCGGCGCCAGACGCGCCGCAATCGAGGCCGCTGAACCACCAGAAGAACCGCCCGGTACCCGTTCGGTATTCCATGGGTTTTTGACCGGACCGTAAAAGCTGGTTTCATTGGAAGAACCCATGGCAAATTCATCCATATTGGTTTTACCCAGGGTCACCATGCCAGCAGCGTTGAGTTTTTCAACAACGGTGGCGTCATAGGGTGAGACAAACGGATCCAGCATTTTTGAGCCGCAACTGGTACGTACGCCCTTGGTGCAGAAAATATCTTTGTGCGCCAGTGGAATACCCGTTAAGGGACCTGCGGTTTTGGCCTGAAAGCGTTCATCAGCTGCTTTGGCCTGGCTCATTGCCAGATCTTCAGTGACGCTGATAAAAGCGTTTAACTCACCATTGTGCTGGTTAATGCGGTCTAAAAAATGCCGGGTCAGTTCGACACTGGTGATGTCTCCCTGGTGCAGAGCATCGGAAAGTTGTTTAAGCGATTTGTTGTGCATGTGAGGCCTGATTATTCGATGACTTTAGGAACCAGATAAACACCGGCTTCGGTTTTCGGGGCGATGGATTGAAATAATTCACGCTGGTCAGTTTCGCTGACCACGTCATCACGCAGCCGTTGATTGGCATCCAGAGGATGCGCCATCGGGCTGATACCATCAGTGTTGATAGCGCTCATTTCTTCCACCAGTGACAGAATATTATTCAAATCACGGGCATAGTCAGGAATGCTAGACTCATCAATGGCGAGCCTTGCCAGATGGGCGATTTTCTCTACATCGGATTTTTCTAAACTCATCGACGGTATCCAGAATTTTATTTTTTTGATGAAAGTGTGAAGTTTAAATGATTACGCGCTTGCCCAACAGACCTCGGCATTGCTAAAGTAGCGTTTTTCGCATTCCTGAAGTGGTTTTATCTAATGTTCGAACGCTTACGTGGTCTTTTTTCCAACGATTTATCTATTGATCTGGGTACGGCCAATACATTGATATACGTGCGGGGCAGGGGCATTGTTTTGGATGAACCATCAGTCGTCGCGATCCGACAGGATAAGGGACCCGGCGGTCCGCGTTCAATTGCCGCAGTGGGTGCGGAAGCAAAGCGCATGTTAGGCCGTACACCGGGTAATATAACCGCTATTCGGCCACTGAAAGACGGTGTTATTGCTGACTTTACTGTGACCGAAAAAATGCTCCAGCATTTTATCCGTAAAGTGCATGAAGGCCGTTTTTTTAAGCCCAGTCCGCGGGTATTGGTGTGTGTTCCTTGTGGTTCTACCCAAGTCGAACGTCGTGCTATTCGTGAATCAGCCGCAGGTGCCGGTGCGCGAGATGTGTTTCTGATTGAAGAACCGATGGCAGCAGCCATTGGTGCCGATATGCCGGTCGAAGAAGCCAGCGGTTCAATGGTGTTGGATATTGGTGGTGGTACGACTGAAGTTGCGATCATATCCTTAAACGGTATCGTTTATTCATCATCGGTGCGCATCGGTGGTGATTTATTTGACGAAGCAATCGTCAATTATGTCCGACGTAATTACGGCACGCTGATTGGTGAAGCGACTGCTGAAAAAATTAAAAAAGAAATTGGCTCGGCTTATCCGGGCAATGAAGTGCGCGAAATGGAAGTGCGTGGCCGTAATCTGGCCGAAGGCATTCCGCGCAGCTTTACCTTGAACAGCAATGAAATTTTAGAAGCACTGCAAGATCCGCTGTCGGGTATTGTCGCTGCGGTCAAAACGGCATTGGAGCAAACGCCGCCAGAATTGGGTGCTGATGTTGCAGAACGCGGTATTGTGTTAACGGGTGGCGGCGCACTGCTCAGAGATTTAGACCGCTTACTAATGGAAGAAACAGGTCTGCCGGCTTTTGTTGCAGAAGATCCGCTGACCTGTGTGGCGCGGGGCGGTGGCCGGGCGTTAGAGTTGATTGACGAGCGGGGGACCGACGTTTTTACATTTGAGTAAGCCGAAATCAGCCTAATGAATTGAGACCTTTGCAGATGACCGGCATGTGCAAAGGTCTCTTGATTTTGGGGAAACCACAATTAAACCGTTATTTACACAAACGCCATCCCTGAATACACGCATGTTGCTTGCGGTGGTAGCCTCTTTACTATTGTTTCTGATAGATACACGGCTAGATATGTTTAAGCCAGTGCGTTCGGCGCTGGCGACGGCAGTGTATCCCATTCAAAGTCTGGCCGCGATGCCCAGCAGTTTCAGTGATTGGTTCACCGAAATGTTTCAGGATCGTGGTGATCTGCGCGAACGAATTACGACGCTGGAAGCTCAGGCGCTGAACCAGAATGTCCGCATGCAACGTATGCAAGCCTTAGAACGCGAAAATATGCGCTTGCGCGAATTGCTGGGTTCGTCGTTTCGTTTGCAAGAACGGGTGCAAATTGCCGAATTACTGAGCGTAGATTTAGATCCGTTTTATCAACATGTCATTATTGATAAAGGCAAGCAGTTTGGCGTCTATGAAGGCCAGCCGGTGCTCGATTCACGCGGTGTAATGGGACAAGTGGCCGAAGTCAGTCAAATATCCAGCCGGGTGGTGCTATTGACCGACCCTGGCCACAGCCTGCCGGTGCAAGTCGTGCGTAATGGTTTACGGGCTGTGGTCACTGGCCGAGGCTTGGGTGAGCCGTTGCAAGTGGAGTACTTGCCACATAATGCGGATATCCGTGAAGACGATTGGTTAGTGACGTCTGGACTGGGTGGTCGTTTCCCCGTCGGCTATCCGGTCGGCCAAGTAATGGCCGTAAATTTCCCCCAAGGCAAAGCATTTGCAGAAATTTCTGTCAGACCCGCTGCCCAGTTGGGTACCAGTCGTGAACTGATGCTGGTATTACCTGGTGAAAAAATTGATTTTACTTTAAAAATTCCGCCGGTTGATTTAAACACCGATTTACCGACGGATACACCATTGATAGTACCGGAAGCTTTGCAACAAGACCCCCCGGAAGCGCCCGCTGCCAAATTACCTTTTGAGAGTCCGCCTGACAATGGCAATTAACACTCGCCCGCAACAAGCCTGGGTGATTTATGTCACCTTACTGATTGCCATCTTGCTAATGATTTTGCCATTGCCAGATATGCTGCGCCTTGCGCGACCAGAACTTGTGGTAATGACTTTGATTTACTGGGCAATGGCCTTACCTCAGCGCGTCAATATCGGGGTAGCCTGGTTTGTTGGGCTGGTCATGGATATCACCACTGGCGGTCATTTGGGTGTGCATGCTTTTGCCTATGCGATGGCTGTTTTTATGGTGGCTCGGTTTCATTTGCAGTTAAGGCAATATCCTTTATGGCAACAGGCTTTTACCATTTTGTCTCTGGTACTTCTGGTGCATGTCGTATCTATGCTTAATGCGCCGTTAACCAGCGGTTGGCATATCTGGATGCCAGTAGTCGTCAGTACCCTACTGTGGCCGATTGTGTTTGCGGTATTGCGTGAAATTCGCCGTAGTTTTCAGGTCAGCTGATGGCCATTAATTCACATCTGGCATTAAAAGATCATTTACGTGAACGGCGATTGGTTAATGGCCGGCTGATTTTTGCAGCGTTATTTTCAGTTTTGCTGTTTACCGGTGTCATTGTTCGCTTAGTGGTATTACAGGTCGTCGGATATGAACATTTCGATTCACTGGCCAATAAAAACCGCGTTGATATTGAGCCATTGCCCCCGCAGCGTGGGCTGATTTTTGATCGCAATGGTGTGGTGTTGGCTGAAAATATACCTACTTTCAGTCTGGAGCTAGTACCAGAAAAGGTACCGGATCTCCCAGCAACCATTGAAGCGTTAACTGAATTATTGCAGATCAATGAAACTGATTTACAACGGTTTCATGAACAACTTAAGCAAAGCCGTGCCTTTGAGCAACTGACGCTGCGTTATCAATTGACCGAAGAAGAAGTTGCCCGATTTTCGATTAATCGTCACCGATTTCCTGGTGTTGATGTGGTCGGCCGGCTGATCCGACATTATCCGCAAGGCGAATTATTCGCTCATGTACTAGGTTACGTGGGTCGTATTAATCAGCAGGATTTGCTGATGATCAATCCGCAAAACTATAAAGGCACGCTGCAGATCGGTAAAACCGGTGTCGAAAAACAATACGAAGATTTATTACATGGCACAGTCGGTTATCGTCAGGTGGAAACCAATGTGCAGGGTCGCACGGTACGGGAATTAAAGAGCGAGCCATCACATCCCGGCAAAGATTTATATCTGCATTTGGATGTTGGTCTGCAACGGACAGCAGTAGAGGCATTGGCCGGTGAAAATGGTTCAGTAGTCGCTATGGATCCACGTGATGGCGGTATTCTGGCGATGGTAAGTCAGCCTGATTTTGATCCGAATTTGTTTGTGTCAGGGATCAGCACCAAGAATTATTCAGCGCTTCGCGATTCACCTGAACGGCCATTATATGACCGATCTCTGCGAGGGCATTATCCACCGGGTTCGACACTAAAACCGTTTGTCGCGCTGGCAGGCCTCGAGCTGGGGGTGGTCACCGAACAGTCTCGCACCTATTGCCCTGGCTGGTACTCCTTGCCGGGTCATTCACATCGTTATCGTTGTTGGAAACATCAGGGACATGGTCATATGAATGTGTTGGATGCCATGGCGCAGTCTTGTGATGTGTATTTTTATGATTTGGCGCATGCGCTGGGCATTGACCGAATGCATACTTTCCTGGATATGTTCAGCTTAGGCCGTAAAACGGGAGTCGATATTCCTAACGAAAGTGGTGGTTTGTTACCGTCTAGCGAATGGAAGCGCAGCAGTCGTAATCAAGCCTGGTTTCCCGGTGAAACATTGATTGCCGGTATCGGTCAGGGCTTTAATCAGACGACGCCATTGCAACTGGCACATGCCACGTCGATTCTAGCGATGCGTGGCACCGTTCATACCCCAAAATTGGTGCGTGCCAGCCGCAGCGGCGGTCAGGAGGATTTGCAATTGATGCCAGCCGCTGAGGCAATCACGCTGCCGATGCAAAATGCTGATAATTGGCAGGCAGTGATTGATTCGATGGTTGAAGTGATTCATGGTCAGCGGGGTACTGCCAGGCATATTGGCGATGAAATGCCGTTTAATATCGCCGGCAAAACCGGTACGGCCCAGGTATTTGGTATCGCGCAGGATGAAAAATATGATGCTGAAACCCTGGAAAAGAAACTACATGATCACGCCTTGTTTGTTGCCTTTGCACCGGCCGATGATCCTGAGTTTGCTGTGGCGGTAGTGGTTGAAAATGGCGGTAGTGGCAGTAAAACGGCAGCGCCGATCGCCAGGAAAATGATCGAGCACTATTTCAATTTGCCCACTGAACCCAAACCAGAGGTAACTGAAGCCGTTGAAACAGAAGTCCTGTCAGCCACTTCAGAGGTGGTGACCGATGAGTGAGTTATTAAACCAACCCCGTCGCCGGCCCTATCGACCGCTCAGCTATTGGCTACGGAATACTCATCTTGACGGCCTGTTAATGCTCGGCCTGCTGGCTTTGTTAACGGTTAGCATGATGGTGTTATATAGTTCGGGCGGTGAAGATATCGGCCTGTCCATTCGTCAGGCCGTGCGGATGTTGATTGCCTTTGTGGTGATGTTTATCGCCGCGCAAATTCATCCGGACCGCCTCAGAGATCTAGCTTACTGGATTTATGGGGTTGGTTTATTACTGCTGATAGCCGTGCTGCTGTTCGGTGATATTGGTAAAGGTGCGCAGCGTTGGCTGGATCTGGGCTTTATGCGATTCCAGCCATCTGAAATCATGAAAATTGCAGTGCCATTGTTGGTTGCTGCCTATTTATCAGAGCGGCCGTTGCCACCTTCATTTCTTCGTATTATGACTGCGCTGGTGATTATTGCCATTCCCACGGTGCTGATTGCCAAACAGCCGGATTTAGGTACAGCGATGTTAATTGCCAGCGCCGGTTTGATAGTGGTTTTTCTGGCGGGTATTTCCTGGAAACTGATTTTAAGCTTTGTGGCGATCCTTGCCGCTGCTGCACCATTGTTGTGGTTTAACATGCATGGCTATCAACAGCGTCGGGTATTGACGTTTTTAAACCCGGAAAATGATCCGCTGGGTGCGGGGTACCATATTATTCAATCTAAAATCGCTATTGGCAACGGCGGCCTGAATGGTCGTGGTTGGCTGCAAGGTACACAATCGTATCTTGAATTTTTACCTGAGCGGTCAACGGATTTTATTTTTGCTGTGATTGGTGAAGAATTCGGCTTGATTGGTGTGGTCCTATTGATCATGTTGTATTTACTAATTACCGCTCGGGGGCTGTTTATCGCCTCACAGGCACAGACCAGCTTTGGCAGTTTGTTGGCGGGCAGTATAGCGATTACTTTTTTAGTGTACGTTTTTGTCAATATAGGCATGGTCACCGGTTTGTTGCCGGTGGTCGGCGTACCTTTGCCGTTAGTCAGTTACGGGGGAACCTCGATGGTGACCTTGCTGGCTGGTTTCGGTATCCTGATGTCCATACACACCCACCGAAGGATGATGTCACCGTGAGAAGCCTGATTTTATTAGCTGCTTTGAGTCTTGTCAGCCAGATTGCCTGGGCAGAACCGGATTTGCCGGGCCTCGATGTTTTTATTGAGGAAATGGTCATTGAACATCAGTTTGATGCTGCAGAGCTTGAAGCGGCCTTTGCTGAAGTTGAAGTCAAAGACACTATTCTCAAAGCTATTGCCAGGCCGGCTGAAAAAGCCAAACCATGGTATGAATATCGTAATATTTTTATGGATCAGGGACGTATTTATGCCGGTGCTGATTACTGGCAAAAGCATGCTGATGCCCTGAAAAAAGCGGAGCAAACCTACGGTGTTCCGGCGGAAATTATTCTGGCGATTATGGGGGTTGAAACCCGCTTTGGTGGCAATGTCGGTAGTTTCCGGGTGATTGATGCTTTGTCGACGTTGGCATTTCAATATCCGCCGCGCAGTAAATTTTTCCGCAGCGAATTAAAGCACTTTTTGATTTTGAGTCGTGAAGAGGCGATGCCGCCGTTAGAACCCGTTGGCTCTTATGCCGGTGCCATGGGCCTGGGACAATTTATGCCCAGTAGTTTTCGTGCTTATGCAGTAGATTTTGATGGCGATGATCACCGTGATATTTGGACTAATCCAGTCGATGCCATTGGCAGCATTGCCAATTATTTACATGAACATGGCTGGCGTGCAGGTGAAAGTATCGTTCATGCAACTTCAGCAGATAACGATACGTTATTAGAAGCACTGATCAAGCGTGGATTAAAACCGTCGGTCAGTCGTGACGAGGCCCATGCAGCTGGGCTCGCTTTAGACAAATTACCAACCGATGCCGAAACCTTTAATGTCTTCAGCCTAACGCAACGTCATGGCGAAGAATTGTGGCTAGGCCGGCAGAACTTTTATGCCATTACCCGTTATAATCACAGTCGAATGTACGCCATGGCAGTTGTGGAATTAGCGGAGGCGATTCGGGCGCGATATGAGCGTATTCAATGAATTTTAGGAGGGGGCAGCTGGCACTGATGGGGATTGTCAGTGGCTGGCTTGTCGCTTGTAGCAGTGTTACCGAAGTGCAGGATAGTGCGCCCGCTGCATCCCCGAGAGCGGAACAAATGCGTGATGCAGTGCCTAAAAATGAACCGCGTAGTAAATATGGCAACATGGCCAAATACAAAGTGTTCGGCAAAACTTACTACACGCTGGCCACTAATGAAGGTTATGTAGAACGCGGTATCGCTTCATGGTATGGCAAAAAATTTCATGGCCGGCGCACCTCCAGTGGTGAGCCTTATGATATGTACAAGATGACAGCGGCCCATAAGACTTTGCCTCTGCCATCTTATGCAGAAGTCACCAATCTTGATAATGGTCGAAAAGTCGTCGTGCGGATTAATGACCGCGGGCCATTTCATGATGATCGGCTGATTGATTTATCGTATAGTGCCGCCACTAAACTGGGTATTACCGCTAAAGGTACCGGTCGTGTCGAAGTTCGGGCGATAAACCCTGATAACTATGCCGCACAATCGAATGACAACACGTCACAGCATGCTGCCATGCAAAATAATACTTTGGAAAATGTTGTGATGTTTTTGCAGGTTGGGGCTTTTAGTACGCTCAGCAAAGCCGAGCAGATTAAAAACCGCATTCAGCAGGAAATCAGTGAACGGGTGCAAATTAAATCCTTTAGCGGCCAGGGGACTTCGCTGTACCGTGTTCGGGTTGGACCGCTGGCCAGTGCAGAAGTCGGCCAACATATCGCAGAACGTTTATTAACTTTGGGTATTCGTGATACCCATATGATCACCGAACAACACACCAACTGAGAGTTAGCATGATTAAATTGTTTAAAAATCTTCTCGCATCGGCATTTATTCTGACTGTTAGTACTTCCAGTTTTGCTGGCGTCGTAGTGCCAAATCCGGTAGCGCCGAGCATTGCTGCCAAATCCTATATTTTAATGGATCATGACAGTGGCAAAGTGCTGGCAGAAGATGCAGCCGGGGAGCGTTTACCCCCTGCCAGCATAACCAAAGTGATGACTTCTTACGTTATTGCCCAAGAGTTGGCCGCCGATAATATTAAGCTTGATGACGAGGTTAATATTAGCGAAAAAGCGTGGCGCATGATTGGGTCACGGAGCTTTATCGAAGTGGGTACAAAGGTACCCGTTGAAGTATTACTGCGAGGCATGATTGTGCAGTCTGGGAACGATGCGGCCGTGGCATTGGCAGAGCATATTGCCGGCAGTGAAGAAGTCTTTGCGCAAATGATGAATCAGTACGCGCAAAAACTTGGGATGTACGATACCAACTTTATGAATTCAACCGGTTTGCCGGATCCGGAGCATTACACCACAGCGCGTGATATTGCGATTTTGTCATCAGCTTTGATTCGTGATTTCCCTGATCATTACCAATGGTATTCTGATAAGGAATACACCTATAACGGTATTACCCAGCACAATCGTAATAAATTACTGTGGCGTGATAACACCGTGGATGGTCTGAAAACCGGACATACCGAAGAAGCAGGTTATTGCTTGTCAGCATCAGCAAAACGTGACGGTATGCGCTTGATTGCCGTGGTATTAGGCACCAGCAGTGAAAATGCCCGCGCCCAGGAAATTCAGAAATTGTTTAACTATGGTTTCCGGTTTTTTGAAACCCATCAGTTGTATTCTGCCGGTGAAAAAATTACCGACAGCAAAGTCTGGAAAGGTGCATCTGAAATGGTCGCGCTCGGTTTGACGCAAGGCTTTTCGGTAACTGTATCGCGTGGTCAATATAAAGCGTTACAAGCCGTAAGCAATCTACAACAACCAATAATAGCGCCGATCGCCGCCGGTACCGAACTGGGTGAAGTTGAAGTGCGTTTGGGCGACGAAGTCATCACCACCCAAAAATTAGTTGCCCTCAATGATATTGAAAAAGGCAGTTGGTGGCGCCGCCTGATTGATAGTTTATTGCTGTTGATCTGGGGCTAGAGCTGGTGCCGGTTGTCTATTTAAACGGTCGTTTTATACCGGCTGAGGATGCTAAGGTTTCGGTGCTGGATCGTGGTTATCTGTTTGGCGACGGTATCTATGAAGTGATCCCGGTGTATCGCGGTAAAGCGTTTATGCTGGAAGGCCACCTGGCAAGGCTTCAGCGTAGTCTGGATGGTATTAAGCTTGCGAATCCGCTTGATAATGTTTCCTGGGCGCGATTGATCACTGATTTGGTCGAGCAAAATGGTGGCGGTGATCAGTCTGTCTATTTGCAGATCACGCGCGGCGCGGCGGCTCAGCGCGATCATGTTTTCCCGCAGGCGGTTTCGCCGGGAATATTTATAATGAGCAATCCGTTGAACGCGGTGCCGGGCGACTGGCACAGCAAAGGTATTAATTGCATTACTGTTGACGATATTCGCTGGCAACGCTGTGATATCAAAGCCATCGCCTTGTTAGCCAATTGCCTGATGAAACAGCAAGCTCACCAAGCGGGTGCCCAGGAGGCCTTATTACTACGTAATGGTGAGTTGACTGAAGGTGCGGCCAGTAATGCCTATGTTGTTATTAACGGTGAAATTATTACTGCCCCCAGCGGCCCGCAGATTTTGTCAGGGATAACCCGTGACTTAGTGTTGGCTTTAGCTGATGAAGCTGGTGTTAACGTTCAGCAACGTTTTGCCAGTAACAGCGAATTACGGGTAGCAGATGAGATCTGGATCAGCAGCTCCACCAAAGAGCTGGTGCCGGTCACGACGCTGGATAACAAGCCGGTTGGCAATGGTCAGCCCGGTCTACTTTGGCAGGATTTGCATCAGCGGTTTCAGCAATACAAAAGCGAGGTATTAGTATGACCACGCCAGAGCAACCCGAAACTTTGCTGGAATTTCCCTGTGAATATCCGTTGAAAGCGATGGGCGAAACCAGCGCTGATTTTGAGGCAGTTGTTCTTGAAATCGTCGGTCGCCATGTCCGCCATATTGCGGAAAATGCCGTTAGCAGCCGCCAAAGTAGCGGCGGTAAATTCACGTCGGTAACTGTCACCATTCAGGCGACCAGTAAAGCGCAGCTGGATGCGATTTATCAGGATTTGACCGACGATAAGCGGATTAAGTACGCCTTGTAATGATCATTCGTGATTTGGGCTTGCAGCCCTATCAACCGGTATGGGCTGAGATGCAGGAATTTACCGCGCAGCGAAATGCGACAAGCGAAGATGAGTTGTGGTTATTAGAACATTCGCCGGTATTTACCCTGGGCCGCAATGGTAAAAACGAACATTTGTTAGATACCGGTGAGATCCCTGTCGTACAGACCGATCGCGGCGGCCAGGTGACTTACCATGGTCCGGGCCAGCTAATTGGATACAGCTTATTGGATTTGCGGCGGTTAGGCATCGGCGTCCGGCAAATGGTCAGTGTGTTGGAAAATAGCATTATTGCCGTGCTGGCGGATGTTGCGATTAAAGCGGCAGCGCGGCCTGATGCGCCGGGCGTTTATGTTGATGATGCTAAAATTGCAGCGCTGGGCCTCAGGATCAAAAACGGCGCCTGTTATCATGGTGTCAGTTTTAACATTGATATGGATTTAGCACCGTTCGCCCGCATCAATCCTTGTGGCTTTTCGGGTATGGCGATGACCGACTGCCGGCGATTGGGCATTAAGCTCGATATGCAACAGGCACAAACAGCATTCAGCGAAGCCCTAAAGGCGCAGCTGGCAAAGGTTTAATATGACGCAAAGCACTGAAAAACGAGATGTCAAAGCGCTGAAAGGCGAATCTAAAGTTTCGCGGATCCCGATAAAAATTGTACCTTCTGAGCCAAAACGTAAACCATCCTGGATCCGTGCTCAGGCACAAGGCCACCCGGAAGTACAGCGCATCAAAAAAATGCTCCGTGAGCATAATCTGCATACCGTTTGTGAAGAAGCAGCCTGCCCGAATCTGGGTGAATGTTTTGCCCACGGTACCGCAACATTTTTGATCATGGGCAACATTTGTACACGGCGTTGCCCGTTTTGTGATGTCGCCCATGGTCGGCCCGATCCGCTCGATGAAAATGAGCCACAGCATTTGGCGCAGACTATCGCTGCCATGCAATTAAAGCATGTCGTAGTGACTTCAGTAGATCGCGATGATTTACGAGATGGTGGCGCCGGTCATTTTATCCGCTGTATTGCTGAAATTCGCCGGCAATCACCGCAAACCCGTATCGAAGCACTAGTGCCTGATTTCCGCGGCCGGATGGATTTAGCACTGGAAATTCTCGCCGACAATCCACCCGATATTTTTAATCACAACCTCGAATCCATCCCCCGTTTGTATAAAGCAGTGCGGCCCGGTTCGGATTATGACTGGTCACTGGATTTGCTTGAGCGCTTTCAAAATGCCCACCCTGACGTACCGACGAAATCCGGTCTAATGTTGGGACTCGGCGAAACCATCGATGAGGTCAAACAAGTACTACGCGATTTACGTGCCCATGGTTGCCGTATGCTGACTTTAGGCCAATACTTACAACCCAGTCGTCACCATCTGGCGGTTGAACGTTTTGTCACCCCAGAAGAATTTGCTGAATTGGCAGAATTTGCCAAATCACTGGGTTTTGAACAGGTGGCCAGCGGGCCAATGGTGCGCTCGTCTTATCATGCAGACTTACAGGCGGCTGGTGATTTTGTCGCCTGACCCGTCATTCGGGAGCTGAGTATGGAAACCAATCGTCGTCGTTTTTTGCAAATAGCAGCTGCTGGCAGCACCATTGCAGCTTTACCCCTCAGTTTAACTGCCTGTAACAACAAATCAGCTAAAGCCAAAGTTGTGGTTATCGGCGGTGGTTATGCCGGTGCAACAGCGGCCCGTTATTTAGCCTTATGGGCGCCAGATATTGATGTCACGGTCATTGAGCAAAACAGCCAATTTATTTCCTGTCCACAAAGTAACTTAGTGCTCAGCGGCGCGCGTAAGCTCGGAGATTTAACCCGGCAATACGACCAGTTGGCGTCACAGCCATCCATTCGCTGGGTACAAAATACCGTTACCGCCATCGACAGTGAAAAACAGCAGGTTCAGATCGAAAATGGCGATAAATTTGCCTATGATCGGTTGATCCTAGCACCAGGCATTGCATTTAATTATGACGCCATGCCGATGCTGAAAACGGCTGCAGCACAGGAAAAAGTACCCCATGCCTGGAAAGCCGGCCCACAAACTGAATTGTTGTATCGACAAATTCAGGCGATGCCAGCAGGCGGCACTGTGGTCATGACGGTGCCGGCCGCGCCATATCGTTGTCCGCCCGGGCCTTATGAGCGTGCTTGCCAGATTGCCTTATATTTAAAACGGCATAATCCAACCGGTAAAGTGCTGGTGCTGGATGCCAACCCGGATCTGATTTCCAAGAAAGCCTTGTTTATCGCAGCTTGGCAGCAACAATATGCCGGCTTAATTGAGTATATACCCACCAGTGCCGTGGAATCAGTCGATGTTGATGCGCTGAGTGTTGAAACGCTGTTTGAAAATTATCAGGCCGATGTACTGAATGTGATCCCACCACAACAAGCGGGTGCGGTAGCGGCGATGGCCGAGGTTATTAATATTGATAATCGCTGGTGTGATGTTGATTTTTTGAGTTATGAATCGACAGCAGTACCAAAGATTCATGTCATTGGTGATGCGGTGGCTGCAAAAACCCCGAAATCTGGCCATATCGCCAATCAGCAAGCCAAAGTCTGTGCTGCTGCTGTTATTAGTTTATTGCGCGATCAAGCATTGGCAGACGAACTCGTGTTCAGCAATACCTGCTACAGCTTTGTTAGTGATACCGAGGCGATGCATGTGGCTAATATCTATCGTTATGATGCGCAGCAACGTGAAATGCTGACTATGGACGGCGGTGGTGTGTCTGAAAAATCCAGTGAGCAGGAAGCACTTTATGCTCAAGGTTGGGCGGAAAATATCTGGGCCGATATGTTTGGCTGAAGTTAGTTTTTATCCTGACATTCGCGGGATGGCGTCATAGGGCTTAGCGGGTATAATGGCTCGCTGTTGGATAAGCTCCACCATCTGAAAAAACACACGAGGTTGTAGATGAGCGATTTTTTACCCGGTCTGGAAGGCGTGCCTGCCACCAAGTCAGCGATTTCTTTTATTGATGGCGAAAAAGGCATCCTGAGCTACCGCGGTTATCCGCTGGAAACGCTGGCGACCAACAGTACCTTTGAAGAAACAACATTGCTGCTGCTGGATGGTGAATTGCCAACCAAAGCCAATCTGAATCGCTTTCAAAAACAACTGCGCGCCAATTACCGTATCAAATACCACATCCGCGAAATGATGCGGCATTTCCCGCATACCGGTCATCCAATGGATATGCTGCAAACTGCCGTTTCCAGTCTCGGCATGTTTTATCCGGGTACCGAATGTCTGACTGATTCAGAGGTCTGCGTCGATAAAGATTACGTCCGCAATATGACGGTCAATATTATTGCGCAAATGGCGCCGCTGGTGGCAATGTGGCAACACATGCGGCATGGCTACGATCCGATTAATCCACGTGATGATTTATCGGTCGCTGAGAATTTGTTGTATATGTTCACCGGTAAAGAGCCAGATACTTTGTTAGCGCGGATCATGGATGTCTGTCTGATCCTGCATGCCGAACACACCTTAAATGCCTCCACCTTTGCGGCCCTGGTGGCCGGTTCTACTTTAGCCTCGCCGTATAGCGTTATTTCGGCAGCCATTGGCACCTTGTCAGGTCCGTTACATGGCGGTGCCAATCAGCGTGTAAATGGTATGTTGCATGAAATCGGTTCACCCGATAAGGTCGAAGCTTGGGTCGATAAAAAACTGGCCAACAAAGAAGTTATCTGGGGCATGGGCCATCGGGAATATAAGGTCAAGGATCCCCGGGCAACGATTTTGCACAAATTGACGGCCCAGTTAATAGAAGAACGCGGCGGTCAGCTTGATGATAGATTTGAAATTGCCATGAAACTGGAAGAAGTCTGTGCCGATCGCCTCGGCCATAAAGGTGTTTACCCTAACGTCGACTTCTACTCAGGTATTTTGTATTCGGAAATGGGAATTCCCGAAGATCAGTTCACCGCTTTATTTGCCGTTGCCCGCTCGGCAGGCTGGCTGGCACATTGGCGTGAACAAATCGCCAATAATCGCATTTACCGGCCGACGCAGATTTATGTTGGTCATGCCGAACGCGAATATGTGCCGATGTCCAAGCGGGGCAAAGCAGCCGCCAAAGCTTAATTCAGGCCATTACCGTTTTGCTGGCTTCGCCGGCAATTTCGCGAACCAGTCGCGGTACCAGATAACCGGGCAGGGCGGCGCGCATGTCGGCAATGAGTGCTTCGCCGCGTGTTTGCGGCACATCAAAATGCTGCGCGCCCTGAACCTTGTCGAGCAGATGCAGATAATACGGTATTACCTGCACATCACTTAGGCGTTCGCTAAGTTCAATCAAAGCTTGTGCGTTATCGTTAACCCCGTGCAGCAAGACGGCCTGATTCAACAACTGACAGCCGGCAGCGCGCAATTTAGCCAGGATGTCAGTTGTTTCAGAATCAATTTCATTACCATGATTGGCATGGATCACCATCACCACTTGCAGACGACTTTCTGACAATGTAACCAACAACTTTTGTGTGATGCGTTTTGGCAAAACCAATGGCAGACGGGTATGAATTCGCAGTCGTTTCAGATGTGGGATGTGTTCTAAGTCGGCAATCATCGCAGCCAGCTTTTGATCGCTGAGCACCAGCGGATCGCCGCCACTTAAAATGACTTCGCTCAAACTGCTATCAGCTTTCAGCGCAGCCAAAGTTTGTGGCCACTGACTGGCTAATGGATTGCTGTCACTGTAAGGGAAATGCCGGCGAAAACAATAACGGCAATGTATGGCACAGGCGCCAGTAGTCAGCAATAAAGCCCGGCCCTGATACTTCTGTAAGATGCCGGGTGCGCTAAGCGCCTGATGATCACCGACTGGATCCATTGAAAAACCCGTTGCTGGCAGGCCTTCATCACTGAGCGGAAAGACCTGGCGAAGCAGCGGATCAGATGCATCGCCATAATGCATTTTATTTAAGTAACTTTGCGTGACACGGACCGGGAAGTTTTTCAGCAAGCCGCCATCCAATGCAGACAATTGTTGTTCCAATCCCAAAAGACGGAGCAATTCAGCCGGATCATTAATGGCATTGGCGAGTTCCTGTTGCCAGTCAGCAAAGATTACGGCGGCGTTGGATTGCGGTATCATAGCGCGTTCATTTTGAGAAACAGGCGACGATCGTCCCTTAAAGAGGTTTGCATGGCAACAATTAGTACCAATGAATTTAAAGGCGGATTGAAATTCATGCTGGATGGTGATCCTTGCAGTATTATTGAAAATGAATTTGTTAAGCCCGGCAAAGGTCAGGCCTTTAACCGCGTTAAATACCGTAATCTGAAAAACGGCCGAGTCAATGAGCGTACTTTTAAATCCAATGAATCAGTGGAAAGTGCCGATGTCGTCGAAATGGAATTGGAATATTCCTATACCGATGGTGAATTCTGGCACTTTATGGATCCTAGCAGTTTTGAACAATTTGCCGCCGATGCCAATGCGATCAGCGAAGCCAAAGACTGGCTGAAAGAACAATACAGCTACACAGTGACCCTGTGGAATGGTACGCCACTGCTGGTAACACCGCCTAATTTCGTTAATCTGATCGTCACCGAAACTGATCCGGGCGTGCGTGGTGATACTTCAGGTGGTGGCGGTAAACCGGCAACGCTGGAAACAGGCGCCGTGGTCCGTGTGCCGTTATTTATCGAAATTGGTGAACTGCTGCGGGTCGACACGCGCAGTGCGTCTTATGTAGAACGCGCAAAATCATAATTGTGATTTTGTCTTTTGCTTCATTGCGGCGTTGTTTTACGTACTCAAAAGGCCACATATAAAGCATATGCTCCCTTTCTGCGTGCGCAAAAAGCCTTGCACTGAAACAAAATCCTGCGTCACCAAAATTTAGAGATGACGCAAGCTAAAGATATTCCAGCATTATTAAAACGGCGGGCACAGCTTTATAGCGATGTCCGCCATTTTTTTGCGCAGCGCGAGGTCATGGAAGTGCAAACACCGGTGCTGTCACATGCCGCGCCGACGGCGCCGTACTTGGATAGTTTCAGTACATCATTTCAGCAGGGCAGTCAGCAAACCCCATTGTATTTACAGACTTCACCGGAATTTGCCATGAAGCGCTTGCTGGCAGCCGGCAGCGGGCCGATTTTTCAGATTTGTCCGGTATTTCGTAATGGTGAAGCGGGGCGGCTGCACAGCCCGGAATTCACGATGCTGGAATGGTATCAGCCCGGTTTTGCCTTAACGGATTTAATGACTGAGGTCGATGCTTTATTGCAGCAATTGTTATCGACAGCGCCGGCCCGAAGACTCACTTACCAACAGGCTTTTCGTGAAGGTCTGTCGATTGATGTCATGACTTGCGATACCGAGACACTTCGTCAACTGGCTTTAGCAAATATTCCTGGTTTAACTTCGGACTGGCAAAGCACCCGGGATGGCTGGCTGGAATTGCTGATGAGCGAAGTAATTGAGCCGACTTTTAAGATCGGTGATGCACCGGTGATGGTTTATGATTTTCCGGCCAGTCAGGCGCAACTGGCTAAAACCTATCAAAATAATGAAGGCGTTGAAGTTGCCGCACGTTTTGAGGTTTATGCCGGTGGTCTGGAGCTGGCCAACGGTTATTATGAGCTGTTAGATGCTGCTGTATTAGCTGACCGTTTTGCGAAAGATAATCTACAGCGTCAGCAACAAGGCCTACCTGTGATGCCGGTCGATCAGCAGTTATTATCAGCAATGCAGACAGGGCTACCCGATTGTAGTGGTGTCGCCTTGGGGCTGGATCGGTTGTTGATGCTGATGTCAGGTAGCAACGAGCTCGCCGATATCTCCTCCATACCTTTTTACGAAGCCTGAATTATTCCATCATAGACGGCAGCCATAAGCTCAAATCCGGCACAGCAATCAGTAAACCCAGCACAAATAATTGAATGACGACAAACGGCACAATGCCTTTATAAATGGAAGCCAACTTTAACGACGGTGGCGCACTGGCCTTTAAATAAAACAGCGAAAAACCAAATGGCGGCGTTAAAAATGAGGTTTGCAAATTGATAGCGATCAATAATGCAAACCACAACGGATCCAGTCCCAGCACCATCGCGACGGGTGCCAGTACCGGTACGACAATAAAGCAGATCTCAATAAAATCCAGAAAGAAACCCAGCACAAAAATCAGTAGCATGCTAAGTAATAAAAAAGTCCATTTGCCGCCCGGCAGACCGGAGAAAATATCCAGGATCAACTGGTCACCACCCATACCGACAAATACCAGACCAAATGCCGTAGCACCGATAAAAATCAGAAACACCATACTGGTCAGCCGGGTGGTTTTTTGCATGGCATCCTGCAAATTCGTCAGTGTTAATCGTTTATTAAGTGCCGCCAGAATTAACGCGCCTAATGCACCCACCGCTGCTGATTCAGTCGGTGAGGCAACGCCAAAGAAAATCGACCCCAGTACGGCGATAATCAAAAATAATGGTGGTAATAGGCTTTTGATGATGCTTAATGCCAGATGTGGCAAATCAGGATCATCCTCGGTAATGGCGGGCGCCATATGGGGATGTCGCCAAGCAGTAAAAGCGATATAGGTCATATATAAAACAATCAACAACATGCCCGGCACTACGGCGCCAATAAATAATTCGCCGACTGGCACGCCAATCACATCACCCAATAAAATCAGAATAATACTCGGAGGAATAATTTGGCCTAATGTACCAGATGCAGCAATGGTGCCACTGGCCAGACTCGGCGCATAACCGCGATTGAGCATAGCCGGCAGGGCAATCACGGCCATAGTAACCACAGAAGCGCCGACAACACCGGTGGTGGCTGCCAGCAAAGCACCTACCATAACGACTGAAATCGCCAGACCGCCGCGAACCCTGCCAAATAGGCGGCCCATGGTGACCAGTAATTCTTCGGCAAGGCCCGATTTTTCGAGGACCACACCCATAAACACAAAGAGTGGGACGGCCAGCAAGGTGAAATTGGTCATCACCCCCCAGATACGCAGGGGCAGTAAATCAAAGAAATTACCACTGAGAAAAACACTGCCAAACAATAAAGCAATGGCACCCAGGGTAAGTGCCACTGGATAACCTATCAGCAGCAAGACAAATAGCAGCACAAACATCAATAAGGCCCAGATTTCCATTAACGGGCCTCCGTTTGTTTCAACACTAAAATATTACGCAGCAACTCGGCAAATCCCTGAATTAATAGCAGGCCAAACCCGATTAGAATGCTGCTTTTAATCAGGAAGCGGTAAGGCAGGCCACCTGGATCTGGAGAGCCTTCCTGATACCAAAAGGCATTTTGTACAAAAGGCCAGGTGGTCATCAGGACCAGCAGGCAAAACGGTGTCAGAAACACCAGCATGCCAACAATATTGATCCAGGCCCGTTGCCGGTCATTAAGCCGCTGGCTGTTAAAAATGACATCTACCCGCACATGGTCGTCATGCTTGAGTGTATAAGCACCACCCAGTAAAAATATCAGCGCAAACAAATGCCACTCCAGCTCTTGCAGCGCTACCATACCGCTATGAAATACATAACGCATAAATACGTCATAGCAGGTCAGTAATACCAGTAATAAAATCAGCCAGGAAATGATCCGGCCACTGTATTCAGTAAAGTTATCTATCTGCTTTAAGCAGCGGGTCATCCAATCAGTCATCAGCTTTTATCAATTTGGTAAACGTGAGGGCGTGAGTTTCCCACAAAGCGGCGTTTAAGTACCAGCAAATCAGACGTTATTTACATGATTGATTTGATTATCCTTAGCCGCACTGGAAATGCTAAAGTAAACTATCGACTAATTTATAAGGAGCAAAATCATGCAGATCCATAAAGACAAGCCCAACACCATTGAACGTACACAATTGATCCGGTTGCTATATATGCTGTTGTTTGGTCTGGTGCTGTACTTAGCATTGATGGTGCTGGTCGTCGTGGTTATTGTGCAGTTTATTTTTGCTCTGTTTGCCGGTGAAGCGAATGCCGGTATTCGCAACTTTTCCCGGGATTTGGCGCAATACCTTCACCAAATTACCTTGTTTTTGACCTATAACGACGAACGCCGGCCATTTCCGTTTAATCCCCTTTACGATGAGGTGGTGGCCTCGGAAGCGAAACAATCTGATGAATATATGGCTGAATATCAGGATATCAGCGACAAAGACAATGATAATCACCCCCCCCAAAATTGATGGAGAGAATCGCTAATTATGCTGACCGTAATTTCGCCGGCTAAAACCCTGGATTTTGAAGCACCTGCGACCACCGAACAATACAGCCAGCCGGCTTTTTTAAAGCAATCACAGCAGTTGATTGATGGCCTGAAAAAACTATCAGTCCAAGAGATTGCCAGTTTGATGTCGATTAGCGACAAACTGGCCGGCCTGAATGTGGCACGCTATCAGGAATGGCAGACGCCATTCACCCCCGATAATGCCAAACAGGCAGTGTTGGCGTTTAAAGGTGATGTTTATACTGGTCTTGATGCCGACACATTGGATCAAAAAGGCCTAGATTTTGCACAAGCGCATTTGCGGATTCTGTCCGGTTTGTATGGCGTGCTGAAACCACTGGATTTAATGCAGGCCTACCGGTTGGAAATGGGCACTAAATTTGCTGTCAAAGGGGCCAAGGATTTGTATCAGTTCTGGGGTAGCCAAATCTGTAAGGCATTAGTCGATGAGCCTGCCTTTAAAGATAAAGTGCTTGTTAATCTGGCATCTAATGAATATTTCAAAGCGGTCGGTGACAAACAACTGGATGCCACCATTATTAACCCCGTATTCAAAGACTGGAAAAACGGTCAGTATAAAATGATCAGCTTTTACGCTAAAAAAGCCCGGGGGTTGATGAGCCGATTTATTATCGATAAACAAATCGATAAACCGGAAGCGCTGAAAGATTTTGATTATGAGGGCTACCGGTTCAGTGCTGAAATGAGCAAAGCTAATGACTGGGTATTTATCCGTGATCCTGACTGACTGACTGGCAGGCAGGTGCGTGAGCATATATTCAACAAGGAAGTTGATTGCTCCAGTTTTGCTGTTTATCGGGCTGTTGATCTCGCAGCCGTTGTTGGCGCTGCCGCTTAGTGATGCTGAGCAGGGCTATCTCAACCAACTTAGCAATATCCGCATGTGTGTGGACCCTGATTGGTTGCCTTATGATGGCATTGATACACACGGGCAACATATTGGCATCATGTCTGACTTTCACCAGTTGTGGTCAGAAAAAATCGGTAAACCGGTTGAACTGGTTAAAACCGACAGCTGGCAGCAATCACTGGAATTTATTCAAGCGCAGCGCTGCGATATTTTGTCCAGCGCCCAGAAAACGCCCGAACGGCAACATTATTTAACGGTTACTGAGCCGTTTATTTTTTATCCATTTGCCATTGCCACCCAGTCCGGCGACCAATTTGTGATCAATCTGGATCAAATCAAAGAACGTCAGTTTGTCATGGTAAAGGGTTATGCTGGGGTGGAAATGCTGCGCCTTGCCTATCCGGCGTTGCAGATCTACACCGTCAATAGCCCGCGCGAGGGTCTGAAACTGGTCGAAACCGGCCGGGTGTATGGTTATATTGATACCGTGCCGACGATTAATTATCAGATGCTGCGCCATGGCATTTCGCATCTAAAAATAAGCGGCGTACTCGAGCAGCAATATGCCATGTCTGTCGGCATCAGTCGCCATGAGCCGCAACTGCAACATATTTACGATAAAGCTATTGCCAACACTTCGGAATTGGAGCGCCAGCAGATCCTCAGAAACTGGTTGTCACTAGAATTTCAATCACCGTTCAGTCAGACACTGATTTGGCAAATAGTGATGGCCGTTTTAGTGAGCATGAGTTTGCTGTTGTATCGTTTTCGCGTAGTGCATAAACACAATCAGCGGCTGAAACATGTCAATGCTGAGTTGGCGCATATGTCGCACAATGACCAACTGACCGGCATTGCTAACCGTCATTTATTGCATCAGCGTTTGCATCAGGAAATTGATGCTAATCGTACCGCGCATCACAGCTTTAGCATTATGGTTATGGATGTTGATAATTTCAAAAAGATTAATGATAACCATGGCCATTCTATTGGCGATCAGGTGATTCAGGAGATTGCGGCATTGTTGACCGCGATGATCCGCGAACAGGATCTGGTCGGTCGCTGGGGAGGGGAGGAATTTCTGATCATTTGTCCGCAAACGTCTCAGCAGGGAGCTATGCAATTAGCTGAACAGATCCGCAGTCAAATCCAGGAACATGCGTTTGCAATTGACACCGAAATGACGGTCAGTATCGGTGTCAGCGAATATCTGGCGGGTGAAGATATCAATACTTGTATCAAACGTGCCGATGATGCGCTTTACCAGGCCAAGCATCTTGGTCGCAATCAAACGGTATTGGCACCGTTGCCGGTCAGCACCTGATGACACATCGCCTGTTTTTTGCATTATTGCCAGATGCACAGGCCAAGGCTGAGATTGTTGCTATTTCACAGCAACTGCCGGCTGACCGCTTACGCATATACAGTGAGGATAATCTTCATCAGACCTTGGTGTTTCTCGGTGAATTTGCCGAATCACAACTGATGGAATTAATCAGTAGCTGTCAGAGTATTCACTTACCGCCGATCACTATGCAATTTGAAGCATTGCATTTTTGGCCACAGCCCAAAGTATTATGTTTATTGGCACAAAACCAGCCACCCGCATTGCAGGACCTGGTTAAAATACTGCAAGAAATTGTCACAGAATTTGGTATAAAGCCTGATCAGAGGCCTTACCGACCTCATATCACACTGGCTCGCAAAGCCAGCGAAGCGATTACACTGGACTTTGCACCGATACGCTTTACTGCTGACGAATTTGTGTTGATGCAATCACAAAGCACTGATAATGGACCTGTTTATAAGCCTTTGTATTATTGGCCATTAACGACAGCTGCTGGTTAATTTTCTGAAATGGGTGTGCTGGGGCGAGAAAAGCCGTCCAACCACACAGCTTAAGCATCAATAAAGCTGCCTGGCTGCTTGATAATTTTGTGTTTTATGAATCCAGTCGCGTCGGGTTATCTGATTCCAGATATCGTGTCATACAAAGCTGGCATGTTTCAGATTAGTCGACATCGACGAATATCACCCCTTCATCGAGCAAGGTATCGATTATCTGTGCTTGCTCAACATACGGATCATAATGGCCGACGCCTAAATCTTCGAAGCTGACGTTTTCCAAAGTAAATACATGGGTCGCCTCGCCACCGGGACTATCCAGTACAGACAGTGCCAAATGACCATTATTTTCAACAATGTTGAGGTAATCACTAACATTTTCGTTAGCATTCACATTCAGTAAATTACCAAGATCCAGCCCTACCTCGGGGTCAAAGTTACTGATGGTTTGATTTAATGCCGGCTCAAAGTCCATATCTGCATCAATACCGCTGTCGTTGTCGTCAGTTAAATCCGGGCTTAATGCTCCGACCACAATTTGGTCGGCATCTTCGTTATCATCATTCATGCCTTCAATGTCATCGATTACCGCGTCATCAGCGTTGAAGCTGCTGGCGATAAACGTATCAAACGCTTCTGATGAAGCCCCTTCGGCCTCAAGGTTTACAAAAAAACCATCATGGTTATCCGGCGAGTCACCATTGACGACGATATAACTGATTTCGCCAGCGTCATCTAACAATGAATAGGTGCCGGTATCACTAAACTCAAGTTGAGCTATTTCCTGGCGCTCAGCATCATAAGCGAATAAGGTGCCGCCAACCTGACTGCCATCTTCTGCACTGATGGTGACCATGACCACACTGGCAGGTGCCGTTAGCCCGAAAAGCAAACTTTCGTTATTGTCCAAGCCTTCTGTGCGTCCGGGCTGATGACCATTTTGCGACACACCGTAACCCAGTTCATGCTCGCTCACTAAAGCATTAAATAAATTTAAATTGCCGTTTTGGATCCAAGCTTGAAAGCCAACACCTGATTGCGCCAACGGAAATCCATCTTCAATATCAATACCAGGATCATCGCCGGGTACAGTTGGGTCATCGTCATCACCGGGCACCGTTGGGTCATCGTCATCGCCAGGCACGGTTGGATCATCATCGTCAGGGGGAGTGATATTGTTGTCACCAACAACGTCTGATGAAGAACCTTCACCACGAATTGTGGTATCAACCAGTGGATCCAAAAAATCAACATTCACACCCGTTGTATCGAAGCCTGATTCCGGAATAACTTCCGGGGAAAGATAATCAACATATACCGGCGTATGTCCACCCTCACTGCTGGGTTCGGCACCGGCACCAGCGGCAGTTGACGTTAACGTTGATGGATCTAAACCTTCAAGGATAGCCTGTTGGACGGCTTCGACATCAACTGTTGCGGGTTGCGTGATTGCTTCCACACTGGCGCTTTGCGCGTTGGATAAAAGCGTATCGACAGATAGCTGTAAATTACGCCCCATATCAAACGTCTGGCCGTTATCAAGGCTGATAACCAAAGCAGACTCGGGGCCCGACTGAATTTGGTCTCCTGCAAAAATAGGGCTACCAACTGTCAAAATTCGGCTTTCGCCACTGCTGCTCAGCGCCACAGCGTTGCCACTCAAAGCGTTGACTTGACCAATCTTATCAGGCATAAAATCCCCCTAATTTTAGATCTCATAATGCGTAAACTGAGACGACAATACCATTATGCTGCTAACAGTGAGTCTATTGAAAGTACTTTTGATGCTAAGAATGGCTCTTACTTTGACGTGCTAAACCCCGTTAACATTAATCAGCTTGTCAATTCCCACCGTCATCAGCTGAGCGTATTTTTACTGCTCAGTAATTGATATAAATCTTTACGGCGATCTTTGATGTTGGTCACCGCACCTTCACTTCGCACCAGTTTCAGCTTTTCCAAATCCAGATCTGAGAACATGATCATTTCGGTATTAGGCGTGGTTTCCGCCATGACCGCATCATGCGGGAAAGCGAAATCCGATGGTGAAAACACCGACGATTGTGCGTATTGCACATCCAGGTTTTCCACTTTTGGTAAGTTGCCGACACTGCCAGTAATCGCTACATAACACTCGTTTTCGATGGCCCGTGCATGAGCGCAGTAACGCACCCGCAGGTAGGCGTTTTTGGTGTCGGTCCAGTAAGGCACAAAAATAATATCAACGCCTTGCTCGGCGGCAATTCGGCCCAATTCCGGAAACTCAATGTCATAACAAATCATGATAGCGACACGGCCCGCATCAGTTTCAAATACCTGAAAATCATTGCCACCCTCGATGACCCAATCGCGGCGTTCATGTGGTGTGATGTGAATTTTGCGTTGCATATCAACGTGGCCATCACGATGACATAAATAGGCAACGTTATAGACCCGGTCATTTTCCAGTAGTGGCATTGAGCCAGTAATGATATTGATGTTGTAACTGACCGCCATTTCTGACATTTCGTCGCGAAACTGCTCCGTATAGCCAGCCAAAAATCGAATGGCACGGGTTTGATCCATTTGATCAGTGAGGCCCATCAACGGGGCATTAAAAAATTCCGGAAATAAGGCAAAGTCACTTTTATAATCAGACAGGGCATCGACAAAATATTCGACTTGTTTCAGCACTTCTTCAACAGAGGTAAATTCCCGCATCTGCCACTGTACGGCGCCGAGCCGAACCTGGGTTTTACGGGTGCGCACCACTGTTTCGGGCGGCGTGTAGAGAATATTATTCCAATCGAGCAGTGTGGCGTGCCCCAGCGATTTTTCGTCTTCTGGCAGATACTTATGCATCAGCCGCGTGACCTGAAAATCATTGGAAAGCTGAAAGGTCAAAATCGGATCATAAATCTCACGGCGGGCAACCTGTTCAATGTATTGTGCCGGGGTCAGTTCATCAGAAAACTTGTGATAGTTGGGTATCCGGCCACCAGCAAGGATCGCCCGCAAATTCATCGAACGGCATAACTCCTTGCGAGCTTCATAAAGCCGCCGACCCAGACGATAGCCCCGATATTCGGGATGAATAAACACATCCAGCCCATACAACGAGTCGCCCTCGGCGTTATGCCAGATTTTCTCGTTACTTAAGATCAAATCATCGTAAGTATGTGGATTACTGAAATGGTCATAACTGACCATCACGGTTAATGCCACGGCAATCAGTTCACCCGAATCCTCAATGCAAATTTGCCCTTCCGGGAATTGCGTGACCAGCCCTTCAATGGTGTGCTGCGGCCAGGCGCCACCAATATCGTTATAAACCACGTCCATCAGGTGCTTGAGCTGAACGTAATCATCCAAATGCAGATTACGCAGATTGAGGTGCAGCTCTTCGTGGGCCATAAATACTCCGCTGATAAGCAGTGAATTCAGTCTAGCAGAAAGCCTGACAAGACAGGTTGCTGTGGGTTATGTTGTCAGACAGATAAAACGCGATCGATGCTGCAAATAAGGCAAACGATGACATACGAACAAATTTTAATTTTCAGCATACTGCTGATTACCTTAGGGCTATTTATCTGGGATCGCTGGCGATATGACGTGGTGGCGATTATGGCGCTGCTGGCCCTGGCTTTGACGGGTTTAATCCCGGCCGAACAAGTTTTTTCCGGACTCGGTCACCCGGCAGTCGTCACTGTGGCGGCAGTGTTGATCCTGGGTAGGGCTTTGTTGAATGCTGGTGTGGTCGATAGCGTTGCCCGACAATTAACAAGGGTCGGCGATAAACCGCTATTACAAATGGCTGCGTTGACTATCACTGTCACCATTTGCTCGGGATTTATGAATAATGTCGGCGCCCTGGCTCTGCTGATGCCAGTGGCAATTTGGATGTCGCGGCAAAGTGGCCGATCACCGTCAATGTTTTTGATGCCGCTGGCGTTTGGTTCACTGCTCGGCGGTTGTCTGACACTGATAGGCACACCACCGAATATTATTATTGCCAGTTACCGGCGTGAAGTGGCTGATGCACCGTTTGGCATGTTTGATTTTTTACCAGTGGGCATTGCAGTGAGTATCGCCGGTTTAGTGATGTTGATATTTCTGGGCCGGTTGTTGACACCGCAGCGGCGCGGCGGGGGTGATGATGGCCAATTGTTTGAAATCAGCAGCTATCTGACCGAGGTCAAAGTCTCCGAAGAGTGTAAGTTTGTCGGCCGCAGTTTGCGGGATTTGGTCAAAGCCGTCGAAGATGAAGCCGAAATTAGCTTGCTGGCTTTACTGCGCGGCAAAGAACACAACAATACGCCGTCTATGTACACGGTGTTAAAGGCCGATGATATTTTGCTGGTGGAAGCTGATTCTGACAGTCTCAAAGCGTTGACCGATATCACCGGTTTGCAACTCGCTGCAGACGAAAATCAGGACGAAAACCAGCAGGGTGATGAAAAAAAGTCGCGTCAGCAGCTTGATGTGGCTGAGGCGATTGTGGCGCATGATTCACCATTAGCCGGTCAGAGTAATCGCAGTTTATTGCTCCGTGAACGCTACGGCGTCAATATCCTTGCTGTTGCCAGGCGTGGTCAGCAACTAGACCAGCGACTCAGCAAAATCAAGTTTATTGCCGGTGATATTTTGTTATTGCAGGGTGATGATGACAGTCTGAAATCCGCTATCCAGGAAATGGGCTGTCTGCCACTGGCTGAACGCGGTCTGCGGCTTGGCAAATCTCGTAAGATATTAACTGCCTCGCTGATATTTGTAGTCGTGATTGCATTGATTATGACCGATTGGGTGTCGACAGCAACGGCTATGGTGCTGGGTGTTGTAGCCATGTTATTTGCCGGTTTGTTATCACCGGGCAAGCTCTATGACAGCATTGATTGGCCGGTGATTATTTTGCTGGCAGCCATGTTGCCGGTCGGTCAGGCATTGGAAGCCACCGGTGGTTCAGAGTTAATTGCCGATCTGTTGGTCAATTTGGCGCAGGCTTCACCGCCGGCGGTCACGGTGCTCTTGTTAATGGTGGCGACTATGCTGCTGTCAAATGTCGTCAATAATGCGGCAGCAGCGATTTTGGCAGCACCTATTGCTATCAGTGTCGCTAAAACGATGCAGGTCTCCGCTGATCCGATGTTGATGGCCGTTGCGATAGGCGCATCCTGTGCATTTTTAACACCAATAGCGCATCAGGCTAATACGCTGGTCATGGAACCTGGTGGTTATAAATTTAATGACTATTGGCGATTGGGTTTGCCATTATCTTTGCTGGTGGTTGCCGTGGCGACGCCAATGATTTTATGGATTTGGCCACTCTAAAACGGGCGCTGCTTGGAGATGACGACAGTGTTGGCCTGATAATTGATTAACTGTTCAGGCGCATGACTAATCACACCAATCTGGCGCCAAAAGCCGTCGACAGCGTGGCACGTTATTGACCTGCCAGTGCTGGATAGCCCAGGCCCAAATATCTGCCAGTGTTGCACAGGCTAAATCAGGTGGCGGTTGTAAGCCCAGTAATGACAGCACTTCACAAAGCACCCGGCCATTTTCTTCAACGCGAACTGGTTCGGCGCGGTTTTGTTTGCTGAGTTTGCGACCGTCATGATCGGTTGCCACCGGTAAATGTGCGTAACTGGGTTCTGGATAATTTAAATAACGTTGCAGCAAAACTTGTCGTGGTGTGGATGCCAGTAAATCAGCACCGCGGACAATATGGGTCACTCCTTGCCAGGCATCATCGGCGACGACTGCCAGTTGATAGGCAAAAATGCCATCAGCACGGCGCAATATAAAATCGCCAACGTCGTGGCTGAGGTGTTGCTGGAAGGTTGACTGAATTCTATCTTCAACGCAGATTGTTGTCTCAGGCACTAATAATCGCCAGGATCTGGCCGGTTTGCCTTGTAAGCCAAGGCGACAAATGCCTGGATAGATCATGCCCGCCTTGAAGATATCGGCAATTTCGCGGCGACTGCAACCACAGGGATAAACCCGTTGCTGTTGCTGTAAATATTCGAGGATGGCCTGATAACGAGGTAACTGCTGACTTTGATAAACCACCGCACCATCCCACTGAAAGCCGAACGCTGTCAGCGTGCGCAAAATATCATCGGCGGCACCAGCGACTTCCCGCGGTTTATCCAGATCTTCCATACGCAGCAACCATTTTCCCTGATGCGCGCGGGCATCGAGAAAACTGGCAGTTGCCGCCAGCAAAGAGCCAAAATGCAATGGACCAGTGGGCGAGGGCGCAAAACGGCCAATATAAATATCAGATGTTAAGGTTTGCTTCATATTCGCTTGTAATAATATCAGTCGATTAAAAGATCAGGATTACCCCCAGTTCAGCATGTCAGAATTTTTATTTGTTTACGGCACATTACGCGGCCAGTTAATTGAAAACCCGCGTGTGCAACATCAGGCCGAACTTATTGCCGAAGCCAGTATGCGTGGACGCTTATATTTATCGGATGGCTATCCGGGTGCGGTCGATTCAACTGATTTTGCTGATTCGGTGCGTGGTGAGCTTTATCAAATCCACCACTCATCAGCCTTATTTGCGATACTGGACGATTATGAAGAATGTTCGGCAGCGTTTGCCGAGCCTCATGAATACCGCCGTGAACAGCGCTCAATACGCCTGGCTGATGGCAGGCCGCTGAAAGCATGGGTGTATTTATATAACTGGGATATCCGGGATTTACCGCAGATTGTTTCTGGTGATTTTTTAGGGTACGACGGTGCCGGATTTCAGGAGTAAACGATTGAATTCAGCTTTTTTCCGCCAGCGATGGGCGGCCATACAGGCGCAACTCAGGCAAAGTCAGTCGGGAAGCTGGCTGAAACGGCTATTCATTTGGCTGATGCTGGGTGTGCTGATGGTGTTCAGTCTCGCCGCATTATTATTTTTATTGTTACTGAGTTGGCTGCTGGTACCCCTGATGATTTATCGAACGCGGCGCATGATGCGTCGTCAGCAGCAGAGCTTTCAGGAACAGTCACACGCGCATCGGCAGCAGCATGACAATGTCATTGAGGGTGAAATTGTTGACCGTGATCAACATCGCTGAGGGTTTTGTGCGTTCGAAACACAATGGATTAAAATGCAAATGATGTCAGCCAGTTAGCTGACTGCATAGCTGGTTGACTCCACACAGAGGAGGAAACGTCATGCATTACCTGCCATTATCTTATTTAATCAGCGCGCTGATGCTGCTGGGCTCAGCGCAAACACTCGCTGTTGAGGCCATAGTCGATAAAGGCCCAGCCAATCACATTCAATACAGCAACGATAATATCCTATGGCAAGCGGCGCCAAAATCGTTAGAAGCCGGCGCTGAAGTTGCAGTATTAGAGGGCAATCCCACTGAAGCCGGGGTATTTACCATGCGCATTAAAATGCCAGACGGTTTTCGGATTTCGCCGCATTGGCATCCCAATGTCGAACGGGTAACGGTGTTATCCGGGACATTTAAGCTGGGATCGGGCGAAATATTCGATGCAAACAATACTAAAGCATTACTTCCCGGTAGTTACACCGCGATGCCACCGGAAATGCGTCATTACGCGGTTGCCGACGGTGAAACTGTGATTCAACTGACGTCAGTCGGGCCGTGGATAATCAATTATGTCGACAAAAACAACGATCCACGTTTGCGTGATTAATACTTAAAACAATGCCCGGTGCTGCCTGACAACACCGGGCATGATGTTATAAATTTATGCTGCCTCCAAAAATACCAACCACACCAATAATAATCAGATAAATTGCCACGATATAATTCAGCAAACGCGGCACAATTAAAATCAAAATACCGGCAATTAGCGACAGCAGGGGGGTGAGTGCAATAGACATGGGCAAATCCTTTGCTTGGTGAAATGTGTGTCGAGTATGCCTGTTAAATCTTAACCTACACAATCAACGTCTGATGAAAATCTGAAACATTTATCACTCTGGGAAAATTTGCGTACGAGTTCACTGGTTTCAACACGCCTCAATTTGAAGACCTGGGCAGCATTTTAACGTGGCTAATTCAATAGGGTTACAGTTGAAAACCCCACCATCTGGCAAAGAAACCGCAGCCATTCTGCAAGAAAAGCACTTTTCTGGCATGCTCAAACGTTTTCTGGCCAACCGGCATTACCAGCTGTTTATTGTCGATTACGTCAATGGTTATTTAGCCTTGAAGGCGAAACGACCATAAGTTTTTGCCCGACACATAAAAATGTCATATTTAGTCAGTAAGCTCAAAATCGGATTTCTTGTTAGGATTAGGCATGTTTCAATGGCTAAACCGCCTAATTGGCGCGCAGTATTTTCAGACAGCACCTCATCAACCTTTTCCGGCATCAGCGCTCACGGCAAAATTTGTTGTCGTTGATGGGCAGCGCTTTATCCGTTCCAAATACGGTGTTTATCTGAAAACCCGCTGGACTGATGCCACCTTTCACTTTTGCTTGCTGGGTATTTACGGCAAAGGCTTATCGGAATACTTGGGTTCTCGGCAGCAACCATTCAGTTTTATTGATATTGGCGCGAATCAGGGTTTGTATAGTCTGTTGGCGGCGGGCAATAGTTTTTGTCAGCAGGTATTTGCTTTTGAGCCGGTCAGTGAAAATTATCAATATTTGACCAATAACTTGCGAATAAATGATGCCGGCAGTAAGACTTTGGCATTCAAAGCAGCGATCGCCGACCACCATGGACCCTATCAAATTGCTTTAAAGCGCGGCCACAGTGGTGCGGCATCAATGCGGCATCAGCAGCCGACCAAGTCGCAACGTTATGAAACGATTCAAGGCATTAATGCGGCTGATTTACATAACATATTCAGATTTATTGAAGACGCCATTATCAAAATTGATGTCGAAGGGTTTGAAAAAACGGTAATCGATGAATTGGTCAAATCTGGCGTTTTAACTCGCACGCAAGCAGTATTTTATGAAGTTGATGAACGCTGGTCACAGCCGCAACTGATTCGCCAGCAACTGGCAGAGCTGGGGTTCAAAAATTTTCGAAAGTTTGGCAGTGGTTATCACTACGACGTGCTGGCCACTCGTGAGCAGATCTAACAATTAACCTTAAACCAATAAAAATTACAGCCGGTTAGTTCGCTTTAATTCGCTGCATTAGTGAGACTTTGCTTGT